>NZ_BAUJ01000004.1 GCF_000496695.1 Vibrio halioticoli NBRC 102217
ACTAAATAACTGGTCATTCTAGCTTGTTAAAATGCTCGATAACGGCGTTAGAATTTTTGATTGTAGAATAACTACTTATCGAAAAATTCTGCCTTGTTCTCGAGTATTTTTCCTGCGCTAGCTCTGATCACTTACTTAGTGTGATTGGTATAAGGCTAGTGGATGAGTTTACGCAAAACACAAAACCGCCTTAAGTGAGGATCACTAGGCGTCATTGGGTTAAATCAATTGTGTCACTTCTTTCATCCGGACTATAACCGTCGGCTCTGGATTCACACCAGATCTGCTGTCCCTTAATCGCTACTTATAAAGGTAGAGACTAAGGCGCTCGTGGGCTCAAGCTAGGCTTTTACCACCGGTGGGGAGTTTCACCCCGCCCTGAAGTCCGTTTAAAGTATCAAATTTTGTGGATGAGGCAAATCTGTTTATTGAGATTGTGGGTATTTGTTGGTGGGGGGAAAACCAATCAGCCCCTCTTATTTAAAACCAATGCAGTGATAAACAAACACCTAACGCAAAAAAGGAGTTCAATAATGAACTCCTTTTATTCAGCACCACAAAGCCACGATGATTTGACCGTGAGGTTTAAATTGCGATCATTAACTAGACTAGAGCTTAAAGCTTCTTAGAAATCAGCGCCGTGCTACCGATAATAACCAAAGCCAAAATCATGATAGCGCCTTTGCCGCTTTCAAATCCGCTCAATATGCCCGCACAAGCTACCACGGCAACCGCAAATGGAATCACGTATTTAACTAGGTTGTACCAAAGGCCAAACAGAGGGAAAGAGACTTTGCCATTGTTGGTGATTTCTTTTTCCAAATCGATACGATTTAAACGCCAGCCCGCAAAGATACAGATAAACATGCCGCCAACCGCTAGGAATACTTTATCAGTCAGAAGGTCGAAAATATCAAACACGCCTGTATCGAACAGTTTTGGTCCAATGCCACCAAGAGAGAGTGACGCAAATACACACATCACAGCCATTACGCAACTTGCAGAAAGTACCGCTGTTACACGTTTCATGCCTTTTTCTTCAATAAGGTAAGAAACCACAACTTCAAGTAGTGAAACAGAAGAGGTCAGTGCCGCTACTGTTAGGCCGACAAAGAACATCAGGGCAAATAGCAAACCTACGTGTCCCATTTCAGCAAATAGCTGTGGCACAACAACGAATACTAGGCCTGGGCCTGCTGCCGGTTCCATGTTAAAGGCAAACATTGCAGGGAACATGGCGATACCTGCCAGTAATGCAACTGCGGTATCCATGCCAACAACCATACCTGTGGTTTGTACTAGGTTTTCTTTCTTCTTCAGGTAGCTACCATAAGTAATCATCGCGCCCATACCTAGAGATAGAGAGAAGAAGGCTTGACCAAGTGCGGCCAGTACAACATGGCTGTCTACTTTGCTGAAATCAGGTTTAAACAGGAACTCAAGACCGGCACTTGCGCCCGGTAGTGTAAGCCCTTTAACCGCAACTACGATAAGGATAAGGAACAGTAGAGGCATAAGGATCTTGCCTGCTTTTTCTATACCACCTGAAATGCCTTTACTCACAATCACAATGTTGAGGACTAGGTAAGCTGCCATCCATAGTAGTGGCTGCACAGGATCAGAAATAAATCCGCCGAAGCTGTCACCGATGGCTTCTGGAGTATCGAGTAAGCCAGTGGCTATCTTTGGTACGTAGGCCAGTGCCCAACCGCCGACAACTGGGTAAAACCCCATGATTAATAGACCACTAAGCACGCCGATAATACCGACAAAACTCCAACGTTTATCCGTAGATTTAAAAGAGCCTACGACAGAGCGACTTGTATGACGACCGATGGCAAATTCTGTTAGCATGACACTAAAACCAATCACAATAACAAAGGCAAGATAGATAAGTACAAAAGCACCGCCACCGTTTTCACCAGCTGTGTATGGGAATTTCCAAATATTACCAAGACCAACAGCCGAACCTGCTGCTGCCATTACAAATCCAAGTTTTGAACCCCAGTTATCACGAGGGGCTGCGGTTGTATTTCCAGTCGCCACAATGTCTCCAAATTATCTGTTATGTGTAGAACTAGGCGCTAAAAAAGAGAGTGTAAACAAAAGTGTACACTTATATAAAAATTAACTCACGCTCTAGGTGTGGCAAGTTAATCAGTTTGTAGGTAAAGTTGAAACCCTGAAAATTGTATTTATGAGCGCTTGATTTGAAAAATGTGATCAAGAGCTTATTTATTGTGTAAATCTTTGTTTATTCCCCTTCCTCCGCATTGTAAAAGCCTTTTCTAATTTCAGTAAGATATTGATATTTATAAAATGCGACTGAATATTCACTTTAACCTCATAAATATCCCGTTCAATTATTATTGTGATAAAACCCACCTTTCTATGGGCTAAGTCTGCACCATATACCATTCAAAATCATGGCTAAGCCTTTGTAATGTATCGAGCTCTTTCTTTGTCTCACTTTGTATCCATTGGCTTATGTCGGCGACGATAGTTGACGTGCTTCTGCAATGGCAAAAGTATTGCCAAGCGCTGGGCTGAATTTGTGCTTTGTTAGGGCAAACTAGATAGCCATGTTCTAGCTCTGGCAAGATGAGCAGTAAATCAGTCACGGTGACGCCTTGTCCTGATAAGCAGGCACTTAATGCCAGATCTAAGGTAAAGAAGGTGGTATTGCGCACCTTAATGGCATCTTGATGCCCAACAGTGCTGAGCCATGTTTTCCAATCGTGATGATCAAGGGTAGGGTGCAAGCGAGGCAAACGCAGTAGGGCATCAAAATTGGGGTCATGGGCATATAACTCTTGTGAGCATACTGGAGCCATATACTCATCTCTTAAAAAGAGCACATCGCTGCGATCTTTATAACGATGAGGCACGCGTGAATTTAAGATCAATAGGTCATAGTCGGTTGAGCTTAGCGCTTCGTCTTCTTCAATGGTTGGGATCACCACAATTTCATACTCAGGGTAACGCTCTTGTAACTGCTGGATCTTAGGCAATAAGGATCGCGTGGCATAACTTAACGCCGCTTTTATTACGATGCGCTTTTGTGTCTCAGGTCGCCACGACTCAAGTAGTGTCTGTATGTTTTGATAGTTTCTTTGCAATACAGCAAACAATTCACTGCCTTGCGCCGTCAACTCGATACTGCGATGTTTGCGGATAATAAGGTTAACCCCAATCCCTTGTTCCAACTGCTTTATTTGGCGACTGACGGCACTTTGCGTGACATTTTGCTCGTTGGCGGCTTCGGTAAAGCTTAAGTGCCTTGCCACACTTTCAAACATTTTTAGGCTGTTGTGAGAATAGGGAATGTCTGGATACGATTTCATTGTAACTTCACATGACTTCAAGTAATGCCAAGAGGCGTAAATGTTAATTGAATGCTAGCTCAATAATCATTACTTTGGCTAGCTATTCAATGAGGTCATTATGAAAAACATTTTAAAATTGGCGTTGCCACTTACATTATCCCAACTCATCGGTATGGCATTGGTGCTCACCGACGTATGGATGATGTCTCACATTAGTGTCGCTGATTTGGCTGCTGGTGGACTGGGTGCTTCGGTGTATTCGTTTGTTTTTCTTGTGGCAGGAAGCATTGTCGGTTGTGTCGCCAACCTAATTGCGATTGCTTATGGACAAAGTATTGCCCGTCCGGAGTTTGGTCATCAGCAGATACGTTTTGCAGTAAAAGGGGCGGTCATGCTTTCTGTACTATTAAGCATCGCCCTCACGTTCAGTTTTCATTTTGCGCCACAATTGTTAATCGAGGCGAAGCAATCACCTGAAGTAGTTGCCGTCGCAATGCAATATTTGAATGCGCTTAAATGGGCCATGTTGCCTACTTTATTGCTATTGGTACTCAGAGGATTAACCAGCACTTTTGGTGATGTACGCTCTGTGATGATCATGTCTATTATTACGGTGTTCATCAATGTACCCATTAGTTACTTCATGGCCTTTAATTTGCAGTGGGGCATTGCCGGGCTAGGTTATGGCACCGCGTTATCGGCTTGGATTGTGCTTTTAGGTTACGGATTTTGGGTATTTCGCCAACATAAATACCTGCGATTTTCTCCTTGGATAAATACCGATGAATACTCAGCAAAACTGCTATTACCTATGCTAGCCATGGGAAGCCCAATTGCGTTAGCCGCTTTACTAGAGCATGGGTTGATTTATGGCGGCACCTTGATGGCAGGAAGTATCAGCGTGGCATCTTTGGCGTTACACCAAATTATGTTGCAGTGCTTATCCTTTACTTGGAATGTGAATTTTGGCTTTGCTCAAGCATCAGCCATTTTGGTGGGTAAAGAATACGGCGCCAATAACTTTGCGGGCATCAAGAAAATAGCCAGTAAGAGCTTTATTGCAGTCACTATATTAAGCCTAGTGATTGCCAGTGCCTTTGCGATTTGGCCCGAAGTGATTGCTAATTTATTCCAACTCGATAGTGGCAGCAGTCACGAGCTTAGCGATATGCTGGTTTCTGTCATCTGGGTAGTGGCGTTGTGCTTTGTCGTAGATGCATGGCAATTGCTTGCCATTAACCTACTGCGCGGCATGAAGATAGTCGTGGTCCCTACCATTATAACGGCAATTGGCTACTGGGTATTTGGTCTTCCTGCTGCTTGGTTTTTGATGAAAAGTTACGGCCTAGCGGGCATTTGGGGCGGGATTGGCATTGGACTTGGCGTAACCGGTATATTGCTGTTACTTGTGCTTATTTTTGAAACTCGACGTATTGGATTAGTGAAATTAGTGCCGGCGCTATAATTTGTGTATGCATGACACTTTTGGGTGCTTTCCTAACTTGAGATCTAGATATACGTGTAAGCTTTCTGGTTTGGTATACTCATTCTTAAATCAATACAAAGGATGAGTTTACTATGTCAAAAACCGCTAAGATCCATAACGAAGACAAGCTAGTTAAAAAAGCAATAGAAGTCGGTTTTAAGATGGCAAAGATGCAAGGGTTTGATTTGCCAAGTTCGACACAGCCTTTAAAAGTACAATCTGTCTACCTATTCTTAGTCGGCGTAAAACAAATCGCCCCTCTCCCAGAAGACAAACAAGACGGCCCAAACATCAAAAAACGCCTAGCCCTATGGATGCACAAAGCACTCCCAGACAACGACCCCCTAAAATAACAGGCTCTCATTGCGGGGTCAGGTCTTGAAATTTGCACTTATCATACTTTTAAGGCTTGAATGGATGAACGATGTTTCTTACTTTTGAATTCGATAACTAAAGCAAGAAACATCGTTAAATAGGCAGATTTAATGAAGCTGAATCACCGAGTCACATCGTTTCGCAATAAGCTCGGGGTCATGACTGACCATCAATAATGCACAGCCTTGTTCTTTTGCTAGGTTGACCAATAACTCGGTCACTTCTTTGGCAATGATAGGATCAAGACGAGACGTGGGTTCATCGGCAAATAGAAACACGGGCTCTAGCAACAAAGCGCGTAAAATCGCAAAGCGTTGCAGTTCACCTCCTGAAACAGCGGTACTTTTCCTCTCTAATAATTCTGGATCTAATTTAAGCTTTTGCATGAGAGGTGAGATTTTTGCTCGGTCTAATTTATGCAGTTTGACCAGGTCGTCAAGCAATGTCCCCAAGGTGACACTGGCAGTAAAAGCCGAAGGTGGATCTTGAAATAGCTTTTGCCATTGGTAAGGTTTATCGCCACGTGTTAACTTGTGGATGTTGCCACTCAAAGCAGGTAAAAGCCCAAGTAAAGTATCGCCTAAGGTGCTTTTACCGCAGCCACTGTCTCCGACAACACCCATCACTTCACCGGCATGTAAAGTTAAGTTGATGCTGTGTGATAAAGGCTGGTGGTTGCGACCAATAGCCAGTTTGCTAACGTCTAATATCGGCTTACCTAAAGGCTGAGTGTGATTAAGTTTATCCCAATGACGAGGGTCAGCCGCAATCAATGCTTTGGTATATGGATGCTTTGCAGAAGTTAGAATTTGTTGAGCGCTACCTTGTTCAACTACCACACCCTCTTTCATGACTATAATATCGCCACCGAGTTGACGGGCAACTTCAATGTCATGAGTGATGGTCAGTAATCCCCCCCCTTGAGAGCTCTGTTGCAGCAATTGAATAATGTCATTTCGACGGCTGAAATCTAAACCTTTGGTCGGCTCATCCGCTAAAATAAGTCTAGCTCCGCCGGCGGTTGCAGCGGTAACCGCCAGACGTTGTGCCATACCGCCAGAAAGCTGGCCTGGACGCTTAAATGCACTCTCTTTTAATCCCACTTTTTCGAGGTCAGCAATCGAGGCATTAAACGCATCTTCCGCGCATTTTGTATGTATCTCTTCATACACTTCCGATACTTGTTGATAGCTAGGCATTAATGGATCTAAGGCTCGCCATGGCTCTTGTGGCAACATAATCATTTGTCGTCCCCACAATTTACTCAAGCTTGTTTTGCTGTGTTGCTGAGTAAAAACTTCAACTTGGCCAAATTGTTGTAACGACTCAGGAAGTAACCCAATAATCGCTTGTGCAAGAAGGCTTTTCCCTGAACCGGTTTGCCCAAGAATCGTTAATGGACGGTCTTGATACAACTCAAGCGATAGTGGTTGTAACAGTGTGACGTCGCCAATACTAATGGAGAGTTCAGTCAGACGAATTAATGGATTCACGGCGAGTACCTGCTAAAAGATGAAAACCTAAGACCAACAGCGCCACCACAATAAGAGGCTGGGCTAATACCCATGGAGCTTGTACATAATAAGGAAAGAGCTCAACACTCATTAATCCTAATTCGGCAAGGGGAGGCTGAATACCGACCGACACAAAACCTAAAGAGGCCATCATCAAAATGGCATTGGCTCCTCCAAATGCGGCCATGGTAAAGACCGAAGGTGACAGCGTTGGCCAAATATGACGTTTGAACTGATACCATTTTGCAAAGCCCATCATGGCTGAAAGTTGTCTTTCTGGGCTACTAATCAGAGTTTTGGTGATTGCTCTGGTGACGCGATAATATTCCACCCATTGTACTAGAGCAATGGCCAGAAAAAGCACCAGAAATGAACCTGGAGCAATGGCTGATAGCAGCAGAACGAGAACTAATCCTGGCAGCGCTAATAGAATATTCACTATAACGTCCAGACCTTGCTCAATTCGACCTCCAGACCAAGCCGAACAAACGCCAAGGGCAACCCCAAGAATGGATGATGTAAATACACACAACAAACTTAGCGAGAAAGAAAGTGCTATGGCACTGGCTACGCGCGTTGCCATATCACGACCAAAATGGTCCGTTCCTAGCCAATGTTCACTATTTGGCAGCATAAGACGCATGGATAAATTTTGTTCTTCAATGCTATAGGGTGATAGCCAGCCAGTCACAATAGAAAATGCAAATAAGCTCACTAAAATAAGCAAACCCATTTGTTGATTGAAGGTTATTTTTGTCATCATTGTTCTTGTTGCCCTCGCGGATCTATCCAGTAGCACATTAGGTCTATTACGCCGTTAAGCAGTACAAACAATATTCCCATAGTCAGAGCGCAGCCTTGAATTACCGGTATATCACGAGCAAAAATAGCGTGCGCTAAGCCATGACCGACTCCAGGCCAAGAAAATAACGACTCAATCATAACGATACCTTCAATGACGCCCACCAGTTGAATACCAATAAAGGCGATGACTGGAACCGCGATATTGCGTATGCCATGTCTGATAAAGGTTTGTAAGTTGGAGAGCCCTTTAACACGAGAAAACTGGTAAAAAGGGGACTGCAATACTTTTAATACACTGCTATGCACCACGCGGTTAGAAACGGCGGCTAAGCTAATCGCTAGGGTTAAACTCGGTAGTACCAAATGCTTCCATGAGCCAAAGCCGGCCACAGGAAATAGTTGAAAATTCATCGCAAAAATAACAATTAACACTAGCCCTAGCACAAATACCGGCAAAGCTTTAACAGCGGTGGAAATCCAGACTAACACCGTATTGATGAGCCCACCTTTTTGTGCCGACCAAATACCTAGAGGCAGTGCAATAAGGGCCGATAGTGAGATCCCAACGAGCGCCAATAAAAGAGAATGCCCCAGCTGATGTTGCACGGTTTCAATCACAGGCAAACCACTAACCAGCGAATGCCCTAGATTGAATTGCAATAGGTCGCCAAGCCAACTTAGATAGCTATGCACCCAACTTTCACCTAATTGCAGTTCTTGCCTTACTATTTCAGCGGCAGCGCTATCAACATTGTCTTGTCCGTAACGACTGGCCGCAATACGATAGGCCATATCACCGGGTAAACTGCGCATCAAGATGAAGGTGAGCGTACCCACCCCCCATGCCACAAGAATGAGCTGATAGACCCGCTTTTTAAGCAAGTTCCATATCATTAGTTAATTTCCATCTGATTGATAAAGTAACTGCGCTCAAACGGGTCAAAATGAAAGTTTTGAACTCGACTGTTTACCGACGTGTGCTGACTGTAGCTAGAAATAGGCAGTACTGGATAATCGTTATGGATAGCCAATGCTACTTTTTGGCTCAGCAGTCTGCTTTGCGCTGCATCGCTGGTTTGGAGCAGTTCGGACATTGCATTGTCCACCACAGGGTTATGCCAGTTCATTGTTCCCCAATCGCCACCACCGTTTGAGAAATCGCTGCTCATAATCGGCAGAGGATCAGCTATAAAACCGAAGTTGCGGGCAATAAGTGCCACTTCTAGTGAACCGTCAGAGTGCCCGGCGGGAATCATGCTTGAATTCGTGACGTTGATTTTAAGGGTAACGCCTAATTTAGCCCACTGAGCTTGAATAGCCGTCGCAACTGTTGTCAATTCAGGGCGATCGGCATAGGTAATTAAAGTCAGTTCGAAAGGTTTTCCATCGCGAGTAAGAACGCCGTTGTCGTTACTTTTCCAGCCCAATTGAGACAGTAAAGCTTTTGCTTGGCTCAGATTAAACTCATCTGATGGTAAGTCTTGGATATACCATTTAGACATAGATTTTGGCAATAACTGGGTGGTTTGAGAGCCAGGAGAGTGCAGGACATTGTTGGCAATTGAACTGCGATTGATCGCCATGCTAAGAGCTTGTCGAGCCTGCACTTCTTTTAGATACGGGTGCTGACTATTAAGCTTTACAAATAAGGTTCGAGGGATCAGGTTACTGTGCACCGTAACATTTTCGCCACCATCAAGTTGTCCAATCATCGAAGGGTCTAAGGTAAAGACAATATCCGCTTCTCCAGATTTAGCTTGAAGAATACGGCTCTCTGCTCGGTGACCCGTTAAGTAAGAAGCAAACGGAATCTGGCCTTTTTTACCCCAGTAATGCTCATAGTGTTTTACGACAAGTTTATGTGGAGGAGAGAACTGTTCGATTTGATACGGGCCTGTGCCATACAACGCAACAATATCCCCGTTTTCTGCATACGATGCGCTAGATAAAATAGCGGTAGAATAGTTAGTCAACAATGCGGTAAATGCTATGTATGGTTGGGCCAATTGAATGCGAATTTGATGCTCGCCAACCGTGTCTATTGTTTCGATTTCGGCTTTACTTAACGTGCCGTGTTTTTGCATCGCAAAGTGCAGGCTTTTTAGTACAGACTGAGTATCCATACTCGTACCATCTTGAAATTGCACGTTTTCTCTGAGGGTGAATAACCAATTAAGACCATCGTCACTCACTTGCCATTTGGTGGCTAACCCTGGAATTATCTCGCCTGTATCACTAACGTTCAACAAGGTTTCAATGACTTGCATTCGAGTCAAAATATAGCCTTGTTTAGCAGGATCTAAGCTTGAGATCTCCCATGGTCCACTAATCGATAGAGTATTGGATTTTTGTGGAGTGAGCTCTGCTTGCGGGCTAGATGAAAACCAGAAAATACCGCCGATTATAATGATGGCAATTAACAAACTAGCGCGAACAATACGCTTTTTTCTAGCAACTGATGAGTACGAAATATTGGTCATAACAATCCTATTGTATTTAGTTCAGTGGAATATCAGTGACCAGTGCCAACAAGTGTATTAAAAAGAAACAGCGATCACAGAAATTTCAGCTATGTTATAACATAACATTGGGGTCAGGTCTTGAAATTTGCAACTATGTAGGTGCAATAAGATGGTTAGGCGTGTTATTGAAGAAAGAAAGGAGCAGGTGTGGCTGGCGACACTATAATGTCTTATAAGATCAAGTTAATAGCGTATTTGTGCTGTTGTTAGCAGTTTTTTAAACCTAGGTATGCTCGTTAATCTAGATACTTGATTGACACTGATGTGACTTAAGCTCAAAATCCCTCCGAATTTACCTAGCTTAAACTTTGATATAGAGATTTATTTTGACAAAAAACCAACCTATTCTTGGTCATAAAGGCACATTGTTCTTTTTAGTTATTATCAGTGCTTTTCCTCCGTTAACGACCGATTTGTATCTACCTGCATTGCCACAAATGGTCGAAATTTTAAATACGACCCAAGTAATGGTAAACCTCACCCTCAGTGTTTACTTTGTCACTTATGCAGTCGGCTTACTCTTCTGGGGGCCATTGAGTGAAAAGTTTGGACGCAAACCTATATTGTTGATTGGGCTTGGCGTATATATGTTGGCAAGTGTACTTTGTGCTATTGCCTTTAATATCGATATTTTAATTGGTGCAAGGTCTCTACAAGCCTTTGGTGGCAGTGCTATCACTGTGGTGGCAACGGCAATCGTTAAAGATATGTTCAGCGGTCGCGAGCGCGAAAAAATCATGGCGACCATTATGTCTTTGGTGATTATTGCGCCTATGGTCGCGCCAGTCATAGGGGCACTATTATTGAAAGTCGCTTCTTGGCATATGATGTTTGTGTTTTTAGCCTCTTTTGGGCTTGTCGCAACGCTAGTGGCGCTTTGCTACACCGAGACGTTAGAGCATCGTTATGAAGGGTCGATGCTGCGTTCATGGAGTCGACTCATCACTGTGTTTAAAAATCCACACTTTGTGGCTCTACTTGCAATATTTTCTCTTACACCCATGGCGCTGATGGCGTTTTTAGCAGCCGGTTCTTATATTTACATTAATGGCTTTGGTTTGACTGAGCAGCAATTTAGTTACGCTTTTGCATTTAACGCGCTGTTTGCCTCGTTTGGCCCGACGATTTACATGAAAGTGTCCAAGCGTGTTCGTACGCAAAGCATCATCACGGCATGTTATGTCATGATTGCATTATTGGGTGTGTTAACACTTACCATTGGTCATCTATCGCCTTGGATATTCGCCTTTATTGCTGCGCCAATTACCATGGCAATTATTACAACGAGAATTCCTGGTACTAATTTAATGTTGGATCAGCAAGAGAAGGACACAGGTTCTGCCGTTGCGATTATTCAGTTTAGTAGCATGATGGCGGGTTCTTTAGGGATGGTGTTGGTTTCACTTCGTCAGCAAGCGCTTATCGAAGATCTTGGTTTGATTCAGATTGGAGTAGGGTGTTTGGGATTAGTCATGTGGCTATTAGTGAAAAACCGCGATTTTGTGACTCGCAATATCATTAATAGCAAAAAGTAGCTTCAGATATTTATAGAAAAAGACCTGATTTGTGACAATCAGGTCTTTTTTTATTGGCAATGCTTAATGAAGGGGCAGGCTGCAAATTTCAAGACCTGACCCCGCAAGTTTAGGCTATCGCGAGCTCTTTCTTTTGGTGAGCTAAGTACTCGTCGTAGGTGCCTTGGAAGTTAACTAGCTTTTTATCTTTTACGTCGATAATTGAGGTTGCCAATGATGAAACAAATTCACGGTCATGGCTGACAAAGATAAGTGTACCTTGGTACTCCTTCAATGCGTTGTTTAGCGCTTCGATGGCTTCCATATCCATGTGGTTGGTTGGTTCGTCCATGACCAGTACGTTGATGTCTTGCATCATTAACTTGCCAAATAACAGACGGTTTTTCTCACCACCCGAGCAGTTTTTTGCTTTTTTGTTGGCATCGTCAGCGGTGAACAGTAAACGACCTAGAATGCCTCGCACCATAAGATCATCGTGTTTGACGGTGCGCCATTGTGAAATCCAATCAAAGATAGACAGGTCATTGTCAAAATCTGCGGTACTGTCTTGCGGGCAATAGCCGATTGAGGCGTTTTCTGACCATTTCACCACGCCTTGGGTTTGTTCTAGTTCATTGACTAGGCAGCGTAATAATGTGGATTTACCGACGCCATTTTCTCCGATCACTGCTAGGCGAGTACCGGCTTCAAGCAGTAAATTACCTTGTTCAAATAGCAGTTCATCGTCAAATGCATGCCCTAGATCTTGCAGTTCTAGTGCAAGTCGATGCAGTTTTTTACCTTCACCAAAGTCGATAGAAGGACTGATGCGGCTAGAAGACTTAACCTCGTCTAGCTTGATTTTATCCATCTTTTTAGCTCGTGAACTGGCTTGTTTAGCTTTAGAAGCATTTGCGCCAAAACGGTTCACAAAGTCTTGCAGTTCGTTAATTTCAGCCGCTTTCTTGGCATTACTTGCTAACAACTGTTCACGAATAAGGCCCGATGCTTCAAGGAAGTATTCGTAGTTACCTGGATAAATACGAAGCTCGCCGTAATCGATATCAGCCATGTGGGTACAGACAGAGTTAAGGAAGTGACGGTCATGCGAGATAATTATCATGGTGCACTTACGTTGATTGAGCTCTTCACCTAGCCAGTTAATGGTGTGGATATCCAAGTTGTTGGTAGGTTCATCAAGTAGCAAAATATCTGGGTTAGCAAACAAGGCTTGCGCGAGTAACACACGCAGCTTCCAACCGGGCGCCACTTGCTGCATCAAGCCGAAGTGAAATTCTTCTTCAATGCCAGCTTGCAGTAATATGTCCCCAGCGCGGCTTTCTGCTGTGTAGCCATCCATTTCAGCAAATTCGCTTTCAAGCTCCGCAACTTTCATCCCATCTTCTTCGCTCATTTCTGGCAAAGAATAAATACGTTCACGCTCTTGTTTGATTTCCCAAAGCTTACGGTCACCCATGATCACAACGTCGATAACATTGTATTGCTCAAACGCAAACTGGTCTTGGCTTAATACGCCAAGTTTAAGCCCTGGAGTAATCGACACATTACCAGAGCTCGGTGTTAATGCACCACTTAGGATTTTCATAAAGGTTGATTTACCACACCCATTTGCGCCAATTAGGCCATAGCGGTTGCCGTTACCAAACTTAGCAGAGATGTTTTCAAATAACGGCTCTGCGCCAAATTGCATGGTGATGTTTGCGGTAGATATCAAAGAAGAATTCCTAGGTATTAAAGTTGGAAACTGCCAATCAAAGGCAATGAATTTAGAGGCGACGAATTATACAGACTTATCACACAAAAGACAGTTATGAGATGTAAGTCACAAGCGGGGTCAGGTCTTGAAATTTGCACGGAAGGGCTGTTTATGGAGGATATACCGTCAATAGGGTGGCAAATAAGTTACAGGGGTCAGGTCTTGAAATTTGCAAGAAAGGACTATTTATAAAAGATGTATTGCCAACGCTGATTTAAATGGTTGGTGTGTTGAACATAAAATAGAAGATAAGTCGGTGCAAATTTCAAGACCTGACCCCCTAAATAAAAAATGCCGCTCACAGGAGTGAACGGCATGGCTTTGTTGATGATTTACTTATTCAGCTTGTTGAGGTTTTTGGTCCATACGAGTTGCAGCACGTATTTCATCAAAACTTGCGGTTAAATCATCGCTTGCTTTGGCTTCGTAAGAAACGGCGAAGTTATCTAGACGCACTTCAAATTTATTTTTTTGATAGAAGCTATCGGTTTTAATTTGATCGTTGGTCAAACTGCCGTCTTTGTCGACTATCATGTTGGCAAAGAGTTCGATGCTAGTATTGTCACCAGTATTAAATGTAGTGGTGACTTTTTTGAAGCAATCTTTGTTCGAACCTTCTGGTGCGTTGGCTAGGTCTTTGTTATGCGCAAAATCTTCTTTTAGTAATGTTCCTTTAAGAGATTCAGCAGCTACTGTACGTGCGCCAAAGCCAAGGGTTGCAAGGGATTTATCCCCCATTTTGTCACAGTAGTACATAGAGAATGTCACATCTGTGTTGGTTGGTAATCCACTGACAACACGAGTTACACTAGGTTGTGCAGTAAAGTCATTTTTGGCATCGATATTGTTGCCATCCTCATCTGTACCATTAATGAAGCGTAAACGAATAGACCCTTCGCCAGAGAAGGCGCTGTCTTTAGAACCACCTACTTCACCTAGGCCTGCAACACTGTCTTCATGCTCGACCCAGTTTTCTCTATCGCCTTTGTAGTATTGAGTGAAGTCACCATCAACTAGAGGTGCATTTACGGTTACTGTTTCAGGAATACCTAGAGATACAGTCACTGTGTCATTTGAGCCAGTATCAAACGGTACTCTTACCCATTTGTATTGTTCGCCTTTCACATCACCTTTGGTGCTTGCAATGCCATCAACTGAAAGTTTGTAGTTACCTTTCACAAATGCACTTAATTCGTAGTGATGGTTTGGCATAACAGTAATATCCTGATGCATAAAACCATTGTCGCTAAGTGTAAGTGTTTGACCAGAAAAGGCTTCTGCACCTGTCACTGTGTAACCGCCTTGACCTTGCCAATCTTCTAACCAGTTGTCAAAGGTGCTATTTTTGATGTCTGCGGTGACAACTATTGGGCTTGGTTTGGTGACTCTATAAGTCACTGGACCTACATCTTTATAGGTTAATGGCGCAACAGTACGAGTGGTTGCATTTCTTTCATCGGCACCAATAGTGGTCATCGCACTACGCAACTGTCCATCCATGTCATAAGTAGGCGCTGTGAAGTTGCGGGTAACGTGCAATGTAGCATCTAAGTTTGGTGTGTTGGCTGTTGGACGATATAGGTGGTCGCCTTGTGTATTACGTTCAAGCTCAGCAGACGCAAAGCTATTTTGACTGGCGAGTTGAGACTGTTTTATACCATCGCTATCCGCGAATTGATTACCAGAGAATATATTGCCTAAGATTTCTGAGTTAGGTGGTAGGCCACGATCAGAGCTTTTGAAGATAGGGCCAATCGCTTTCTCAATAATATTGTTTTCGATGAACACATTTTGAGGCTGTGTTTTTTTACCGCCGCCATCTAAGTTCAAGCTGTTTACACTGTCGACGATAGTGTTGTGTGCGATATGAACATTTTCAACTTGTTGATAGCCGTTGTCACCATCACCTGCACCATCAGAGCCTAATAGAACAATACCACCATGGTGAGTTGTACTTAGGTAACGTGCGCCATCGATGTAGTTATTTTGGATAACATGTCCGTTATCAACGATACGAATACCACCGGCAAGAGGATAGCCTTCGCCTAAAATAAAGTTGTTTTCGATATTGTTATCGTGACCATGACGGTTAGTAAGTGAACCATTACTGTTTCTTATGGTATTGAAACTAATAGTGTTTTCACTGGCTTTGTTAGAGATAACTTCCGCTTCACCTTGGATATTTTCAAACAAGTTACCAACAACAAAAGAGTGACTGGCTTGTTCGTGAGTTTCACTTAAGCCGGTACGAATAGCTTCGTAGTTATTGTCTTGTGCACCAGCATAAATTTTGCCATCAGCGGGAGCACGGTTGGCAATGTAGTTTTTATAAACCACGATATTGTGCGCTCTTTGTTCGTCAGTCAGACCTTTTTCACGCACTAATGAAACCATAGGGTTAGCGGATGTTTTACCGCTTAGAATACTGTGATCAAACCAGTTACCATCACCATATAGTTTAACTAGGTTACCGGCTTTGCCTTGTCCTGTTCGTTTGTCTATTACAGTTTTTGGATCAATAACTGAAATCTCAGTAATACGACAATCTGTACAAGTAGTATTGTCATGACCACGAGTATTGATCATTGCACTTTTATAAGTGATGTCTTTAAATACTAAACCTTGAAGTCGACTATGTTCGCCATTTAACGAGATAGAAATAACACCATCTTTAATAATTGCTTTACCTGAGTGTTCAGCGGCAACAGTCATGCCTCTTACCACTCTTAGGTCAAGGTCATCACTATATTCCCCATCGGCTAAACATAGCGTAGAACCTGCTGCTAAAGTCTCTGGATGTCTTTCGGAATCCTTAGCAACCTTTTCTAAATCATCTAATGAGTTAAATACCTTGTCACATTTTACTTCAGGGATTTTAGTCACCCCTTCAGGAATACCGGTTGATCTAAAAGCCGCGTCATTTGCTTCAAATTTACTAATAGGCAGAGTCGGTGTTTGCACAATATCGGTTGCAGGTAAAATCTCGGCCATTTGTGGGACTTCTGTTGATGGTCCAATTTGTGCTGCGTCAACCACCTCAGTAGCCGGTGTAAGTTTGGTTGAATTAGTCTGTACAGCAGCAGTACTAGTTGGTGCTTTAACAGCTTGTTGAGTTTCGCCATTACACCCAACGAGTGCTAAGCCAATTAATATAGCTAATGTTTTTCTTTTCATATTCGTGACCTCTTGTAATATTTATTTACAATATATTACGCTTGGGTCTTCGCTAAACAGTGATATATATCTTATTTTTATTTCTGATAAAGTCTTTAATAACATGTGTTTACTGTGATTATCCTTTATTTTTCCTGTAAAAACAGATATTTAGATTATTACTGCCTGTCACTTCATTTCTTGTATTATTTTAATATATATGTGATAAAGATCTCTATTTTATAATTATCGAATATATTGAAATGGTAGAGGTTATTTTATCCATGATTTAGGATAAATATCCCTAATAATATTCTAATATTTATGCATGTTAAGAAATGTAATTTATTTAATTAAATAAAAGATATAAGGTTAGACTTAAAAATCCCAATAGATAAAAGCCTCTTCCTGCTTAACCCCTAAAGCATGCAAATTTCAAGACCTGACCCCGTTGAATAATTATCTCAAAGTGCGGGGTCAGGTCTTGAAATTTGCAGTGTCGTGATTAATGGGTCTTTGTAATTCCATTATCAATTAAAATTTGATAATAATTCAATCATTCGCGTGTTTACGTATTTTATTAGGGCTTCTATTCTATATGCATACCTTTGAGGCATGTCGCTTCATTTGCAGATAATTATAGAGAGACATCAAATGACTAAACTGACTATCATCGCCAACATCGTAGCGAACTCAGATAAAATTGAATTGGTAAAAGCAGAGTTATTAAAGCTGATTGAGGTGACTCGTGCAGAAGAAGGTTGCATCAACTACGACTTACACCAAGACAATGAAAATCCAGCTCATTTTACTTTCTATGAGAACTGGGCATCTCGTGAACTATGGCAAACACACATGGGTAACACTCACTTGGCTGAATATATGGCCGCAACGGAAGGCGCAGTTGCGAGCTTTACGTTAAATGAAATGACTCATATAGCGTAACTAATTGCAGTAAGTGTGGCTTGTCCTAGCGCGCTATAAAAATAAGCCTATCCTACTAAACGTATCTTGCGTTATTTGAGAATATTAATTGTGCTTGATAGTGTCACTTGCTGATCTGGGTGGAATTTTCCGCCCAGAAGATCGAGTCATTCCAAAACACTATTCAGCACGATAATCCACCGCAATATCCACCAGAGTGTATTTATGTCTAAACAAATCAAAATGGGGGTTACTGACCTCTCTTTTCATCGCATCACCGCTTCTATTGTTAGCCATGTGTTGAGTGATATGGGGTTTCAGGTGCAGCGTATTTATTCACCGCATCAACAGAACTTTGCTAAGTTAAAATCGGCTGAAGTGGGAATGATTGCATCGGCTTGGTTGCCATCAAGTCACGGCATTTATAAAGCTGATGTAGAGCAAGTCGAGCCTTTAGTTGAGCTAGGGTTACACTACGAACCTTACGCACATTGGGGTGTGCCTGATTATGTCCCTGAACAATCAGTCAAAGAAGTAGCAGATTTACTCAAGCCCGAAGTTTTAGCGCGTATGAATAAAGATATTCAAGGCATTAATGCAGGGGCAGGGATCACTCGTTTTTCCATTCAAATGATGGAAGAGTATGGTTTGAGTGCTGCGGGTTATCGTTTTCATACCGGCACAGAGCAAGATTGCTTTAGCGCGTTTGAACAAGCTGTGGCTGAGAAACAGTGGCTAATTGTGCCGTTATGGAAGCCGCAATTTTTACACCATAAATACGCGATCAGAGAAGTGATTGAGCCTAAAGGCTTGTTAGGAATTGTTGACCGCGCTGTATTGCTGCTGCGTGAAGACCAAGCGAAAGTCTTCTCTCAAGATCAGCTAGATATCTTAGATAGCTTAAGATTCTCAAATGAAATCATTGCTGAGCTTGATTATAAAGTCTCTCGCGAAGGGCGCGAAATTGATCAGGTGACGCGAGAGTGGTTAGACGCGCAGTCTTAAACTGAGATGAGTGGGGCAGGTGCAAATTTCAAGACCTGACCCCGCAAGTGCGGTGGGTGAGGTGCATGGTTAGGTAAGAGAGGCTGACGCTTGTTAGTGTGACGAGCGGGATATAAATTGCCACGTCTATGTATGCCAATAGCCAATTATCAAACATTGACGTTATAGATTTGATAAATAAAGGGTGTATTAGGTAGACCCCAAAACTATACGTTGCCAATTGTGCTAGTTTTAAATCTCTATTGAGATGCTGTTTTATTAAGAAAAATAGCGCAATTGAAGCAATAACAACGTTGATGCTCAAGTAAGAATAAAAATACAAATGGGTAATGAAATAGCTACCTAAGACCGTGATTAGCACACTAGTAATCAGGGCGATGGTTGCCCATTTCGAATTCAGCTTTATCTCATATCTCCCAATATAGCCTCCTAGACAGAAATAACCGATGTAGTTTAAAAACTCATGCGTAAATAAGCTAATTTTTGCATTCAAGTTAAAATACAGCAGCACAATGTCGGATACAGCGGATAGCATTGCTAATGCAAAGCAAAGGCTAATGAGGAGCAATAGTTCTTTTTGCGTGATTGAGTTGCTGATGATCCTTAATACAGGGGTGATGAGATATAAGAACGGTATCATGAACAAATACCAAAGATGATAGTAAGGCTCTCCCAATACCCAACCTTTTGCAACCGTAAAATAAGCACTGGATAGGTCGTCGTTTAGAGCGTGTTTTACTATCACCCACAGTGAGTAAAATACAGACCAAAAAATTAAAGGCGTTAAAATTCGTCGACAACGTTTTTTGAAGAAGAGACGGTGACTGTCTGTTTTATTTAATAAAAAATAACCACTGATCATCACAAATAGCGGGATACACCACAGGCTGATAGAGATGTAAATATTACCTGCCCACCAACTGGCGCTGCCATAGAGTGGGTTATGAACATCGATGTCACTGACAAACTCGGAAGCGACATGCAATAACACCACGGCAATGACACTTAAAGCGCGTAAGTTATCGGCCCATAGTAGGCGTGAGTGATGGGTTTTGTTCACTATTTTTATCTCGAAGTCATTTCGCTCAATCTAACATTATTTTGCGAAAATTCGCTCGTTCAGCGAACGCTAATGCGTCATAGCACATAAAAAAAGGGTCTGAATGTTATATTCAGACCCTTTACTATTATTGCTATAGCTCACCAAACGTTAGCTCACCAAACATTGGCAAGCACAGCTTGCTAATTACATACGCTCTAGAGTTTGGATACCCAGTAGAGATAGACCCTGTTTGATGGTCTTCGCTGTTAGAGCAGCAAGTTGTAGACGGCTCTGTTTAACCGCTTCGTTTTTTGCTACTAAGATAGGGCATGCTTCGTAGAAGCCAGAGAATTGACCTGCTAGTTCAAATAGGTAACTACACATGATGTGCGGTTGACCTTCACGAGCGACAGATTGTACCGCTTCTTCAAACTGTAGCAGTTTAGCGATAAGCGCTTTTTCTTTTTCATCAGTAACGATGATATCGCCTTGCAAGTCATCCATAGACACGCCCGCTTTAGCGAAGATAGAGGCAACACGAGTATAAGCATATTGCATGTAAGGCGCAGTATTGCCTTCAAATGCTAGCATGTTGTCCCAATCGAACACGTAATCTGTCGTGCGGTGTTTAGATAGATCAGCGTATTTCACAGCTGCCATTGCCACTGTGGTTGCGATGGATTTTTTCTCATCTTCCGCAAGGGTTGGGTTTTTAGACTCAATCAGTTTTTGTGCACGCTCTTCCGCTTCATCTAGAAGATCGACAAGGCGAACCGTACCGCCAGCACGGGTCTTAAATGGACGACCGTCTTTGCCTAGCATCATGCCAAATGCGTGGTGCTCTAGAGACACTTCTTCTGGCACATAACCTGCTTTACGCACGATAGTCCATGCTTGCATTAAATGCTGATGTTGACGTGAATCGATGAAGTAAAGTACGCGGTCTGCGCCCAGTTCTTCATAACGGTATTTCGCACATGCAATATCGGTGGTGGTGTATAGGAAGCTGCCGTCACGTTTTTGCACGATAACGCCCATTGGGTCGCCATCTTTGTTTTTGAACTCATCAAGGAATACAACTTGAGCGCCATCATCTTCTTGCGCCAAGCCTTTTTCTTTAAGGTCTGCTACAACGTTCGCCAACATGTGGTTGTATTGGCTTTCGCCCATCACATCGTCACGAGTTAGTGATACGTTTAGACGGTCGTAGTTAAGCTGGTTTTGTTGCATGGTGATGTCAACTAGCTTTCTCCACATGTCTACGCAGAATTTGTCGCCGCTTTGCAGCTTAACGACGTAGTTACGTGCTTTAACTGCAAACTCTTCGTCTTCGTCATACAGTTTTTTAGATTCGCGGTAGAAGCCTTCCAGATCAGACAGTTTCATTGAAACTTCGCCTTCTTGCTCTTGAACGCGTTCAAGGTTAGCAATTAGCATGCCGAACTGAGTACCCCAGTCACCGATGTGGTTAGCACGGATAACTTTATGGCCTAAGAACTCTAAAGTACGCACTACCGCATCACCAATGATGGTTGAGCGAAGGTGACCTACGTGCATTTCTTTCGCCACGTTAGGTGCTGAGTAATCTGCAACGATAGTTGTTGGCGCGTCAGTCGACACACCAAGGCGAGAGTCAGCCAGTGCCGCTTTGGCTGATTTGGCTAGGAAATCTTCGCTAAGGAAGATGTTGATAAAGCCAGGGCCGGCAATTTCAGTTTTGCTAGCAATACCGTCAAGGTCTAGGTGCTCAAGCACTTTTTGAGCAAATTCTCGTGGGTTTGTACCTAGTCGTTTTGCTACGCCCATTACGCCGTTAGCTTGGTAGTCACCAAACTGAGCTTTTGCAGATTGACGCACTGCTGCCGGGCTACCCGCTGGGGCGCCTGCCGCTTCTAGTGCTTGAGATACTTTGTCGTTAATAAGTGCTTGAATATTCACACGCAATTCCTTCAATTCAAGGAGTGTCAAGAAAGCTAATAAAGTGCTTTCGTGCCGTAGTTCACAAAAATGTAGGTAATAATAACAAGTTAATGCCCAATCTAAAAGCGCTCCAATGAGTGCAATCTCGAATAAATCTATAGTAAAACTCTGTGTTGCAGGTAAACTTTTGCAAAAGTGCTAAAAAATAAAGAAAAGGCTAAAAAATGACACCTTTAGTGGCAGCCGGTCTGCACCCACAACAGATGCTAGAACGAGTCGAAGCGTTTGCGCAAAAGATAGCAGCATTAGGGCAAGAGATTGGCTTAGATCTGACTCAATTTCAGGCCGATCATATTGCGCTACGCATTAATGATGCGCAGTTAGCCAAATTGGCACATCAAGCGTGGCTAGAGCAGGGACAGACACTGTCAGAAGCGCAGATTAATGGCAGACCAATAGTGGTGATTGCTTTTAATACGCCCATTCAGGTAGGCGCTTGGTCTATTGAGTGTTTGGAGCTTCCATATCCTGCGGCGGGCAAAATCTATCCGGCTCAAGATTGGGAACATATTGAATTTGTGGTGCCGTCAGATAAAGAACACGCCAGTGACTATTTAGCTGATTTGCAGCAGCGCTTTACTCGCTTTTTACCTAATGATGATGTGAAAATGAAATTATCGAGCCCGAAAGGCGACGGTGAGCGGTTATCTAATCCAACGGTGGCGTTTAAAAAAGACGGAATTTGCATCAAGTTGCACCCGCATTCTTTAAAGCAAATTGTTGAATCAGAACAAGGATAAGCAACTGCGAGTTATAGCGCAGTTGCTTACAGTCTATTGTTTATAGGGCGTCACTATTACGTGGCGTCTATAAAATAGCGTTCTTATAAAATCACCGTTTTATTGCCGTACACAAATACGTGGTCATTCACCACTTTATTGAGCGCTTTACTCAATACGTTTTTCTCAACATCACGACCGGCTTGCGCCATATCTTGTGCACTAAAGTTGTGATCCACCGGAATCACATCTTGTTTGATGATTGGGCCTTCATCTAAATCATTTGTCACAAAGTGCGCAGTGGCGCCGATGATTTTCACGCCGCGCTCATACGCTTGCAGATAAGGTTTTGCACCAATAAATGCTGGCAAGAAACTGTGGTGAATATTGATAATGCGATTTTGATAATGCTCAACGAAGCTCGGAGTTAAAATGCGCATGTATTTTGCTAGCACGATGTAATCGGCGTCAAAATCATCAATGGCTTCTTGAACTTTCAGCTCGTGTCCTTCGCGCGACAAGCCTTCATGGCTGACGTGACGAAATGGAATATCAAATTTTTCGACCAAGGGCTGCAAAATATCGTAGTTGCTGACCACTGCCGTAATGTCGACATTCAAACTGCCATCGAACGTCTTCATCAAAATATCACCCAAGCAGTGAGATTCTTTGGTCACTAATACAACAACTTTCTTTTTACTCGAATCAACCAGAGTCTTCTCTGCATTATTTGGCAGTGCAAAGTCGAGATCTTCTTTAAATACCGCATCGTTAAAGTTACCTTCAAGCTCGGTACGCATAAAAAAATGCCCGCTGGTATTATCAACAAATTCATTGTTGTGAATAATGTTCAGTTGATGTTTGTAACAGATATTGGTGATCTTTGCGATCAAGCCAGGCTCGTCTGAGCAATGCGTTAATAGGGTTTTTCTTTCCATGATAACTCTTTGATAACAGGTTGATAATGATTGATGATTTTTTCATCCTCTTCCTTGACAGTATCGAATTATCGTCTAGCTTGCAAATTGAACCGCTTATGCTGTCGGGTATCGCGCCTGCCTCCAAAAGCTGACATAATTATTTTTTGATGCACAAAACGGATCTAAAGGCTTTTTTTGAATATCAGCACGGTTTTTTCTCGCGATGGCGCTCTTGGTAAAGCAATCTCTGGTTTTCAGCCTAGGGATGAGCAAACGCGCATGGCGCAAAGTGTCGTGCAAGCCATCAAAGAGCAAAGTCAGCTGGTGGTGGAAGCGGGCACAGGTACGGGTAAAACCTTTGCTTACTTAGCGCCTGCGCTATTAAGTGGTAAAAAAACCATAGTCTCAACCGGTTCAAAAAACCTGCAAGAACAGTTGTATCACCGTGACCTGCCGCTAATGAAAGACGCACTGGGGTTTACGGGCCGCATTGCATTGCTAAAGGGGCGCTCCAATTACCTGTGTTTAGACAGATTAAGTCGTCAGTTGGTGGAAAGTCATAGCCATGACTCGGACCCGCAACTGTTGAGTCAGCTAGTTAAAGTGCGCTCTTGGTCGTCTTCGACACAAAGTGGCGATCTGGGTGAGTGTGAAGACTTGGCCGAAGACAGTAAGGTGATCCCAGATATCACCTCGACCAATGAAAACTGTTTAGGTAAAGACTGCCCAAGTTTTAACGAATGTTTTGTGTTTAAAGCCCGCGCCAAAGCCTTAGAGGCAGACTTAGTAGTGGTTAACCACCACCTATTTTTAGCGGATATGGCGGTTAAAGAAACCGGTTTTGGTGAATTATTGCCAGAGGCAGAAGTGTTTATTTTCGATGAAGCGCATCAAATTCCAGATATTGCCAGCCAATACTTTGGGCAGTCGATGAGCTCCAAGCAAATTGCCGATTTAGCTAAAGACATTGAAATTGGCTATCGCACCGAAGCCAAAGACATGCGTCAATTGCAAAAAGTGGCGGATAAATTAATCAGCTCAGCTTCTGAAATGCGCCTAGCATTAGGTGAACCGGGCTTTCGCGGCAATTGGCGTGACGCATTAAAAAATCCTAAAGTACAACGCGAAATCGAGCGTTTGCAAGATGCATTGTCCTTATGCCGAGAAGTATTGAAAGTGGCCTTGGGGCGAAGTCAGTTGCTCGACACTGCTTTTGATCGCACCACCCAGATCCAAAACAGGCTGACGCGAGTCTGTGATATCTCAATCATGGGTTATTCGTATTGGTTTGAGTGTACCCCTCGTCATTTTTCCCTCAACATCACTCCGTTATCGGTGGCGAACAAATTTCAAGAGCAAGTGGACAATCATGGCGGCACTTGGATATTTACCTCAGCAACTCTTTCGGTGTCGGGAGATTTTCATTATTTCACCTCTCGCTTAGGATTAAATACTGAGCACAGTTTAGCGCTAAATAGCCCTTTTGATTATCAGTCTCAAGCCAGATTATGCGTGCCACGATACTTACCTGAACCCAATAGCCCGCAAATGGCGCAGAAACTGGTGTCGATGTTAACGCCAGTGATTGAGGCAAACAAAGGTCGCTGTTTTTGCCTGTGTACCTCGCATGCGATGATGAAAGATCTCACTGAGCGCTTTCGTCAGCGCTTAGAGTTTCCAGTATTGATGCAAGGGGAAAGCAGTAAACAGGCACTGCTAAAAGAGTTTACTGAATTAGGCGATGCACTGCTGGTGGCAACGGGCGCATTTTGGGAAGGGATAGATGTTAGAGGTGATGCGTTAAGCTGTGTTATTATTGACAAATTACCCTTTACCGCTCCAGATGATCCATTATTAAAAGCGCGCATTGAAGATTGTAAGCTCAATGGCGGTGAACCCTTTTTTGATGTTCAACTTCCTGATGCGGTGATCGCCTTAAAACAGGGAGTGGGGCGTCTAATTCGAGATAAAAGTGACAAAGGTGCGTTGATTATCTGTGATAATCGTTTAGTCACTCGTGATTACGGCAAAATGTTTTTATCCAGTTTGCCGCCGATACCGCGCACGCGCAGTCTGTCAAATACGATACATTTTTTGCAGTCACGGAACGATGAAAGCGTTTCAGACTCATAATAAGCACAACGAATAACTGAGAAATAGATGAAAGCAAAAATTCTAGCACTAGATACTTCCACTGAATTTTGTTCAGCCGCTCTTATGATTGACGGCGAAGTATTGTTTAGCGGTGAAGTGGCTCCTAGAGAGCACACCACCAAGATCTTACCTATGGTTGATAAATTATTGGTGGATGCTGGCGTTAAATTGACGGATTTAGATGCGTTAGCATTTGGTCGCGGTCCGGGCAGCTTTACTGGGGTAAGAATTGGCATTGGTATCGCACAAGGGCTAGCGTTTGGCGCAGACTTACCTATGTTAGGTGTGTCTACCCTACAAGCTATGGCGCAAGGCGCGTATCGTGTACAAGGCGCCACTCATGTTGCTGCGGCAATTGATGCACGTATGAGTGAAGTGTACTGGGCGCGATACAGTCGTTTGGCGTCAGGCAAATGGCAAACTCAAGATGCTGAGTGTGTGGTGCCGCCACAACAACTTGCCGAGCAAGAACTTGAAAATAGCCAAGTTGAAAACAGCCAGATTTGGGCGCAAGTTGGTACAGGTTGGGATGCGTATGCTGATG
Organism: Vibrio halioticoli NBRC 102217; assembly: GCF_000496695.1. GTDB lineage: Bacteria > Pseudomonadota > Gammaproteobacteria > Enterobacterales > Vibrionaceae > Vibrio > Vibrio halioticoli. The sequence continues at coordinate 25,760 of NZ_BAUJ01000004.1, forward strand.
AATTTAAAGCACTTAAATTGCAACGTAGCCAAACAGGCGTGCTTTATCCTGAATCACAAGATATTGTCGTACTTGCACAGCATGAACTTGAAGCCGGTCATCAAATGAGCGCAGAGCAAGCTTCTCCTGTGTATTTACGTGACAAGGTAGCTTGGAAAAAATTACCGGGTCGTGAGTAATTAGTAAAAAATGAATGGGTAAATACATGGAGGTATTATGGTTAGGATTTTAGGGATATTGATTTTGAGTGCGGTGATGGCTGGGTGCAGTTCTTTACCAGAACCTTTAGTGTCATCAAATAAGGCAGTTATTACCGATTACGATACTTGGCTTAATGATGAACAAGGTGATGCTGCTGAGATTCGTCTTGGCGGTGTGATTGCTAAGGTGACTAATTTAGAACAAAAAACGCGTTTAGAATTGGTCAATTTACCGATAGGTAAGAACGGCAAGCCTGACATTAACGTAGAGCCAAAAGGTCGATTTGTGGCTTACATTGATGGCTTTATCGACCCTACCACCTTTTCCGAAGGGCGCTTGGTGACTGTATTAGGTCAATCTGATGGCATCGAGCAAGGAAAAGTAGGCGAGTTTGATTATCGTTTTCCGGTGTTGAGTGCCAGCGGTTACCATTTGTGGCAAGTTCGCGAAAAAGTCATTGTGTATGATCAGCCATTAACTGGCTTCCCATGTCGTTCATTGCACTGTCGTCAATCTCGTTATGGCTATGGTCACAGCACTGGACAAGTTATTCAGAGCGTAGAGTAGTGCTAACAGAGCAAACCTTTCAGGTTCGACATTATGCGTTATCTGCATTGTGCTTCGAACCTGAGCAATTCACAAGATGCATTGTATTTTTGCATGGTTGGTTAGATAATGCCGCGTCCTTTCTCCCTCTGATAGAGGAGATGCAAAAGCAAAACTCTGCTATGAAGCTAGTGGCTTTGGATCTTCCCGGTCACGGTTTAAGCTCTCATGCTAGAGATGGCTTTTATCCCTTTCATGATTATATCGATACACTTAATCAAGTCATTATTCAGCTTAAACAGCAGTGCGCATGCCCTGTGGTATTAGTTGGACATTCCCTTGGCGCTTTGATTGCCAGTTGCTATAGCGCGGCATTTCCTGAGCACATTGATTATCTTGTACAAATAGAAGGTTACGGGCCTATTTCTGAGCCGGAACCCAATGCATTGCAGCGACTGAGAAAAGGCGTGCTTAGCCGTCAGCGTGTGATGCAAAAAACTGAGCGCTATTTTAATAGCCAGACTCAGATGAAAGAATTGCGTGCTATGCGCTACGGTTTGACGGTTTCACAAGTAGCAGCGCTGGTGGAACGAGACAGTCAACGTAATGATAAAGGGTGGCAATGGCGGCACGACAAAAAACTCAAAGCAAATTCGCTGTATCGTATGTCACCTAACCATGCTCAGCAGGTGATAGAGGCTTTACCTAGCTCCAACTTACTAGTGTTAGGAGATAAAGGTTTTAAGCATTTGGATGTAAATTGCGCATCAAACACAAAAATCATACAGGTTGCAGGGGGGCATCATTGTCATTTTACCTCGCCACAACCTATCGCTCTCGCAATCTTCGAGTTAATTTTGCCGTTATAGTGAGCTTTTGTGACTCAAGTTTGAGTGAATATCAAAATTCCTACTATCTTGTAATGGAATCGCAATAAAACAAATAAATTCAACCTGATAGTCGTATATAATGCGCTACTATTTTTTTCAGGAGTATTAACGTGAATAAACCTTGGCTCTCTCGATATCCTTCTGACGTTCCAGAGACGATCGACCCAGATTCTTATTCTTCTTTGATTGAGATGTTTGAAAGCAGTGTGCATAAATTTGCCGACCAACCCGCCTTCATCAATATGGGTTCGGTAATGACCTACCGTAAGCTCGAAGAAAGAAGTCGTGCATTTGCAGCTTACCTACAAAATGAATTAAAGCTGAAAAAAGGTGACCGAGTTGCCTTAATGATGCCAAACCTGCTGCAATACCCAATTGCTTTGTTTGGTGTATTGCGCGCAGGCTGTATTGCCGTAAACGTAAACCCGTTATACACCCCGCGTGAGCTTGAGCATCAACTCAATGATGCCCAAGTTGAAACCATTGTTATTGTGTCTAATTTTGCCAACACACTAGAGCAAATTGTTGATAACACATCGGTGAAAAACGTGGTTCTGACTAGCCTAGGACAAATGCTTCCTAGAGCAAAAGGCACCGTAGTCGACTTTGTGGTTAAATACGTAAAAGGCATGGTGCCTAAGTACGATTTGCCGGGCGCAATGTCATTTAGAAAAGCGTTATATAAAGGTCGTCGCCTACAGTATGTGAAACCATTTTTAAGCGGTGAAGATATTGCCTTTTTACAATACACCGGTGGCACTACAGGTGTAGCAAAAGGCGCGGTACTGACTCATCGCAATATGGTCGCCAATGTACTGCAAGCAAAAGGTGCGTACTTAGGTAAACTTGAAGTCGGTAAAGAATTAGTGGTTACCGCATTGCCGCTTTACCACATTTTTGCGCTGACAGTGAACGGTTTACTATTCTTAGAGTTGGGTGCTAACAACCTTCTTATTACTAACCCTCGCGATATTCCAACTTTTGTTAAAGAACTGAAAAAAGTCCCGTTTACCGCCATTACTGGGGTAAATACCTTATTTAATGCTTTGGTCAATAACGAAGATTTCCATGAGCTAGACTTTAGTCATATGCATTTAGCTGTGGGTGGCGGTATGGCCGTGCAAAAAGCGGTAGCGGAAAAATGGAAAAAGACCACTGGTGTCTTTTTGCTAGAAGGGTACGGTTTGACTGAGTGTTCACCATTGGTTTCTGGCTGTCCACACGACATGTCAGATTACAATGGCTCGATTGGTTTGCCTGTGCCTTCTACCGAAGTGCGTATTGTGAATGATGACGGTGAAGTACTGCCGAATACCGAAGTAGGTGAGCTGCAAGTTCGTGGTCCTCAAGTTATGCAAGGTTACTGGCAGCGCCCAGAAGCCACTCGCGAAGTGATTTCACAAGATGGTTGGTTATCGACAGGCGACGTGGTTAAGTTTGATGAAGAGGGCTTCTTACACATTGTCGATCGTAAGAAAGATATGATTCTGGTTTCAGGGTTTAATGTCTATCCAAACGAAATTGAAGATGTGGTTGCCTTGCACGGAAAAGTGTTAGAAGTGGCTGCCATTGGTGAGGCGCATGAAGTGTCAGGAGAAGTGGTTAAGATCTGCGTAGTGAAACGCGACCCTTCTTTAACCAAAGATGAGCTAATTAGCCATTGCCGTTTGCATCTAACTGGTTATAAGATACCTAAGATTGTTACCTTTATGGAAGATCTACCGAAAACAAACGTTGGTAAGATCTTGCGTCGCGAATTACGCACCGAGGTAACGGCAGAAAAATCGGCATAGCTGAACTCGCTTAGTTATAACCAGTAAAGTTATAACGAGTAAAGTTATAGTCTTAGCAAACCGATACGGAACGTAAGCCCTCACTAAGCAAGCGCAGTCGGCGCATGCGATGTGGGGGCGTTTTAATTAGGGTATAAGAGCATTTTGAATTATCAAATAGTGACAGACACTCAAACTCTGGCACAAGCGTGCAACCAAGCACGACAGAAAGCAGCCGTTATGTTGGATACAGAATTTGTTCGTACCCGCACCTTTTTTCCACAGCTTGGCTTGGTGCAAATGTATGATGGCGAACTTCTTAGCCTAGTTGATACCTCTGTTATTGACGATATCACGCCAATGGTGGAGTTACTTGAAGACCCAGACTTACTCAAAGTTCTGCATGCTTGTGGTGAAGATATTGAAGTATTCCAGCATCACTTCCACACCATACCAACGCCAATGGTTGATACTCAGGTAATGGCTGCGTTTTTAGGGCACGGGCTTTCTACAGGCTTTGCCAGCCTAGTGAATGAGTATTTGTCCGTCGAGTTGGATAAGAGTGAAGCGCGCACTGATTGGCTAGCAAGACCGTTGACCGCAAAGCAATTAGATTACGCCGCAGCCGATGTATTCTATCTGCAACCTTTATTTGACAAACTGCAAGCGTCATTGCAAGAGTCGGGATATTGGGACAATGCACTGCAAGAGTCTGAATTGCAGGTATCAAAACGCATTCGTCATCATGAGCCAGAAAAAGCATATTTAGATATTAAAGGCGCATGGCAGTTGTCACCAAAACAACTGAGTGTACTTAAGCCATTGGCAACTTGGCGTTATGAAACGGCACTGCGTAAAGATTTAGCACTTAACTTTGTGTTTAAAGAAGCTGACTTACTCACCGTCGCTCGCTTTAATCTAACCTCTAGTCGCGATATGGAGCGTGAGCAGTGCGACGTACGTTCAGTGCGCCGTTATAGCGCTGTGATAGCCAATATTGTGCGTAAAGCACAATCGACGCCAGAGTCAGAATGGCCACAAAAGGTGGACCGCTTAGTGGATTTACCCACGTATAAGCAAACATTTAAAGTGCTCAAAGATGAAGTGAATAAGGTGGTGAAACAATCACATCTTGCTCCGGAGTTTTTAGCCTCGAAGAAACAAGTGAATCAGTTAATTTCTTGGGTGTGGCGAAAAGATCAGGCGGTGGAATATACCCCTGATTTAATGCAAGGTTGGCGCAAGCCGTTACTGGGCGACAAATTGCTAGAAAAGCTAAAATAAGAAGCCAAATTAGCAGTAAAAATTTAAGACAAAAAAGAGGCGATGAATATTCATCGCCTTTCTCTTTATTATGCTGGTGGTTTGTCTACGCTATTCTTCTTCAGGAAGTTTAACGTTGAGCTCTAGCACGGAAATATCGTCGTCCTTTTGTTCAAAAGAGACGTTCACCATATCCGGTTCTACTTCCACATACTTACTGATCACCCGCAGAATATCTGCTTTAAGCTCTGGCAAGTAAGAGGGCGCCGGGTCGTCATGACTGCGGCGCTCAGCAACGATGATTTGTAAACGTTCTTTAGCAACGTTGGCCGTCGATTTTTTCTTAGGACGGAAAAATTCTAACAGAGACATAGATCAATTAACCCCCAAATAGACGCTTAAAGATACCTTTCTTCGGTTCGGTTAGGAATCGAAACTCAACTTCTTCACCAAGTAGACGTTGCACTGTGTCGTGGTAAGCCATACCTGCATCAGATTGATCGTCAAATATTACCGGAATACCTTTGTTAGAGGCGTTAAGCACTGCTTGGCTTTCTGGGATAACACCCAGTAGGTTGATGTGTAGGATTTCTTCTACATCTTCAACACTTAGCATTTCACCTTGTGTTACGCGAGCAGGGTGATAGCGAGTCAACAATAGGTGAGTTTTTACAGGTTCAAGATCTTGCTCAGCGCGGCGAGACTTAGAATCAAGAATCCCTAAAATGCGGTCTGAATCGCGAACAGAGGAGACTTCAGGGTTAGTGGTCACAACGGCTTCATCTGCAAAGTAAAGTGCCATTAGCGCGCCTTGCTCGATGCCTGCTGGCGAATCACAGATAACGAAGTCAAATTCCATTTCATCTAGCTCGTTAAGTACTCGTTGCACGCCTTCTTTTGAAAGGGCATCTTTGTCACGAGTTTGCGACGCAGGAAGAATAAATAGGTTTTCTGTACGCTTGTCTTTAATCAGTGCTTGATTAAGCGTTGCTTCTCCATTGATAACGTTAACGAAATCATAAACAACTCGACGCTCACAACCCATAATAAGGTCTAAGTTTCTCAGGCCTATATCAAAATCAATAACGGCGGTCTTCTTGCCTAGCAAGGCAAGACCCGATGCAATAGCAGCACTAGAGGTGGTTTTCCCTACGCCGCCTTTTCCTGAAGTGACAACAATGATACGTGCCATACTTTATCCTTTATCCTTTATTTAATGTTGAGAAAGTCACAGTGCAGAGTTTGATCCGTCAAACTTAAGATCACTTGCTCTCCCCAGTAGTGAGATTCGATTTGCTCGCTAAGCCAATAGTTTCCTGCGATAGAAACTAGTTCTGCTTGCATGTTATGGCAAATTATTGATGCGTCTTGCCCACTTGCTCCTGCTAGAGCGCGTCCGCGCAATGTACCATAAATATGAATGTTGCCATCAGCGATAACCTCTGCGCCAGCACTGACGTGATTGAGGATAATAAGATCGCTGTCTTTTGCGTAAATTTGTTGCCCAGATCGCACTGGATTACGCACTACTTTACTTGGTGTTATTTCAACAGGTGCTTTATCGGGACGATTGGTACCTGTCATAACAGCAAGCCCTGCTTCCCTGGCGCATTTTTCTAAATGCTTATCGGAACATTCAGTCACGCCAACGGGCACCATACCAATATTAATAATACCTTGTTTTAGCTGTACCAGATCTAACTCAGAACTGGCTTGCGATAAATTAATGACTAGTGGAGCCGATTTAAAAAAAGCTGGAGCTTTGGCTACTTTCTCATCCAAGTAACAAATTGCTGAAGCAGTGCTGTGTTCATACATATGAAGCACCGTAAGTGGAAAACTGGTTCCCTTTAAGTCTGGAGTTTGAGACATCGAAGCTAGCCTTGGCATATAATCAAACAATTACTTGTCATGTTATCCATCGAAGCGACACTCGACAAGTAAACTTGTTGTCAAATATTAGTTTTAGACTCAAAATCGACTTAAGTCTTTAAAAACTCCATTTTAACGACTTAAGATTAGATATGAACCCAATAGATCAAGGCCATGTATGATTTGCGCAATTTATAAAAGTACCAAAAAGCAAGGTATGTATCTTTACATTACCAAAAAAGATGACTTCTCTTCTGTCCCAGATCAATTGATGGAAATGTTTGGCAAACCCACTATGGTGATGGTGATTAACTTAGCAAAACGCGATCTTGCGACTGTAGATGTGGCGAAAGTTAAAGCGTCACTAATTGAAGATGGTTACTTCTTGCAATTGCCACCTCCAGTAGAAAACGAACTGGAAAATTACAAGCTACGTAAAAAACAGCAAGGTGACAACGCTGAATAGAGAAACTAAAAAAGAGGCAACACTATGATAAGGATATTTAAGTGTAAAAAGAGCCTTGGCTTAATGTTATTGGCGAACAGTTTGTTGGTGTCGGCCAATGATCAGGTTTCGGGGCGTGATATCAGTTTTGATAGCTATGTCGAAAGTTTAAAACATGCAGCAATAGAGCAGGGTATAACACCTAAAACGGTCGATAGTGCTTTTCAAAATGTGCAGTTTAAACCTAGAGCAATTTCTGCTGACCGTTCTCAACCTGAAAATAAAATCACACTTGATGAGTACCTCCCACGCGCGGTGCCACAATGGAAAGTAAAGCAAGCCAATCAAAAGTATCGTCAGTATAAAGCTGACTTACAGCGCATTGGTGAGCAATACGGTGTACAGCCTCGATTTATTGTGGCGCTGTGGGGCGTAGAAAGTAATTTTGGTGCACTCACTGGCGGATATAACGTGATTGATGCGTTATCCACCATGGCTTATGAAGGGCGTCGCGAATCCTTTTTCCGCAATGAATTAATGTCTGCGTTAACCATTTTAGATCAAGGGCATATTAGCGCCGCCAATATGAAAGGCTCATGGGCGGGAGCGATGGGACAACCTCAGTTTATGCCCAGTTCATTTTTGAAGTACGCAGCCGATGGTAATGGTGATGGCAGCAAAAATATCTGGGGCAACAAACAAGATGTATTTGCATCCGCCGCCAATTATTTACACACCTTTGGTTGGGATAATACCTACACTTGGGGCAGACAAGTCACTTTATCGGCATCTTTAGATAAGTCGCTGTTTGGCTTAAAGTCGCAACAAGGCAAAACATTGCAAGAGTGGCAAGCGTTAGGGGTGCGTAACCTGCAAGGGCATGCATTACCTAAACTCACTACGCCAATTAAGGCATGGCTCATTGCGCCAGACTCATCTTCTGGGCGCGTGTACTTGGTGTACAACAATTATCAGGTATTGATGAAGTGGAATCGGTCGTATTATTTTGGACTAGCAGTCAGCCATTTAGCCGATCAGATCAAATAGCTTAAATCGAAAAATTAAAAAGCAATGAGCGAGGAAAATTCCTCGCTCATTTTTATTGGTGTGCGTTAAATTAAGAGTGATTTACCAAGATTTTTCACAAGCAATCATAGTGTTCTCAATTAAGCTGGCCACTGTCATAGGGCCAACACCACCAGGGACAGGAGTAATGTAGGCAGCGCGCTGACTCGCAACGTCATATTCCACATCACCAATCAATTTACCGCTTTCTAAACGGTTGATGCCTACATCGATAACCACTGCGCCTTCTTTAATCCAATTACCCGGAATAAAGTTAGGTTTGCCCACTGCAACTACCAAAATATCTGCCTGACGAACATGACCTTCTAAATCTTTAGTAAAGCGGTGACAGGTAGTGGTGGTACAGCCAGCAATTAATAGCTCCAACGTCATCGGACGACCAACAATATTGGATGCGCCCACCACAACCGCATGCTTACCGTGCGTTGGCAGGTTATAGCGTTCTAAAAGAGTGATAATCCCTTTTGGCGTGCAAGAGCGAAGCTTAGGCATGCGCTGCGCTAGACGACCCACATTATAAGGATGGAAGCCATCCACGTCTTTTTCTGGAGTAATACGCTCAAGCACAGGCGTAGAATCAATGCCCGCAGGCAGCGGCAATTGAACCAAAATTCCATCTATTTCGTCATCAACATTCAGTTGATCAATCAGCGATAACAACTCTTCTTCAGTAGCCGTAGCAGGAAGATCAAAAGACTTAGACACAAAGCCCACTTCCTCACAAGCGCGACGCTTACTTCCCACATACACTTGCGATGCAGGATCTTGACCCACAAGCACCACAGCCAAGCCCGGAGCACGCAGTCCAGCGTCGGTACGAGACTTAACGCGAGCCTTTACTTCAGAACGAACAGTTTGAGAAATCAGTTTTCCATCAATATTTTGAGCAGTCATGACGATCCCTATATTAGGCAGTTCAATGTTTCGGCGCATTGTCGCAGAAAAGAAACACTTTTGCTACATAGCAAACGTTTGCTATGTCCGCTTTATATGCATTTTTAATGTTACTGCCCTTTTTTTCAGCACTTAGTTCTAAATGTTCAATAAACCCGTTGACCAATCACGCTCAACTCGTATAATCCTTTCCTGTAGCGCGCCCTTAGCTCAGCTGGATAGAGCACGTCCCTTCTAAGGATGTGGTCGTAGGTTCGAATCCTACAGGGCGCGCCATATTCTATAAGGCCTGACAGCTTTTCAAGTTGTCAGGCCTTTGTCGTTTTTGGTGGTTTTTCACTTTAGTGGTCAAGTAAGTGGTCAAGTAAGAGTGAGGTTTGGTGCTACCTGATGAGCCTTATTTATGCTCATAGATTTGCATACTGAGTGCTTTCTGAAGTAAAAAGATATTTGAACAGCAGTTCGGTATGTTTGTACTAAAAGGAGCATCTATGGAAAATAGTGATTTGAAATCCAAACGGAGAAATGGTGGAGAAGGTATTTATCCAAGAGAACTCCTTAAGTTTGATTTATCAGATCCCGATTTTTTAGAGTTAGTTCAGTCTGAGAGCGTAAATAAATTACATCAAATACAGAGTCTATTAACCCACAAGCCAGAGATATTCGAACCTTCGAATAATTTAGTGTGAGAAACAATTGTTACAATTGCGAATCAGGTAAGAATTCCTTTAGTAGAAAATACCCTAAACCATATGTATCCAGTGGAAAACGGAGAGGTGAGTGTCGATAACATATTGAGGCTTGAGGCTTACGACACAAATCTAGCGATATACAAGACCATAGGGGACGCTGTAAGCGTATACATTGATTTTTGCTATAAACACTTTATTGATTCATCATTATCCGATGATGATTATAAATTGATGATGGAAAGCTTTCTTTGCGGGGCTCAACTAACAACAGCAAACTATGAGCCATTAATGTCAGCCGCAAGTAAATTATCATTTCATGAAGCGAATGAAGAGAAAGCGAAAAGGGCTATAGAGCTACGAGATAACTTAAAACAAGCGCATCCAACTAAAAGTGACTCTTGGATTGCAGAGCGCGTAGCAATAAAGATCACTGATGAATTAAATGCTCAACTAGCGGATGACGAAAAGAAAAGGTCAGTTTCTAAGAAGACGATTCAAAGATACTTTACTGAGGCTAATAAAAGCCAGTTATGAGAGAGGCTGTTCTAAATTCTGTGTAACCTTGTCTGTGACTTCGACAGCGTTGAATATACTTAGTACAATTAAGTGATGTTGATTTCGATTTACCATAATTAGGTCGAGTATTCTTGATAAAAATCCCAGACTAACTGTTCTAGTTCTTTCAATCTTTCGGCAACTTGTTCTGGGTTGTCGTCTTGAGCTTTTTTGTAGTGCTCGCGAGCTTTAAGATAGTTTAAATCTACGCCCCAACCATTTTGATAACAACGGCCTAATTCATAGCAAGCGGACGATGAGCCTTTTTCTGTAGCTTTCTTTAACCACAATACAGCGGCAGAATCATACTCTTCGGTGTTGTGATGGTAGAGATAACAAAATCCCAATACATACATTGAATGTACATTTCCGCTTAGAGCACTTTTTTTAAACCAAAATTCAGCTTGATCTTTATCTTCGATACAAACTTCACCTTTGTACAGGTTCCAAGCTATTTGTTTGAAAGCTGCTTGTATGCCTCCTTTAGCTGCCTTGAGAAGATAGTGGTGAGCATCTTTAGGGTGTTGTTCTCGGATATTTAGTGCATGTTCATATGAAGCAGAAGGATGCCCTAGATTGGCTGCTATTTTGTAGTGAGAGTTAGCAATTTTAGTATCTTCGAGTAACTCATTTATTGCTTGAGCAAAGCTATAGTGAGCTTCAGCATTTTGTTCGTCGCATGATAAGGATAGAAGACAAAGTTTAACTCGCTCATATTCACTAATATCAAACTCGTCGTAGTATGACTCATAATAAAATAAGTCTATAACTTCGTCGATAGGTGGGTTTTCAGACTCTAGCATTTCAAATGCTCGAAATGCTGCTTCGGAGTTATCAAGAGACGCAGCTTTACAAAAATAATAAAAAGCAGAAGATCCAGACATTTTGGATACCCCAATGCCTTCATCAATTCTGACCGCTAGCTTAAGTGCCGCTTCTGCTATTTCGTCGTTATCTGCAAGAATCTGATACAGGCGATTAGCCTCGTTGTCATTGATTTGGCAACCGACACCTTCTTCATAACAACGAGCCATACCTAATAAGCCAAAGCTATCACTTTTTTCGACTGCTAGCTTATATATATTGAATGCTTTGTCCCTAATATATGACGATGGTGAGTTAAAATATTTGTCCGCGATATCGACTAATTCATCATATGGCGTTAATTCTATTTTTAAATTCTCAATTGCCTGATAAAAACTTGGTGTAAAATCATCAAAGTTGAGTATGTGCTCTTCAAGTTCAGCGATGTTTGTAATTAACTGTTCATTAACTGCTTGGATTACAAGCGCTTTTGCTTTTGGTTTGCTGGGGAACAGTTTGTGCCCTCGTAAGTAGCACTTTGAAAGGGAAATTAAGTCATCATTGATCCACAGAATTGCAGGCTCATATCCTAGTTCCGCTAATTTCTTTATTTTTCTATAATATTCAAGTGCTAAGTTAGAACTTGTAGCGGCTTCATAAGAGGTAAGTGCTAGTTCGAATGTGGCTGCTAAAACATTTTTTGATTCAGCGTCCTTTAAGTACTGTATCCCGACTTTTCTATCTAACTTAACAAGTTCACCATCTAAATGGAGGCGACCAAAAGCATATATAGCTTCAGGGTACTTCAGTGTACTTGATTGGAATAAGTACTTCACAGCTTCAGATTTTTCAGATGACGAAACAGCGTCACTTAGTAATTTGTAACCTTTATTGTAGAGAAATTTAGAATTCATACTTATAACGAAAAATAGACTAAATAGTAATGATGTATTGAATACTTTATGCACACTCAACTTTGTTGTGTCAGAACAATGTCAGGGCAGATAGCTATGGCGCGTAATGATAAGTGCAACGTAATAGGTTTTTTTATATTTGTTAAGCTAGCAGGTACCACAGAGAAATGAATGGTAATATCCTAGAAAAATTAAAGACCAATATAGAATATCTACTTTGCGAACTGCAAAAGATGACAACATGGGTTTAGTTGTATAGGTGAGTTTCGATGATGACATCATGGTTCTTCATGAGTGGTTCAGGTTATGTGGCGCTTGAATACTTTGAAGGCTACTGATGTTAGATTTCACCAAGTTATAGAGAGCAATATGTTAATAGATAATACCACGACAAAGGTGGCTGATCTTCTTGCTGAAAGCTTTGAAAAAGATGATAAGCTTTCGATTATGACGGGACTTTTTTCTATATATGCGTTTGACGCATTGCAGGATGAGTTGTCTAATCTTGATTCTGTCCGACTGCTTTTTTCTCAATTTAAAGGGTTTGGAAACCATAGTGAAATAAATAGCCCGTTTGGACCTTTGTTAGGTGGGGAGTACGAAACTCGCTTTCGAAACCAACTAAACCAAAAGGCAATAGCCAGAGAATTTGCTCAATGGGTGGAAGATAAAACTAGTGTGAAACTTGTCTCTCTAGTCGGTGCTGTCGGTAGGCATATTATTGCTTCCGAAGGGGAAGAGTTGACTGCAATCGATGGCGCTCAGTTTAATGGGGCTGGGCTGGGGCTTTCTGAGTCAGCCTCATTCGATATGATAACCAAAGTTCCAGCTCCTCAATCGCAAGATTTATTGTCTTATTTCAACATGGTTTGGAATGCAAAAGGGCAGGTCAAAGAAGCTAAGAAAGAGCTCCTATCTCAGCTCGATATGTTAACTAAAGATCAGCCAGCTAGCTTCATTTATTTTGTCACTCTCTACAACCTGTTCAAAGACTTTATTGGTGAGCTTCAAGAAGAGAACATCATCAATACTCGTACGGGCTTTAAAGATACAATCGTCTGGAACAAACTGTATAAATTCCAACGAGATGGAGTGCTCGGCGCGATCGATAAACTTAGCAAATATAACGGTTGTATCATTGCTGATAGTGTTGGTCTGGGTAAAACCTTTGAGGCTCTAGCAGTAATTAAATACTTCGAGTTACGCAATGACAAAGTACTAGTCCTATGTCCTAAGAAGCTTAGAGACAACTGGTTGGTGTACACACAGAATGATAAACGTAACCTGCTAGCTGATGACCGCTTTAACTACGATGTTCTCAATCATACCGACATGAGTCGCTTCAAAGGGCATTCAGGTGCTATTAACCTTGAGACGATAAACTGGGGTAACTACGATCTGGTTGTGATTGATGAAAGCCACAACTTCCGTAATAACAACCCTAAGAAAGATGGCAAGAACCGCTATCAAAGACTGCTCGACGACATCATTAAAGCGGGTGTCAAAACCAAAGTACTAATGTTGTCGGCAACCCCCGTTAACAATCGTCTTAACGATATGAAGAACCAGGTGGCCTTCATTACTGAAGCTAACGATTCAGCGCTTGCTGAACATGGCATCAATAGCATTGAAGGTACCTTGAGAACGGCACAGCAACACTTTAATGCTTGGTCTAAACGCCCAACGGACGAGAGAACCTCACAAGAGCTACTGGACACTATTAACTTTGATTATTTCAAGTTATTGGATATTTATACCATTGCCCGTTCCCGTAAACATATCGAGAAATATTACGGCACTGAAGATGTGGGTAAGTTCCCAACCCGTCTTTTGCCAAAGAACGTTAAGTCCGACATTGACCTGCAAAAAGAATTTCCACCATTAAAAGACGTTAACGACACAATTCGTCGCCTAACTCTGGCATGCTACTCACCAATGCAATATGTAATGCCCAACAAAATTGCCGAGTACGCAAGACGTTATGACCAAAAAATCAAAGGCGGCTCTACTTTCAAGCAAGTAGACCGTGAGGCGAGCTTGGTTCACTTAATGCGAATCAACTTATTGAAACGCATGGAAAGTTCTATCTTCTCGTTTAAGTTGACGTCAGAGAAACTACTCGCGCAAGTTGAGATGATTCTAAGACAAATTGAGCACTTCAGTCAGAATATAGCTCCCAACTTATCTGCTGGGCTGACGGATGAGTTCGTTGCACCGCCGATCGAAGAAATACATGATTTTGAAATGGAAAGCCCAGAGCTAGCGCCCTTTATGGTGGGTAAAAAGACTAAGGTTCGTCTGCAAGACATGGACTTGATTCGATATGCACAAGATCTGGATGCAGATTGTGCCTTCTTACGAGAAATTGTAAGAGAGGCTAGACAAGTTTCCGCGGTTCGGGATGCCAAGCTACAAGCGTTGAAAGAGACCATTATCAATAAGGTGCAAAACCCGATCAATGGAACAAACAAAAAAGTCATCATCTTTTCTGCTTTCGCGGATACCGCTGAATATTTGTATAACGACTTAGCCTCTTGGGCACAAAATCAATTTGGAATAAAAACGGCGCTTATCACAGGTCAGAGAACAGATACCACTTTGCTTGACCCAGCAGGCAAGCGAGTGAAAGCGGATTTGAACAGTATGCTGACGCACTTTTCACCCACCTCAAAAGAGCGTGAAAAAGTGTTCCCAGAGTTTTCGCAAGAGATTGATATCTTGATTGCGACCGACTGTATTTCAGAAGGTCAAAACCTGCAAGATTGTGACTATCTTGTGAACTATGATATTCACTGGAATCCCGTGCGTATTATTCAGCGCTTTGGTCGAATTGACCGATTAGGCTCAATTAATACTCAAATTCAGCTAGTCAATTTCTGGCCGAACATGGAGCTTGATGAATATATCAACCTAGAGGCAAGAGTCAGCGGTCGAATGGTATTGCTTGATATATCCGCTACGGGTGAAGAGAACGTTATTGAGCAAAACTCATCCGAAATGAATGACCTCGATTACCGCAGAAAGCAGTTAGAGCAACTGCAAGACCAAGTAGTTGACCTAGAGGAAATTTCGGGTGGGGTATCAATCACTGATCTTACCTTGAATGATTTCCGAATGGATCTGTCCGATTACCTCAAAGAGCATCTAGAGTTACTTGAATCGGCACCGACAGGACTCTTTGCACCAGTGCGAATCGACAGTTCAAATGCTGAGTTGGTTGCCATTGCGAATGAGCTAGAGCCTGGTGTTATCTTCTGCCTCAAGGACAAAACAGGTTCGGTGCAGGTAGATGAGAGCTATGCGCTTGCACCTTACTATCTCGTTTACGTTTCAGAGGATGAAGAAGTGGTGTATTCGTTTACCCAAGCGAAACATATTCTTGACCTAATTAAGAAGCTAGCAAGTGGCTCAAAAGAGCCCGATGCAGCGGCTTATGCAGCTGTTGAGCGTGAAACGAGAAGTTACACCAATATGGATGATCAAGTACATCTGTTACGCATTGCCGTTGAAGACATTGCGGGGAAGAGCGAAGAGAAAGGCGCAGCAAGTTTGTTCAACCCTGGCGGTACAACCTTAACAGGTAACTCAAGCCAGCAGATTAATGACTTTGAAGTTGTTAGTTATTTGGTCGTGGTTTAGAGGGTAATAACAGTGAACATTGAGAATAGTTTCACCGAAACCGTGATCCAGAACTTTGGTTTTCCAGCGAGTACAGAGTTAGGCGTAAAGGTGCCGAAGAAAACCATCACTGACAACACATCCTTGACCAGCAATGATAAGCAACTGATCAAAGATGTGCTTAAATCGCTAGTGTGGCGATTTACCATGAAGCCTGAGACGGTGAATATTCCAGTCTTTGAAGGTGGTGTACATCAATACAAAGAGATCGCGGTTCTGCATGTAAAAGTGAAGAGCAACAGTAAAACTAAGCAACTGTGTAAGCTACTGCATCAGCAGATCCCATACCCAACACTACTATTTGTGGATTGGGAGCAGGAGGTTGCCATCAGTTTGGCTGATAAGCTAGTGAACCAAGCGGACAGTACCAAGCTAACTATTGAGCACCAGTATGACACTGGCTGGCTAGACAAAAAGAACCAACAAACGTTTTATTCGGAATTCCTTTCAGATTTACGATTTGACCACTGCTCGGTGTTGTCGCTGTATGACTTTTATACCAGTGTCATCCAAAAGTTAAACTTCTTAGAAGCGGCTAAGACAACAGGAATTTACAGCGACAAAGCCGAAGAGGACTTGACGCCTCTATTAGCTGAGTTAAATGGATTAGAAACACAGCTAACGCAAATCCGAAATAAGATTAAAAAAGAGACGCAAATGAATACAAAAATGCGCCTCAATGTAGAAGCACGAAAAATTAAATTAGCGATTGAAGAGATTAAACGGCAGATAGCGTAATCCTACTTTTGATAATCTTAACATCAGCGACTAGAACATAAAATTAATCAAGGTAACAGCATGAGCCAACAAGAGAACTCAAAGCTAGAAAGAATCACGGGCACGAGCCCAGAAGCCAAAAGCCTAGACATTACTAACCAAAACATCGAACAGCTAAAACAGATTTTCCCTGATGTATTTTCTGAGGGAAAAATCGACTTTGAGGCACTAAAAGCGGTGCTAGGCGAAGCAATTGATGATTCCGCCGAGCGCTACAACTTCACTTGGAATGGCAAAAACAAAGCACGTCAAATAGCGCAGACACCATCAACAGGTACTCTACGCCCTTGCAAAGAAGAGAGTGTTAATTGGGATACCACGGAAAATTTGTTTATTGAGGGTGATAACCTTGAAGTGCTGAAGTTGCTTCAAAAGTCTTACCATAAAAAAGTGAAAATGATCTACATTGATCCGCCATACAACACAGGTAAAGACTTTGTTTATAAAGATAATTTTCATGACAACCTTCAAAACTATCTAGAGTTAACAGGTCAGCTTGATAGCGATGGTAATACGTTAAGTGCAAATTCAGACACGTCAGGGAGGTACCATTCTGATTGGCTCAACATGATTTATCCGAGACTTAAGTTGGCAAGAAACTTAATGGCTGAAAATGGTGTTATCTATATTTCTATTGATGAATCAGAGATAACAAACTTGCGAAGAGTATGTGATGAAGTCTTTGGTGAAGATAACTTTTTAGGTTCAATCCTTTGGAAGAAGAAAACCAATGGCAATAACATGGGATACATCCCACCTGTTCATGACTACATTGTCGCATATGGCAAAAGTGATTTAGAGGCTGCGATTCTTGGTTTTCCTCTGACGAAAGAATTTATTGAAAAAACGTACTCCAACCCAGATAGCGATCCAAGAGGCCCTTGGACAACTAGTGATCTATCAGCAAATCACAAAGGCCCCTATTTTGAGATAGTAAACGAACAAACGGGAGACACATTTTTACCCCCTAAAGGACGATATTGGGTCTTTAACGAAGAGGAAGTAAAGAGAAGAATAGCGGATGGCCGTATTATTTTCGGTAAGTCGGGAACTACTTCCCCTGTTCAGAAAAAATATCTAAATGAACGCCTATCAACCAGAACTAAGGCTGATAGTTGGTGGGATAGTCATGGTTATAATTCTGATGGGACTAAAGAAATTGCTAGTCTGTTGGGGCCGAAAGTATTTGATCATTCGAAACCTACAACTTTACTTAAGTCTCTGATGTCTATGACCCTATCTGATGGTGATATTTTAATTGACTTTTTTGCAGGTTCAGCAACTACAGCTCATGCAGCTTTGGATTTTCAGAAAGAGAAGGACATATCGTTGAAGGTGATTTCTGTTCAACTTCCTGAGCCTACAGCTATCAAGTCAGTAGCGTATGATCACGGCTATAAAACGATTTCCGAATTAAGTTTAGCTAGATTGAAAAAAGTAATTACGTCATTAGGTGATGGAGCTGGGGTCAGGTTATATAAGTTAGACTCAACTAATATCCGCCCTTGGGACGCTGATTTCGAAAGTTTAGAGCTTGATCTTCTACAAGCAGAAAAATCCATTAAAGATGGTCGCACAAGCGAAGACGTCTTATATGAGATCTTCCTAAAATATGGCTATGACCTGACCACCCCTATTGATACTGAATTAGTCAACGGAAAAACCGTTTTCGTTGTAGGTGCTGGTGCACTATTTGTGTGCCTAGATGATGACATTACCACTGACACGGTAGAAGGCATCGCCAAACTGAAAGAAGAGTATGACCCAGAAACGACTCAAGTGGTGTTTAAAGATGAAGGCTTTGCTGATGATTGCGTCAAGACCAATGCGATTCAAATCTTGAAGCAAGCGTCGATAGATGATGTTAAGAGCATTTAAAGGGGGAAATGATGTCTGAAATGAAGATCAAATTTAACCCCAACCTCGTTCATCAACGTGATGCCATTGAAGCGGTAGCGAGGGTATTTGAAGGTCAAGAAACCTTTCAATCAAACTTTTCGGTATCGTCTGCTGTGCAAGCGGACATGTTTGAGAAGAACGATGGCATTGGTGTAGCGAATGCGCTGACTTTGTTGCCAGAGGAGCTCTACGAGAACACACGCAAGGTACAACTAGAGAACGGCTTACCGCAAACGGAAACGTCAAAACAAGCGCTACCTAGCCTTGATTTTACCATAGAGATGGAAACGGGTACGGGTAAGACCTACGTATACTTGCGCAGTGCGTTTGAGCTGAATCAGCGATATGGACTGACTAAGTTCATAATCGTAGTACCATCTGTAGCCATCAAAGAAGGTGTGTATAAATCTCTGCAAATGACCGAAGAGCATTTCAGAAAAGAATACAAGAACGTTCAATATGACTACTTTGTTTATGATTCGTCGAAGCGTGAGCAGGTGAGAAACTTTGCCACTAATGATTATATTCAGATTATGGTCATCAACATTGACGCATTTAGTGAAGCTTTTGATGATAAATCAACGGCAAAGTCTAAGAAGGCTCGAAGATTAATTAACCAAGCTGATGATCGCTTAAGTGGAATGAAACCAATTGAGTTCATACAAGCGACAAGGCCAGTAGTGCTCATTGATGAACCTCAGACTTCTGTTTCGACGCCTACTCGTAAAAAGGCAATCGAGAACTTAAATCCGCTGTGTACGTTTCGCTATTCAGCAACGCTGACTGAAAACCTCAATATGCTCTACAAGCTAGATTCGATTGATGCTTATGAGCGTAAGTTGGTCAAGCAAATTGAAGTAGCTTCAATCGAAGTACAAAATAACCACAACCAGGCATATATCAAGCTGATTAGTGTCGATAACAAAAAGTCGCCAATTACGGCGAAGGTTGAGGTTGATTTACAAACTAAGACAGGAAAATTGCAGCCACGTAAGACTATTACCGTCAAAAGTGGTACAGACTTGTTTGAAGCCACTAATGGTCGCACGGTTTATGAAGGCTATGTGGTCAATGACATTTACTGTGAAGAGGGTAATGAGTATATCGACTTCACCAGTCGTGACGACATTATCGATTTAGGTCAGTCCATTGGTGAAGTTGACTTAGACACTTACAAGCGTTTGCAAGTTGCTAAAACTGTCGAAGAGCACCTAGAGAAAGAGCTTAAGTTCTTTAAAAAGATAACAACAGGTGTTGACCCAATGGATCATTCAAAAGTAATGAGTCAGAAAGGAATCAAAGTACTGAGTTTGTTCTTTATTGATAAAGTGGCTAATTACCGTGGCTACACTAAAGAGGGGGTACCTACACAAGGTAAGTTCGCATTATGGTTTGAAGAAGAGTTTGCTGCGCAACTTCGTAAACCAAAGTATCGTGTTTTGTACCCGTCAGTTTGGGATCAAGATAGTTCTGGTAAGTTTGTGCCAAATGAACAGGCAATGAAGGAGTTGGCAAGCTCAGTCCATAACGGTTACTTCGCTCAAGACAAGAAGAAAGACGCGTCTGGCAATGCTGTTTTAATTGATCTTAAAGAGACGGCTGCAAGCATGAACGGTAAGAACGCAGAATCAGCGTACAACCTGATCATGAAGGATAAAGAAAAGCTACTGTCAATTGATGAAAAACTTCGCTTTATTTTTAGCCACTCTGCTCTGAAAGAAGGTTGGGACAACCCGAATGTATTCCAGATCTGTACGCTGAACGAAACGGCATCAGTTATGAAGAAACGCCAAGAAATTGGGCGTGGTTTACGCTTGGCTGTTGACCAATCAGGCGAGCGTGTACCGTACGGTTTTGAAGTGAATACGCTAACTGTCATGGCGAATGAGTCGTACGAGCAGTTTGTTGCAGAATTACAGAAAGAGATCGAGCAAGAAGAAGGCATCAAATTTGGCGCGGTAGAGAAACACCAGTTTGCCAATATTGTTATCAATTCTGACGATTACGCCACAATGGGTGAGAAGGAGTTTCTTGGTGCTCAAAAATCGGAGGAGATCTTCACACATTTGCAAGACAAGGGCTACATAGATAAGAATGGTAAGATTCTAGATGCTTTGAAGACAGACTTAGCTGATAACTCTGTGAGTCTCCCTGATAGCGTGCAAGCGCATTCTGAGGCTATCATAGCGACCTTAGCCAAGGTTTCGAAAGGTCTTAGTATTAAGAAGCATGAAGAGAAGAAAACAGCGTCACTGCGTGAAGATAATGGTAAGCAAATTGTACTTGGCGAAGATTTCAAAGCGCTTTGGGATCGCATTAAGTACAAAACAACTTATCGCGTCGACTTTAATGTTGGTGAGCTAGTTGAAAAGTGCATCAAAGAAATCCGAGCGTCAGTTGCTGTTGCCAGTGCGAAGTTCGAGTATAAGAAAGCCAAGGTAGCTATTACCGAATCGGCACTTTCGCCCCATGATGAAGAGTCTAAAACTTACACCTATCAGAACAGAAACTACCAATTGCCTGACGTGGTGACTTACTTAGAGTCTCACACTAACTTGACGCGCAAGACGGTAGTGCAAATCTTGCTGGGGTTAGGTGATAAGCTTGAAGCGTTTAAGAACAACCCGCAGCGCTTTATTGAGCTAACAGGTGAGGTGATTCGCAAGCAAATGCGCTTGGCAATTGTAGATGGTATCTCTTATCAGCGTATCGGTGATGATGAATATTATGCGCAAGAGCTTTTCCAAGAGGAGGAGCTAACGGGCTATCTTAAGAATATGGTTGAGGCCAATAAGTCTGTTTATGATTACATCATTTGTGATTCGGATACAGAGTTCGAGTTTGCTGAAAAATTAGAAACGTCTTCTGATGTGAAGCTTTATGCGAAACTCCCGAGTTGGTTCAAAATTGATACGCCTCTGGGTAGCTACAACCCTGATTGGGCAGTCTTAATTGATAAAGAAGATGGCATGGGTGATCAGCTGTACTTTGTTGTAGAAACCAAGTCCAGTATTTTCTCTGACGACTTGCGAGCGTCAGAACAAGCCAAAATCAACTGCGGTATTGCCCACTTTGAGGCTTTGTCGAAAGATAAAGTAGGTCATAACCTTGAGAATCCCGCAAAGTTTATAAAGGCTGATTCATTTAATACCTTTTCAACTCACCTTCAAGACTAATTAACCAGCGGCGAGAAAGCTCGCCGTTTACCATCGAACTAGGGTTGAATAAAAGCTCATCTAGAGGGTAGTTCTGATAGAGTAGGAATCTATTTTTAAATTACCATCGTTCTTAACTACAATCTCCCTAACTCGCCACAACATCCCACTGCTTCAACGAATCCTCTGTTTTATCACATTCAGTCAACTTCAAAGTACGCTTAACCCAAGGACCAGCTTTAATGGTTTTGGTGTCTATAGATAGACAGCGGTTTTGATCCACATCTAATCTGATGGTTTTGTCTTCTTTATTGTAATCAAACTTTTGGTGTGGGTGGTCGCTACATTCTAGTAGGGCGAATTCTGATTTTCCGGTTGCTAGTAGCACTTGCATGCATTGGTTTTCGTAGGCGTAAGAACGGATTTGTTTGGTTTGGGTGTCGTATTCAAATCTAGCGTCGTTGCTTGAGTTGTTTCTTGGTGCGTCTTTATCTTTTGATGGCGGCTTACAGGTGTGGGTGTGCATCAGTTCTGAATAGCCGCGGCCGAATGTGTCTAAGCAAAAACCGTATCCGTTGGGTTCGTCTAAGTTTTGACTAAGTGCGATGTAAGGTGCGTGGGTTGGGATGTTGAGTGCTTTTGCCGATACTTGTCCGGCAAACAAGACAAATAAAGATAGGATTGAAACTTTTAAAACTGAAGTGTTCATATAATGCCCTTTAAACAGTAATGGGTTTCTGAAAAATACGTCAAATAATAGCTTGTTGAATACGATGTAATTCTAACTAAATGAGAGTGCTAAGCAGTTCGATTTGCAACTAGATTTTGCAAGCATATCAGAATATTTTAGGGCGACTAGTGATTAGTGATTTCCCTTTTAGTTGTGTGAGTGTTCGCGCAAATTTACGTTTCTCTACATTGTAACTTATTGTTATAAAAATAGTTTTCTTGCTCGTCGTTATCATTCAAATCGCGTTTTTGAACTCATTATTAAACTATTCTTCTTAAGGCATTTATTGTCGGTCTAAGCTACTTACTTAATCAATATGCAGTAGAGATCTGTGATTTATTCAAATACTGCAATCATTGGTTGATCTGTGTCACGTGGTTACAATTGTTTACAACTTAATTGAAAGTGATTATCATTCCCAAACTGTCACCCAAAGCGAATGCAAATCATTATGAAAAACTCTATTGTTAAGCGCCTATTACTTACTGGTTTGGCGTGCCTACTTTCTTCTCCAGTAGCTTTTGCTGATACGTTTCCTGTTACCGTCACTGATGTTGCAGGACGAACTATCACTATCGATCATGAACCGAAGAATATTGCTATTTCAACCGGTCGAGTTTTTCCGCTATTAGACATCGTTTACCAACAAGAAGCGGCTGCGCATTTAGTGGCGTGGCGTGATGATATGCGTACTTCTGCGCCGAGTATGTATGCTAGCTATGTTAAAGATTACCCAAAACTTAAAGATTTAACGCAACTCGGCAAAATTAAATCGGGTGAGTTTGATGCTGAGCGTTTTATCCAAATGAAGGACAAGCCTGATTTATTTATTGTTGATATCGTGAATGTGAAATTGGCAGAAGAAGAAGGTTTGTTTGATAAGTTAGAGCGAGCTGGCATTCAAGTGTTAGTGGTGGATTTTCGTGAAAACCCGCTTAAAAATACGGTGCAGTCTGTAACGAGTGTAGCGACAGCGGTAGGGCGTCATGAACAAGGTCAGAAGTTTGCAGCTTACTATCAGAAACACTTAGATAACTTGTTAGCCGGTCTTGCTAAAGTGCCCGCCAGCGAACTAAATAAAAAGGTGTTTATTGAGCGCTCTGCGGGTAAACGTGAATCATGTTGTGAAACATTTGCTGCCGGTAACATGGGTGATTACGTTCCATTTTTAAAGGCGGTCAATATTGCGGATAAGCCATTAAAAGGTGCGTTTTCTGGGAACATGTCAGCGGAAAGCCTCATCATTGCTCAGCCTGATATCTACATCATGCAAACAACAGGTTGGGTGGATAAAAATGGCGATCCTAAAGCGGGGATCCCACTTGGCTATAACCCAAATGAAGACGCCATCATATCGGCAACGAATAAGCTGTTGCAACGCACATGGATGAGACCGACTCCTGCGTATCAGAACAAACAGGTCTACTCTATCTATATGCCGTTTTATAACTCTCCATACAATCTTGTGGCTTTAGAGTATTTCGCAAAATGGTTTTATCCAGAGCAATTCAAGAATTTAGATCCTGAGCAGACGTTTGAAGAGATGAATCAAACATTAGCTAACCGCACCGTGACTGGCATCTTCGGCCAAGACAATTTTAAGGTTATACAATAGTGAACCCACGACAGAAAACGGCGCCGCCGAGTATAGGAAGTGAGGCGGAAAGTGCCTTGGCATTTCACCGCACTCGAGAGCGAAAGAAAGTCACCATGTTGGGCGTGTTTTTTATACTCAGCATCGTTTTTCTGGTGGCCGATATATTGATTGGCTCGCAGGGCCTAACGTTATCACAAGTGCTTAATGGTATTTTTTATCCAAAGAATAGCGATTTAGCCACACAAATCATCATCTGGGATATTCGCATGCCGATGTCTCTGATGGCGCCATTTGTTGGCGCAGCACTGGCACTTGCGGGCGCGCAGATGCAAACCACACTGAACAACTCACTGGCTGACCCATATACCTTTGGTGTTTCTGCGGCGGCAGGCTTTGGCGCGGCACTGGTGATCATGAATATTGTGGCGGTGCCGTTTATTCCCGTGGAATATCAAATTGCGACGATGGCATTCATTATGTGTTTATTAACAACGCTTTTGATTGCGGGCATTTCATCAATGAAACGTATTTCAATTGAAGGTGTGATGTTATTCGGGGTGGCCATCATGTTTGCATACGACGGTATGCTGACCATGATGCAGTACTCAGCGTCAGAGACTCAATTGCAAACATTGGTCTTTTGGCAAATGGGCTCGTTAGATAGAGGCAGTTGGCAAAAAATCATTGTGTTAGCCATTTTAATCCCAACTGTGCTAGTGATTATGATGAAAGATTCATGGAAGCTATCATCACTTAAAATTGGTCAAGAGCGCGCAGAGTCTATGGGTATCAATGTGAATCGCCTGCGCAACAAGACCTTGCTGTTAGTGTCATTAATCACCTCAATATCAGTGGCCTTTGTTGGTGCGGTGGGTTTTGTGGGTTTAGTCGCCCCGCATATTGCACGAATGATATTGGGCGAAGATCAACGCTATTTCTTGCCGGCATCCGCACTTCTTGGCGCGGTATTACTTGAAGTGGCTTCCATTGCCAGTAAATCGATTATGCCGGGGCAAATTCTTCCGTTAACGGTAATGATGTCAATCATTGGTGTTCCATTCTTTATTTACTTAATCATCAAAAAGGGCGGCAGATTTTAATGGGACTTAAAATTAGCAATATATCCGTATCTTTTGCTGGCAACACAATTTTAAATGATCTGAGTATTCCGGAAATTCATTCAGGAGAAATGGTTTCACTTATTGGTAAAAACGGGGCAGGCAAGTCAACGCTACTAAAGCAAATGACCAAGCTGATTCGCTTAAATCCCAAGTCTGTGACTCTTGATGATAAGCCGTTAGTTTTAGGCGATATTGGTTATTTACCGCAAGATCATAGGATCTCAGCCAGTATCACTGTGGTAGAGCTTTTAATTACGACCATGCATGTGGGTGTCAGCTCACTTTTTACCCGAGCGCACAGCGCCGAAAAAGCCTTAGCTTTGTTAGAGCAAGTGGGCATCATTCATCTTGCCAACAAACTGTGTACTGAACTCTCTGGCGGTGAAAGCCAAATGGTTGGCCTAGCGCAAGCGGTGATCAATCAGCCGAAAGTGCTGATTCTTGATGAGCCAACCTCAGCATTAGACATGAGTAACCAGTTAAAACTGCTGGAATACGTGAGAAGCTATACAGTAGATAATAACGCTTGCGTATTGATGGTGGTGCATGATTTAAACCTAGCTATTCAATACTCGCATAAAGTGGCGGCATTACATGATGGTCAGCTGTTTATTTATGGCGAACCGAAAAAAATCATCGACCAACAACTGATTCAAGATGTGTTTAATGTTAATTCGCAAGTTATCCAACTTGAAGATCATCCCGTTGTTGTGGTGCGTCACTAATCACAAGCTGAAATAGCCATACTTAGGTGTATTTGTTTTCTCTAAAACAGTAATCGCCAACTCTTCAATATAGTGCTCCGCTGAGTTTCTACCTGAAACTAGCCGGAGCAGAATCTACCCTCCCATATCTTATATATAATCTTGGATTCGCCTTGAGGCGCATGTTTTTTAGCCTTAACCTAGGATTAACCAGTTTAGAGTTAAGTTAATGCTATGTATGCTGGGATAAATTCCCTAGCAGTGCATTTCTCTACAAATTATAAAAGGTAAGCGGGTCACTATGGGTTTAGAACATTGTCAGTTGTTGTTAGTCGAGGACGATTTGGATCTGGCGACAGCAGTTATTGATTATTTAGAGTTGGACTCTATCTCTTGTGACTACGCGACCAATGGTTTATCTGGCCTGAATATGATTAAAGAGAATCATTATGATGCGGTCATTCTAGACTTAAATTTGCCCAAAATGGATGGCCTAGAAGTATGCTCAAACCTGCGAGCGCAAGGCTACGATATACCCATTCTAATGCTCACTGCTCGCGATACTCTGGATGACAAACTGAAAGGCTTTTCCAGTGGCGCGGATGATTATCTGGTGAAGCCGTTTGCGTTAGAAGAATTAGTGGCGCGCATACAAGTATTGTCACGTCGTCGCAGTGGCGAAGTCAATAAACTCACCGTGGACGACTTAGAGCTCGACCTTAAAGCAGAAACGGCGACTCGAGCAGGGAAGAGCTTAAAGTTGTCTCCAACCGGTTTTAAAATACTGGCCGCTTTAATGCGAAAAACACCGAATGTGATTAAGCGTGAAAAACTAATGCAAGTAGTGTGGGGTGATGATCAGCCAGACAGCAATAGCTTAAAAGTGCACATGTTTAATCTTAGAAAAGCGGTAGATAGCCAGTCGGACCATAAACTGATTCATACTGTCACTGGGCAAGGTTTTGCGCTTCGACGAGAGAGCAACTAACCTATGAAAATTCGTGCTAGCCTAAGATTGTATGTTGCCGTTGCCATGTTTTTATCCGGCACATTGCTGGTGGCGGGCATGTCTACGGTAGCGGTGAATTATTTCTTTTATGGATTGGATACTTCATTAACCACCTTCATGCGCTCGGAAGCGTTCGAATTTGATGCAGAAGATGGTAAGCCTTATCAAGTGCAAGAGATGACGATTGCAACACGCTGGCAAGATTTACCTGAATTAATACAAAACCGCTTTAAAGATGTCCATCTAGAAAACGGTAAGTTAGCTAAGAAAATTGATGGCATTCCTATCTTAAAAGTCCCCACTGTTCGAGATTTTTTAATGAAGTTGGAACGTGATGGTAAGCTTCGTTATATTTCTATCTCTTTTGATGATGGCGATGTAAAGCGTTCCTTAGCTGAAGAACGTCCTAAATTTCTTTATATCTTACTGTTTGCGTTAGCGGCAATTACCTTATTTGGTGTGATATTGCTTATCATGCTTAAGCAGGTGTCAGAGCCTGTTCGTCAGCTGCGTAACTGGGCAAAAAGGTTGGACAAAAAGCAGAAAAACGAACCCACGCCCAACTTTCAATACAGTGAGCTTAATGTGTTGGCAGAGATCATTGAATCTAGCTTGAATTCAGTACAAGAAAGCGTCACCCGCGAAAAAGAATTTTTAGGTTATGCCAGCCATGAACTGCGCACGCCCATTGCAGTAACTCGTAGTAATGCTGAATTGCTACAAAAAATGATTGAGCGAGGTATCAATACGGATAAACAGCTGCAAGTATTAGATAGAATCCGCCGTGCTTCCTTTACTATGACAGATCTAACTGAAACCTTGCTGTGGCTAAATCGTCAAGAACACAAACAGCTTGCTGAAGAATCGATTGTATTAGGTGATTTGGTGTTTCAAATTCAATCTGAGTTGCGCTATTTACTGGAAGGTAAGAGCGTTAACGTCAGCATAAGCCATGATTCTACAATGCTAAGTATACCGCCAGGCTTGGGACGAATCGTGATTACCAATATTATTCGTAATGCCTTTCAACATACTTATGAAGGTGATGTTGTTATTGAACAAAAACAACAAAGCTTACTTATTACCAATCATAATTATTCAGATAATGATAACCAACATGACTTAGGGTTTGGTCTTGGCTTGCAATTGACTGACCGATTGATCAAACAATATGGTTGGTATTATAAAAATGAAACGCTGTCAGATGGACGACGTGTAGAAATTCATTTTGATCATCAGCAAACTACATAAGTTTTCAAATCTAATGGTTATGCAATATTGAAGAATAAGAAACCGTGTCGGTTAAGGAATGCCGCTAGGATTTAATAATGTATTTTCTGTTTTGTCATAAGATATTCTAAAAAATTTGAACTCTTTTACTTTATTGTCAGATCAACTCTTATCCCTGCTTTATCCTATCTGTAATCAATTAGTTAGTCGATTTTACCTGTTATGCGCTACAAACAAAGAATAACTAATTCCTTGTTTCTGTAAGGGTATTTCTAAGTGTTAATAATAAGTATTATTTTTTGTGTGATTTTGTAAAACCTGCATATACTTCGTAGAGAAGTAAATCAAGTTTGCTCATAGAAGAGCGAGCATTTACATAATCATAGACAGATAAAATGCTCATTTAGATGCAGGGATGGATTAAATGATTAGGAAACTCCTCAGCGTAGTTACGCTTGGGGCTTTGGCCTCAAGTGTGAGTGCAGAGAACTTGCTTGATATGTACCAACAAGCGTTGGAACACGATCCTATTTATCGTGCAGGTATTGCCCAGCATGACGCAGATAGAGAAGTGTACGATCAAGCACTGGCTTTTCTACTTCCTACCTTAGATCTAGAGCTGAGTCATACTCAGACTTATCAAAAAATAATCAGCACAGATAATCCGATTCTCTCTTCGCGGGATTCAACGGATTACCCAACCAATGAGCTGAACCTCTCTCTTACTCAATCGATATACAGCTACAGCAATTGGGCTGCTTTTTCGCAAGCAAAACAAGATGTGAAAGGGGTAGCTGCTGAGCTAGAAGGGGTGCGACAAGAGTTAATGCTGCGAGTGGCTACTGCTTATTTTAGCGTGTTAAAAAGACGTGACACCTACTTAGGCATCAACGCCGAAGTGAAATCGTTAGAGCAAGTAAACGAATTTGTAAAAACCCAAGCTGCGAATGGTCTTGCTCGTAAAACAGATGCATTGGATGCCGAAGCTCGATTGCTGCAAGCGCAGGCGCGTAAAATTGAAGTAGGAAACTCACTGCGAGATTCGTTGCAAGGTTTGTATGAAATTACCGGCTATATTCCGCCAAATATGGCAACGCTTGGAGAAGAGCTGATATTAGTCAAGCCTGATCCTTTTCAAGTGGAAAGTTGGCTAACCAGCGCGCAAAAAAATAATCCTTCTATTATTGCAAAACAAAGTGCCCTTGAGGCGGCGCGTGAAGATATCCGCAGCCAAAAAGGTGGGCATTATCCTGAGCTTGATTTAGTGGCCAATTACAACATTACCGAAGTCAACGGCACCTTGTTTGATGGGAAAAGTGAGATAGAAACCGCTGACGTAATGCTACGTCTTAAAATCCCAATCTATGCCGGCGGCTCAGTGTCATCTCGAGTTCGAGAAACCGAGTCTCTTTACCATAAATCGCGTAACGAGCTAGAGCAAACTTGGCGTCAAACCTCACGTGAAACGCACGATGCCTTTACTGGTGTAACCAGCTCAATTAGTAAAGTTGAAGCACTGAAAAAATCAGTAGAAGCGTATGAATCGGCAGTGGATTTTAAAGAACAATCTTTTGAATCAGGTGTGGCGACCAGTATTACTGTGTTAGATGCGGTTCGCGATTTATTTATTGCCCGCACCGAATATTCCGCTGCTCGTTATGACTATCTTTATAACCACTTACGACTCAAACGAGCCGTAGGCACGCTGACAGAGTTTGATCTGCAGCAGATAAACAACACGCTGCAAGGAAAAGAGGTACCAACAGATTTAAGTGTTCTAGATGAGGACCTAGAGATTTCTAGGTTGATGTTGTACTAGGTTGAGCGGTCATTATTTAGCGTAAGTAAATCGCTTAAATAAGCAGTTTTAGCTCAACAAAATTTTCTTTCAACAGGCTATTTTCTCAACCTAGAGAAAGTGTTCGTTCATAACGGCAAGGCGTGCTGAGAGAAGAAGTATTTTACCGATGAAAAGGAGTTCAATGTGGCTACTCAATTATTGATTTATGGACAGGTCGAAGCGGTTAACAAAAAGCGTCATCAAGATTGGTCGATTAAGGCTGAAAATAACTATGATTTCGCAAAAAACGTCAACTCAGTACCACTGATGGCGGCTGAGTTTC
Organism: Vibrio halioticoli NBRC 102217; assembly: GCF_000496695.1. Taxonomy (GTDB): domain Bacteria; phylum Pseudomonadota; class Gammaproteobacteria; order Enterobacterales; family Vibrionaceae; genus Vibrio; species Vibrio halioticoli. The sequence goes on from NZ_BAUJ01000004.1 coordinate 55,717, forward strand.
CACATGCCGCGCAAGACTATGCCATTGTGTTTGCGGGAGAAGGCGATCAAGTACTCCCTGTGGTGATTATGGGGATCAAGCAAGATCAAAACTTATACGTCAACGATCAAGGGCAATGGGTGGCTAAATACGTCCCTGCGTTTGTTCGTCGTTATCCGTTTGTGTTTGCCAGCACTGATGAGGGCGAAACTCTTACTTTATGTTTGGACGAGTCTTACTCTGGCTGTAATAAAGAAAACCAAGGCGAACGTCTGTTTGATGGCGATGGCGAGCAGACTCAATACTTAACAAAAGTGCTGAGCTTCCTACAAGATTATCAAAGCCACTATCAACGTACACAAGCCTTTTGCAAGAAACTCGCAGAGCTTGATTTGTTTGAAGATATGGGCGCGAAATTTACTCTGCCGACAGGCGAAGAGCGCACCCTAACAGGCTTTAAAGTGATCAATAAAGAGAATCTAAAAGCGTTGCAGCAAGAAGACCTATCTCAGCTGTTTAATTCAGATGGTTTGGAGCTGGTTTACCTGCATCTGCACTCGCTACGTAACCTGAATAAGATGCTGCAAAACGCAGGGTCAGAACAAGTGAATATTGATGAACATGGAAGCGTTCATTAGTCGTCGATGGAAGGGGCAACCCGATTGCCCCTTAAAGAACAAATAGATAGCACAGCTCTTTGAGCTGTGCATTTTTGCTTTTAGAAACGCAATAACCGCATAAAGCATATGGGTATCTGCGGTGGCAGAGCTCAAGGAAGGTTAAAGTTATGGATAGACAAATGGGCGCAAATCAATCATCAAAGCAAAGCATTAAGGCCATTTCACAACCTCGCTTAACGAGTTTGATGAATGGAATTAATCGTGCCATTAAGTCATCTCGCTGGGGGTTAACTCCTGCACAAAATAATACTTTTGCCATTGAGCAGTTAGAGCCGAGATTGCTTTTATCTGCTGATCCTTTAGCAACCTTAGTCGCTGACTCCAATGACGTTACTTTGCAGGTAGTAGAGAATGCGTCGAGTGAGCAGTATATCCAGCTTATCAATAACAAAGACAATGGCGCTGTGTTGGGTGAGCGCAAGCTCGACAGTATTGGCGCGGCTAGCGTTATCACCATTACCGGTTCAGCTAGCGACGATACATTGACCGTAGATCAATCCTTCCTTGATCTGGGTGAAAGTAATTTTATTGTCCAATTTGATGGTGGTGAAGGGACTGATACTGTGGCGTTAGGCAGTACGGTCGTCACTAGTAACTGGCAAATTAACGGCGATAACGAGGGCAATCTTGGTGACAATGGCACGGTGGAGTTTTTAAATACCGAAGCCATTGAAGCGACGCAAAGTGATGACTCTATCCATGTTTTAGCCGCCTTAAACAACAGCTACAACTGGCAAATAGGTGCCGAAGGCGAAGGGGTTGTTTCTACCTTAGATGACCAAGTCGGCGGCATTTTAGACTCTGCTAGCACCACGAGCATTAGCTTTAAAGGCTTTGATGAACTCGGCGGTAGTGGCAGTGATTACTTAGACTACAGCCTTTACAGCCAAGGCGTCAGCGTTGACCTAGAAAATGAGTTGGTGAGCGGTTTTGATAGCGTAACGGGTATGAATACGGTTATTGGCTCTGATTACGCCGATAGTTTTGTCGGAGATACCAACGACAACGTTTTTGTGGTGGGCTTTGGCGATAGTGTCGATGGATTTGGCGGTTATGATACCGCTTTGTTTAGAGACACTGGTAGTACGGGCATCGATCTACAGGCTCAGCTTGATAGTGACAATGCCGATGTAGATTATATCTATCAAGGCGGCAGTTGGGACGGCGCCACCTTTACTGAGACCGAAAACCAAAGCATTCGCTTATTCGATTTAGCCCTGCTTTCCGCCGAGGGTGGTAGTGGTGACAACTATTTCGATTTTTCAGCCTCTGAGCTTGATGTGCATTTGCTTGGCGGGGCGGGTGATGACTACTTAATCGGTGGCATCGGCAACGATGTCTTTATTGGCGGCGCAGGTAGTGACGTTATAGACGGCGGTGAAGGTAGCAACGAACTGATTGCAGTACGCGCTGCCAATGTAGTGTTCGATGGCGACACGCTTAAAATAGGTGACACTGAAACGGACACCTTGACCGACATTGATAACATCTATGTTAAGGCATTATCCAATGACGATGATGTTAGCGGTTATACCCTAGATGCAAGGCTTGCCAATGATTACGACATCACTTTAGAAGGCACAGAACTTGCTGATAGCATTTATGCCTCAGCTTATGGCGATACCTTAATTGGTCTTGGCGGCGCAGACACCATTACCGCAGGCGCGGGCGTAGATACCGTGCAAGAAACCTTTGATGGCCGCGCGAGCGTAGCTGTGTCTGGTGTGGATTATGAGTTGGATCTGTCGCATGGCGAAAACGAAATCCTTTCTATTTCATTGCCGACCATCACCAGCGGCTCTGGCTACACCTTTACGACGCAAGTCGATGGACAAAGCATAGTCACTGATGAAATTGCTTGGGATGCTCGCGCCCGTGATGTGTCTCGCGCTATCGAAAAAGCACTGGATTTGGCCTACGGACAACTTATTGTCACCACCGAAACTGACGGCTTTAGCATAGAATTTGCCGGCCTTTATTCGGGCCAGCCAATGATTGAATCTATTACTTCGACAGGTAATGTTGTCACTTCAGTCTCTCAGACGGGCACTAAGGTTTTGGATACCTTAGTGGGCTTTGATGCCAATGATTATTTGGATATTGAAGGTAGCGTGGGCGCGGATGATGTCGATTTATCGGCATTTGCAGGTAACAGTAAAATTTCCACTCAGCAAGGCAGCGATACCATTGTTGGCGCACAAGGGATCAACCTGATTGATGCGGGCAGTGGTGACGACTTTATTTATGTCTCTGGTGAGTCAAACGACATTATTATCGGTGGCGAGGGTGAAGATACCCTGATTGCCGATATGAGTAGCAATACAGGCGCGGCGCATAGCTTTGATCTGGATAACAATATTCTGACCACAGACTTAGCCATCATCAATTTGTTGGGCATTGAAAGCACCGAACTCATTGGCTCAGATGGTGATGATACCTTTGATGCTACCGACTTTTCGGGGTTATCTGAAACTACAGAGATTAACTTACTCTCCGGTTGGAGTGATGTTAGTGATTTTTCGCTGTTATTTACTTTAGATGATGATAGCGCCGTTCTAGAAATAGACACCCAATCCGCGCAAACCCTTGAAGAGTTGATCGCCATGATCAACATCGCCGATGACCGAGAAACAGGGGCACTGTTTGCTTCGTTTGATCAGCAAAGTTCATCGCTGTCGATATCGGGTCTGTCTGGGTTAAATGTCTCAGGTGATGACACTTCAATTTTAACGGTATTAGGCTTAGACCCAGATATAATTTCAGGCTCTATGCTGACAGGGGTTAGCCTAAGTTTAATAGCCTCAGCGCAACTGAGCACACAACGTGGTAATGGCGGCAGTGATACCTTTGTCGGTTCGCAAGGGGTGGATTGGTTTGTTATTGATGATGACGATCTATCGGTTACAGGTTTAGGCGGTTATGATCGCGTTTCTGCCTCTAGCACCGCTACTCACACCCAAGTTGATGTCGCAGATGATGCTTTGCTGTGGAAGGGCGACGCACAAACCGATAAAAGCGTTAGCCTAGATAGTATTGAGCATGCCGAAGTGATTGCCACCACTGGCGCCACTGTATTGGATGCCAGCAGTGCCAGTATTGACGTGACATTAGATGCAGCGCAAACCACCGCCGAGTTAAAAGGCAGTAGCGGCATTAATGAATTTCGCATTGATGTGGGCGCGCGTACCGCACTTGATATTGTCAACGTGACTTTATCAGACAGTGCAACCAGTAATGATGTGGTCTTTCATGGTGGCAGCGATGTCTTTGATGTTAACGACTTTAGCTTTGTCGCTATTACTGGCGATAACTTCTCTTTCGTCAATGAATCCAGTGGCGATTTAAACATTGATTCAAATGTCTTTTTAGTCGGTCAATCTATCAAATTTGAAGCAGGCGGCACTATCACGGTCAGCGCTGATGTTGAAACTGATGATAGCAGTGATACCGCAGGGGATATCAGCTTTTATGCTCGCCATATTAAGGTTGAAGACGGGGTTAATATTTCCGCGAAAGGCCTGTCACTAAGTCAAAATGGCGACATCAACATCATAGCGTCTGACTCAAGAAACGAAATCAAAGGCATCGGTTTTTATAACTACGATAATGTCAGTGCCAGCGTCACCATTGGCGCAGCAACCATTGAAGGTCGTGACGTTACTATTCTCGCCTTTGCCGAAACAAACCCTGATAGCCCAGTTAACTACGGTGGCGACACCATAGAATCTGATGAGCTTAGCATTAAAGACTTTAAAGCTGAGTTAGAAGGTTCTTCATTGTTCGTTGGTTACTCTCGCTCTGAGGTCGATACCACCATTACCATTGATGAAAATGCCATCATCAAAGGGGATAATGTCACCATAGAATCTCGCTCTATTGCTCGGGTTAAGTCTGAGCCGTTAGCAATTTTGTTCTCGGTGGCGATCGGCAGTATTCGCTCTGACGCTAACGTAGAAATGAACGGCACCGTGATTGCCGAAGGTGATGTATTAATCACCTCAAAAGTTGAAAACTACATGAAGGTGGCTGCAGAACCTTACTTTGGGTTTAAAGGCTTTGCCGCCAGTATTGCGGTTGGCTTATTAGAAAGTGATTCCACTACTTTAGTCTCTGATTCTGCCACCATTATCGGCGAGGGGGATTTAGAGGTTTCTGCTTACACCTCTGATTTCACTTATGTTGGTGCGCTGAGTGATGCGGGTGCAAAAGGTAAGTTGGCCGCCAGTGTAGCTGTGCATATTGAACACGGTGATACCAATGCCACGCTAGCCGGTAATGTGATTGTAGCGGGTGATTTGACGGTTAGCGCTGAGCAAAAGCAAGGCCGAGTGGATGGCGTATGGGGCACCGAGGTTGAAGCGATTGTAGATCGCGTGCCAAGCATTCTGAATAACTTTACCGATAAATATAAACAAAAAGCCGCTAACGCACTGGCTAAGACCATAGTGCCAGAATTTATCACCAAGCGTGTTGCCCCAAGTGATCGTCTTAAAGCTACAAAATTCACCCTAGGTATTGCCTTTGGTTATGCCGATGATACCAACAATGCTAATGCGCTGCTTGGTTTAGCCGATAAGAGCTCAGATATCCAAGTAGGCGGCTCTCTGGCGCAAAATGCCAGCGTGGAAAGCCGACAGCTGACCAGTGTGTCTTCAACCTCAAGCTCAGTATCGCAAACCTCACAGCTTGCCGGTTCAACGGGTACTAAGAGTGAGTTCAGTCAGGTGCCGTTTGGCGGCGCTGTGTCGGTAATGATTGCCGATATGGATAACAATGCCAATGCATTGGTGCAAGGCAACACCAGTTTAGATGTGCTGGATAAATTTACCCTAGATGCTAAAACAGAAAATCTCACCGGCCTTATCAGCCCAGATACGACCTTTAAATACGTAAAACCTGACTACATTCAGCCAAGTGATATCGATACGGATTACACGGTTAACCCTGGTGACTTAGTTGGTTTTCATTACAAAGATTACGATTGGCAGCAAGCCAACGAATCTCAGCAACCGGATATCGGTTACTTAGGCGCAGTGTACAAATACATTGGTGATGAACAACAAACCTTACGTCTAGCGAGCACCGACTTTAGTGATGTCAGCAAGTGGGAGCTATTGGGTGACAAGGTCACTAGCTTGCCGAGTCAATTGCTAGGTGGTGATTCCGATCTTTATCTCATCGATAACACCGTTAAGTCAGAAGCGGCGGGGGCAAAAGTCTCTATCGGTCTTAACTTTGCTTATTTAGATGTGACGCAAAATGCTAATGCGAAAGTCTTGGGCACGGTGCAGATAAACCAAAGAACCGACCTTGAAAACACCTTTGATGAAGTGACCGAGGATACGTATCACCAGATAGTGGACGCATTTTTAGGTGACTTATCTGCGTCCAATCGTGATATCGCCATCAAATCAGATACCATCAATCAACAAGTCGATTATGTGGGGTTGATGACGGCGACTAACTCAAATATCCCCATTTTAAAAACCATTTACGAGAAAACCGGTCAGTCTGAATCCCTAAACGGTGCTGGTGTCAGCGTTTATATCAACAACGTGACCCTAAACAGTAAAGCGATTATTGAAGATGGTGCTGTGGTGTACGCCGATGATCTCAGCGTGGATGCAGATAGTAATGTGTTTGCCATTAACCTAGGTTATTCAGCCGGCTACGGTAAAGGCACCTTAGGTCTGTCAGGCTTGTTTATTAATAACATTGTCGATAGCAATGTGTACGCTCAAGTTGAGTCTGGCGTTGATCTTATGGTCGGCACGCTCATCACCAATGTTGGCAGTGTTGAGCGCTTGAGTGTTACCGCAGATAACCGAGTGGACATTATTACCATTGCCGGAGGCGGTGCTTCGGGCGGCGCCATTGGTGTGGGCGCATCATCGATTGTTAATATCGTGACTAAAGTAACCAAAGCGGAAATTGGCTCGCAAGACGCTAGCAGTCGCAGCGGTGATATCGATGTTAACGGCGATGTCAAAGTGGCGGCCAGTAGTGATGGTTTCATCATTGGTTCGGCAATTAGCGCTGCGTGGGCGACAGGTAAAGTGGCGCCATCGGGCGGTGATACCCCAGAAACCAATAACAGTGCATACGGGATTTCAGTCTCTGGTGCGTTCATTTTTAATATCGTTGATCACACCACTTCCGCTTCTATTTATAACTTGAACAGCTTAAATGCAGAGGCGTTAACTCTCGATGCGACTGATAATGCGGGTGTGTTTGCTTTCCCAATCGCTTACTCAAGCTCAGAGGCGCAAAAGTTTGCCTTGGCGGCAGCCGGTATTGGCCTGCGCAATGATGTCGATGTAGATATTGATGCCGGCATTTCCGGTGTTAACAGCCTTACTTTAAATAATCTATCCATTGATGCTATCAACAACACGACTGTGGTCAGTGCCTCGGTTTCAGCGGCGCTATCGGGCGTTGCCGATACGCCTCCTGGCTCGAACAGCAGTAGCATTGCCATTACCGGTAATGTGTCAGTGAACAATGTGATTAACGATATCGATGCCTTCCTAATTGATGTCGATTCAGCCTCAATTAACGGAAAAGATAGCAATAATTTCGCAGTAGATATTGAAGCAAAAGATACCTCAGAAGTGTACGCGGTAGCACTCGGCGTGGCTTATGCGGGCAATGGCACGGTGGCGGTGACTTACGCTGAAAACACCATTGATTCAGATATTGACGCCCTAATTAGCAACGTTGATATGGACGTTGCAACAGGTAAAGTGCGCAGCCAAGCCAACAGTGAAGCGGATATTTTGTCGGTAGCGATTGGCGCAGGTGTTAGCAAAGATACCTCGCCAAACTTTGATACCAAAGTGGGCTTATCGGTTGCGGCCGCAGTCAGTTACAACACAGTGCGCATGAATACTCGCTCTAAAGTGGTTGATAGCCTGATCACTTTACCAAGCGAAGATTTAGACACATCGAGAATGGACGTTAAAGCGCATAACGACAGCGATATTATCGCGGTAGCAGTTGCGCCTTCTATTGGTTTACAAAGTGGCAGTGAAACAACAATTACCTTATCGAGCAGTGGTGCTTCGGTAGAAAATGAAGTGTATGGCGACACGATTGCACTGGTTGATGGCACCACCATCGATCAATTTACAACGTTAAATGATGCATCTGTAGCAGAGAACGGATTGTTTGTGAGCGCCGATGCCTCAGGTGACATTAGCGCCACGGTAGTCTCTGCTTCTGTTGCATGGGCTGGCGCTACCACAGGTACGGGGGTCTCCGGCGGTATCGGAGTGGCATTAGCGGAAAACTCCATTGGTGGTGACAACGGCAATGCGAATGCGATTAGCGCCACTATTACCGATTCTAGTGTCGACCTAAGTGGCACGGTCGATACGTTTGCCAAAAGTAATCAAGAGATCACCGCCGTCGTGGTTGCAGCATCAGTGGCGCTAGCGAACTCAAACGATGGCGTGGCAGGCGCATTAAGTGGCGTGGGCGCCTCCACCGATAATACGGTAAAAATTGATACTACGTCAGGCATTACGGCTACCCAAGCGAATCATAGCGTGATAGCTGATTCGATTTCAGTAACAGCGCAAGACACTAGCACCATTACTAGTGCGGTGGTCGGCGCTTCTATTGCCGGCACTTTCTCGGCAACGTCAGGTGCGGTCAGCCTAAGCATTGGGGTTGCGCTGGCGGAAAATGACATTGAAAACAATACGGTTGCCTTAATTGATAATGTTGATATTGGTGCAAGCGATGATAGAGCAGGCAATGTCAGTGTGTTAGCGACCACTAATGCCACCATTACTGCAACCTCAGTAGCGGCATCGTTTGCGCTAGGTTGGGGCTCTGGCACCATCAGCGCCAGTGGCGCAGGGGCCAATGCGGTGAATACCATCACGGGCGGTACTAGCGCGACTCTTGCGAATAGTGATGTATGCAGCTCGGGTGACCTGTCAGTCACGGCCACCAACACTTCTAAAGTTAATGCAGAAATTGCCGCGGTATCGGTTGCCGGTGCGGTCGGCACCGATGGCGGTTTAGGCGTCTCTGTAGGCGGCGCAGAAACTGAAAATAATATTGGCACCTCAGGCAATCGCTTGGGCGTTATTGCCAATATTTTGGATTCAGATATTGATGCGACAGGCAATATTTCGGTGACTTCTACCGCCGATCTAGACATTGATGCGGGCGTTGGTGCAGGCTCAATGGCGATTGCCGCAGGTGGCAGTGGTTTTGGCGTAGCAGCATCGGGTACGGGTGTTAGCGCGGTTAACAACATTTATTCTAATGTAGATGCGTATGTAGATAACAGCTCTGCTGCCAATCAAACCCTGAAAGGTACATCACTGACCGTTAACGCAAGTAACGTCTCAGATATAGATTCTGTGGCAGCGGCGGCAACGGTGGCGGCAGGCTTTAGCTCTGGTGGCTCAGCGGCTATCACGATTGGCGTAGCATTGGCTCGTAACGAGATAGACAATAATACCCGTGCGTATGTAGCAGGTGCTGATGTTGATTTGGCAACGGGTGCATTAGATTTAGACGCTAGCACGGATAATACCATCGATACATTGTCAGTGGCGGCCTCATTAGGCATTGCCTTTGGCGCGGGTGGCGGCATTGCGGTCAGTGGCGCAGGTGCAAACTCTATTAACTCCATTAATGGCGAGACACTGGCCTACCTTGATGGAGCCGATGTAGAAAGTGCGGGTGCGGTAACCCTTGATGCTGAGAACGTTTCGGATATCACTGCAACGGTAGCGTCTGTGTCCGTGTCTGGCGGCGGCGGTTCTGGTGGTGGCGTTGGCGTATCCATTGGCGCTTCTGTTTCTGAAAATGAAATAGGGACCTCGGGCGATAAACTGGTTGTTGCATCCTATATTCACGACTCAAGCGTGGATGCCTCAGGCGCATTATCGGTGACTGCAAATGGTGAAATGACCATTACAGCAGGTGTTGGTGCAGGTGGTATGGCTGTGGCTGGCGGCTCTGGTGGCGGTCTTGCTGGTGCAGGTTCAGGCGTTGTGGCAACCAATGATGTTTATGCCCAAATTGACAGTTACATTGATAATTCAGGTGCAAGTAGCGCCAGTATAGACGCGGCAAGCATTGCCATTAGTGCAACCAGTGAGTCAACCATTACCGCAGAGCTCGGCTCCGCTTCATTAGGCATTGCGGGCGGTGCTGGTGGCGGCGGTACATTAACCATCGGTATCTCTATTGCTGACAATAGTGTGGATGTTGATACCTCTGCCTACATTAAAGGAGCGGGTTCGGTTGATAGCACTGGCTCAATTTCAGTCTCTTCTAATGCAACTAACGATATTGACGCCACTTCTGTAGCGGCTACAGCCTCCTTTGCCGCAGGTGCGGGTGGTGGCGTATCTATCAGTGGCGCAGGCGCAGAAGCGGTAAACAGCATTTTTGGCGAAACCCAGTCTTATATCGAAAATTCACAAATTGATAGTGCCAGTAAGGTAGATATCACCGCCTCAGATACTTCTGATATTGATGCTACGGTAGTCGCGGTTGCGGTTTCTGGCGCAGGTGGTGCTGGTGGCGGTATTGGTGTGGCGATTGGCGCGGCGCTTGCAAGCAATAATATTGGTAATAGCAGCTCGCGTCAGAGCGTACGTTCGTATGTGAAAAACAGCGGCATTAGCGCTACAGGTGCATTAAATCTAGATGCTGACGGTAACATGACGGTATTTTCCGGTGTTGGCGCAGGCAGTATGGCCATTTCAGGCGGTGCAGGTGGCGGTTTATCTGGCGCAGGCGCTGGAGTGAGCACAGTTAATGATATTTACGCTGATGTTGAAACCTATATCGACAATAGCTCAGCCTCTAGCAAGGTTATAGATACCGGCTCGGTCAGCTTAGATGCGGATAATACCACTTCAATTACCGCAGAAGCCGGAGCTGCATCATTGGCAGCTGCCTTTGGTGCGGGCGGCGGTGTTTCTTTAAGTGTCGGTGTAGCACTGGCGCAAAATACCGTTGATGCCAATACCTCAAGTTACATTACCGATGTGGGTGAGTTAAGCAGTGGCGATATTAGCGTTACTGCGACTACCGACAATACTATTACCGCGACCTCTGTAGCTGCTTCCATTGCCGCCGCAGGTGGCGTGGGTGGTGGCATTGCCATTAGTGGCGCAGGCGCTGAAACGGCCAATTATATTTATGGTGATACCAGCGCGTATATCGCAAATAGCACTATTGGCGCATCTAATGTCACAGTGGATGATGTGGACGTTACCGCGGAGAACACTTCTAAGATTACCTCAACCGTTGCGGCAGTGTCGGTCGCAGGTGCAGGCGGCGCAGGTGGCGGTGTCGGCGTTTCTCTTGGTGGCTCAGTGGCCATCAATGACATTGGTAAAGAGAGCGATCGCATAACGGTGCAAAGCTATGTCGATAACAGCCAAGTGTATGCCACTGGCGATATGAATATCGATTCTACGCTGGATATGACCATTAATTCAGGAGTTGGCTCTGGCAGTGCCGCTGTGGTTGGCGGCGCAGGTGGCGCGGCAGTTTCAGGCGCAGCAGTGCGCGTTGAAAATGAGATGTATGCCGATGTTGATAGCTACATTAAAGACAGCTCACAAGTGAATGCCGCTGATATTTCAGTGACCTCTTCAAGCACGTCAGACATTGACGCGACAGCCGCAGCAGCAACCATAGCTGGCGCTTTTGTCCCTGTCGGGTTTGCCATCTCGATTGGCGCATCACGCGTAATTAATGTTGTAGATATCGACCTAAACAGTGATATCGACAACTCTGATTTAGATGCCAGTGGCGATTTCACGCTCACGGCAAGTTCAACCGATGATGTGAATACCCTAGGGGTCGCAGCTTCGGTTTCTCTAGGGCTAGGTTTTTCTGGCGCTGGGGTCTTTGTTGAAAGTGAAGTCACGGGTGATATCAATGTTGGTATGACAGATTCGGATATCACGGTGGCAGGTGATGGTGAAGTGAAAGCCCTTGCCAATGCTAAACAAACATCGGAAGCCTACGGCATCTCGGCTGGGTTTATTTCTGCCGGAGTGGTATTTGCCGATAGTGAAACCGATGTGGATACCTTAATCAACATGTCGGCCACCGATTATCAGGGCGGTGATTTAACCGCGATTGCGAATGCTACTGAAAATAACTATGTGCTCGCGGTAGCAGGTAGCGGCGGTGTATTAGCCGGAGCAGGCGTTGGCGCAGAGACGAAATCAACCAGCAATACCAAGGTAACGGTCGATGATGAGTCATCGATTATCTTGGGTGAAAACTCAGGCACTGGCGTATTAGACATCAAGGCTGAACATATAGCGCAGTTTGATGCCAAGGTCGTAGTGGCATCTGGTGGCTTACTGTCTGGCTCAGGTGCTGAGATTGACCATGATATTACGGCCGATGTCGCCGTAGTATTGGGTGATGGTGCAAGCAGTAGTGATAATCTAGTGATTACCGCCTCTGACATTAATGTGGATGCTATTAACCGTGCTCAGAAAAATCAAAGTGGGCGAATCGATGTCGTCGCGGTAGGTCTTGCTAGCGCCGCTGGCGCAGACAGTCGCACTGTATTGGATATGGCAACCACCATTGATGTGGGTGACGATGCTGAGCTTACTGCTTGGGGCACTGGCGATGATGACGGCATTGCGTTAAATGCGTTAAATGATTTAGACATTACCGATAAAGTGGTTCTTAACGCCACTGGCGCTCTGGCCGGTACGGGCGCAACCCTGAAAATCAGTGATGATGAATTGCTGGCAAAAGTGCGCATTGGCGAGAACGCCGTGTTAGTTACTGAAGGTGATTTGCAGTTATCTGCCCGAGGTCAAGGCACGGCAGTAGGTAATGTTGAGGCAGACTCTAGTGGCGCGGTATCGGTGTCGGTCACCAACGCTACGGTTAACCTTACCCCAGTGAATACAGTATTGATTGATTTAGGCGCAGACATTACCTCTTATGGTGACGTTAATATCTCAGCCGGTACTGATACTGATTTCAATCGCGATGATTATAAAGTTCACGCGCTGATTGATAGCTTCTCCGATAGCGTTATTCCAATTGATGATGCGGGCGCGTTTGCCACTTTATCGCAAGCTAACAGCATTGCCATTGCTGCGGGCGCACATGTAAAAACCGCTCGTCAAATGAACCTGCACTCAGAGCGTTTTGGCTTTGCCGATATGGACGCGCAAACCAAAACCGTCAACTGGGCATCGGCCATTGGTGGCACTGCCGACCTTGGCGGTGAGGTCACTATTGGCACTACAGGTACGGTCAGTAATGCCGGTACGTTAGAAACGGGTATTCGCCGTAATCAATCTATTGAATTTACCAGTTTAAATGATGATGGTAGCGTTGATGAGGTCAGCAAAACCGATGGCATTAGCTTCTCAACCTCAATTGAAGCACTTAGCTCAAGCCTATTTACAGACCTTGAGTATGCCGAAGAGCAGCTCTCTATCTTTAATGATGGTGAAGCCACTGATACTGATATCGAAGCCTTCTACAAATCCGAAATTGACCGCCTACAACAAGAGTTGCTAGCAAAAGGCTTGATGGACGTTACGCCAAGCGGTGAATACTTCTCTATCGAGCTGTCGACTTCTGTGATTACCATTGACGACATTCATGCAGAAGCAGGACGCATTGATATTCGCTCTGGAGAATACGCCGATACCGGTACTGTGTTATCACCGGGCGATGCGTCAGTTTCAATTATCAACCACACTCTTGCCTCGCTAGTGGTGAATGACATCACGATTCCGCAGGAAAATGGCGGGGTGTATCTCAATGGCGAAAGACAAGATGTCGGCACAGACGATGAGCCGCTTATTAGCATCATCAACGATGTGGATCTAGCTAAAGAGCAAGCCGAATTGGCGCTTAGCCTGCCAGATAACAATGCGGTACTGACATGGCCATCAATCACCTTAAACGGCGAAGTCACCAACCGCAGTGGCAAGCTTGAACTGAAAAGTTTAAGTGGTGAAGATTCAACAGCACTAGGTAAAGGTGACATTAATATCTACGCTGATATTGATGTGAAAGAGCAAGTTGTGATGACAGGGGGCTCTACGGTAATAAGCCTTCCACCGGGTTCGGTGTATTCTGTGGATGGCGCTGAATACGCCAAATGGAATGCTGAGATTGGCAACAATGGTCTTGATGAAGCCTCTGATGCGGATATCGCCGATCTTATTGGCCGCTCAATTACAGGCCCTAGTATTTATGCAGATAATATTTCAATTACCGCTGAATACATCAATATCAATGGCAAAATTCAAAGTGGTAAAGAGAGCTTTAATCTCACCATTGATAAAGCGATGGAAGATACCATTGATGCACTAAAAGCGAAGGGAGCGACCGGTCTAGTGCGCCTTGATGTGGCGAGCGAAGATTTCTCGGTTTTCTATGACGCCACTAACGATCAAATTGTGGTGGGCGACATGCGTGTTAGCGGTGGTTACATTGAGCTTGAAGGGCACATTTTAAACACCAACAGCAACTCTGAAATTGAACTGTTGGGTGGCTACGCTGATATCGATGTGGTGAACAATACCGACCTTGATGTGAAGATCCTTGGACTGGATGCATCACAACGCGGAAAAGGCACATTGATCATTCGTGATAAAGCCAAAGGCACATCAGATAACCCATTAGAAACCACCTACATCAAAGATGAAAATGGCGTAACTGTCACCACCAATGGCGTTGCTAGCACAGGTTCGGATGATATGACTTACGATCCGAAATCAGGCTGGCGTTATTCTTGGACTATGGGCCAAGAGCAATTTGAACGTCGTTATACCACAGAGGCAACCTCATCATGGTTAGGCATTGATGCCTTTGCTAAAGATCCCGATGACGTGGTATTTGATGGTGAGCCAGAGCCATTAGGTTCGCCAACACTGCGTGGCGAAGGGGCTTATTTTGAATATGTACCGAGTGATTCTGATGAAGACTACACCTTTGATACCAACCATATTGAGTTGACGTCAGAAACCTCTTTAGTGCGTAAATGGACTAAGAGTACTTGGTGGGGTAAGAAAACCTATTACGCCAAATTCGTTAATGAAAGTAAGGTGCGTGATGAATCAACGCACTCCATAAAAGCCGATTACGGCGTTGCGATTACCTTTACCGGTAAAGAACAAGGCTCTATCGATATCGTGTCCAATCAAGGCGGTGATGTGATAGTGCAGGGTGCGATTAGTAACACGGAAGGTACCACTACAATTACCACCAATGCCGGTATTTACACCCAAGCGACTGGCTCGGTCGGCAGTAAAGATATTGAGCTCACCGCGTCTTATATTGGCGGCGTAGCGCAAACCAATGTCGATGGCAGTATTGATGCTGCGAGCACCGCATTGCGCACTAACCTTAATAATGACGGTAACGGTGGCATTACAGCGCGCACTTACGATGGGCGCATTAATATCGTAGAAACTGATGGCCCATTGGTGGTCAACAATATCACTTCTGCGGGCTCCTATGGTCTGGCTAATGATACTGGCGGCAACGTTTATCTTTCTGCTGTCGGTGGCATTGAAGCTGAGTCTGGCAGTAACGGCATTGTGCGCGGCGGGACGATCTTTATCAGCTCCGAAGCACATGTCGGTTCATCGAGCCAAGCCTTAGTGGTCGACAGTGGTGAAGGTAACAACGATAGCGTTACGGTATTGGCTATTAACGATATTTACCTCAGTGAACTTGATGGCGATTTTCTTGCTAAAGAGATCAGCAGTAGCGCAGGTGATGTCACTATCAATGTCTCTTACGGCTCTTTGGTGGATGCCAATAACACCACTGCCAGAGATGAGCGCACCTATGAAGAGTTGAGTACTGGCCTATGGGAAAACCTAGGGCTGATTGCAGGCAGTGACTCAGCGCAAGATAAAATTGATAATGTGATTGATGCCTATGTGACCGCGCGTGAGATGGAGTACAGCACCTACTGGAACATCCGCAATGGCCAATTTGATGGCACTTATACCGCAGATGAAGAAGTCAGCTTATCGGTGGATGAAGAGGCTTATTACCGCGAAGTGTATCAAGCAATTGGCACCGAAGACGGTCTGACGGGCGATGCACTACAAACCTTCGTTGATGATGCTATCCAAACCTTAGTCAATAAACGCACCGCAGAATATCATGCACTGCACGCCTCTTATGGCGGTGAAGCGTACGATTCTGAATATGAGTATCAGCTAAGTGATGAGAAATGCGCTGAACTTTCAGGCAGCGTGCATGTGTGGACGGAAGATGAACTGACCAACCTGATCAGCGGCAGTTTGCTAAAACCGATCACCAATACTCAAGCCACTATTGAAGATGCCAACATTTCAGCAGCCGGCGATATTACCATTGTCACTAAAGACGACATCGGTACTGCGGTAGGCTCAGTTGAAATCGACCTTGATGGCGATTACACCGACGATGAGCGAGTGCAATTGGCCGCCGCTGAACGAAACGATGTGTACTTCTTATTAGAAGAGCGCGCGCAAAACGTCGAAGTAAATGTGATTGAAGCCGATAGCGGTGATTCGCTAGTACGTACTAGCGGCAGTTGGATTGCTGATGGTTTTGTGAGTGGTATGCAAATCCGCATTGCAGGTGACAGTGGCAATGCGAACGATGAAGGCAGTTTTTATGAGATTGCTTCGGTCACAGCAAGCACTATGACGCTGACTTCAAATGCATTAAGTGTAGAAATTGCAGTGACCATGGATGTGGCGGCAATCAGTAGTACGCCAGATTTAACCACCTTAATTAATACGCAAAACGAAAGCTGGGTAAGCCTTGGCTTAGTGCAAGATAGCTTTGTTTCGATTGGCTCTGACATCTATCAAGTAAATCGCATTGCTGAGCAGGTGATAGATTTAGAAGAGGTTGACCCAAGTATTGCCTCATCGGTAGTGGCACTGGATGCGGGCGATTACCGCATTGCCAATGTGAACAAGATTGTGATTGACCAGCGTGAAGACATTGATGTGTTGGTCACGGGCGTGATTAGCGCCACAGCGAGCGGCAATGTGTATTTAGGCTCTGAGCAATCTATGGCGATTGGCTCAGTCTCTGGTGACAATGTTCGCATCAAGTCCAAACAATCGCTGACCGATACCACAGGTACAGCCGCTTCGATTTCTGCGAGCAGCACCTTAATTCTTGAGGCAGGCTCAGGCGCCATTGGTAGCGCCAGCAATCGCATCAATATCGATTTAGGTAATGATGCCACTTTGACCGCTCGCGCCGAGCAAGATATCTACATTACTGAGATCAACTCAGACCTCAATATTGCCACCATCTATTCAAGTGGCGGCAAGGTGGATCTGCAGGCGTTAAACGGCTCTATTTTAGATAGCTTTAACCATGAGTATGAGAATATTCGAGCGCAAGACATTACCCTGACCGCAGAGGCAGGCAGTATTGGCGCATTAGGTAATCTGCTGGATATTAATCTAACCGGCGGAGTATTAAATGCGACGGCGCAGAACGATATTCGCATCAATGAAACCGACCAGAACCTAGATGTTGACCATGTTGAGTCTGCGCAAGGCGATGTAGAGCTTGCCGCACATCTGGCTATTTTGGATGCGGTAGCCGACGATGCCTCCGAGATTGCTGATATTATTGGCGCGAGTATCTCGCTGACCTCTCGCTTTGATACCGTTGGGCAAATTGGTAACGACATTGAAGTGGACTCGGGTTCAACCCAAGGTGAAAACCTAACGGTATCCAGTGCCAATAACACGCACCTTACCGAAACTCGCGGTGACTTGTACTTAAATACCATTCAAACGGGCGCTGCGGCGATTGCCTTTATTGCCGCACCAGCTGGGCGCATCTTAAACGACAGTGCCAGTGGTAATAACGTCATTTCTGGCAAAACCTATCTGTTTGCTTCATTAGATATTGGTAGCAGTGACAAAGCACTCGCGACGCAAGTGGGCAATATCCAAGGCCAATCTACAACAGGCAGTACCTATATTGAAAATACCGGTGCACTGAATGTCGGCGGTGTAGTGGAAGGTATCTCTAGCGGCTTTAGCGCAGGCGGGGAGATCAATATGATCACTCGCAGCCCGCTGACGGTTACGCAGAGCATGACCGCCCAGCAGGATATCAACCTAACCTCTACCGATAACTCCGACTTTGATGACATTACCATTGTCTCAGGGGTAAGCTTGCAAACCTCGCAAAACATCAACATTAATTCAGGTGACGGCTTTACCTTACAATCAGGTGCAACCCTGCAAGCAGACCTTGATATTAATGTGCAGATAGACAGTGGCGACACCGGCGATCAAGATGCCAATGTCGGCGCAAGCATAGATATTCAAGGTGCAATGACCTCAGGTGGCGACATTAATCTATCAGCTGGTGATGACCAAGATAGCTTAGTTATTCAAGGCAGTTTGGATGCTACCAGTATTGTGGTGAACATGGGCGCAGGCAGTGATTCTGTATTAGTGGATACTCAAACATTGCTTGGCGACGCTCGCATTAACACTGGCAGTGGCGATGATGAGATTACCATCAATCAGCTGAACACTCGTGAAGATGCGCTAGTGCTTGATGGTGAAGGCGGTACTGATCACTACATTATCAATCGCAGTGGCAGCGACAAAGATTACGTTATCGATGTGCAAGATTCGGGCGCACAAAACGATGGCGCTGATGTACTGACCTTAAACGGTTTGGCAAGCGATGACATTTTCTTAATTCGCGCCAACTTTGTAGCCGCTCTAAATGATGACGGCAATGGCGGTTACAGTGATGCTGTTGAGCGCATTAACTACGATGGCAATATCAATGCGCGCTTGATCATCAATGGTCTAGACGGCGCAGACAACTTCTACAGTGACGATACTGGAACCATAGTCACCTTAGATGGCGGTGCTGGTAACGATTCATTCCAAGTCGGTCAGCTATTTGGTAGCGATCGTCAAGCCTCACTGGGCACAGTTGCCGCAGGCGATGAGATTGAGACCACCGAAACGACGCTAGGCTTCTTAAGCCGAGGTAATAGCCTACCGATGATCATTTACGGTGGCGATGGTGAAGACAGCATCAAGGTGTACTCAAACAAAGCGGTCACCAAGTTGTACGGTGAAGCGGGCGATGACAGCTTTGTGGTACGTGCTTTCCTACTTGCTGATAGCGGTTTAACCAACAACAGCGTGGATGTGGAACTGTTCGGTGGAGAAGGTGCTGACACTATCGAATACAGCATTAACGCGGCGCTGAAAATTGATGGCGGCGCAGGTAGCGATAAGGTCGTGGTGCTAGGTACAGAAGGTGATGACAACTTTATGATCACCGAAGATGGCATATTTGGCGCAGGTTTAAATATTGGTTATCAAGGGGTGGAATTTGCCGAGCTTGATGGTCTTGAAGGTGATGATACTTTCTATATTTTAAGCACTAATGCGGATGTAGAAACCACCATCATTGGCGGTCTAGGCGCAGATGTATTTAATGTTGCCAGCGATGTGACTCAGCCAATTGTCTCTTACTCTGTTGAAGGTCGTAGCAGCTTTATTAACCACAGTGTGTTTAGTGATGATGACGCCTATAACGGCATCTTTGTTGACGGCGTTTCACTCAATGTAGCCAGTGAAGAAAACGGCGCTATTGCGGTGAGTTCGCAACAGTTGACGGTAGATGAAGACAGCCTGACCGATAGCTATGATCTCTCTTTGAGCATTGCTGAGCCAAATGTAGCGACTGTCGCTTACGTGACAGTATCGGCGGCGCGCGCCTCTAGCAGTGATAAAGACAATACCAATGGTCAAGCAGCTAGCATATTGGTATCAACCGATAACATTAACTTCTATGAGTCGTTGGTTGTGACTTATGAAAGCGGCGTGAATTGGCAAGATAACACCACTATTTATGTGAAAGCCATCGACGATAGCGCGATGGAAGGCGAGAGCGAATATGTCATTAGCCATAGCGTGAGCAGTGATAATCCAGACTTTGATCGTCTTGATATTGCCAACGTGGTGGTGAACGTATTTGATAATGACCAAGCCGATATCATCCTAATGCCACAAGGTAGCGACCAAGTCACTGAAGGCGGCACAAGCGCCGTGTTTGATGTGCGCCTTGCCACTGAGCCAGAAGTGGGCGAATTGGTAACGGTTTCTCTAAGTGAGATACTTGGTGACAACCTGCTTTCTCAGCTATCACTGAGCGATACAGAGCTGGTGTTTGACCATAGCAATTGGTCACAAACACAGAGCTTTAGCGTCAGTGCTATTGATGATAGTGCGGTAGAAAATCTGTATCAAGGCAGCATTAAGCTCACCACAACCAGTACCGTGACTGATTCGCAATACAATCAATTAGACGATACTGAGCAAGTGCTGTTTGTGACAGATAACGACAGCGGCGCGGTGATTGTGACGCAAACTGATGGCTCAACCTTAGTCAGCCAAACTGAAACTGATGAGTACAGCTTAGTATTGAGTAAAGCGCCATCGGCTACAGTCACGGTCAATCTATTAAACGACGGTCAAACTCTGTTTAGCAGTGAAGACCCTAGATTTAATGCCGATGACAATACGGTGAGCTTTGATGCCAGCAATTGGGATCAGCCGATTAGCATTACCTTATCGGTAAATGAGGATTATCAAGAGCAAACTGGACAGCCAGTACAAAACCCGCCATTGCAACCGCATACGTTGACCGGCATTCAAGGCAAATTGATTATCGAAGGGGGCGTGCCGCAAGGTAAAGCTCGCGCTCTTAGTGTGGCAATTATGCTACCAAGTGAAACCGACAGCGAACTGCCAATTAAGAACATTGAAGTGAGCGAGGTTCTGCAAACGGATGTACTGAATATCTTTAACGATGGCAGTTTAGAAAATGACAGCGGTATCCTTTCTGATACTAGCCTTACCGGTTTAGGTATGGGCGTAGGCATTGAGTATGCCGATGTTGAAGTGGTGGAACTGCTATTAGGTCAAGGCGATGACAACCTAACGATTACCGATACAGCAGCGGACGTGATTACCGTAGTCCACGGCGGTGGCGGTAGCGATACTCTCAGCGTGACGGGTAGTGATGCGGATGGCGTGCTGATTTTATTGGGTGATACCACGCAAAACGGCTTTACCTACAATGCCACATCCGATGAAAAAACCGATAAGGCGCGCGAGTTCAGCAATCCGGGTAACGACATTTTGGATGCGTCAGGCGCTGGTGGCTCTGTCACTATCTTTGGCGGTCAAGGCAACGATACCATCACAGGTAGTGAATTTGGCGACCACCTTGCAGGCGGTTCTGGCAATGACCAGATCTTTGCACTCGGCGGCGATGATCATATCTATGGTGATGCTGGATTTAATATCGATATCACCACCAGACTGGATTTGAGCACGCAGATACTTAGTGTGGTAAATCTTGCCGATGTGGAAATGGATAATCTTGATACTTCCGATAGCCTAGCGGTGGGTAATGACCGCATAGATGCCGGCTTTGGTGATGATATCGTGATTGCTGATAAAGGCGTCATTAATCAATCCTCTGATATCAACCGTATTCTTTCCACATCCTTGAGCGATGTCACGAGTATAAGCAATAGTGGCTTTACGCTAGGTGGCGATGACAGTGTGCTAGGCAGTGCAGGCAATGACATTATTCTTGGCGGTAACGGTCAAGATACGTTATCGGGTGGAAATGGTGTTGAAGGCGCGGCAGTTGTTGGCGTAGACAGCGATATCATTTTAGGCGACATGGGTAGTGTGCTTATAGATGCAGGCTCGGTGAGCTTAATGAGCACCTCCGATACTAACCATGGCGCTGATGATGAGATTTACGGCGGTCAAGATGATGACATTATCCTAGCCGGCGCAGGCAGCGATTATGTTGACGCAGGCGCAGGTAATGATTGGGTGCTAGGCGACTTTGGTGAAGTCGATCTTAGAAATAGCGCCATTATCTTAAAAACGGAACAAGGTGATGAGCATGCCTTCGGTGACGATGAAATTCATTTAGGCACTGGCGCAGATAGCGTATTGGCAGGTTTAGGCAGTGACATCATCACTTCGACCTCGGATGACACCCATGTAATTGCTGACAACGGCACATTGACCTACAACGGTCAAGGCGTACTGCAAAGCGTTATTTCTACTGACGCACTTTTAGGTGGCAATGATTCAATCACACTTGGTGATGGACAAAACCTAGTTATCGCAGGCTTTGGTGACGATACCATTACTACAGGCAGTGGCGATGACGCCATTATCGGTGATAACGGCAGCGTACAGCTTATCGATGGCGTGATTCGCAGCATGCAAAGTAGTGATACTGACAACAGCACTGCGGGCGCTGATACCATTTCGGTTGGCGCAGGCTCGGATAGAGTCATTGCGGGTCTTGATAGCTTCTTGGAAGAGTATGTGGAAACGCCAAATGGCATCGAAATGATCACGAGCTTCAACAGTGACAGCGTAGAATCAGATTCTGGAAACACCCACGTTCTGGCGGATAATGGCATTCTTACCTACAACGCTGCTGGCATTTTAGTGAATGCAAAATCCACAGAGGAATCGATAGGTGGGGACGACACCATCACCTTGGGCGTTGGTGACAATCTAGTTATTGCCGGTCAAGGTTCTGATGACATCACTACCGCTGAAGGTAACAATATTATCGTGGCGGATAACGGTGAGGTGAGCTTTAACGACCTAGGCATTTTAATCCAGGCTAACTCGACGGCAGTAGAGCAAGGCGGTGATGATTCAATCGATGCAGGTAATGGCAACAATATTGTAATTGCAGGTCTAGGTAACGATGACGTTATAACAGGCACTGGCGCAGATACCATTGTCGGCGATAACGGCGAGCTTAACTTTAATGATGCAGGTGTATTACTAAGCGCAACATCGACTGCTGTAGAACTAGGCGGTGATGACTCAATCGATGCAGGCAATGGCAACAATGTTGTAATTGCAGGTCTAGGTAACGATGACGTTATAACAGGCACTGGTGCAGATACCATTATCAGTGACAACGGCGAGCTTAACTTCAATAATGCAGGTGTATTACTAAGCGCAACATCGACAGCTGTAGAACTAGGCGGTGATGACTTTATTAATGCTGGCGATGGTGACAACCGCGTGATTGCAGGTGTTGGCAACGATGAAGTGCTAACAGGCAGTGGCGCAGATACCATTATCGGTGACAACGGCGAGCTTAATTTCAATGATGTAGGTGTATTGCTACGCACAACATCTACAGCTGTAGAACTGGGCGGTGATGACTTTATCAATGCGGGCGAGGGTGATAACCGAGTCATTGCAGGTCATGGCAATGATGAAGTTATAACAGGCAATGGTGCGGATATCATTGTTGCTGATAACGGGGTAATGTCATTTGATGATGTGGGCACTTTGCTAAACGTTGAATCTACCGCGCTAGAGTTCGGTGGCAATGATGCGATTATGGCAGGCAATGGCGATAACATCGTGATTGCAGGCTTTGGCAGTGATGAGGTAGAAACAGGTAGCGGCGCTGATGTGGTGTTTGGTGACAACGGTCAGCTGGATCTTATCGATGGCGTGATTCGCAACATGCAAAGCACTGACCAAGATGAGAGCACAGCAGGCAACGATGTGATTGCGCTAGGCTCAGGAGATGACCGCGTAATTGCAGGCTTAGGTGATGACTCTGTTGTTTCAGCGTCTGGCAATACCGAGCTTATCGCTGATAACGGCGTACTTACTTACAACGCCAACGCGATTTTAACCTCAGCTCGTAGTACGACCGATGAGCTAGGCGGTAATGACAACGTCAGATTAGGTGAAGGCGATAATCTAGTGATTGCAGGTAATGGCTCTGATGTCATTACGACAGCAAACGGCGTAGACATCATTATTGGTGACAATGGGCAAGTGAGTTTTGATGAGCAAGGCGTCTTAGTACAAGCCAAAACCACGTCATTGGCACTGGGCGGTAAAGACACTATCGATGCCAGTAATGGCGTCAACTTAGTGCTTGGCGGCTTTGCTGATGACACCATTACTACCGGTGATGATAACGATATCGTGGTCGGTGATAACGGTGAAGTTGATTTTGTTGACGGCGTACGCAGACTAATTACCAGTAGCGATACTGAAAATATGACCGGTGGCGATGATGTGATTAGCCTTGGCGCAGGCCAAGACCACGCTATCGCGGGTGTCGGGCAAGATGAAGTCCGCAACGCATCAGGCGAAAGCATCATCATTGGTGACGACGGTTATATCAGCAATGATTCTAGCGGTCGTTATATCGAAGTTGCAACGGGTGACTCAGAGCTTGGCGGCGATGATATCCTGTTTGGCGGTAGCGATAGAGATATCATCTTTGGTGGCTACGGCGCAGATCTGATAAACGGCGGCGCAGGTAATGACATCTTAGGTGGCGACGGTTCAAAAGTTGCCCGAGAAGAAGACGGCACCATTGTCTTTGAAGCCATTGACCTATTTGAAGGTGGCGCAGATACCTTAATTGCAGGTGATGGACAAGATTACTTGCAAGGGCACAATGGCAGCGACTTCTTCTACGCTAACTTAAGTGATGATGTATTGGTCGGTGAATATGGCCGCTTTACCTTTGTCGAGCTAGACGGCGAGGCGAAACCTGAATCAATTGTCTCGTTAGCGAAAGGTCAGCTTGATTTAATCAGACACTTGCAAACAGGCTTGTTTAGCGGTTATGCCGATGAGGTTTACTCTCAATCAGCTTACAGCGACATAGCGAAAGAGCGAGCTTCTGAAGAGGCGCAAGTTGAGGCTCAATTCACTCTAGAGGCGGAATTAGCCTTTGCCGAAATGGGCACCATGTTCTTACCAACCAGTTCCGGTGGCGGCTCTACAACAGCGTCAACAGCGCAGACACAGCCAAGTGAAACGCAACCTCAAGCACCTGCTGAAGAAGCAATTGAAGAGGAAGCTATTGCAGAGCCTGAGCAAGAAGCGACACAGACACCAGAGGCAACAGAAGCCGCGGTTTCTGAGGCGATGATTGTTGAACCATTTATGAACGCGCAGTTTGCGCCAATAAACGGTGCAGCACAGTCAATCGATATTAGCGCTGAGCAAGAGACGCAACAATCTGATGAAGGCATTAATTTGGATGTGGCGGTAGCAAGCCTTGTGGGCGCATCGAGCTGGATTGTGGCTAAAGCGTCTAGTCCTCGTCAAAACAATACTCCGAAGATGCAAGCAGGCTTGCGCAAGGGGTAATTGTATAAAATGCTGCGGGTAAAAATACCCACAGCATCAATCGGTTATGTTATATGTTGTTAGTGTTATGTCATAATCAAATTGCTATATATGTTGGCGCAGCATTAGATGGTTATGTGTACCTGCGTGCTAATTAAACTTGAATATTTGTATATACAAAGTATATACTTTGCCTTATTGTATATATTCAAAGCCTTGAACGAAAACGGAGGTAGATTTGTCTTTAGAAGATACAGTTCCTCAGAGCATTAAAGCTAAGCTCAAGGTAAAACATGGCGTTAGTCTCTCTGAGGTTGAAGAGTGTTTTTCGAATCGAGAAAAAGGTTTCTTAGAAGATACTCGCGAGCAACATAAAACAAACCCAGCGACAAAGTGGTTTATTGCAGAAACAGATTATGCACGTAAACTTAAAGTCGTTTTTATAGAGTTTCCTGATCGTATTGAACTTAAGACGGCATATGCTCCGAATGAAAAAGAGATAGAAATTTATAATAAGTACGCCTAAAGGCATCTTCATCAAGAAGACAAAGATACTAGTTAAAAGTTAATAATATAATTAAAAAGGTAGATAAAATGAGGAGTCCCACTATGAGCTTGATGAAAGATACAGCTGAAATAGAAGCATGGGAGTCAGGCAAACTTGGTAGAAGCGAAGAGTTTGTAAGGAAGTCAAGCAATGATGGTGGAAAGCTTGATGACAAGTTAGGCTTGCAAATGATTTCAATTAGGTTACAGAAAAGTTTAATTGAAGACTTGAAAGATCTAGCAGAACTTAATGGAATAGGTTATCAGCCACTTATGAAGCAAATCTTGAAGCGTTTTGTAGACGCAGAAAAGAAGAAAATCTTAAGAGAAATGGCTGTTGAGCAAAGAAATATGGAAGTTGAATTAAAGAAAGAAGCTATGTAGTAAATAATCTGTAAAGCATTTATGAGTGACATCCCAACGTTTGGCATTTTGGTTCAGCGTTGGGTTTTTTGTTTATGGCATAACGGTTTTTAGAGGTTTGTGCTGATGTTAATATTTTGAGAGGACTGGATAAACAGTCTATATAAGGTATTTTCGTAGGTGTACTAGCCCCCAGCCCCTTAATAAAGCCAATACCTTTCACCATCCACCTAGACACTTTTAATAAACAAGACTAACTTTATCAATGGGTTGGCGTCTGTTGACGCGATATGTTTATTACCGTTTGAGCGAAGAGCACTGACTATCGGAAGGGTCGACGCTGTGTGCTGACAAGGATGTACTGTATGACGCAACAAGTCGAAGCTGCGCCAGAGCAAACGCTGCACGATGCGGCAACACAACAAAATGATTATTATCAGGAGTGGCTTGCCAAGCATAAAGCGGTGATTCCCGGTTTGCAGTCGGCAGTGATCTACTTGCCAATCAATGGCGAGTTAGTACCGATTGCGGACTTTGAGCCGCAGCAAGCGTCTTTTAATCAGCTTAATGAATTGCTCGATAATCATAAAACCATCACCCAACCTCAAGTCACTCGACTGGCCGCTATTTCTCCTGCGGGGGAAGCGTTTGGCCTGATTTATCCTATGTTAGATAAGCAGGGTGAGCTTATTGCACTGGCTGGATTTGCGGTGCAGGTGAAAACGCAAACCGAACTTACCCAAGCTTTAACTGTATTGCAGTGGAGCGCCGCAGGAATTGAAGTGGCGGAGCATCAACTGCGTGCTCAGCAAGCGTTGGATGAACAAGAATCTTATTCTACTCGGGTTGAGCTTTTGGCGCGAGTATTGTCTGAATCCAGTTATGGCGCATCCGCGACCCGCGCCGTCACCGAAATTGCAGTGTTGCTTAACTGTGACCGAGTCAGTCTTGGGCAGTATCAAAAAAATCGGTGCCGCCTAAAATACCTTTCGCACAGTGCCCAATTTGGCAAGAAAATGAACCATGTTCGCCAGATTGAAAGGGTGATGGATGAGTGTATTGATCAAGGTAAGATCATCCACTTCCCTGAAACTGATATCGATGAACACGCCATTACCCAAGCACACCAAACTTTATCTGAGTCGCAGGGCGATATTGGAGTGATGTCGGTGCCTTTGTATCTGCGCGGAGAAATTTATGGGGCTTTAGTGGTGGAAGGTAAGCCCGACCAAGTGTGGAGTAAATCAGAGTCGGAGTTTTGCCAAAGCATCTTTAGCCTGATTTTGCCCACGCTAGAAGATAAACGCCTTAACGATAGACCTTGGTATCGCAAATTATTTGATGGCACGCGACGTCAATTAGCTCGATTGCTTGGGCCTAATTACTTAGGCAGAAAATTGTTTATGATTGGCGCGCTGATCATCGGCTATCTGCTTGCCACTGTGACGGGCGAATATAAATTATCCGCCAATGCTCAAATAGAAAGTGCGGTGCAGCGCGCTATTGTTGCCCCTTATGACGGCTATATAAATCAAGCTTTAGTTAGGGCGGGCGATCAAGTGACCCAAGGCGAGTTGTTGGTGCAGATGGATGACCGAGATTTACGCCTAGAGCGTCTTAAATGGCTCAGTGAAGAGAGCAAATTAGTGCGCCAGCGTCTAGAGGCGTTATCAATTCGTGACCGCGCCAAAATCAATATCTTAAATGCCCAAGAAAAGCAGGTGCAAGTGCAGCTGTCCTTGGTTGAAAGTCAGCTTCAGCGCGGTCAATTACTGGCACCTTACGATGGTGTGGTGGTCAATGGCGATCTTAGCCAACGCTTGGGGAGTGCGGTCAGTAAAGGTGAATTATTACTTGAAGTTGCGCCCCTTGATAGTCATCGCATCAAACTGCAAGTGGCGGAAGACCAAATCGCGGAGCTTAAATTAGGACAGACAGGCACCTTGTATTTATCGGCGCTTCCAGAGCAAGGTTTTGAGTTTGTGATTAGCAAATTGACACCAGTGACCGAAGCGGTCGATGGCGCCAGTTATTTTATTGTAGAGGCGCAATTACAGACATTTTCTCAACAATTGCAACCGGGCATGGAAGGCATAGGTAAAGTCGCCATTAATGAGCAATTGCTGTTTCATATTTGGACTCGCGAAATGGCGCAGTGGTTAAGATTGCAGGCGTGGTCTTGGTGGGGGTAGCGGATTATGTCGCAAACGCTATTTAGCCCAGCTTGGTATAAAGTCGCTGATTTAAAGGTGCGCATTCGTAAACACGCCGATATTCATCGGCATGTGTACCGAGGCAAAGTGTGGTACGTGTTGCAAGACCATGTCACGGGGCAGTTTCAGCGCTTTACTCCGCAGGCGTATCAATTAATTGGTTTAATGAATGGCGAGCGCACCCTACAACAAATTTGGGATATTGCCTGTCAGCAGTTAAAAGAAGAGTTACCGAGCCAAGATGAAGTGATCAATCTGGTTGGGCAACTCAACAAAGCCAATGTCATGCAAACCGATGTATTGCCGAGCATCAAGCATTTGCATCGTCGCGGTGAAACCGAGCAAAAAAAGAAGCTCCTGCAACAGCTCAAATCACCACTAAGTGTGCGTATTCCTCTGCTCGACCCTGAGCGTTTTTTGTTTGCCACGCGCTTTATCGCTCGGGCTCTATTTTCCTTCGGCGGGGCCTTGCTTTGGCTGGCGATTGTCATTCTAGGCATTGTGTTAGCTACGCTGCATTGGACAGAGCTTACCAACAATTTAAGTGACCAAGTGTTAGGGCTTGAGAATCTCGTGCTGATGGCGCTGGTGTATCCCGTCATTAAATTGGCGCATGAATTGGGCCACGGCTGGGCGGTCAAACGTTGGGGCGGGGAAGTGCATGAAATGGGCGTGATGCTGCTTATTTTTATTCCTGTGCCTTATGTCGATGCGTCAGCGGCTTCCTCGTTTAGTAATAAATATCAGCGCATGATTGTTGGCGCAGTGGGCGTATTTGCGGAGCTGTTTATTGCCGCACTAGCAATGTTGGTGTGGGTGTTAGTTGAGCCGGGGGTGGTGCGTGCCCTTGCTTACAACGTCATGCTAATTGGCGGTGTATCGACGCTACTATTTAATGGTAATCCACTATTAAGATTTGATGCCTATTATGTGTTGGCAGATTTTCTGGAAATCCCTAATTTAGCCGCGCGAGGTAATGCGCAAGTTGGTTATTTAGTGAAACGTTATCTGTTTCGAATTAGCGCCGTGCGCAGTAATGCCTACAGCAAGTCAGAATCTTTTTGGTTGGCGCTGTATGCGGTCACTTCCTACATCTATCGCTTGTTTGTGATGGTGGCAATCTCGTTATTTGTCGCCAGTAAATACTTCTTCATCGGCATTATATTGGCCATTTGGTCGGTGATGAGCAGTTTGATCATTCCTATAGTTAAAGCCATAGCTAAACCACGACAAGACCCTCTTATGCGAAGAAAAAGTCCCTATATTTATCTCGGTGGCGCTGCGGTTATTACTGCTATCGCCTTTTTACTGTTTTATGTGCCTGCGCCCTATAAAACTTATGCGCAAGGGGTGATTTATGTGCCGCAAAATGCCTACATAAGAGCGCAAACCAATGGTTTTGTTCGACAAGTCTTCTTAGAAGGCGGTGCGCAGGTAGAGCAAGGTACGGCTCTATTACAACTTGATGCGCCGGATTTGCAGGCCAAAGCTGAAATTTTGAAAGGGCAATTTGCAGAAGCAAAGCTCAGATATGATGCGAGCGTGAATAATCGCACCGAATCTGAAATCTTACTGCAAGAGCTCAAATATTTAGGGCAGGAATACCAAGACGTGCAAAGACGTCTGCAACACCTTAGCGTCATCAGCCCAGCCAAAGGTCAGCTTATTTTTGCCCAAAGGCATTTACAAGAAGGGCACTATTTTCATCGCGGTGAAATCATTGGCTATGTGGTCGATGTTGAGCATTTGCCGATTGCGGCGATGATCTCTGAGGATGATATCGATAGAGTCAGCAACCAAACTCATGCGGTGTGGTTAAAACTGGCCTCACAGCCTGAGCCTGAATACGCTAGCGCCATTATTCGCCAAGCCCCTTCTTCTACACATCTATTACCAAGCTCAGTGCTGAGTACCGATGGCGGCGGTTTGATTGTATTAGACCCTAATCGCACCACAGAACTTGAAAGCTACAAAAGTTATTTTCGGGTAGAACTGGACAGTTCAAACGCGCGCATTCAGCGTTTTGATGAACGGGTGCATGTGCTGTTTGAGCATGACGCAGAGCCTATCGCTTATCGTTGGTATCGCTCTATAAGGCGCTTATTGTTGAGGCAGTTTGATGTATAAGCGCCCGCAAAGAAGACCAAGCTCGGTATTAGAGCGGCCGCAACGAGTGTTGGATACGCAAAAACGTATGCAGCGCTGGTGGCGCACGTTAACCGCGTTTGGCAGTCGTCCGCTGCGCGCATCTATCTGGTTATATAAGCCTTTGCTATGGCGCATTAAACGCCGTGATAAAGCCTACCGAAAACTCTCAGAAAGTGAGTTAGATCAGCAGATCAAAACCGTCCAACAATCACTACTGCGCTTTGGGCTGATCAATGCCCTGACCGTTGAGGTCTTTGCACTAGTACGAGAAGTCGCTGGACGTGAATTGGGCATGTGGCACTTTGATAGTCAGTTATTGGGCGGGCTAGCGATTTTGCATGGCAACATCGGACAGATGCAAACGGGCGAAGGTAAAACATTAACCGCAACTTTGCCGGTTGCCGCCGCCGCGCTTACGGGCATTCCTACCCACGTTGTGACGGTAAATGATTACTTAACTGAGCGAGATGCGCAGTTGATGCTGCCTGTTTATCAGCGTTTAGGCTTGAGCGTTGGGGTTGTGATACAAGGTTTGGACTTGAGTGAGCGTAAACAACAATACGCCCGCGATATCGTGTATTGCACGAATAACGAATTGGCTTTTGATTACCTCAAAGATGCGATTGCCCTTGAACAACATTCAGATGCTTTGCACTTGCACGCCCTGCGAAGTTTGCCATCACATCGCTCCGAGTTACTGGATAGCTTGATGTTAAGAGGGCTTCATTTTGCCGTGGTTGATGAAGCTGATGGCGTATTTATGGATGAAGCGATTACGCCATTGGTGATTTCGGGTGATAGCGCGCCTAATCCTGATCAGCAGCAGTTATATTTACAAGCCTTTGAAATAGGGCAAACGCTACAACTTGATGTGGATTTTATGATTCGCCTGCCTTCTAAGCAGATTGAGTTTACGCCACTGGGTGAGGAAAACATTGAGCGACAAACACAAGGGTTAGGGGCGTTGTGGCAAGCACGGCTAAGACGTTTAGAACTGGTGAAACAAGCGCTGACGGCGTTGCATTTGTTTATTCGAGATAAGCACTATTTAGTGGATGAGGGCAAAGTGGTCATCATTGATGAGCACACCGGACGACGCATGCCAGATAGAACGTGGGAGCAAGGGTTACATCAATTAATTGAAATTAAAGAGCAGTGCGAACTTAGCGATCCACGGGTGACGTTAGCCAGCATCAGTTTTCAAAACTTTTTCCGTTTTTATCATCACTTATCCGGCATGACAGGTACTGCCGATGAAGTGAAAAGCGAGTTCTGGCGCGTGTATGAACTGCCGGTGGTGGATGTGCCCACTCATAAAACTAATCAACGCCGTCAATTTCGGCCTACGATTTTGCGCACTGAACAGCAAAAGTGGCAGTGCGTAGTCAGCAAGATTAAACAATTTCGTGAGCAGGGAGAGCGCCCAATATTGGTCGGCACGCAATCGCTCAAGGATTCCGAATCCCTATCCCAATTATTGTTAGCCCGCGGTATTGAGCATCAAGTGCTTAACGCTAGGCAAGATGAGTCTGAGGCGGAAATTGTCAAACTGGCAGGGCTGGCATCGAAAATTACGATTGCGACAAGCATGGCAGGTAGGGGAACAGATATTAAATTAGACAGCCAAGTGGAAGCGCAAGGCGGGCTACATGTCATGGTGACAGGTCTGCATGATTCTTCACGAGTAGACAGGCAATTGGAAGGTCGCTGTGCTCGGCAAGGGGACAGAGGCAGCGTCGAATTTATTCTGTCATTAGAAGAAGAGCTGATTACCGCTAAGTGGGCCAAATTATTGGCGTTAATAAATCTAATTCCAATGCCCAACAGTTTGAAAAGTAAACTATTATTTAATGGCATTCGGCAGTGTCAAAAGCGCATTGAACGTCAGCAAGACCAGAGCCGAAAGCAATTGCTAAAACACGATGAACAACAACAGGAAGTGTTGTCTTTCTCTCAAAATCAGGTGTAAACATGACAAGCTGTAAAACATGGAAGTTCGAGCAAACATATTTTGGCAAATGGACACTAGCAAGCACATTGTTGCTGGCCTCTTTTACCTCTTATGCCAATAACGCAAACGATGCTAGCCATCCGCTGATTTCTCCTTTTAGCTGCTTACTCGAACCCAGTTCAGAGGTTGAGCTTAGCAGTGAAGTGCAAGGGGTTATCAAAGAGCTTAGGGTTAACCGAGGCGATAAAGTTAAGAAAGGGCAGGTAGTGATGAAACTGAACTCTACCGTTGAAATCGCCGCTGTGAATACGGTCAAAGCAAGGCTAGATTTTGCCAGTCGTAAGGTCGAGCGAAACGCTGATTTGTATCGTAAGAGTCTGATTTCTGACAATGAGCAAGACGAGATGCTGACCGAACAACGTTTGGCTGAGTTTCAGCTTAAAGAAGCTAAGGTTCGTTTAAGCCAAAGGCAAACTCGCAGTCCTATTTCTGGGGTGGTGATTGAGCGCATTAAAGATCCCGGTGAATTTGTCGATGAAGAACCGTTTTTGCGCATTGCGACCTTAAACCCTATCCATGCTGAAGTGGTGTTGCCTGCTGAGCTGTATGGCAAAATCAGTAAAGGACAACAGGTGAATCTGTCGGCGCTGGGTAAAGATGCCACCTATCAAGGTAAGGTCTCTATTATCGACCCGATTATTGATGCTGCCAGTAATACCTTTGCAGTGACTGTGTCACTGAATAATGACTCGCAGAGCTTGTTTGTAGGACAGCGCTGTGATGTTGAGTTTATCAGTGGTAGCTAGGCTCTAAAGCTCGACTAATACCGCCATGCGATAAAGCGGCTGATTTTTTGTCCTTGCGACATTTCGACGACTTTGATCTCTTTGACTTTCAAGCTAGTGAGTTTTTTCTTCATACTAGAAACGTTTTCTTTTTTAGAGATCAAAGTGCTAAACCAGCCCACTTGGTCTTTAAATAATGCGCTTTCATTGGCCATATTTTTGATGAAGGCTTCTTCTCCTCCGGGACACCATAGCTCGGCTTTTTGTCCGCCAAAGTTAAGTCCTTTTTGCTGAGGTTTTATTGTGGAGGCTTTAGTATTCATGCCTTGAGCGCCACGTTTCACTCGGTTTTTGGCAAGGTTACTGGCTTTTCTTTGCGTGCCTAACTGCGCCTCTTTTAGCGACTTATGAAAAGGAGGGTTACACATTGCTAGGTGGTAATACTCTCCCTCTTTAATGACACCTTGGAAAATATGTTTAGCGTCGGTTTGCAATCTGGGCGTGATCTTTTCTGATAGATGCGGATTCTGCGCCGCAATCTCACTGGCAACTTTAATTGATACTGGGTCGACATCACTGGCGGTAAAATGCCACTGGTAATCGGTCGCGCCAATAATTGGGTAGATACAGCTGGCACCGGTGCCAATATCAAGTACCTTGATGGTCTCAGTAGCCTCTGTGGTTTTTTCTAGCAGTTCGGCGAGGCGATGTACATAATCGGCGCGGCCAGGAATAGGCGGGCATAAATAGCCTTGCGGAATATCCCAAACACGCACTTGATAGTGTAATGCCAATAGCGCTTTATTGAGCATGAGCACCGAATCAGGATCGCTAAAGTTAACGGTTTTCTCACCCTTTGGATTTAAAATAATTTTGCTCTTTAGCGCAGGTAATGCCTTAACTAACGCATCAATATTGTATCGACCATGGTGTTTGTTTTTAGGGTGAAGCCCGGCTTTAACCGCATGCTTTGGTGGATGTGCTTTGTTTTTGTTCAAGGTGTCGATACTCAATATTAGGTGTTAGTCCAGCAGGGGCTACCTTAACATAATGAACCTATAGCATAAATGAGCCTCCGGCATAAATGAGCCCAGATTTTCGTTTGCGTACTTGTCATACAAATTGGATTTATTCGCTAAACACTGGTATCTTCGCGCGTCTTTTGTTGGTTGTTATCTGTTAAGGTTTTATGCGCATTAATAATGTCTCTCAGGCAATTTTACTCTTAGTATTTGCTAATTTTTTAGCCTCTTTGTCTGATGTCTCACTGAAAGTGCTCAATGGCGAAGTACCGACGTTTCAGTACGTCTTTATTCGTCAGGTGATGAGCTTGTTGATTATTGCGCCGTTATGGTGGCGATTGCCCAAAGCAGAGCGTATGCAAGGTTGTGGCAAGATTAACTTTTGGCGCGCACAGTTCATTTTAATTGGCAGTGGTTGCGCTATGGTAGCGATTACTCACTTAACCTTAGCCACCGCGAATGCGATGTTTTATGTCGCACCTTTGATGATGCTGCCTTTGTCGGTGGTGTTTTTACAAGAAGTACCACCGCTGAAAAAAATCATTGCTACGGGTATCGGCTTTTTAGGCGTGCTGGTGGTGCTAAGGCCTGAACACTTTCATTGGGCGGCGATTATTGCTTTAGGCAGTGCGCTAGCAATGGCGGTGGGTAATATTTTAATTAAACGTTTACCCAAGGAACAGTCGGTGGTTTCGACGCTGTTTTGGACTACGGCATTAACGATACCGGGCGCTTTGTTATTGGCGTTGCCACAATGGTCAGAAATTCATATGCGTCATATCTTTTGGATCACCGCCATTAATGTGTTTGTGCTCAGCTACCATGCATTAGTGGTGATTGGTTATCGAAAAGCGCCCGCAAGCCAAATTGCATTAGCTGAATACTCAGGCTTAGTGTTTGTGACTCTGTTTGGCATTATGTGGTTTGATGAGATCCCAGATACCCTTACCGCCATTGGCATCGCAATGATTGTGGTGCCTTTAATGCCGATTCGCTGGAAAAGAAAAGCCAAGCCATTGGATGTGGTTTCTGAAGCCTAGCTTGAGGCTATTGAGCGTAAAAAATAACAAGGGCCCTAATTTATAGGGCCCTAACTGTATCACTCTATCCGGTTATACCACTGAGATACGACGAATTAATCCCCAGTACAAATTCTTCAATAGCAACAAAAAGCCAATCGGTATCAAAATCGTTTTTAACACGAACATGGCAATTAGCTTCAATAGGTTGACCACTAAAGATTCTGTTTTGATTTTTAGTTCATCAAACTTGTGTTGCAGATCTTGCTTGGTATCAGAAAAGCCATTGGTTACGTTGTGCCAAGTGTGTTTCACGCTACTCATGAAACTGTCATCTTGTGTCTGCTCATCTGCATCTGCGGTGGTGCCATTCATTAAATCTTGATTGAACTGATGTAAATCAGTGGCGATAAAGTCCGTTTGTTGCGTGATTTGCTCGGTTTGTTCGTTGAGAAACAAGGTATCGGCCATGCTATTGAGGAGCAATGTGCCTACCAATAAAAAGCGCGTAAAACACAAAATAAAAAACGTTGGCTGGGTGTATTTAGTAAAGCGTGCCATTGGCACAACCCACAGCGTGACTAGGTAACTAATCGCACTTAACGCAATGGTGATGTTGACGATTTTATTGGTAAATACATCCAACAAAATACGTTGCAAGCCAAGGGAGGCAAGGGCCGTGGTGAGCACACTAGAAGTTGATTGCAGTATCTCTGTGGCTGGTGAGAGGATTTCACCGACGCTAAGCGTTACCACTGGCACATTAATTTCTGTGCCTTGTAGCACTGAAATAATGGCATGGATACTACGCACCGAAGCAAAGGCAATCAGCCCTTGGTCGATAGACTCATCAAGTTTGAGCAGGGTGTAGTGATCGGCAAGGTTAAAGATAGCGACCAGTGTCAGAGCCACGGCAATAATACTCAGTAAAATGCGATGTGATTTAGCAGAAATGGGCGCAGGTGGCGGTAGGCTGACAGCGTTACTCATGGATAAATCTCGTGTAAAGGCTGGGTGTACCCAGCCATTCGGGCTTTAATGGATAGGCGTTTAATAAGGTGCAGGGAACTGTTTAATAACCTGCGTAATACGCGTTAATGCTTGCTCATCAAGGATAATATCAAACGCAGCAATGTTCTCTTTTAGTTGAGGCAAGGTTGTCGCGCCAATGATGCTTGAAGTCACGCCTTGCACACTGTTACACCAAGCCAACGCCAACTGTGCTGGGGTGATATTTAGGTCGTGAGCAATCTGGCAATACTGCGCCACAGCTTCATGGGCAAGGGCAGTGCTTCGGTAAATACTTTTTGGATTCATCAAGCTCCAGCGAGTACCGTTAGGGCGAGCACCGTTAGCATACTTGCCCGCTAATAGTCCGGTAGCCAGTGGTGACCAAGGTAAATAGGCAACATCATTGTGATGACACTGCTCAATTAAATACGGCCAGTCTTTTTGGCATAGTAAGCTAAATTCATTTTGAATAGAGACCATTTTGGGCAGGCTGTGTTGTTTGGCTAGCTCCAAATAAGTGCTGATCCCCCAAGGGGTTTCATCGGATAGCCCGCAATGACGAATTTTACCCGCGCTGACGCATTCTTGCAGGGCTTGTAAAATCTCTAACATCTGCGACCGCTGCGCAGTTACGTCTACTTCATCAAAGCTAAAGGTATTTGGCCACTGCTTGCCAAAGTGCGGTGAGGTGCGATTTGGCCAGTGCAGTTGATAAAGGTCGATATAATCGGTTTGTAGGCGTTGTAGAGACTTTTCTACCGATTGAATCACCGCCTCTGCGGTGATTGGGCCGCCATCTCTCACCCAATGCATACCAGGGCCTGCCACTTTAGTGGCAATGATGGTGTTTTGGCGCTGCGCTTGATGACGTGAAATCCAGTCGCCAATAATAGTTTCTGTTTTACCGTAGGTGTCAGGGGTTGCAGGAATGGCATACATTTCTGCGGTATCGATAAAATTAATGCCTTGTTCTAGCGCATGGTTAATTTGCAGATCGGCGTCTTGTTGATTGTTCTGCACACCCCAAGTCATGCTGCCTAAGCAGACACGTGATACTTGCAGGTCACTATGGCCAAGTTTGGCATACTCCATTTCGAGCTCTCCTTATCCTGTTTATCTATTTAAGATACTCCATGAAACTCGCTGAAACCAGTAACTTGGGTTATCGTGAAGGTATGCGTTGTGCTTACCACATGGACAAAGACACTTTGGCATTACATCAGTTCAAGATCAGTACCTTTAATTTATTCAATTATCTTAGCCCGCCTGGGGCGTATTACGATTTTGAAAACATCTACAGCATAGATCAATGGCAGGACAAACAGCGTTGGACGTTTGATCAAATCAAACTCAGCGATGCTGACATTATTGGCTTTCAAGAGATCTTTAGCCCTTTGCCATTACAAGAGCAATTGCTGGATTTAGGCTACCGTCATTTCTCGGTTATCGATGAGCCAAAAATTGAAGATGAGTTTATCTATTCAGAGCCAGTTGTCGGCATAGCGTCACGTTACCCGATAGTGAGTGCTAACCCTGTTATCGCCGATACCCTTGCTAGCCAAGAGCTTGGTTTTGCATTTAGTCGCGCGCCTCTCCATGCGGTCATAGAACTGCCCATGATAGGCAAAGTGGATGTGTTCGTGGTGCACTTTAAGTCTCAAAGGCCCAAAGCATTAACTGTGCCCAATGAACACTTATTAGAAGTAGAGCGTTGGCGTTCAACCATGCAACGCGGGCTAGAAGCGCGTTTTTTAAGTGCGTTTATGGCAGAGCGCAAAGCTGAAATAGGTTATCCGCAGGTGTTGCTAGGCGATTTTAATCGAGATTTGCATAGCGCCGAATTTTCAACTCTCACCTTGGATGAACAGCAGTTACAGACTGGCGGCTATCAGAGTAGCGGCTATCTGCAAGATGCCAAAGGTTTATTAGCCACACCAATAGAGCCTATTCCCACTCACTATTATGGCGCTAAGGGCAACATATTAGATTATGTCTTGTTATCCGAAGAGTTTGATCGCGCTAGCGCCTCTTGCTTATATGAGGTAAGTGAGTACTTAGTCTCGGATAGCCATTTGATCAATCCTATCTATGCCATTGACCGAATGGCCAGTGATCACGGCATAGTCACAGTGACCCTCACGCAGCAATGATTTAAGTGCGCTATGTTAGGTGAATGATGTTAAGTGCGCCATTGTAAATCTAATAGCGGTTTGTTTTGAGCATTGAGTAACACCGCTTGCTGTCCATCTTTGAGCAGTTGAGTGTGAGTTGGCAATAGCGCAGGACGTTTAAATTGCACTGCAATTGAGGCTGGGTTGATTTCCAGCGACACCATAGAGCGAGCTAATAAATACATCCCATGTGCGATAGGGTGTTTGAAACCAAATGGCGCTGCGGTAATTCGATGCAAATGGATTGGATTATAGTCGCCGGATATTCTGGCATAGCCGCGTACATCCGGTTCGGAAAACGATAAGGTATCTATCATTTGATAGCTAGGGTATTGCTCTAGTATTGGCGCAGGTTTATTGGCGCGCTGCAGGTGAGTGATAGAAAAATAATGACTGTCAAAACCACACACTATCTTGCCTGAGTCTAAAAAGCGCACCTGTAACTCAAATTCAATGCCGCGATCTTTGTGTTCTACTTTGCCAATTGCGACTGTGATGTCTAACGGGGTGCTTGGCACTATGGCATCATTTTGGAAAAAATGGATGCGGGTATGAATAAGTCCCAATATTTTTAGAGGAAAGCGAGGGTCGCTTAATAAAGCCAGTTGTGCTTTTTGGCTGGCAACAAAAAGATAAGGCAGAGGGAAATGCTCTGCTGGAAAACCACAATATTGCTGATAGCGAGCAAGATGTGCCGGCTTAAAGTTAAATTCATGAAGGGTTAAATTGAGTAGAGGGATTTCAATATTGGTTTGAGATTTAAATAAAGTCTTGCTGATTAGAGAAAGGGAATTGGGTAATTCCTTATATTTGATGCTTGTCCGTGACATTATTTTTTATCTCGCATTGGCTAACTCGGTTAATTATGGACCAATTTGCGGATTTATCTGTTTTTTACCTATTATTTTCAATTTGTATCTAGTTGATCAATAAAGGGTTTAAAGAATAGTTTGTTTGAGCGCAAACTTTTGTGAATATCTTATTTCATCGCAGTAATGTTAGGTTTCATATGAATATGTTGTTATCAAATGTGTCATGACCTAAATTAGTTGCACAGGTGATGGGGTTCCACCTACTTAACCGCCAAATCTTTGGCTGATGACTCCTACTAAAATCGAAAGCAGTGACGTATTTATCTTAGGATAATTGTAGCTAGTACTATTATGGTACTCGGTTTGGTAGGGTGTATCTTCAATTCTCATTCTGCCCATTCTTCACTGTTTTCCCAAGCTTAATTCATTTGTTAGAGCGGAAAACACTATGCATTACACAAACGAAATTCAATCAATGTGCCCAATTCAACGTGGCGACCTACATGCTTCTTCTCCAATCCCAGTAGAAGGCCGCATGATTAACCCTAAAGAAGTTATTGCAATTTCTGGCCTAAGCCACGGTGTGGGCGGTTGTGCTCCACAACAAGGTGCTGCAAAACTAACTTTAAACGTTAAAGAAGGCATCATTGAAGAAGTGCTAATCGAAACTATCGGTTGTTCAGGCATGACTCAATCAGCAGCTATGGCGTCTGAAATTCTTACAGGCAAAACAATTCTTGAAGCAATGAACACTGACTTAGTGTGTGATGCAATTAACGTAGCAATGCGTGAAATCTTCCTTCAATTCACTTACGGTCGTACTCAATCTGCATTCTCTGATGGCGGTCTAGAAGTAGGTGAAGCACTAGAAGATCTAGGTCAAACACTACGTAGCCAAGTGGGTACAAGCTACTCAACTAAAGCTAAAGGCGTTCGTTACATGGAAATCGCTGAAGGCTACGTGACTAAAATGGGTCTTGATGAAAACGATGAAGTTATCGGTTATCAATACATGAACCTAGGCAAGTTCATGAAAGCACTTGATGCTGGCGTTGATGCAGAAACTGCACTAGCTCAAGCAAGTGGTCAATACGGCCGTTTTGCAGAAGCTGTTAAAACTATCAACCCACGTCAACAGTAAGCGAAGAGGACTGAATCATGAACAACGCAACTCAAGCTCTATTAGCAGAAATGAACTTAAAATCTTTAGAAGAAGCGGCTGCTTATTGTAAAGAATTCGGCATTGATACCCGTGAACAAGTCATGGAAACTCAGCCTATCGCTTTTGAAAGTGCAGTAGACGCGTACACACTAGGTACCGCTTACGCATTATTCACAGACAGCAAATCTTCTATCGAAGCGGCAAATGCTATCGGTAAAGGTCTACAAGCATCTTGTAAACCAGGTAGTGTTGCTGACCAACGTCAAGTTGGTATCGGTCACGGTGCTCTAGCGGCTCGTCTTCTTGACGAAAAAAGCACATGTTTTGCTTTCCTAGCTGGTCACGAATCATTTGCGGCAGCTGAAGGTGCAATCAAAATCGCACTTAACGTAAACAAAGCACGTACTACTCCATTAAAAGTTATTCTTAATGGTCTAGGTAAAGATGCGGCTTACCTTATCTCTCGTATCAACGGTTTCACTTACGTGAGAACTCAATTTGATTACGATACTGGCGAGCTAAAAGAAGTAGAACGTCGTCGTTTCTCTCAAGGTCCTCGTGGCGAGATTGATTGTTACGGTGCTGATGATGTACGTGAAGGTGTGGCTATCATGCGTAGCGCTGGTGTTGACGTAAGTATCACTGGTAACTCAACTAACCCTACACGTTTCCAACACCCAGTTGCTGGTATCTACAAATCAGAATGTAACCGTGAAGGCAAATCATACTTCTCTGTAGCTTCAGGTGGCGGTACTGGTCGTACTCTACACCCAGATAACGTAGCTGCAGGTCCTGCATCTTACGGTATGACAGATACTATGGGTCGTATGCACGCTGACGCTCAGTTTGCTGGTAGCTCTTCTGTACCTGCTCACGTTGCTATGATGGGCTTCATCGGCATGGGTAACAACCCAATGGTAGGTGCGTCAGTAGCACTTGCTGTAGCGGTAGATGAAGCA
Organism: Vibrio halioticoli NBRC 102217; assembly: GCF_000496695.1. Classification (GTDB taxonomy): domain Bacteria; phylum Pseudomonadota; class Gammaproteobacteria; order Enterobacterales; family Vibrionaceae; genus Vibrio; species Vibrio halioticoli. Next base: position 96,753 of record NZ_BAUJ01000004.1, read on the forward strand.
CTTAAAGCGAAACGCGCTTAAGTACTAAAATTCTGGAGGCTAGCTACTCCATACCTCTTATTTGTGTCGTGGCATTGCGATGATACATGGCTAGCTTCCGGTCTAATGTCAATTTAGTTTATGAACTTACCTAAATTGATTATATGCCCAAATTTATAAGTGGATTTCTATCGCCGGATTGATATTTATAATAATGACTGGCTAATCACTATCCTCATACTGGGACAGTATTTAGTCAGTATTATGGATAAAAAGTGATACCGCTCATTACTTTTTACCTGTGGGCATTCAGAGCAAACTCATAGTCATGGGTTTGCTCTTTTTCTTTTCTAAAGACCACTTCCTCAAATTGCTATTTATGCAAGTGAACTGTAAAGTTATCCACCATTTTTATTGTTGTGGGTAATACTATGTCGCCTTTTTTTGCCGGACTTTCGATTGGGCTTTCTCTTATTTTGGCTATTGGCGCACAAAATGCTTTTGTGATTAAGCAAGGTTTAATGCGTCAGCATGTTTTTTGGGTGTGCTTAGTGTGTGCATGCTCGGATGCATTGTTGATTTTTGCTGGTGTTGCGGGCTTTTCAGTGGTGGTGAAAGCCTATCCGCAAGTCGAAGATATTGCCCGTTATGCCGGCGCCTTGTTTTTAATCGTGTATGGGCTGAGCAGCCTGTGGTCGGCATTTCGCAATAAACACACGCTTGACCCTACTGCGAAAGCACCATCCTCGTTAGCGAAAACATTAGCGGTGTGTTTGGCGTTCACTTGGTTAAACCCGCATGTTTACCTAGATACCTTAGTGTTCTTAGGTTCTGTGTCCACCCAATATGGCGCAGATAAATATGAATTTGGCTTAGGTGCTGTGTGCGCTTCGTTTATTTTCTTTTTTAGTTTGGGTTATGGCGCAAGATTATTAACCCCTTACTTCAAAAAAGCCCATACTTGGAAAGTGCTGGAAGGTTTAGTGGGGGTGACAATGCTGCTACTGGCCTTTGAATTACTGAGGAATTAATACTGAACGTGCTATTAACGAGGCATTCTATCGAGTAAACCTACTTGATGGTGGTAGTGCTTGCGAATGGTATTAGAAGATATCAAGGAGTGACGGTGGCAGAGCAGGAAGCGAAGTTCGTACAAGGTTCGACAATGAAACACATACTGACCATGTCAGGTGCGGGTTCCATTGGATTAATGTCATTATTTATTGTCGACCTGCTCGATATGATGTTTATCAGTATGCTCGGTCAGGTGGAACTGGCAGCAGCTGTGGGGTTTGCTGGAACCTTAATCTTTTTCTCAACCTCTATTTCCATTGGTACTTCAATTGCTATGGGAGCGTTGGTATCAAAAGAACTTGGCGCAAAACAGAGGAAAAGTGCTAAGCATCTAGTCATCAACATATTGGTGACAGCCTTTCTAGTCAATGCCGTCATTACCGGCATTATGACTTATTATATTCCTGAATTGCTGACATTAATCGGTGCTAAAGGTGCGGCCTTTGAGCACGCTAAAGATTACATGTACATTTTATTGCCTAGTACACCCATAGTTGCTCTAGGTATGGCAGCAGGAGCGGCGCTACGTGCCGCTGGGGATGCCAAACGTTCGATGATGGCCACTATTTGGGGTGGGGTAGTCAACGCCATTTTAGACCCCATTTTTATCTTCGTATTTATGTGGAATGTCGAAGGCGCCGCATTAGCATCGGTGATCTCCCGCGCGACCGTATTGACGTTTTCCTTAGCCCCTTTAATTAGACAGCACAACCTTGTTGGACGTTTTAACTATCGCCATTGGTTAATGAGCCAGCGAGCTATCTTCGCCATTGCATTCCCTGCCATTTGTACCAATATTGCGACACCCGTAGGCAACGCCATTGTGACAAGTGCCATTGCGCAATATGGTGAAGACTTTGTCGCTGGGTTTGCGGTGATGGGGAGATTAACGCCCGTAGTGTTTGCGGCTATTTTTGCATTGTCGGGGGCAGTGGGTCCTATTATCGGACAAAATTACGGTGCACTGCGCATAGATAGAGTGAAAGAAACGCTGCGTAATTCGTTGTTGGTGGTGACGGTTTACTGTCTATTGGTCAGTGTGGTGTTGTTCTTTTTGCAGTCGCAAATTGTGAATGCCTTTAACCTCACTGGCGATGCCGATGTGCTGGTTCGAACATTTTGCACTTACATTGCGATTACCTTTTTGTTTAATGGCGCGCAATTTGTCGCAAATACCTCGTTTAATAATCTCGGTAGACCTCTGTATTCCACTGCATTAAATGTGGGTAAAGCAACCTTGGGCACCATTCCTTTTGTCTATTTAGGTTCTGCACTATTTGGCGCACTTGGGGTTTTGTATGGCCAAGCGCTAGGGAATTTAGTGTTTGGTTTGATAGCGTTAGCGACTCTTAAATTTCATTTAAAACAACTAGATAACGAAGCCCCCGTTGAGCAAAAAGAGGCCGCCGATGATGAACTTGATGAAGGGTTGCATTGCGTTAATATGCAACCGTTTTGTACCCATGATGCGGTGGCAATGGAAGAGTTAATAAAAAGTGACGAATTATTAATGGAAAAGAAATGAGAATCATTAATATATTATTAATTAAATACGTCATTATTAATAATACAAAATGCTAAGTATTTAACTGTAAATAATTAAATAAACTTGGAAATATTAAAATTGATCAAAATCAATTTTAATATTATTAAACATTGGACATAATAATTGTGTGAAAAACAACTCAGTAACTATTTTTTTAATGAGATAGCTTAATAGCAAATATCTATTAAAGAATTAGGACATGACAATAAAAAAAAGATATATAGCACTTATGGTTATGATAGGTGTATTTATTGGCTGGTTGAGCTTAGGTGGTACTGCGGCCATCATGCACAAAACTTCAAGCACGGAGTTTTGTCTATCTTGTCATTCAATGGAAATTCCTTACGAGGAGTATCAAGGTTCCGTTCACTTTACCAATGCGAAAGGTATTCGAGCTGAGTGTTCCGATTGCCACATACCAAAAGAACCCTTGGATTACGTTGTTACTAAGATCCGAGCATCTAAAGATATTTATCATGAATTTGTGACTGGAAAAATTGATTCAGAAGATAAATATGAAGACCATCGTTTAGCTATGGCAGAGGCTGTTTGGGCCCAATTTAGAGAGAATGATTCTGCTACATGTCGTTCATGTCACTCCTTTGACGCAATGGACAGTTACGAGCAGTCTGATGACGCAGTGAAAATGCATAAATACGCTAAAGAGAACAATCAAACTTGTATTGATTGCCATAAAGGCGTTGCCCACTTTGCACCTGAACCAGAGCTCGATCGTGAAGCTTACGATCGTATTGTTGCGCTAACAGCAAATACCCCTTCTGATGTAAAACAAGTTTTCAGCGTTAATAAAATTAGTTTAGGTGATCTAGGTGTTATTAATCCTGCCGTTGAAATGGATGTCGTTAAATACGAAGACCAAAAACGAATGATTAAACTTTCTGGTTACCAAATGAAAGGTGCCGAACAAGTTTTATATATGAGTAAAGGTCAACGAAATATCATCGCAAGCCTTTCTGAAGCAGGACAAAAACAACTAGAAGTAGGACAGTTTGAAGAAGATCGATATGGTAACTCTTGGAGAACGGCTTCATTAACTACCACAATTGATGCGCCAGTATTAGATACCTTTGAACCTTTATGGGCGTACGCTGAAGAATTAGATAATGTTTATTGTGCAACTTGTCATGCCAAAATTCCTGCAAATCACTTTACCGTAAATGCATGGGGACCTGTTGCTAAAGGAATGGGAGATCGAACCGATATCTCAGAATTAGATCTTGAAATACTAACCAAATTCTTTCAAAACCACGCAAAAGATGTGGTCGGTCACTAACGTTGAAATAAAAGGCAATTTACTATGACAAACATCACCCGTAGGGGCTTTTTAAAAGGCTCTGGGATGGTTGCTGGAGCAGCCGCATTTACTTCATTTGCGCCATTATCTGTTAATGCAGCGTCGAAGAAGGGTTCTGGAATTCTTACTGCAGGTCGCATGGGACCAATGCTATGTAAAGTACAAGATGGGAAGTTGATCTCTTCTACTAACGCATTGGCACAGACAGTTGCAAATAGCTTGCAAACAACGGGTCCAGATCAGGTTCATACCCAAGCAAGAATTACACACCCAGTAGTGCGCAAAGGCTATCTAGAAAATCCGACTGCGCCAAAAGGGAGTCGCGGCAGTGATGAGTTTGTGAAGGTTTCGTGGGATGAAGCATATAAACTTATCCATGAACAACACATGCGTATTCGTAAAGAAAACAGCCCTGAAGCCATTTTTGCGGGTTCTTATGGTTGGCGTTCGTCTGGTGTGTTACACAAGGCTCAAACCTTGTTACAACGTTATATGAGCATGGCTGGTGGATACTCGGGTCACTTAGGTGATTACTCAACCGGTGCCGCTCAAGTTATCATGCCGCATGTTATGGGCTCTATTGAAGTGTATGAGCAACAAACAACTTATCCTGTTGTTATGGAACACAGTGACGTTGTGGTGCTTTGGGGTATGAACCCTTTAAACACACTTAAGATTGCATGGAGTTCAACGGATTGTTCAGGGCTAGAGTTTTTTAATCAGTTAAAAAGTTCAGGAAAAACCATTATTGCTATTGACCCAATGCGCTCAGAAACCATCGATTTCTTTGGTGATAAGGTGCAATGGATAGCTCCTCATCCATTGACTGACGTGGCGTTATTGATGGGTATTGCCCACACATTAGTGAAAAACAACAAACACGATAAGGCATTCCTAGATAAATACACCACAGGCTACGATAAGTTTGAGGCGTATTTACTTGGTAAAGAAGATGGTGAAGAAAAAACCGCTGAATGGGCGGCCAATATTTCTGGCGTACCAGCTAAGCAGATTGAAGTTCTAGCGGATATTTTCTCTAAAAATCGCACCATGTTAATGGCTGGATGGGGTATTCAACGTCAGCAATACGGCGAACAAAGACACTGGATGATTGCCACACTATCTGCAATGCTTGGCCAAATTGGCCTTCCAGGCGGTGGTTTTGGTTTCTCTTATCATTACTCAAATGGTGGTAATCCAACTCGTGATGCTGCCATTTTGCCAGCAATTTCGGCATCCATTGGTGGTGGCTCATCAGCAGGTAATGATTGGGCTGTATCGGGAGCGGTAAATTCATTCCCAGTTGCGAGAATTGTAGAAGCGTTAGAAAATCCAGGTGGCAAGTATCAACATAATGGCCATGATAAAACCTTCCCTGATATCAAGATGATTTGGTGGGCTGGTGGGGGCAACTTCACTCATCACCAAGATACTAATCGCTTGATCAAAGCGTGGAATAAGCCTGAACTTGTTGTTATTTCTGAAATCTATTGGACTGCTGCTGCGAAGCATGCAGACATTGTGTTGCCAATTACGACTTCGTTTGAACGCAACGATATGACGATGACTGGTGATTATTCGAATCAACATCTAGTACCAATGAAAAAAGTCGTAGAAGCGCAAGGTGAAGCGCGTAATGACTTTGATGTGTTTGCTGATATGGCTGAGTTACTTAAAGCGGGTGGCCGTGATGTCTACACCGAAGGTAAATCAGAAATGGATTGGCTGAAAGAGTTTTATGATACAGCGCAAAAAGCAGGACGTGCAGCACGTATACGTATGCCAAACTTTGGGCGCTTCTGGGACACTAATGAACTGATCGAAATGCGATTTAATAAAGATGCGGCAGGTTTTGTTCGTCATGCCGATTTCCGTAAAGATCCGATCATGAACCCATTAGGTACGCCAAGTGGTAAAATAGAAATATTCTCAAAAACCATTGAAGGTTATGGCTACGAGGATTGTCCTCCACATCCAACATGGATGGCACCTACTGAGTTTATCGGCTCAGCTAAGAAAGGCGAGCTTCAGCTAATGACTGCACACGCCGCTCATCGTCTACATAGTCAGTTTAACTACGCTAAATTGCGCGATGAATATGCCATTGCCAATCGTGAACCAATCTCTATTAACACCGAAGATGCAAAAGTTATGGGCATTAAAACAGGTGACTTAGTTAGAGCTTACAATGATAGAGGTGAAGTATTAGTAGGGGCGTTAGTCTCTGATGGTATTAAGCCAGGTTCAGTGTGTATTCACGAAGGTGGTTGGCCAGATCTTGATCCTGAAACAGGTATTTGTCGAAATGGTGGGGCTAACGTTCTAACTAGTGATATTCCGACATCACGCCTTGCAAACGGTTGTGCTGCGAACTCATCTTTAGTGCGTATTGAAAAATACAAAGGTAAGGTGTTAGGGCTTGATGCATTTGTGCCACCTAAAGGCGCTTAATCAAGCACAGATAAAACGCTAAATTGATAAACTAAAAATGCCACTCATTTAAAATGAGTGGCATTTTTTTGTCTTTATAACTTTAAATAAGACTAACCCGCAAGCACATCGGTGGCGACTTTGTAGCTAGGATCTTCCTTAACGTTAATTTCAACTAGGCTGCCTGCTTTGTCTAATAGTGCACGACAATCTTGGCTTAGGTGACGAAGGTGTAAGGTTTTACCTTCGGCGTTGTAGCGCTCGGCAAGGGTTTCGATAGCTTCGATAGCCGAGTGATCGGTCACGCGAGAATCCGCAAAATCGACAATCACATCCTCAGGGTCATTCTTAGCGTCAAATAGCTCTAGGAAGTTAGCTACCGAGCCAAAGAAGACAGGGCCGTGGATTTGGTAGACCTTAGAGCCTTCTTCGTTTAGCTGGCTGCTTGCGTAGATGTGCTTAGCGTGTTGCCATGCAAACATCAGTGCTGAGGCAATAACGCCCACCGCCACCGCAACTGCAAGGTCGGTCAGTACCGTCACTACAGTCACTAGGATAATGACAAAGAAATCTTGTTTTGGTACGCGACGAGCCAGTTTAAAGGTTGCCCATTCAAAAGTGCCAATAACTACCATGAACATGACTCCAACCAGTGCGGCGAGTGGGATCATTTCAATAAGACCCGAGGTAAACAAGATGAACATCAGTAGCGCAAGCGCCGCCACAATCCCAGACAGTCGTCCACGACCACCAGAGTTTATGTTGATCATAGATTGACCAATCATGGCGCAGCCACCCATAGCGCCAAATACCGAACAGCTTAGGTTAGCAATACCTTGACCGACACATTCACGGTTACTCTTACCGCGGGTGTTGGTCATTTCATCGAGTACTGTCAGAGTCAGTAGTGATTCAATTAATCCAATAGCCGCTAAAATAATCGCGTATGGCAGGATGATTTTTAACGTTTCAAGAGAGAGTGGCACTTGTGGAATGGAGAAGGTTGGTAATGACCCCGCTAAGGTGGCGTTTGAATCTCCCGACATGGCACGTAAGAAATCAACTACGGTGCGAGTGTCTAATCCGAAAAAGTGAACAATAAGAGTAACGGTGACAATAGCAACCAATGACGAGGGGATGGCCGTTGTAAACTTCGGCAGAAAATAGATGATAGCCATAGTCAGCGCAATCAGGGCAAACATAACGGCCATTTGGTCGCTAGGAAGCCAAGTCATTACTCCTGCAACATCAGGGGCTTTGAATTGCCCAAGCTGAGCAAGGAAGATAACAATCGCCAAACCGTTTACAAAGCCAATCATTACCGGATGCGGCACGATGCGAATAAACTTACCCAGCTTAAATACGCCAGCTAATATTTGCAGAATACCGGTCAACATAATGGTCGCAAACAGATATTGCACGCCATGTACGGCGACTAAACTGACCATAACCACAGCCATTGCGCCGGTTGCGCCAGAAATCATTCCCGGACGACCACCAAAAATAGAGGTAATTAAACCGACGATGAAGGCAGCGTATAGGCCGACCATAGGGTCAACTCCGGCAACAAAGGCAAACGCGACCGCTTCGGGAACCAAGGCCAGTGCAACGGTCAGTCCTGACAGAACGTCATTTTTGACGCTGGTGGTTGAAAATTGAGGAGATTCAAACATATGAATTCATTTCTTCTTACAATTATTGTTTAGTCGGCGAATCCTAACGGAAACACCGTTGAAGTGCAATCAAGAGATAAGGTGCAAGATGCATATCTTGTGTTATCTAGATATAAAAAAAGAGCCAACCTAATGGCTGGCTCTCGGTTTACATTTTACGTGGACTAGAAGCTAGGCTTAGTGGTACCAGCAGAAGCTTGATGCGTTGCTGCTTGACTACCCGCTGCACGACCTTCAAAGCGCTCGCTACGGAAGTTTGCGGCATTAACCGTAATTTCCTGTAGTTGCTGTGGGCCAGGTGCGCTAGTCATACCTGACTGAGCGTGGCCTTTAAAGCTTGCTTTTGCCGCTTGAGGCTCAACGGCCGCAACAGGTTCAGCTTTAGCCGGCGCAGGCTCTACAACTAGTGCTTCACTAACACTGCTTTCACTCACTGGCGTCTCGTTAGAAACAGCTTCAACCGCTTTAGCTTCAGCAACTTCATTAGTGGCTGGCGCAGGTTGTGGCTCAACAGCTTCGTTAACAACTGGTGGTACTGCAGGTGCTTCAACGTTTTGCGTTTCAACCGCTTTCACTTCAGCTTGTGGAGCTGTAACGGTTTCAGTCACTACCGCTTGTGCTACGACAACTTCTGGTGCTGCTACCGCTTCTGTTTTCGCAATAGGTTGTTCAATAACCGGTTGCTCAATAACAGGCTGCTCAGTAACCGTTGGCGCTGCTTTCATGATGATCACTTTACCCATCGACATTTCAGGGAAAGCAACACCACTGGTGATACCCGTAGCGATAACTTCTTCAGCTACACGTGGCTTTCTCTTAGGCTTAGGTAAGTCATATTTTGGCATAACTTTGCCCATTGCCATCTCAGGAGAGGCAACACCACCTTTACGTAGACGGAACGGATTAGGTCTGCGATCGCGACCGCGACGACGACGTTGTCCACTGGCACGTAGGTGACGAGGTGAGCGACGATTGCGACGTTGTTGTGGCGCTTCGTTTTGTTCAGACTTGTCAGCTTGTTCAGTTGCTGCTGTTTCAGTAGAAACTTGACCTTTCGGTTGTTGTTTCTTGGCTGGTTTTTCAGCTACAGGCTTAGGCGCTTTAGCGACATCAACGTTTTGTTGGTTTGCTTCAGCTTGTTGGTCTTTAACGCGCACTTGTTTTTTCATCTGACGACGTTGGCGACGTTGTTTAACCTGACTTGTCTTAGTTTCTTTTTCGCTCTTAGACGCAGCTTCAGGCTCTTTCTGAGCTTGCTCAGCGATTTTCTTGCCTTGTTCTTCAACCTTATTCGGTGTCTTTCTCTCTTTACGAGGTTTACGCTTGTTCTCTTTACGAGGCGCTTCTTGCTGAGTAGACGTTGAATTAGGCTTATCAGTCGCAGTTTCATCACGCTCTGTGTTGTTACGATTAGAGCGGTTGTTATTTCTGCGGCGATTATCACGATTGTTGCGACGACGGCTGTCGTTGCGATCGCGACGTTGTGGTTTCGGTTTTTCTTCTACTACTGGTTCTTCTTTTACTTCTTCTGAACTAAAGAATTTACCGATAGCAGCGAAGATACGAGAGAACAAACCAGGCGCTTTTGGTGCTGACGGAGTCGGCTTAGCCGCTGCTGCAACTGGAGCCGCTTGAGGTGCTGGCGCTGCAGATTGTGTTGGAGAAGCAAAACCTTGTAGTACAGGTTCTTCGATGCGTTTTGGCGCAACTTCTACTTCACCCGCTTCGCGAGCTTCCGCTTCTTTCATTGCATCTAGCTTTTTAGGCAATAGGTATGAAAGTAGGCTTTGTTCTTCACCTTCACGAACGCGAACGATTTCGTAGTGAGGCGTTTCCATATCTGAGTTAGGTACGATAAGCACCTTAACTTCTTGGCTACGCTCAATATGATTGACGCTGCGGCGTTTTTCGTTGAGTAAGTAAGAGGCGATAGGCACAGGCACAACCGCCAGTACTTGCGCGGTATTGTCTTTTAGTGCTTCTTCTTCGATTAGACGAAGAACAGATAGCGCTAGAGATTCGTTATCACGAACAACGCCGGTACCTGAACAGCGTGGACAAATATGGTGGCTAGCTTCAGCAAGAGACGGGCTCAAGCGTTGGCGAGACATTTCTAGCAGACCAAATCGTGAAATGCGACCAATTTGTACGCGGGCACGGTCTAAACGAGCGGCTTCACGGATGCGGTTTTCAACTTCACGTTGGTGACGAACTGGTGTCATATCGATAAAGTCGATAACCACTAGACCACCAAGGTCACGTAGACGTAGCTGACGAGCAATTTCATCGGCTGCTTCTAGGTTAGTATTAAGTGCGGTTTCTTCGATGTCACTGCCTTTTGTTGCACGAGCAGAGTTGATATCGATAGAAGTCAGTGCTTCTGTTGGGTCAATAACGATTGAGCCACCAGAAGGTAAGCGTACTTCGCGTTGGAACGCAGAGTCGATTTGAGTTTCAATTTGGTAGTGGCTAAATAGAGGCACTTCACCGTCGTATTTTTTAACACGATTAACGAAGTCTGGGCGTACCAATTGAATGTGTGCTTGAGCACGTTCAAAAATAGTGTTGCTGTCGATCAGGATCTCGCCAATATCGCGACGTAAGTAGTCACGAATAGCACGAACGATAACGTTACTTTCTTGATGGATAAGGAAAGGCGCTTGATTTGCATCAGCCGCTTCTTTTACTGCTCTCCAGTGATTAAGTAGAACATTTAAGTCCCACTCAAGTTCTTCAGCGCTTTTACCAACACCGGCTGTACGAACAATTAAACCCATACCTTGTGGTAGCTCTAAAGTGCTTAGTGCCGCTTTAAGTTGGGTGCGTTCATCACCTTCGATACGACGTGAAATACCGCCGGCTCTTGGGTTATTAGGCATTAATACTAGGTAGCTACCCGCAAGAGAGATAAAGGTAGTAAGAGCGGCGCCCTTATTACCACGTTCTTCTTTCTCAACTTGAACAATAACTTCTTGGCCTTCTTTAAGCACTTCTTTAATGCTTGGACGACCTTGGTATGTGTAGCCTGCAGGAAAGTAATCGCGTGCTACTTCTTTAAGAGGGAGGAATCCGTGTCGTTCTGCGCCATAGTCAACAAATGCTGCTTCTAAGCTTGGCTCAATGCGAGTGATACGTCCTTTGTAGATATTCGCCTTCTTTGATTCGTGGCCAGGACTTTCGATATCTAAATCAAACAGTTGCTGTCCATCAACGAGGGCGACGCGCAACTCTTCTTTTTGAGTTGCGTTAATTAACATTCTTTTCATTCGAATTCTCGTCGTTTTTTCTCTGATTATTTTATTTGTGATTGTCGCAATTGTTTCTATCGATGGTGCCTGATCCCATGGTCGATCGGTGCAGCCTCACGGCTGGAAGGGATGCTCGGGGACACTTTAGCCATCACATTTTACTCTTCAGTAAAAGGTGATCTGCGAAAAATTTGCAGTCGAACTCTGCATCGATAGGTAAAAGTTGTGCGACATGCTTGTTCAGAATCAATGTCTTATGCCTTACGCAGCACGGAGTAATGAACAATCAACTTTCATTTCTTGTCAATTTGCGCCTTAGTAAAGTGTAAAAAATAACCAAGGGAACATATTGATTGACGAACTATAACAGTGTCACTAATGCACAGCAATCGACAAACAGATAAAGGATAGAAAAAAAACTAAAAAACACCAAGCTGAAATAGCTAATCGTATGATTATATTAGATTTAATTAATGTGAGTAAAAATGACAAAACTGTGACGGTGTCATGTTGTACACAGGTTTTTCAATTATCTAACCGCGAATGCACGTCATAGCCAATTTATCCAGTGCAGAGTAGAAAGATGTGATTTAGAACACTTTAGAATGTTACACTAGGCAAATGAGTGAAATAAGAACCCCAGTCCAGTTTGTTGAGATAGATTCTGACATGGCCGGACAGCGCATCGATAATTTTCTGCGCAATCAATTAAAAGCAATCCCTAAGAGTATGGTTTACCGAATTATACGTAAGGGTGAAGTGCGCGTGAATAAAAAGCGTATCAAAGCCGAATACAAACTTCAGGCAGGCGATGTTGTGCGAATTCCGCCAGTGACGATTCCTGCCACTGAAGAGACGCCAGCCTTAAGTACTAAACTTAATAAAGTATCAGAGCTTGAGCACTGCATCTTATATGAAGATGATCATCTGCTTATTTTAAATAAACCCTCGGGTACTGCAGTGCACGGTGGCAGTGGTTTGAAGTTTGGCGCGATTGAAGCGTTACGAGCATTAAGACCGGATGCGAGATTTTTAGAACTGGTGCATCGCATTGATAGAGATACCTCCGGTATTTTATTAGTGGCCAAGAAACGCTCGGCACTGCGCCATCTACAAGCCCAGTTTCGCGAGAAAACCGTGCAAAAGTATTATTTTGCCTTGGTGATGGGTGAGTGGAAGAACAGCATTCGTAAAGTGACTGCGCCGCTTCTTAAAAATGAAGTAAACAGTATTGTGCGGGTAAATCCGAACGGTAAGCCGTCAGAAACGCGCTTTAAAGTGATTGAAAAGTTGAATAACTCGACTTTAATTCAAGCGAGCCCAATTACTGGCCGTACCCATCAAATTCGTGTGCACGTTCAATATACTGGCCACCCAATTGCTTGGGATGATCGTTATGGCGACCGCCGTTTTGATGCATTTACCGCTAAAGTAGGGCTAGATCGCTTATTCTTACATGCGGCTAACATTAAGTTTACCCACCCAGGTACAGAAGAAGAGATGGATATCTCGGCACCAATGGAAGGTAAACTAACGCGTGCGATCGAAAAACTGCGAGTGTCGTAATGTGTGTAAAGTCGCGATTAATTTAAATTAGCCGTTAACCTAACACCGTTATCCTAAAACAGAGACGCCTTCATTTTCTAGCAAGTCGATAAGCTCGATGAGTGGCAAACCAATGAGGGTGTTAGGGTCTTTACCCTCTAATGCACGAAATAGAGCGATACCTAAGCCTTCGCTTTTAAAGCTGCCGGCACAATTTAATGGTTGCTCTATTTCAACGTAACGTTTGATTTGAGTCTCTGACAACGTTTTAAAGTGCACGTTAAAAGTATCGACAATGACTTGAGTACGACTATTTTTAGTGTTGTACAGCGCAAGTCCAGTATAAAATGTAATGGTTTGGCCGCTTTGCTCTGTGAGCTGTTGTATCGCACCTGCTTTGGTATGCGGTTTACCTGCAATGCGACCATTAACCACACAAACTTGGTCAGAACCAATCACGAGGTGCTGACCATCAGGAAGAGAGCAAGATTTGGCTTTTCCTTCAGCCAGTCTTGCGACAAGCTGCTCAGGCAATTCATTGTCTAGAGCCGTTTCGTCAAAGTCAGGGCTGACTTGTATAAAAGAAACCGATAGTTTACGCAGAATCTCTGCTCGATAAGGGGATGTCGAGGCTAAGACAATTTGATATTCGTTCATGAATTCCAGTTCGATGTTTAGATTGTTTGGCATAGAATAATCGACGTACAAAAATTGAGTAAGTTTTTTCTGTTTTCCTTTGACTAAATTTGATTTGAGAGATAATATTCGCGCCCTATGCAAAAGGTAAAAATACCGCGAACGGTTGACCCGAGTAAAGCAGCTCAGAAACGACTAGACTATGATGGCATCATCCAAGTCAGTCTGCTCAAGCGCTTGGCCGAGTCGGTCGAAGGCGTAAAACGCAACGCAGAAGTCACATTGTCATTTGACTTAGATGAACAACGATTGGTCGTTATCTCTGGTAAAGCTAACGTCGAAGTCGATTTAGAGTGTCAACGCTGCAATGAGAACTTCACACATTATTGTGAAGTCCAATTCGTCTATACCCCTAATAAGGGCGAAAAGACCGAAGAGGAAGCCCCGGAAGAGTACGATTTGGTAGATCTGAACGAGTACGGTGAATGCGATCTCATACAGTTAGTTGAAGACGAGTTCCTTCTAAACTTACCTCAAGTAGCAATGCATGATGTATCTGAATGTAGCGTAAATACACATAACTTGGTTTTTGGTGACATTCCTGAAGAAATTGAGGAAGAGAAACCAAACCCGTTCGAAGTTTTAAAAAGCTTAAAAGCAAAGACAAAGGAGTAGGGTCAATGGCCGTACAAAAGAGCAAGAAATCACGTTCAATGCGTGGCATGCGTCGTTCACACGATGCGCTAACTACAGCTGCACTATCTGTAGACGCAACTTCAGGTGAAACTCACCTACGTCACAACGTGACTGCTGAAGGTTACTACCGTGGCAAAAAAGTAATCAACAAGTAAGGTTACTTTTTGCGAACGATTACCGTTGCACTGGATGCAATGGGTGGGGATTTCGGTCCCCATATTACAGTGCCTGCCGCCGTGCAGGCATTGTCTATTTTTCCAGAGCTAAAAGTTATTTTAGTGGGTGACGAATCCGTCCTCATTCCCCACCTCTCAACATTGGGATTTTACCCCAATGCACGCATTCACATCGAACATACCGATAAAGTGATTGCAGACACCGATAAACCCTCATCTGTAATGCGCCGTAGCGCAGGCACCTCTATGCGTCGCGCAATCGATCTGGTTGAAGAGCAGACCGCACAAGCCTGTGTCAGTGGCGGAAATACGGGTGCATTAATGGGATTATCTCGCTATCGCCTAAAACTTTTGCCGGGTATAGAACGACCTGCACTGGTTTCTGCATTGCCAACACGCAACGGCGAAAAAGTATGGCTACTTGATCTTGGGGCGAATGTCTCGGTCAACGCTAACACTTTGTTTCAGTTTGCAGTGATGGGTGCGGCTTTGGCCGAAGAGCATTTACATCGTTCACCGCGAGTGGCGATTTTAAATGTCGGTGAAGAAGATATTAAAGGGAATGATCTGGTAAAAGATTGCGCTGAATTACTGCAACAAACAGAATCTATTAATTACATTGGATTTATTGAAGCAGATCAGCTATTACAAGATGAAGCCGATGTTGTTGTCTGCGATGGATTTGTCGGCAATGTCTGTTTAAAAGCATCTGAAGGGGTAGCCAATCTATTCCTAGATAGGTTAAAACATCATATGCTGGCATCCAAGTTTAGAGCTTGGATATCAAAAATTATTTTCTCTGAACTGTTTTCTGAGCTAAAACAACTGAACCCCGACCAGTATAACGGGGCAAGTTTGTTAGGATTGCGCGGCATTGTCATTAAAAGTCACGGAAGTGCGGATAAAACTGCTATCATCAATGCAATCATAGAGGCAGTTCACGAGGTCAAACGTCAAGTACCCAGTCGTATAAGTGACCGTTTGGAAACCGTTTTACTCGAGAGGCAAAATTAGTCTTCATGTATAGCAAAATATTAGGCACAGGCAGCTATCTGCCTTCTCAAGTGCGCACCAATGCAGATCTAGAAAAAATGGTTGATACCGACGACGAGTGGATTGTAGCTCGTACTGGTATTAAAGAGCGTCGTATTTCAGCACCGGATGAATCCGTTGCTGATATGGGCTTTATTGCAGCAAAAAATGCGATTGAGATGGCAGGTATTGATAAAGCCGATCTTGATCTTATTATTGTTGCCACTACCAGTGGTAGCCATGCCTTCCCATCATCTGCGTGTCAAATTCAAGGAATGCTCGATGTTCCTGGCTGTGCTGCTTTTGATATAGCGGCAGCATGTACTGGCTTCGTGTATGCGTTGTCAGTAGCTGACCAGCATATCCGTTCTGGAATGTGTAAAAACATTTTGGTTATCGGTGCTGACGCTCTATCAAAATCAGTAGATGAAATTGATCGCTCAACCGTTATCTTATTTGGTGACGGTGCAGGTGCGGTAGTATTAGGTGCCAGTGAAGAACAAGGCATCCTATCTACGCATCTTGGCGCGGATGGTCGTTACGGTGAATTACTGAGCCTTGAAATGCCAGTTCGTGGTGGGGAAGTCGATAAATGGCTGCACATGACGGGCAACGAAGTATTTAAGGTGGCAGTCACTCAGCTTTCTCGTTTAGTTACCGATACGTTGAAAGCCAATAACCTTGAGAAACAAGATTTAGATTGGCTAGTGCCGCATCAGGCCAACCTAAGAATCATCTCTGCGACAGCCAAAAAACTGTCAATGCCGATGGATCAAGTGGTGGTAACCCTTGACCGTCATGGCAACACTTCAGCCGCTACGGTACCGACAGCACTCGATGAGGCTGTACGCGATGGCCGAATTAAGCGTGGCCAGTTGATGTTGCTAGAAGCCTTTGGTGGTGGTTTCACTTGGGGTTCAGCGCTAGTTAGGTTCTGATAAAAGCGCACATGATTAATTTAAAGAAGTGCAACTGCACTTCTTTTTCAATATTTAGGACGAATTATGAGCAAGTTTGCAATCGTATTTCCAGGTCAAGGCTCTCAAAGCCTTGGCATGTTGGCCGATCTTGGCGAGCAATTTGATGTTGTTAAACAAACCTTTGCTGAAGCATCAGAAGTCTTAGGTTACGACCTATGGGCACTGATTCAAGATGGCCCAGCAGAAGATTTAAACCAAACTCACCGCACTCAACCTGCATTGCTAGCCGCATCTGTTGCGATCTGGCGCGTATGGAATGAGCAAGGTCTTGCTACTCCTGAACTGGTTGCAGGCCACAGCTTAGGTGAATACTCAGCTTTAGTTTGTGCGGGCGTAATCGATTTCAAACAAGCGATTAAACTGGTTGAACTACGCGGTCAATTGATGCAAGAAGCAGTACCTGCTGGTACAGGCGCAATGTACGCGATTATCGGCCTAGCAGATGACGCTATCGCAAAAGCGTGTGAAGAAGCGGCGCAAGGCGAAGTGGTTTCTCCAGTAAACTTCAACTCACCAGGTCAAGTGGTTATCGCGGGTAATAAAGCGGCGGTAGAGCGTGCGGGCGCATTGTGTAAAGAAGCGGGCGCGAAACGTGCATTGCCTTTACCTGTGTCAGTACCTTCGCACTGTGCACTGATGAAGCCGGCGGCGGATCGTTTGGCTGAAGCGCTTAAAGATCTTGAATTTAATGCTCCAACACTACCTGTGATCAACAACGTTGATGTTGCTGCTGAAACGGATCCTGCAAAAATTAAAGACGCGCTTGTACGTCAACTCTATTGCCCAGTACGTTGGACTGAAGGCGTGGTGAGCATGCATGAGCAAGGCGTAGAGAAACTCTTTGAGTTGGGCCCAGGTAAAGTTCTAACGGGTTTGACTAAACGTATCGTGAAAAGCCTAACGGCTGCAGCAGTGAATGACACAGCATCACTAGAAGCTGCGAAATAAGATTCTTAACGGAGACAATAAATAATGAACCTTGAAGGAAAGATCGCATTAGTGACTGGTGCTAGCCGTGGTATTGGCCGCGCTATTGCTGAGACGCTAGTAGCTCGCGGTGCAACGGTTATCGGCACAGCAACGAGTGAAAACGGTGCGGCAGCTATCAGTGAGTACTTAGGTGAAAATGGTAAGGGATTGGCACTAAATGTAACAGACCCAGCCTCTATTGAAACAGTGCTAAAACAGATTACGACTGACTTTGGTCCTCTTGATATCCTAGTGAATAACGCAGGTATCACTCGTGACAATTTGCTAATGCGAATGAAAGATGATGAGTGGACTGATATCATGGATACCAATCTGACTTCAATCTTCCGTTTGTCTAAAGCCGTTCTACGTGGCATGATGAAGAAAAGATGCGGTAGAATCATAAACGTAGGTTCAGTTGTTGGCACTATGGGCAACGCTGGACAGACAAACTATGCAGCAGCTAAAGCTGGTGTAATTGGTTTTACTAAGTCTATGGCGCGTGAGGTTGCTTCTCGCGGAGTAACAGTCAATACTGTAGCACCAGGTTTTATCGAAACTGATATGACAAAAGCACTAAATGATGAGCAACGTGCGGCAACACTGTCGTCTGTTCCTGCTGGTCGTTTAGGTGATCCTCGTGAAATCGCAGCTGCTGTGGCATTTCTTGCCTCTCCAGACGCCGCGTATATAACAGGTGAAACATTACACGTCAATGGCGGCATGTACATGGTGTAATTTTGTGCATTATTTGACGTGATATAAGTCAAAAGTGCCATTAAAATCGGGTAAATTAAAAAATTGTGGTTCGACCAGCAAGGATGCCCTTGCAACTTTTTACCTTTTGAATAAACTACGCAAAACATCGCATTCAGCGACTTATGTATAGGAAATAAAAAATGAGCAATCTTGAAGAACGTGTAAAAAAAATCATCATTGAACAACTAGGTGTTGATGAAGCTGAAGTTAAGAACGAAGCATCTTTCGTTGACGATCTTGGTGCTGACTCTCTTGACACTGTTGAGCTAGTAATGGCTCTAGAAGAAGAATTCGACACAGAGATTCCTGACGAAGAAGCAGAGAAAATCACTACTGTTCAAGCTGCTATCGATTACGTAACTAGCGCTCAGTAATTCTCTTCTCAGGCGGTTAATTTCTTTGACCGCCTGATTCTTTACAGCTTCCTTATCGTTGTATTTCCATCTCTCATTAATCTAACCCCGGAGTAAAAATCGTGTCCAAGCGTCGTGTAGTTGTCACTGGCATGGGTATGTTGTCACCGGTCGGCAACACCGTAGAATCTTCTTGGAAAGCCCTGCTATCAGGTCAAAGCGGTATCTCGAATATCGAACACTTTGACACCACCGAATTTTCAACACGCTTTGCAGGTCTTATCAAAGACTTTAACTGCGAAGAGTACATGTCTAAAAAAGATGCTCGTAAAATGGATTTGTTTATCCAATACGGTATCGCAGCAGGTATCCAAGCTCTAGATGATTCTGGCCTAGAAATCACTGACGAAAATTGCAGTCGCGTAGGCGTAGCAATTGGTTCAGGTATCGGTGGTTTAGGTCTGATTGAAAACGGTATTCATACTATGAACGCAAAAGGTCCACGTCGAGTGAGTCCATTTTTCGTTCCGTCAACCATTGTAAATATGGTTGCAGGTAATCTTTCTATTATGCGTGGCCTTCGTGGTCCTAACATTGCTATCTCTACCGCCTGTACTACAGGTTTGCACAATATTGGCCATGCGGCTCGTATGATTGCATACGGTGATGCAGATGCAATGGTTGCAGGTGGCTCTGAAAAAGCGTCAACTCCAATGGGCATCGCAGGTTTTGGTGCAGCGAAAGCTCTATCAACTAACAATGAAAACCCTCAAGCCGCTTCTCGTCCTTGGGACAAAGATCGTGATGGTTTTGTATTAGGTGATGGCGCGGGCATCATGGTACTTGAAGAGTACGAATCAGCGAAAGCTCGTGGTGCTGATATCTATTGTGAACTTGTTGGCTTCGGCATGAGTGGTGATGCGTATCACATGACCTCTCCAAGTGAAGATGGCTCAGGTGGCGCTCTAGCAATGGAAGCCGCTATGCGTGATGCAGGTGTGACAGGTGAGCAAATTGGCTACATCAATGCACACGGCACATCGACACCAGCAGGTGACGTAGCAGAACTTAAAGGCGTGAAACGCGCGTTAGGTGATGCAGGTGCAGCTCAAGTACGTGTATCTTCTACTAAATCTATGATCGGTCACCTATTAGGTGCGGCAGGTTCAGTTGAAGCTATCATTACGGCATTGGCGCTTCGCGACCAGAAAGTTCCGCCTACAATCAACCTTGATGAGATTGACGAGCGCGCAGAAGCTCTGGGTATTAACTTAGTGCCAAACGTAGCTCAAGATGTAGAGATGGAATATGCTCTATGTAACTCATTCGGTTTTGGTGGCACTAACGGTTCATTGATCTTCAAAAAGATCTAATTAACCTAGCAACCTCAAAGTTGTGAGTTAAAATAGTTTGGGTCAGACTCAGTTTCAATCGAAACTGGCTCTGGCCTTTTTTATTGTCGGTCATCTTTGGAATCAAGCATGTATTGGATAAATGGCGTCGAAAAAGACACGATTTTGGCAAGTGATAGAAGCTTCAATTACGGTGATGGCGGTTTTACTACCATTCGAACCTTAGATGGAAAACCGCAACATTGGACGGCGCATGTCGACAGAATGCAAGCGTGTTTAACTTTGTTACAAATTACTCAGCCAGACTGGAACTTGGTCCGTCAATGGGTAGAAAATGCTGCAATTGATAAAGGTATTGCCGGAATAAAACTGCATGTAAGCCGTGGCTGTGGTGGGCGAGGTTATAGCCCAAAAGGTGTTGATGCGTCGCATGTGACCATTAGTGAATTTGTCTATCCTATGCATTATCAAAACTGGCAGCAGCAAGGCATTGAGTTAGGGCTTGCTCAACATAAACTTGGCCTGAATCCACTGCTTGCGGGTCACAAACACAATAATCGTTTGGAACAGGTCTTACTGAAAGCGGATATTGAAGCGCAAGGTTATGTTGATGGTATCGTGCTTGATCTCAATGAGCATGTTGTAGAAACTACTATGGCGAATCTGTTTTGGGTATCAAAAGGGGTTTTGTATACACCGAGTATCGAGCTTTGTGGTGTTGCGGGAGTAGCAAGACGCTGGATATTAGAAGATGCTGCGCAACGTGACATTCCTGTTGTCATAAAAAGCATGACTGTTGCACAACTATTAGACGCCGACGAGGTGTTTATGTGTAATTCTCTATTAGGTGTGGCTCCAATCATAAAAATCACCCATAAATGTTTTCCAATCGGTATAATGACTCGCGATTTCCAGGAGAGGATAAATAGTGCTTAAAAAAATTATAACCCTATGTGTATTGTTGGTTGTGTTAGCCGGTGGTGGTCTGTTTTATGTATGGAATCAACTGACTAGCTATATGAATCAGCCACTACAGATAGAGGAGCCAACGTTAATCACTATCAAACCTGGCACTTCATTTAATTCATTATTACGCCGATTAGAGAATAATGACTGGGTGCAGCCAAGTGAGTTTTCACGCTTAGCCAGTCGCGCTCATCCTGAACTGACCAAAGTAAAAGCAGGCACCTTTGAAATTGGGCCTAATCTAACCCTACAGCAAGCTCTGGTGAGTCTAGTCAATGGCTCACAAGCCGAATTTAGCATCACATTTGTTGAAGGTAGCACCTTTAAAGAGTGGAGAGGGCAGTTTGATCGAGCGCCGCACTTAGTTCACAGCACTAAAGATATGAGCGAGGCCGAGATTGCTCAGGCGTTAAATATTGATAGAGAAAAGCTCGAAGGGCTATTTTTAGCCGAGACTTATCGTTATACCGTGGGCATGTCTGATCTTGATGTGATGAGACGCGCGCATAACCAATTAAACAAAGTGTTAAATGAATATTGGGCGAAACGTCAAGATAACCTGCCATTAAAAACAGCGTATCAAGCGTTGACCTTGGCTTCTATTATCGAAAAAGAAACCGCAGTGCCTGAAGAGCGTCCATTAGTGTCGTCCGTGTTTGTTAATCGTCTAAAAATAGGCATGCGTTTACAAACCGACCCAACGGTAATTTATGGCATGGGTGATAAATACCAAGGCAATATTCGTAAGCGAGATTTACAACGACCAACCCCATACAACACTTATACCATTTACGGCCTGACGCCAACGCCTATTGCTATGGTTGGTGAAGAAGCGATTGCAGCAGCAGTTAACCCTGATGACAGTAAGTATCTTTATTTTGTAGCGAGTGGTCATGGCGGGCATGTGTTTTCCAAAAATCTCAGAGATCATAATCGCGCCGTACAAGCGTATTTAAGAAAATTAAGGGCTCGAAAATAATGAAGCAAGGTAAATTCATCGTGGTTGAGGGTTTAGAAGGCGCAGGTAAAAGCACCGCAATTTCTAAGATCATGTCTCAACTTGCAGCCTCAGGCATTCAAGATATTGTGTCTACTAGAGAGCCGGGCGGAACGCCTCTTGCTGAAAAAATGCGCGCTTTGGTAAAAGAAGAGCATGAGTCAGAGCAGTTGCAAGACATTACTGAATTGCTGCTTATTTATGGTGCGCGTGTGCAGTTAGTTGAAACGGTTATTAAACCTGCGTTATCACAAGGGCATTGGGTAGTCGGCGATCGTCACGATCTCTCTTCACAAGCCTATCAAGGTGGCGGTCGTCAAATTTCGGCTGACACCATGCAGTCACTCAAACAGATCAGTTTGGGTGAGTTTAAGCCCGATTTAACCTTGTACATGGATATTGAACCTAGCTTAGGTTTAGAGCGCGCACGAGGCCGTGGTGAGCTTGATCGCATTGAAAAAATGGACATTTCATTTTTTGAACGTGCCCGTGCTCGTTATTTAGAACTAGCGGCTAGCGACGATACAATTATCGTGATTAATGCAGGCCAAGACATTGAGCAAGTAGCCTCAGATATCGAATCAGCTCTTCAGCAGTGGTTAGGAAAATAGTAGCGATGAATAATGTTCAATACCCTTGGTTGCAAGCAACGTGGAATCAGCTGCAATCGAGTTTAGAACAAAGGGTATTGCCCGGCGCTTTGCTCTTTAGTGCAACTAAAGGTTTAGGTGAAGAGTCAATTATCAATGAACTCGTTAAAGTACAGTTGTGTAAAAACAGCGATGCCGAAGCGTGTGGTTTTTGTCACAGCTGTGAGCTTTTCCAAGCCGATACTCATCCTGACTTTCATCGAATTATGCCACTGGAAGGCAAAAGCTCTATTTCGGTAGACCAGATCCGAGAGGGGAATCGCTCTGCACTAGAGTCTTCGCAATTGGGAGGTAAAAGGGTCATTGTGATTCAACCTGCGGAAGCAATGACTGAACAAGCGATGAATGCTTTACTTAAAACGTTAGAAACGCCTCCTGAAAGTTGTGTATTTATTTTAAGAAGCCACGCGGCTCATCGATTGTTACCCACCATTAAAAGTCGTTGTCAGCTATGGCATATTCCCACACCCGATCTCAACAATTATCTGTCATGGTTAGCTGATAACAATATAAGTAAAGTTCCGGAACTTCATTATCAGGTCTGTTTAGGTGCGCCATTAACGTTAAAAGAATTTATCGAGAAAGGGCAGGATATCGAGTTTGATGCCACAATTGAGGCACTTGCCGATTTTTTAGAGCAAGAGTTTGCATTGCCTAAAGCGTTTGTAGATGCATGTGCAACCGAGACTTTAATTAAACTTAACCGTCTCTCTCTTGCGTTAATTGAGCTGCAGAAAAGCTTCTTTGTGACACAAGCGACAGTTGACAGTCACACAGGATTAAAGCGATTACAATCCATTGTGGATTATCAGAAAACCTTTGATATGTCTCGCCGCTTGGCAGAGCTTACTGAGCAATTGACCGTACACACAGGTTTAAATCAAGAGTTATTATTAAGTCAGTGGTTAATTGAAACCAAGATGTCATAGCTTCATCGAGCGGTTCGTTAATCAAGGTTTGTAGCGCGCTTAATGCGCGTTTTTTTATAGGTGTTATATGTTTGTAGATTCCCATTGTCATCTTGATAAATTGAATTATCAAGATTTGCATACCAGTGTTGCTGATGTGATAGCAAAAGCTGAACAAGCTAACGTTAAGCAATTACTCTCCGTTGGCGTGACGTTAGAAGCCTTCCCAAAAATGATGGAGCTTATTGCACCATTTTCGCAAGTACATGCTTCAGCTGGGGTTCATCCGTTAGATGTAGAGAGTGATTTTGATTACCAACAGCTGGCCTCATTTGCAAAACATGACAAAGTCGTCGCCATCGGTGAAACAGGCTTAGATTTCCACTACAAACCCGAGACCAAAGCGTTACAGATTGAACGATTTGAGCAGCAGGTAGAATTGGCTGTAGATGTAAATAAGCCATTGATTATTCACACTAGACTGGCTCGTTCTGAGACTTTGTCTATACTCAAACAGGGAAATGCGGAACGCTGTGGTGGAGTGATTCATTGCTTCACCGAAGATCGCGCTTTTGCCGAAGCTGCAATGGACTTGGGATTTTATATTTCTATCTCAGGCATCGTTACGTTTCGCCAAGCAACGGAACTAAAAGAAGTGGTAAAGGCTTTACCTCTCGAACGTTTGCTTATTGAAACTGACTCACCTTATTTGGCGCCCGTTCCACATAGGGGAAATGAAAATCAGCCTGCATATGTTGTTGAAGTGGCAAGCTACATTGCTCAGCTAAAAGGGATATCTTTGGGAGAAGTTGCTAGTGCAACAACACAGAATTTTGCAGATCTTTTTTTGAGTCGCTAAATTAGTTTTTATTGAATTCTACACCACGTGTTTATTTTTCTAGCGTGATTGGTACCTATTTACCAATTATGTTGTTAGTTATGTTTTGTGTTGAAAATCTATGTCACAGAGAAGGGATAGGTTAATTTCTATTTAAAAAATAAGTGATATTCAGCGGACAGAGAAAAGATTTTTAAGCGCAAATTAAGTTTTTATTCATTAATTCAATGTTTTACGTTAATTTTTATGACGAATTTACAATGGGGCTAAGTGTGATCTATAGCCACTTTTAGCAACTTGCATTTTGTGAGGTAAAGAAACTTAACAGGCATAGCTATATATTTAGAGACGAAAAATATAATCGGATTCGGTTACGTTTTTAATACAAGGTCTATCATGTTGGCTGCGGGGGTAAGTCGATAGACCTTAAAAATACTAATAAATTTCAGGAGCATAAACATGTTTAAAAACCTTTTTGCTAGCTTGCAGAAAGTCGGCAAGTCATTGATGCTGCCAGTATCAGTACTTCCAGTTGCAGGTATTCTACTTGGTGTAGGTGCAGCCGACTTGAGCTTCATCCCAGACGTTGTTTCTTCATTAATGGAGCAAGCGGGTGGCTCAGTATTTGGTCAAATGGCTTTACTGTTCGCAGTAGGCGTTGCACTTGGCTTTACAGATAATGACGGTGTTGCAGGTCTAGCTGCAATTGTTGGCTATGGCATCATGACAGCGACGTTAAGCGTAATGTCTGACGTTATGGGTGTTAGTAAAATCGATACCGGGGTACTGGGCGGCATCTTAGTGGGTGCAGTATCGGCTTGGGCATTTAATCGTTTTTACAGAATCCAACTTCCAGAATACCTTGGTTTCTTTGCCGGTAAACGTGCCGTGCCAATTATCACAGGCTTTACAGCCATTGGTATGGGTATTGTGCTTTCTTTCGTATGGCCTCCGATTGGTCACGGTATCTCATGGTTCTCACATTGGGCGGCTAACCAAAACCCACAATTGGCATTTGGTATCTACGGCGTTATCGAACGTTCATTAATTCCATTTGGTTTACACCACGTATGGAACGTTCCATTCTTCTTTGAAGCTGGTAACTGTGTGAATACATCGGGTGAAGTCCAACATGGTATTTTGACTTGTTACTTGGTAGCAGATGATGCTTCTCGTGCAGCGGGTAATGGCTTTGGTCAACTTGCTGGCGGTTACATGTTCAAAATGTTTGGTTTGCCAGCAGCAGCAATCGCTATGGCACATTGTGCTAAGCCAGAGAACAGAACTAAAGTAATGGGCATCATGTTGTCTGCGGCTTTAACTTCTTTCCTAACAGGTATTACTGAACCAATCGAGTTTTCATTCTTGTTTGTAGCGCCAGTATTGTACGGAATCCACGCTTTGCTAGCAGGTTCTGCATACGTAGTGTCTAACACTCTTGGCTTTGTTCACGGAACTTCGTTCTCTCATGGTTTGATTGATTTCATTGTTCTTTCTGGTAATGCTCAGAAAATGGGACTAATGGTTGCCGTTGGTATTGGTTATGCTGCTATTTACTACTTTGTATTCCGCACAGTAATTTTGGCTATGGACCTTAAAACTCCGGGCCGTGAAGACGAAACTGAAGAAGAAGGTACAACCTTCACTGGTAGTGAACTTGCTGGTGAGTTAGTTGCCGCGTTTGGTGGCAAAAACAACATTACAGGCTTAGACGCATGTATCACACGTTTACGTGTTGCTGTAGCTGATACTGATAATGTTGACCAAGAAAAACTGAAACATCTAGGTGCGGCGGGTGTAGTCGTAGTATCTGGTGGTGTTCAAGCTATCTTTGGTACTAAATCTGATAACTTGAAAACAGATATGGATGAGTGGATTCGTAACAACGGATAACCATTCTCTATAAATAGACACAAAGGAGGCTTTTTTAAGCCTCCTTTTTTATTGGGTTATCGCTAATTCTTGTCATGAAAACAATAAGACGTGGCTAAAAAATGTGTTACAAAACGCACTTCCATACATTTCATGTGTTTTTACTGACAAAAGGCGTAAAATTCAAGGTAATATAAGGCAAATTGCATACAAATAAGGAATGAAAAGTGAATATTGGGAAGTTAGCATTGGTTACTGTTGTTCTTACTGGGCTAGCAACTTATGTGGGAGCCGCCAAAGCCGCAACTTCTAACAGCAGTGCTGTAAAGTTAGGTATGGGATTAGATCAGGGTCTGAGTGTCGTCGTTAAGTTTGAAGATAAATACAACTTGTCAGTAGGTAACGACGGTATGGCGTTTGATTATCACTTTTCTCAAGGCAGCTTTACAGATGATATTCCTTTCAACTGGTTTGTAGGGGCGGGCGCTTGGTACGAGTGGAATGACGACTTTGGTTTGCGTGTTCCTCTTGGCTTAGATTGGAACTTTGCTCCAAACTGGAATGCTTACGGGCATATTAACCCTGAATGGCAATTGCAACAGAAAGCTAAATTACAGTTTGGCGCAGGTATTGGCGTTACTTATCGCTTTTAACCATGATTTAACGCGCTGTAAGAGGCTATAACCGACCTTAAGGTCGGTTTTTTATTATCTATCTAGCTAATGCTTATCGTCGCGGTATGCATAATACCTATCGAAAAATACTGCTTTGTTCTCGATCATTTTTCCTGCGCTACTTTTGATCATTGACTTAGTGTGATTAGTACAATCTAAAACCATTAATTTCAGGCAATAAAAAACCGAGCGCTAGGGCTCGGTTTTATACATAAGCGAAATATGCTTATTGTTGTTTTTTCATTGCCTTACGGATACAGATAGCAGCGCCACCCCAAGTAATCCCAAGACCAAGAATCATCATAATGATTGCACTAGTAGTCATAATTACGCTTCCTTTTTGCTTAATACGTTGATAGCAATACCGATTACCACAAGTAGAGCCAGTAGTCCCCAACCTAACATTAGAAGATCAGATTGTGCGTAACCGCCGTAGCCTTCTGTTAGTGTTGTTTTCAATGTATTGAAAAGAGTAATAGCAAGAATTGCTGGGCTTACTACTTTCAGACAAAGGTCATACCAAATGCCAATTTTGAAATCTGATACCGAGTTTACATAGTTACGAATAGTCGCCGCTTTAACAACCCATACAATAAGTAGTACTTCAATGAAGCAGCTTAGAACGATACCAATTTGGTTGGTAAAGTAATCGACTAAATCAAGCAGTAATAGACCGCCGTTGGTCGCAAATGCTAGAGAAACAAAAGCACCAATACCACACACTAAAGTTGCCGCTTTTTTACGACCCACTTTAAATTTATCAATGATGGCAGACGTTACCGCTTCAATGATTGAAATGTGAGAACTTAGACCGGCAATTGTTAGCGCAAGGAACAACAGTGGACCAAGGATGTATGGCGCTGGTAGTTCGTTAATTGCCGCTGGTAAGGTAACAAACGCAAGACCTACACCCGCTGAAACAACATCAGTCAGTTCTTTACCCTGTTGGTGTGCCATAAAGCCAAGTACAGAGAAGATCATGATACCCGCAAGGATTGAGAAACCACAGTTAATCAATACCGTCATGAAGGCGTTGTTGTTGATGTCTGATTTCTCAGGCAAGTAGCTTGAGTAAGCCAGCATGATGGCAAATCCGATACTTAGGGTAAAGAAGATCTGGCCGTATGCTGCTGCCCAAACTTTCATATCCATGATTTTGCTAAAGTCAGGTTCAAACAGGTAGTTCACACCGTTCAACGCACCTGGTAGGAAAACCATACGAACGATAAGCACAATCACCATGATAAACAGTACTGGCATCATGATTTTGGCTGCACGCTCAATACCAGACTTAACACCACCAACGATAGCGGCGTAAGTAATCGCCCAGGCTAGAAGCATAGTACCGGCAATTTTCCACTGGATAGAACCTAAGTTAGACGGTGAGTTGTCACCTAGATTTAGATACTGGCTAAAGAAAAATGCATTGGTGTCAGTGCCCCAACCTTGGTGGAATGACATACCTAGGTATGAAATAGACCAACCAATAACAGCCACGTAGTAAACCGCAATACATGCCGCAATACCGACTTGGAACCAACCTAACCACTCAAACTTAGGGTTAACGGCTTTTAGTGCTGCAGGTGCAGAACCACGGTATTTTTGACCTAATTTGAATTCCATAATCATAAATGGAATACCGGCTGTCAGCATGGCAAAAATGTAAGGGATAAAGAATGCGCCACCGCCGTTTTCATAAGCCATATATGGGAATCGCCATATATTGCCTAAACCGATTGCTGAGCCTACTGCGGCCAAAATAAATCCAGTACGGGAACCCCATTGTTCTCGTTTCATAACTACTCCTTGTAGTAATTGCATAAGAGCGGCTAGCTTAATTTTAGAGGCGAGAGTCTCTTTCTCTGCTTTTAGTGCTAGTTGTGAAGCAATAACCCTGTAACGGTACGTTAGGTTAGTGATTTGTTCCGGTTCTTATCTTTAAAAGTGGTTGATTGTGTTGTGTTTTTTGTTACTCAGAGTCTAAAAGTAGAAGATTATTCTGAGTGATAGGGGCAGATTACCGTGAGACATTCTGTCTGGCAAGATAAAATAAAGTTAAAATACTGCAATAAAGATCGCATTTTTACTGAAAATTACAGATTTTGTAAACTATAGTACTGGATATTACTGATAATTCATGTCATTTGTGCGGTTTTGAATGGATGGGCAGTTTATATAACTAAATGATATGTTAAGAGTGAAAAACCAGTAATCTTTCAGCTCTTAACATTTTGTGGTGATTATGTATGCTTTTCTGTGCATATATATGAATTTAGAAGCTGAAAGTAAAGCCTACGTTAGCTTGCAATTGATTCATCCAGTTGCCAGAAAATGCCACTTTACAATTACTGCCAGCAGCCGTCGAATCACAGAGCGTAATGGAGTCGCTATCTACTAGGGTTCCCATGTAACGCAATTGTCCTTGTAGTGCAAAGTAGTCTGTAATTTTGTATTCCACTCCACCATAGACACCCAGTGAGAATTTGTATTCAGTATTTGCGCCCTGAATATCAATTTGTGTACCACCCAAACTTAAACCAAGGTAAGAGTTCCAATTATCGGTTGGGTAGTAGACTGCACTTTGAAAATGCAAATAGCGTAAAGAGGTATCAACATCGAGATCTTCGATAGAAGAATGTTGCTCAGAATAAAGTAAACCTAATCGACCTTGATCGACATCCGTTTCAATCGCAAGGTTGTAATTGACGTTTCTTTCGATATCAAAGCTATCACCGCTATCAGAATCAAATGATCCTCCCATACCATAGCCAACCATCGGGGTGATATAGATGTCAGCTTGAGTAGCCGCAGAGTAGCTGCAGGCTAATACTAATAGGGATAGGGCTGTTTTATTCATGGTGTTGTCATCCTTGTCGATCAAGAGGCATCTAGTTCAGTCTGTTACTACTTCATAGAAGAGAAAATACGGCTTACCATTATTGTAGAGTAATTGTGACAGTAACTACATAATTCTGCACAGGTTTTTGTTAAGCCTTGAGAGTAGTATGTTACGGTGCTAATACTTAATATAGCGTCGGGAGTGTACTGCTAACGTGGGATAATTATCAACAAATAAAAAGGTGATGAATGAGTACAGAATTAAAATTTACCCTAGTAATAGTTTTAACTAGCCTTGCTTTGCTTATTGCCTATGGTTTAGTGGCAATATTTAGTTAATCGCACTTGGAAATTTAATGGATAATAGTGGATTTATTTGCAGTCACAATACGGCTTACAATCCTGAATTATTTACTCAATATATAGGAGGTAAAACTGCGCTAGTAGCACAGGGAGGAGGGCAGAGAGGGATATTTACCGCTGGCGTTCTCGATGCATTTTTATATTCAAATTTT
Organism: Vibrio halioticoli NBRC 102217; assembly: GCF_000496695.1. GTDB lineage: Bacteria > Pseudomonadota > Gammaproteobacteria > Enterobacterales > Vibrionaceae > Vibrio > Vibrio halioticoli. The sequence goes on from NZ_BAUJ01000004.1 coordinate 126,774, forward strand.
GACCCCTTTGATGCTTTTTATGGTACTTCTGCCGGAGCGCTTAACCTTTGTGCTTACTTATGTCGGCAACCTACCTTAGGTAAGTCTTTTCTTTTGGATCTTACCACTGACGATCGTTTCTTTAATCTGTTTAGTTTCATTCGCCAAAAACACTATATCGGGCTTGATTGGGCGTTAAATCAAATCTGTTCGCCACCTTATAAACTTGATATTGATATGGGGAAAAAGGTACTGAGAGATAGAGGGGCGTTTGCCGCAGTCACACGCGCAGATACTTTTCATGATAATTATTTGCCTCTACTAGCGGAAGATTGGTTAGATGTGATTCGGGCGACCTGTGCAATCCCCAATTTAGTCTCAAGACCTATTTCATTATCGGGTAAAGAGTTTGTTGACGGAGGTGTTTCAGCCTCCATTCCAGTGCAAGAGGCGTGGCGTCGAGAGGCGAGAAATATCATAGTGATACGAACAGAGTTTCCTGAGTCGAGGGAAGCGAACAGCACTCAGAAGCCAGCGGATAAAGACGTTTGGTATAAAAGCCCAATCGATAATATTCAAAGCTTTTGGAGTGAGCAGATAGACAAAGGCAAAAAGAGCGTGGATGAGTTTATCGAAGAACGTCTTTTGCAAAGCCGAACCGATACCACTCATTCAAGTTTAGATTTACTTAATGGCGGACGTTGGTTATTTGGTGCAGATAGTGTGTATCGTTTATCGCACTTATTAGGTAATCGCTTAGATGCAGGCATAGCCGATATGTTGATGGTGCACTATCAAACTTATGCGTTGACACAAGAGTTTATCGCAGCGCCCCCCGAGGATTGTTTTGTCATGCAAATTGTCCCTGCAGAACCTCTGCACAGTTCGTCATTAATGAGCAGTCATGAAGCGTTACTTTTTGATTATCAACAGGGGTTAAATGCGGGTTATCGTTTTGTCGATGAGTATCAAAAAATATTAAGAATGAGAATTGCTACACAGCATTGCAATAATTGATTACAAATAAGTGAGGCACCTCACGACTACCATATACGGCGCTTCACATTTACTTCGACCTATAAAATAATAGAGTTTCTTGACTAGGGAGACTCGCATGTACACGGCACAACCAAGCCACATTGATCACATTAAACAGATAAACGCCGGTAAGGTGTACCAACTTATTGATCAATTTGGTCCTATCTCTCGAATCGATCTCTCTAAGCTTAGTGGTCTTGCTCCTGCGAGTATTACAAAAATTTCTCGTGAATTAATTGAAGCTCATTTAATTCATGAAACTGTGGTCCAAGAAGCAACCAGCCGTGGCCGCCCTGCTGTTGGCTTACAAACTAACAATGAAGGCTGGCAATTTCTGTCAATGAGACTGGGTCGTGGATACTTAACCATCGCGCTGCATGAGCTTGGTGGTGAAGTCATTTCTGAAAAATACATTGATATTGAAGAACGCAATCAAGACGCAATGCTAGCACGCCTTCTCAAAGAGATTTATCAATTCTTTGAAGAAAAATCCGATATATTGGAACGCATCACCAGCTTAGCGATAACGTTACCGGGCCTAGTACACTCGGAAAGTGGCTTAGTATTGCAGATGCCGCATTATGATGTGAAGTATTTAGAATTGGGCCCTGCTATTTATAAGGCGACAGGTCTACCAGTATTTATTGCCAATGACACGCGCGCTTGGGCATTAGCTGAAAAGCTATTTGGCAACTCTCAGCAAAACAAAAACTCAGTGCTTATCTCAGTACATAACGGTATTGGCGCGGGCATCATCTTAGAAGATAAAGTATTGCAAGGTCGTTTGGGTAATGTGGGTGAATTAGGTCATTTACAGGTCGAACCCGATGGGCATCTTTGTCATTGCGGAAATCGTGGCTGTTTAGAAACAGTGGCAAGCTCGCACGCACTATTATGTCAAGTGACCGAAGCTATCGAAGCGGGTGAAGAGACTTGTTTGAAACTTGAAACATTATCGGTCATTAATATTTGTATGGCCGCCAACCATGGCGATCCTTTGGCGTTGGATATAGTGAAAAAGCTAGGGCAACGTTTAGGCTATGCGGTATCACTGGTGGTGAATATGTTTAACCCAGAGAAGGTATTGATTGGCGGTGACATTAATGTTGCGAAAGGCATTATCATCCCTGAGATTGAGCGCAGTGTAGAAACTCAAACTTTGCCTATTTACCGTCAAGACTTGGAGATTGCGCCAAGTCGCTTTATCAAAAATGCCACCATGCCAGGTGCGGCTTTGATTAAGCAAGCCTTATATGACGGCATATTGCTGATGAAGTTGATTGAAGGCTGAACGCTAAATACTGCAATGACAGTAAGTGATATAAAAATCGATTAAAAATAAAAATACCGGCTAATTTTTTTAGCCGGTATTTTTTTGATAGTGCAATAACGGTAATCCGTTACATTACGCGCATGCCAGGTTGTGCACCTTCGTGTGGCTCAAGGATCCAAAGATCTTTTCCACCAGGGCCAGCCGCTAGCACCATACCTTCTGACATACCAAACTTCATTTTACGAGGTTTAAGGTTGGCAACCATTACAGTATGTTTGCCAATCAGGTCTTCAGGGTTATAAGCGGATTTAATGCCGGCAAATACCTGACGAGTTTCGCCGCCTAAGTCCAATACCAGTCTTAGTAGCTTGTTCGCTTTTGGTACAGACTCACATTCAACGATCTTCGCAATACGCAAATCGACTTTTGCAAAATCATCAAATTCGATTTCGTCAGCGATAGGCTCTTTGCTTAGTTCTGTTTGTGTTTTCGCTTGCTCTGCTTTTTCTTTGGCGGCTACTTCAGCTGCTGCGTCTTCTTTTGAGGCTTCTATCATAGCGTCCACTTTTTTCGGGTCGATACGATTAAATAGCGCTTTAAACTTAGTGATCTCGTGACCCGTTAATGGTGCTACAACGCCATCCCAAGTCAGTTCTTGGTTTAAGAAGGCTTCGGTGCGCGCCGCTAATTCAGGCATCACTGGTTTCAAGTAAGTCATCAGTACGCGGAACAAGTTAATGCCAACCGAACAAATGTCTTGCAGTGCTTGATCTTGACCTTCTTGTTTCGCAACAACCCAAGGGGCTTTTTCATCAACGTATTGGTTTGCTTTATCGGCAAGAGCGGTGATTTCACGAATCGCGCGGCTAAATTCACGAGTTTCGTAAAGCTCAGCAATACGATCGGCGGCATCAGCAAACTCTTTATATAGAGCAGGCTCAGCAAATTCTGTAGACAGTTGACCGGCAAAGCGCTTAGTAATGAAACCTGCGTTACGAGAGGCAAGGTTCACAATTTTGTTTACGACGTCAGAGTTTACGCGCTGAGTGAAGTCTTCAAGGTTTAAATCAAGATCATCAATACGGCTGTTGAGCTTCGCGGCGTAATAGTAGCGCAGACATTCTGGGTCTAAGTGATTTAGGTAAGTACTGGCTTTGATGAACGTGCCTTTCGATTTAGACATTTTCGCGCCATTAACAGTGACATAGCCGTGTACAAAAATGTTGTTAGGCTTACGGTAACCCGCACCTTCAAGCATTGCAGGCCAAAATAGGCTGTGGAAATAAACAATGTCTTTACCGATGAAGTGATAAAGCTCAGTGGTGCTGTCTTTTTTCCAGTATTCATCAAAATCAAGGTCGTCGCGTTTGCCACATAGGTTTTTGAACGACGCCATATAACCTACAGGTGCGTCTAGCCAAACGTAGAAGAATTTGTTTTTCTCGCCAGGGATTTCAAAACCAAAGTAAGGAGCATCGCGAGAGATATCCCATTGTTGCAGGCCAGATTCAAACCATTCTTGCATCTTGTTGGCGGTTTCACTTTGCAGTGAACCAGAGCGAGTCCACTCTTTTAACATGCTTTCAAGCTGAGGCAAGTCAAAGAAGAAGTGCTCAGAATCTTTCATTACCGGAGTTGCGCCAGAAACCGCAGATTTAGGGTTAATAAGCTCAGTTGGGCTGTACGTTTCTCCACAGTTATCGCAGTTATCACCGTATTGGTCTTCTGATTTACATTTAGGGCAAGTGCCTTTTACAAAGCGATCCGGTAAGAACATTTCTTTTTCAGGATCAAACAGCTGAGAAATAGTGCGGCTAGAGATAAAGCCATTTTTTTTCAGCTCTAAGTAGATGCTGGAAGCCAGTTCGCGGTTCTCTTCACTGTGAGTGCTGTGATAGTTATCAAAGCTAATGTCAAAACCGGCAAAATCTTTCTGATGTTCTTCACTCACACCAGCAATCATTTCTTCTGGTGTAATTCCCATCTGCTGAGATTTAAGCATGATTGGCGTACCGTGGGCATCATCAGCACAAACAAAGTTTACTGTGTTACCGCGTAGGCGTTGGTAACGCACCCAGATATCAGCTTGGATGTGCTCTAGCATATGACCGAGATGGATAGAACCATTGGCATAGGGTAGTGCACAAGTGACGAGCATTTTTCTTAATTCAGTAGTCATACTTAACTTTTCGCAGATAGGATAAATTTCTAACCGCTAATATTACCGTAAGCTAGCGTTAACGAAAAGGATCTCGCCGATAAATCGTTTCCAGTTTATAGCGGAAGCTTGGAATGAGCCCCTTTTGCGCCAGTTTTAAGGCATTTCTTGAACTTTATTTGTCGTCATCGAGCAATAACTTGTTAAATGGTACTCGTAATCAAGCTAATATGTATGCATATATGTAGAAAGGACGTATTGATGAAGAACAACATACAGACACTTCACGCTTGGTTAAATCAGTTTCAACATCCACTTTTGGCCAGCGAATGGGCTGCAACTCAAGGTGTGGTGACGGTAGGTAATGCAGAAAAAACCATTGATGTAGAGATCCCTTTTTTAGTGGATTCGTTAACCAAAGCCGTAGGGCATTGGATTTCCGAGCACGATGCGCCGCAAGGCTGGGAAGAGTTTACTTTTTACGTCTCGGCAAGAGTTCGTCCTTTACAAAGTAAAATACCAAGCACCTTAACCTCTATTAAAAATATTATTGCCGTGACATCGGCAAAAGGCGGGGTGGGTAAATCGACCACGACGGCAAATTTGGCATTAGCCATTGCTAAAGAAGGCGCAACGGTTGGGGTATTGGATGCTGATGTGTATGGCCCTTCTATTCCGTTGATGTTTGGCACTAAAGGACAGTCTTTAGAAGTGGTTGATAATAAATGGATGAAGCCGCTACAAGCGCATGGCGTATATACCCAGTCCATCGGTTACCTGATTTCCAGCGATGATGCGGCTGTATGGCGTGGCCCTATGGCGTCAAAAGCATTGATGCAACTGTTAAAAGAAACCCAATGGCCTGAATTGGATTACTTGATCATTGATATGCCACCGGGTACGGGAGATCTACAACTGACGTTATCGCAAGATATTCCATTAACGAGCGCTTTGGTGGTCACAACTCCGCAAGACTTGGCATTGGCCGATGCTATTAAAGGCATTGCTATGTTTGAGAAAGCCGATGTGGGCGTGCTGGGCATTATCGAAAACATGAGCTATCACATTTGTAGAAACTGTGGCTCGCATGAAGATATCTTTGGCAGTGGCGGGGCGGTGAAATTGGCCGCAGATAAAGGCATTTCAGTATTAGCGCAACTGCCTTTGCATGCCAACATCCGCCGTGATATTGATTTGGGCACTCCGTCAGTGGTGAATGCCGATTCTTCTGAACAAGCACAAGCGTATTTTGACTTAGCCGAGCAAGTTGTCAGCCGACTGTTTTGGCATGGAAAGCCACAAGCTGAGCGAATTAGTTTTGTTGAAGTAAAATAATTGTGGTTATCCTGTGCGATATTTGATGCATATTGCGCAAAATATATTCAACCTTTAGGGATTGTGAGCTTATTTCTGGTATCGAAGTTTATCAATCCCTATAATTTACTTAGTTTAATATCTGTTTTTATTAGGATCAGTGAATGTCTGAAAATAATCAATGTGTCATCATCGGTATCGCAGGTGCATCCGCATCGGGTAAGAGCCTGATTGCAAGTACTATATATAACGAACTGCGCGCCAAGGTTGGTCCAGATCAAATCGGTGTTATCACGGAAGACAGATACTATAAAGATCAAAGTCATTTGAGCATGGAAGAGCGTGTAAAAACCAACTATGACCATCCTCAGGCGTTAGATCATGATTTACTGTGTGAGCATTTAAGTCAGCTTGCGCAAGGCAACGCAGTGGAAGTACCAGAGTACAGTTACACTGAGCATACTCGTACTAGCACCACTAAAACGATGAACCCGAAAAAGGTCATCATTTTAGAAGGTATTTTATTGCTTACCGATCAGCGATTGCGCGATTTGATGCACGCCAGTGTCTTTATGGATACGCCGTTAGATATTTGTCTACTGCGCCGCGTGAAGCGTGATGTAGAAGAGCGCGGACGTACAATGGACTCTGTGCTTGCTCAATACCAAAAAACAGTACGCCCTATGTTTTTGCAATTTATTGAACCCTCTAAGCAGTATGCGGACATTATTGTCCCTCGCGGTGGTAAAAACCGAATTGCCATTGACGTATTAAAAGCGCATATTGCTAAATTACTGAAATCTTAGTAGTTTAGTTGTTAGCTGTTAGGTTTAAAAAATTATTATGGCTGCCTACATACAAGCGCCAAATTATGGTTAAGAATTAAATGGCACAGGCGTGCCATTTTTTGTGTTTAGCGTTTACGCAGTGGACAATGCTTAAAAAAATCAGGTTACAGGGAAGAGAAGATGAAGAAGTTTTCACTATTTATTATCACGCCCATTATTTTGGTTGTGTTAGCGGTCATAGCATTATTGGTGTTTGTCGACCCAAATCAGTTTAAACCTATGCTTGTTGACCAAGCCAAGAAACAAACCAACCTCGATTTGGTGATTGAAGGAGACATAGGTTGGCAATTTTTTCCTTCTATTGGCTTCTCTCTAGGCAAAACAACACTAAGCAACCCTGAAGGCTTTAGTTCGCAAAACATGGTTAAGGTTGACGAAGTAGGGCTAGATATTTCGGTTCTTCCTTTACTTAGCAAAGAGTTGCAAGTGGGGAATGTGACATTAAGTGGGGCGCACATCTATATCGAAACTCTCGCCGATGGTAGCAGCAACTTAGATGCTCTAACGGCAAGCTCCAACTCTGTTGAACCATCTCCTGAATCGACTCCCTCTCAAGACACTGTCACTGAAAACTCTTCACAACAAACACCTTCTAATCAAACAGCCGACAATACTGCAAACTCTTGGGCTATCTCGGTGAAAGGCGTCAATATTAAAGACGCGCTTCTTGAAATTAAAGACCAACGAAGCAACCTCTACACCAAGCTCGAAAATGTGAACCTGAAAGTGGCAAGCTTTAAGTTTGGGCAATGGACGCCAATTAGCTTTAGTTTTTCAGGGGTAAATAACCAACAGCAATTCTCAGTATCGGGTAAAGCCAATGCCAAAACGGATGCGGATTTTGTTGATTACCAAGTCAAAGATATTGAGGTTAACGGGAATTTCTCGCAACCTGATTTAAACGTGGCCAGTTTCAAGCTCAACGTGGATCAATTTAAACTCGATACTTGGTCTGATATTTCACTACTGGCCGAAGGTCAAGCAGCGGGTAATGAATTTGATATCACCAGCACCACCAAAGCACTGCTACAAAGCGACTTATCTACTTTTGCCATTAAGAGTTTTGCACTCGGCACGCCATTAAAAGGCAAAGATCTAAATTTAGCATCGATTAAGGTAGGTGTGTCCTCATTTAGATTAGGTGAGGTTGGCGCTTTCCAAGTGGCTGTTAAAGGACGTGCATCGGATTTAGACGCCAATTTAATGGTGATGGGGAACCTGCTGGTTGATAAAAATATTGGAAAAGTCAACGTAGATACATTGACAGTAAAAGGCAAAGTCGCCGGTGATGCACTACCTCAAAACCCAATTTTAGTGGCTATTGAATCGGATGTTGAATTTGATCTGATTAAAAATAAATTGTCTCTATTATGGCAAAAACTGGCGTTTAACCAATTGCAATTTGACGGTACTACCAGTGTTGAGCTGACCGCTATCCCTAAGGTGCGCTTTAAATTGCACAGCCCTGAGATTAATGTGGACGAGTGGACGGGTTCGGCAACAGATGATACGGCTGAGAGTAAAACAGCAGTAGCTTCATCATCTGCATCACAAAACGAGGCAGTAACGGATGCCAGTGAACCTGATCTGTCGGTATTAAAAACGTTAGACGTTGCCGGTAGTATCAAAATTGATAAGCTCCAAGCTAGCAATGCCAAACTGCAAAATGCTTTTGCTGATATTGCTATTAAAGAAGGCATCCTTAATTTACGCTCGCTAAAAGCGAATCTTTATCAAGGCAGTATTCAAGCTAAAGCGGTAGTGAATGCCAAGCAAGCGGTAGCCAGTTACGATATAGATGCGGCGGTTAAAAACGTCAAGGTAGGCCCATTGCTGGTGGATGTGGCAGATAATAATACCTTAGAAGGAACGGGTAATATTAATCTTGACCTTAATGGCAAAAGTTTAATTCCAGATGAGTTGAAAAAACACTTAGTGGGTACAGTGAAAGTGAAGTTTGCCGATGGTGCGATTAACGGTATTAACGTTGCACAAATCATCCGTACTAACTACGCAAAATTCAAAGGCGAAAAAGTACCGCCTGAAACTGAACCTAAAAAAACTGATTTTAGTTCAATGGACGCATCGGTGAAATTAAATAAAGGCGTCGCGACATTATCAAATGTAGCCGTAGCATCGCCATTATTGCGTATTAAGGCTACGGGTAATGCTAACTACCTAAGCGAAACTATGGACATCTTATCCAAAACTTCTATTGTCGGTTCATTAGAAGGGCAAGGTGGTGGCAGTATTGATGATCTTGCTGATGTGACGATTCCTTTGCGTCTGCAAGGCAGTTGGACCGATCCTAAAGTGAGCTTAGATTTAGCCGCGTTGCAAAAACAAGAATTGGAACGCAATAAGAAAAAACTGGAAGAGAAAGCGAAGAAAGAAGCTGAACGTGGTTTGAAAAAACTGTTTGGTGACAATGCTGATAACAATGAAACCAAGAAAATGGCAGATTCACTGCTGAAAAAATTATTCTAGGTGAGGCAAGCATGAGAACGTTAGGATTAATTGGTGGGATGAGTTGGGAGTCAACTCAAACCTACTACCAACGGCTTAACACTCAGGTAAAACAGCGTTTGGGTGGGCTCAACTCAGCCAAGTTGGTGTTGTTTAGTGTCAACTTTGCGCAAATAGAAGAATTGCAACGTCAAGGTGACTGGGATGCAGCGGCTAAGATACTGTCGCGAGCGGCGCTTTCTTTACAAGCTGCCGGGGCTGAGGCGATTGTCATTTGCACGAATACCATGCACAAAGTTGCTCCAGAGATAGAGCAGGTAGTCTCTATTCCAGTGCTACATATTGCTGATGCGACGGCTAAAGAGCTGCAAAGTCATCATATTCAGCAAGTGGCTTTGCTTGGTACGGCTTTTACCATGGAGCAAGATTTCTATAAACAGAGATTGATTGAGCAAGGCATTTCGGTATCCATACCTACACAGAGCCAACGAGCCGATGTGCACCGCATTATTTATGATGAATTATGCCAAGGTAAAATTTTGCCAGAGTCTCGACATGCCTTTGTCGATATTATTGCAGATTTAAAGGCTAAAGGTGCGCAAGGGGTGATTTTAGGGTGTACTGAAATTGGGTTATTGATCAATAGCGATGATACCGATGTTCCTTTATTTGATACGACGATAATTCATGCTCAATCGGCAGTTGATTGGGCGTTGTCCTAGAGATCTTACTCAAGCCAATACAAAAACAGAGGCTGCTCTTTAGCGGCCTCTATTTATATTTAGCGTCCTACCAATCAACACCTTTACGTGCTTTTATCCCAGATTCAAAAGCGTGTTTTACATTACGCACTTCTGACACGGTATCGGCAAGTTCAATAATCGAGCGATGTGCGGCGCGTCCGGTGACGATAACCGATTGGTGGCTCGGTCTTTCTTTAAATGCTGTGAGTACTTCTTCAAGGTCGATATAGTCATAGGTGACCATATAGGTCAGTTCGTCTAATAGAACCACATCTAGGCTAGGGTCTTGCAGCATCTTTTTGCATTCTTGCCAAACTTCTTGCGCTGCAATAGTGTCAGCTTGTTTATTTTGAGTTTCCCAAGTAAAGCCTGTAGCCATAACGTGGAAAGCCACTCCAAGCTTCTCTAGAAGGTTACGCTCACCATTGTCCCAAGTTCCCTTGATAAACTGCGCCACGCCACATTTAAAACCGTGACCCACAGCGCGCGCAACAGTGCCAAACCCTGAGGTTGATTTGCCTTTGCCATTCCCTGTAATGACCAGTAATAGTCCTTTTTCTTCTACCGCACTGGCGATTTTCTCATCCACTTTTTGTTTGAGCTTCTGTTGACGCTGCTGATGACGATCCTGTTCTTGAGTCATTGCCGTTCCCTTTATATCCCTGACAGAAGACTATGATAAACACAGTTTGCCTAAGACAGAAAGGATTGATTGCGTATCATCATTCATTTTACTGTACAAATAATAAACGGATTGAATCGTTAGCTGCTATGAAACTAATCTCTCTTAGTATTTAAAGCGAGACGCTTTAAATACTAACTGTCCCTTTTCATATCATAAGTATAAAGTTATTAAATCGTGATTGTTTTGAAGGGTGAATATTGATTAATTGTTTGTTAATGGTTTTGTTTGAGTTGCGTTTTCTGGGTATTTACTTATGCAAAACTAGAAACTAATCACGAACGTAACAAAATGTAATCTTATTCTGCATAAATGTGTCTAAGATTGATTTGAATCCCTATAAAAATAATCAAGCTCTGGTAATTTAATCGGCATAATTTCCATATTATATAGGGTTTACTAATATGCTAGAGCTCCTTATTGGGCTAATAATTACCATCATTGTTGGTTATTTTATCATCAAAGGTTATCGTGCAGCTGGGGTATTGCTCACTGCAGGGATATGCTTACTCTTACTTACTGGTTTCTTAGGGCACACAGTATTACCGGCTAAAGTCGCATCAACCGGAAATACATTTACTGATGCTCTTGAGTTCGTGAAATATATGCTTCAGTACCGTGGCGGCGGCTTAGGCTTACAAATTATGTTGTTATGTGGTTTTGCTTCTTACATGACTCATATTGGCGCCAACAATGTGGTAGTGAAACAATTTTCCAAACCTCTTTCAGTCATCAAATCACCTTATATTTTGTTGGTTGCCGCTTATATTGTGGCCTGTTTAATGTCGTTGGCAGTGAGCTCAGCAACAGGACTGGGCGTGCTATTAATGGCAACGCTATTTCCTATGATGACAGCAATGGGGATTTCACGCCCTGCGGCTGTAGCCGTGTGTGCTTCTCCTGCCGCTATTATCTTGTCGCCAACTTCAGGTGATGTGGTTGTGGCTGCCGCTAAATCGAACATGCCTTTAGATGTGTTTGCCTTTAACACGGTATTACCAGTTTCGTTTTGCGCCATTATCGTTATGGCAGCTGCGGCATTCTTCTGGAATAAATATCTGGATAAAAAAGAAAATACGCCAATGGAAAAAGTCGATCTTTCAGAAATGAAAGTAGATGCTCCAGCGTTTTATGCGTTATTGCCGTTCTTGCCTATCTTTGGCGTGTTTATATTTAACGGCCGCACTATCCCTGGCTTAACCCTTGATATTTACACTATCGTGGTATTGTCTATCTTCATTGGCGCTTTGGTTCACTACGTGACTAAACGCTTTGATGGCAAACAAGCTCTGGAAGATCTTGAATCATGTTATGCGGGTATGGCAGATGCATTCAAAGGCGTGGTTATGCTTTTGGTCGCGGCGGGCGTATTTGCGCAAGGCTTAATGTCTATCGGCGCTATTGACCACCTTATTCACCTAGCCGACCACGCAGGTGCCGGCGCAATTGCGTTGATGCTATTGCTTACTGGTCTAACTGTTGCGGCGGCTATCGCAACGGGTTCTGGTAACGCGCCTTTCTATGCGTTTGTTGAACTTGCACCAGCGTTAGCAGCAAAAATGGGCGTAAACCCTGCGTTTCTTATCATCCCAATGTTGCAAGCGTCTAACCTAGGTCGCACAATTTCACCAGTTTCTGGCGTTATCGTAGCCACTTCTGGTATGGGTAAAATCAGTCCGTTTGAAGTGGTAAAACGGACCAGTGTGCCTGTTTTATGTGGCTTAGCGACGGTGATTATCGGCACGATTTACCTAGTTCCAATGACGCTTTAATAAGCAAACTGAGTCATTAACAAAAGCTCTCATTCTGTGAGAGCTTTTTTGAGGTGTAACATGACAACTTCTGTAAATATAGAAACCTATATCGAGCAATTATCTAGCTTGGTGAACATTGATTGTGGCAGTCATAATCCGCAAGGCATCGCTAAGGTTGCTGATGTTTTAACGCCAATGTTTGAAAGCATTGGCTTTCATGTACAAAGACATACCGTACATAAAGATGCTGGTCCGTGCTTAGAAATTACCAATAAACCGAATGCACAGCATTATGACGTCATGCTGTGTGGACACATGGATACGGTCTTTCCTGATGGCACAGTCGCGAAGCGTCCTTTAACTCGTGATGATGAAAAGATTTATGGGCCGGGTGTGACGGACATGAAGTCAGGCATTTTGAGTGCATGGTACGCATTGCAGATGATGTCTGATGAGCAAAAACAAAAGCTTGCCATTGTGGTTGCATTGAACAGTGATGAGGAAATTGGTTCACGTTATTCGCGTTCTTGGGTGGAATCGTTAGCGGTTAAAAGCACTCGTGTATTAGTGTGTGAAGCTTCTCGCGCCAATGGCAACTTGATTCGTTCTCGTAAAGGGAATGCTAAGTACGAGTTGACCTTTAATGGTGTGGCTTCGCATGCCGGTTCTGCACTACAAGATGGCGTGTCGGCGATTTATGAACTCAGTCATTGGTCATTGGCGATTAAAGATATGGTCAATCTTGAGACAGGCACTACCATGAACGTTGGCACTATCAAAGGTGGTATTGCGGTAAATGTGGTGCCTGACTTTGCACAAGCCATTGTGGATTTGCGTTTTTGGAACAACGAAGAAGCGCAAGCGATTCATCATAAGCTAGAGCAAATGGCGCAATCGCCGTTTGAAGCGGGCGCTAGCGTAGAAGTGAAACGTCTAGGCTTTAAGCCGGCGATGATTCCAACCGAAGCTACGGAAGCGTTGATTGCTTTGGTTAGCGCTGAGGCCGATAAACTAGACCTAGTGTATGCGTGGGAAAATGCCGGCGGTGGATCAGACGGTAACTTTACCGCAAATATGGGCATCCCTACATTAGACGGTTTTGGGCCATCAGGCGCAGGGCTTCACTCTGATAAAGAATATCTATTGATCGACACCATTGTGCCACGTCTGCAATTATTGGTGAATGTGCTCAATCAGCTTTAACTACGTTTAAACTGCTAGCTAATAAAACAGCCTCTTACACTGTGCAAGTGTAAGAGGCTGTTGTGTTTTTATCGCGTTAAGGACGTTACTCGCTAAGAGTCCGGTAGTCCGTTAAGCCTTTCTCATCGCCGCCAAACAGGGTATTTGGATCGTGCTGAGCCCACTGCGCGCCAGCTTTGATACGTTGTGGAAGATCAGGGTTAGCAATAAATGGTCGACCAAAGCCAATCATATCGGCTAGACCTTCTTCAATGGCTGCGTCACCACTTTCTGCTTTGTAACGGCCCGCGTAAATTAAAGTATTTTTAAATGCTTTACGCAGCGCAATTTTAAATTCTTTCGGCGTGTCAGGAGCATCATCCCAATCCACTTCAGCAATATGTAGATAAGTAATATTGTGCGAGTCGAGCAGTTTTGCCGCTTCGGTATAAGTGTGCTCAGGGTTCGCATCTACAGTGCCGTTTAGAGTTGTTAGCGGTGCAAGACGTACACCAACGCGCTCTGCGCCAACAGCATCTACAAGAGTTGCGACTACTTCATCCAGAAAACGTAGACGATTTTCAAGGCTGCCACCGTATTCATCCGTGCGGTTATTGGATTCTGAATCGATGAACTGATTGATAAGGTAGCCATTTGCTGCGTGCAATTCAACGCCATCAAAGCCGGCTTCAAGTGCGTTTAACGCCGCTTGATGAAACTCTTTAACGACAGCTTTAATGTCGCTGGTGGTCATTTCACGAGGTTCAACTACATCGACAAAGCCCGGTTCGTCTGTACCGTTGTCGATAAATACTTTGACGTTTTCCGCTTTGATGGCAGAAGAAGAAACAGGTTGCTCGCCACCGATGTTGTCAGGGTGAGTAACACGACCTACATGCCAAAGCTGAGCGAACATAGCGCCGCCTTGTGCATGCACTGCATCCGTTACTTTTTTCCAGCCAGCGATTTGCTCAGGGCTGTAGATACCCGGCGTCCAAGCGTAGCCTTTGCCCATAGGTGAGATTTGCGTACCTTCAGAGATAATAAGACCTGCTTGCGCTCGCTGAGCGTAATAGGTTGCCATCATATCGTTTGCTACATCGCCCGGTTGTGAGGCTCTAGAGCGAGTCATAGGAGGCATAACAATGCGATTTTTTAGGGAGAGATTGCCAAGCTTGATCGGTTGGAATAGTGCTGAACTCATAGGAAACCCTTAACGGTATCTGGAAACTGAGTTCAGACTATCAGCCCTGCCTATTACGATAAAGTACAAAACAAACAAAATAGTTTTACGTGTTTGACAATAATCGTTAGTAGACAGGGGGTAGGTGACTATAAAGCGAATATTTAACCTAAATAGCTTTCGATGCCATTTAAGAACATTTGTACCGCAATCATAAGCAGTAACATACCCATTAAACGTTCTACCGCTTGCAAGCCTTTCTCGCCCACAATACGTTCAAACAGTTCAGAGAACATAAGAATAACCGCAGAAGCTAACCAAGCCGCAACCAAAGCTAATGACCAATCAAACATACGAGTTGGGTCTTTATGGGCCAGTAAG
Source organism: Vibrio halioticoli NBRC 102217 (assembly GCF_000496695.1). Classification (GTDB taxonomy): domain Bacteria; phylum Pseudomonadota; class Gammaproteobacteria; order Enterobacterales; family Vibrionaceae; genus Vibrio; species Vibrio halioticoli. Next base: position 141,775 of record NZ_BAUJ01000004.1, read on the forward strand.
ATTAAAGTCGCAATAATAGAAGGGCCGGCCATTAAAGGAATAGCCAAAGGCACGATAAGCGGCTCTTCGCCTGCACCTAAACTCGCGCCAAGTCCACCTTCTGGTGGGAAGATCATTTTCAAACTGATTAAAAATAAAATGATAGCCCCAGAAATAGACACCGCTTCTTTATTTAAACTTAAGAAGGTCAAAATATTGTCACCTGCAAACAGGAACAACAGCATGACCAATAAAGCAATGACCAACTCACGAATTAAAACAATGCGACGTCGTTTTTTATCAACGTGTTTTAATAAAGAGCTAAAAATAGGCAAGTTACCCATAGGGTCCATGATAAGAAAAAGCATGACCGCAGCAGATATAGTATCCATTCGATGTCCTGAAAAGTTAGGTGAACCCATGAGAGGTCGTGATTATGAAACAGGAAGTCACTCTCTGTACAGCACAATCAGTGACTATTTATCAATATGTCATCTAATTCTTGAAATTGAGTGAATATTGAAAATCAGGTATCTAATGAAATGAGATATTGAATAGACCGTTTTATGTATACTTCGCACAAAAATAAGCCAACTGGTTTACTAAAAGATTGTCGCTAACAACAAGCTATGATAAAAAGACTGCCCGCGTCCCCTTAGTTCAGCTGGATAGAACAAGGACCTCCTAAGTCTTAGACACAGGTTCGAATCCTGTAGGGGACGCCACTTCATATATATTTATCTTAAAATTCAATAACTTAGCTTTGGTCCGCTTTTTTTGGGGTGCTTCTGGGGTGCCTTTTTCGTTTCTTTTACGCTTTAGTCCTATTTTAGCCGTTTACTGTTGCGCCTAGTCTTTATGGTTTAGTTTGCCACTGAGTAATTAAAAGTATTATTTACTTTATGCGGGTGAGGGAATGGGTAAAGAAGGGACGGTTAAATCTTAGTATATGAAAATGTATGCTCTGTCCAATTATGGTCACTACAATTGAGTAATAACGGGGCAGAGCATACATTGGCGAAGCATTTATTATTGTTCTAAGTCCAGTTTATAAAAACTCGCTTTCGCATAATCGCCTGCAGCTATACCATTATTTTTACAACCAACAGGACCCACATTACATTGGTTATATACGCCGGCTTTGAAATGCAATACAGATTGCGCATAACCTTCGTCATAAGTGTTGCCAAGGTAGTGGCCTTTCGCAATATTCATGACAAATGTTTTCTTAATCGGTTTGGCTGAATCTAGATTTTTAGTAAACACTAAGTGCATTTCTTCACCCACTACATCAATGCTATAAGCAAATTTCTCGCCTAGTTTAATACCATCAATTGGCGCGGGTTGACCGTAACGAATTTTTGATTTGCCGAACACATCATGCGATATATCAAGACGTTTTGATTTATTTACACCAGTAGCATTGTTCTCGTAATTCCAATAAACCGAACCGTACTCTTGATCCGGTAATTTACGATAGAAAATTTTCAGTGGTTCGTTATCTTTTGAATGAATCTGACCAATTACTACACTAAATGAATCGTTGTTACGGTGGTCGCCACTGGTACTTACGTGGTCAACCGAAAGAACGGCACTTAGTTTTCCGCCCACTGCGCCATAGTTTTGTGCATTGTCATGGCTAGAAAGAACAAAGTTGGCACTAGGTTTAAATTCGTTAATGCCTTCGGTTGGATCTAGCATGGCATGTAATTCAGAGCGTGCGTTTTTTGAATTAGGCGTCGTCATTGCTTTGTTTGGCGCAACAAAAACCATAGCACCAGTTTTCTGGTCCGTATAAAACCAATCTGATTGCGTATAGCCTTTATTTAGCTGCTGCACAGAGACTTCCATCACCTGACCTTGACGCTCAGGTTTAGTATCTTCCATAGGAACGTTCAACATCCATTTTGATAAATCAAAATTTTCTGATGGTGGCTTGTGTGGATTTAACGCCGCTGATGCCAATGCTGAGCAAGATAAGCCAAGAATGAGAGTAAGTGCTTTTAATTTACAGTTGAACATTATGATCCCTCTAAGTTGTAATATTTTAATACAATAAAATAATACAAAATAAAGAAACGATGCCTTTGTCACAGTTTAAGCAAGGTATTGAAATTGATGGGTATTTTTAATTGTGAGTGTGCTATGCGCTAAGTTTCGCATGAGACGTTGTTATGATGGGGCATTCAAGCTAAATAATGATTAGCCAGTGATATGCAAGGTGTTACCTTGCCGAGATTGAAGAGTTATATGGCTGAAAATCAATGGTGGTTTGAGTAATTCCGTTGAAACTTAGGTTTATGACTTCATTTAGAGTGCTGAAATTGATCTGTAACTAATTGAAATGTAAGTTTTATTGAGGTTGCTTGCTTCATTTGTGTTCAACTGCGCAGATTTCAACTTTAGTTTTAGGATCTGTTTGGATTACGTATCATGATTATAAGTTAATCTATAAGGCACCATCGTAATTTTTATTGCAGATTACCGAATGAATTCTAAATAGACATGTTCTAGGAACAAGAATTGCGAGTCGTTGCCGAAGATCCCTGAAGAATCAAACATATTGGAAATAAGGATATTGGCTAAAATAATGAAAACAGAAAAAAGCACAGCTCTAAGGGCTTGGCATGGAATCAAAATCTTTTTTAAATGGTTATGGCTAATGAACATGTTTCTACTAGGTATTTACATATACGTAATGGTACCACTTGAAATGTTCGAATATTCGTTTTCACTGGGCGAGCTCGATTTAGTAGAGACGGGGTACATCGTATTCTTGGTTGTGATTACTTATAAATATATAAAGCTTTGCTCACGGGCTGATATATCAGTGATGAGAAAAGTCATTACTCCATTTGTTCACCAAGCTCACTTAATGTTGTTGTTATCCGCTTTATTTCTTTTTTGTATAAAAATAGACCCTCAGTTGGGGTGGGTTGATTTATCTAGGGTGCCACTTTTGGATTTAATCTCATATTTTTTGATAGCGGCGACATTTACCTATAGCTGTCACCGAATTGGCTCAAAAAACGATGAAATCACAGACACAGTAAGTACTAAAGGATCGGTAGAATGAAGCCCATATATTATCTGACTACGTTTCTGTTAATTTTTGCTCGCCCTAGCTATGCACTCGAACATTCGGATGCTAAACCGGGTAGTGTAGAGTTTCTTATTTCTGCATGTCAGGAATACACTGAGCTCTATAACAAAAAAGACAATTCACGATTTGGTGCTTTTTTTACTACTTCAAAAGAAGAAAGCTTTCGCGCAGGTTACTGCCTTGGCGCAATAATACATGCCAATAGTCAATGCTCTTACTCCCGTTCACCTTCGGTTTATCGTTCGGCAGTAATAATTGCCTCGGTCAACGTTAAACGTGCATTTTCGGAAGCTAGAGTGATAGAGAATGCTGTATGCCGCTAGTAACAACTAATCAAGCAGTGAAAGATCTATTTGGTATAGAAGGTAGTGAGTTGCTGCGCTCCAAAGCAAATAGTTTTTTACGCAACGAAGTTATTCCATCCTCATTGATAGTCAATGAGGGGTTTAGCGACGATAGCATGGGAAAGCGGGGTAAGAAGTTATTAAAATCTAAAGCGGTAGATTGCCTGTTTAACGCTTTAGTACTGGATGGTTTTTTTAATGATACGAAGTTTGTTAAAGCCATTTTTGAAAAAGCGGCAGTTAGAGTCGAATGTGTTGTTTTGTGTGAGGAGATCTTACTGAAAGCGCAAGCAGTAGAAGAGCCCATACTGTTATCGGGCGTAGCGCGAGGTTTTATTACTCAATTGAAAGATACGTCATTTAATTTAAGAGATGCACGCTTAACATGCCCATTTTCCGAACAGCGATTACCACAAATGGACATGACTTTACAAAATATGGGATTGCTGTATCAATTACTACGATCACAACGTTTATCACTCTCATACAAAGATAAGATTTTACTTTGTTGGTTGGAGCAAGATTTATCGACGGCTTTTCAACTGGTAGAACAGATAGATTCGGCATTGTTGCAAAATGACATATTGTTAGCCGGCTTGGCTCAGAAAGTTCGTCAAGAGTATCAAGAGGGAGAAAGCTTTAATATACTACTAAATTCATTGCCAGACTAAAAAACGCTTTTTTGTGCACTGCACAGATTAACACTATTCCTACAGACCTAAAGGAGTAGTGTTATGAAGCAAGCAAATCAATTAGTTATCAATTATCACATCACCGAAAAATGCAATTACGATTGTCATTATTGTTACGCAAAATGGGCTAAACCAAACGAACTCCATCGCAACTTAGATGACATGAAGGCGGTACTTAGGAAGTTAGCGCAATACTTCTTCTCACCTAACCCTATCTGGCAAGAACTGCGGTATGACAGTGTCAGGCTTAATTTTGCTGGTGGTGAACCTTTGCTTTTAAAACAGCGCTTTATTGATGCACTTGATTACGCTGTTGAACTTGGTTTCAAGACATCCATTATCACCAATGGTCACTTAATTGACGATCAATTTATTGCCGAACACAGCCAAAAACTCCAATTATTGGGGATTAGCTATGATTCATCTCATTTTGAGACGCAGCAGCAGATTGGTCGAGTTACCCCTAAGAGTAAAAACTTAACTTCAGAGCGTTTACAGTCCATCTTTCAAAAGGTTAGACATTATTCGCCCAATACTGAACTCAAAATTAATACGGTAGTAAATCAATTTAATCACCAGGAAAACTTCACGAGTTTAATTGGGGATCTTCATCCAAACAAGTGGAAGGTGTTGCGCGTTCTGCCTGTATTCGACTCTATCCAAACCATTAGTAATCAGGATTTTGATGCCTTTGTTACGCGTCATCAGTTGGTGGGGGATGTCATGTCAGTCGAAAATAATGATTCAATGACTAATTCGTATCTGATGCTAAGCCCTGACGGCGCGTTTTTCCAAAATGGAAATAATGAACAAGGTTATTTTAAAAGCCGTCTTTTGCTCAGTAGCGACGTTGAGGTGGCATTGACAGAGACAGGGTTTAACGCGACAAAATTTGCGCAACGTTATGAATTGGTGACGGTATGAATCGTCAAAAAATAATAACGGTTGACGGAGTGAAGATTCAAGTTCGTACGCCAAAGGGACACCCTAGAGTAGTCGCTGTCGCTAAGGGAATGATTTCGAAAATAAGAGCAAATGATATTCATCGTGGTATGCGGGCAAAGGTGTTGCAAAAAAATAAAAATTGGTTGAGCTACCGTATTAATCGAAAATATCGTCTATTGGTTGAGCGAACACGTAGGAACACTGGCCCTTATTACTGCATGAGTCGCCCTGAATTTGATTATTGGATCAGTACTTTGTGAGTTCTAATGAAAATGCTCAGGAGGTTTTAAAATACGTGTTCTCGTATGAAAAAATAAAGGAATAGTTCTTTATAGCTAAATTAATGAAATACTGATCTTCATACTTAGCCAGCTTCCATGCTGGCTAGTTTATTGGTGTTTTTTAGCTTTTGTAAGTTGATTTTGACTACACTTAACTTACTTATTTAATCAAGAGGTTAATATGCTAAGGATAGCATTGGTTGGATTACTTGTTATTGCATCTTCCGTGTTGGCGAGTGAGATGGTTGACCTTAAGTATCAATCTCCAAAAGGGAAGGATGAGCAAGCGGTTTACCAGATGATTGTAGAAAGTGGCATTAACCAACAATTTTCTGCGTTGGTGGAAGAGGTGCTTCCTTTTAATAATGCTATGACGTTGGTTTATGGTGGTGATGAAGGCCCGCTGTATGATCCCAGCATTCATACTTTATTTATCCCTTATAGCTTTATCCTTGAAGCGCAGCATTACTTTTCTCAAAACAGGCCAGCAGATGAAGTTAATCAAGGCGTGTTAGATACTTTGATGCATACCTTATTGCATGAAGCCGGACACGCTCTTGTTGCCGATGTTGAAATCCCTATTCTTGGGCGAGAAGAAGATGCGGTTGATAACCTTGCGACTATTATCATGCTTGAATATTTAGAGGACGGCGCACAAGTGGCAATTAATGCGGCGGATATGTTCAGCTATGAATCCGAAGAGGGGAGTGAATATTATGATTTTGGTGAGTATGTTGGTGATCACAGCTTTGATTTACAGCGTTATTTTGCCACGCTTTGTTTAGTTTATGGCAGTGATCCTAAAGCGCATGCAGATTTATTAAATGAGGTTGAAGGCGATTATCTTGCTGAGCAAAAAGAGATGTGTGAAGAAAATTATCAGAATCTGAGTTTTAATTGGCATCAGTATTTAAAGGAAGAGAACGAACAGTAGTTATTTAGTAGGTTATTAAGCGTTGTTTGTACCGGTATTTAAACTTTATAAAGAAGCAACGCTTATTTTGAAAATTTTGTTTTAGTTGTTCCTATTTTTTATAATAAATCACCACTCACTTTTATTTTTAATTAATGTTCGAATTATTTAAACGATTCCTAGCAGACCAACAAGGTGTAACTGCCATCGAATATGGAATGATGGGAGTTGCCCTCGCAGGTGCACTTGCGCTGATTATGGGCAATCAAGATAGTGGCTTTATTGCTGCTCTTTCTTCACTTTACAGTAGCATTCTCACCGCAATTCAATCTGCATAATAAATCATCTAAAAACGCATGTTATTTCATCACGAAAATTTACATATTGATTACACACTATTTCATTAAGATTAATGTCGCAAAATTTGAATTATCAGCGCTAGGTTAAGCTTTGTTGATAAAGAGTAAGGTTGTGATGTTTATCACCCTACAGGTATTCGAGAAATACCTTCTGTATCTTTATGTTTGCGTAATTGTTAATGAATTGTTTCTTTTGTTTGTTGTGGTGATTTAGTCTCTCTTGGGTGTTGCTGTTGCTCGAATTATTCTGGTTAAGACTTCTGGGGTTTCCCTAACATGATGATTTAATAAGGAACTTGAACATATTTAAAACTTTTCTGACTCGTTTTATTAAAGATGAGCGCGGTGTTACTGCGATTGAATATGGCATTATTGGTGTGGCATTGGCTGGTGTATTGATTGCAGTTATAGGTGGCGATGACGATAAAGGTTTACGTGCGGCTATTAATGGCGCGTTCACTGCTATGATAAATGCTATGTCATAAATATTTAATTATAAATGGTATATATATTCATATTGATATGCATCATCGTTTGTATTGACGATTTGAAAAGTCGCATAATAAGAAATATAAATACCTTATTATTATTAGTGATTGCTATGTTTATAACTACATCATCAATACATGACATTTTAATAAGCATGGCAATTACTATTATTTTAGGCTTTATTTTATTTTATTTTAAACTATGTGGTGCTGGTGATTGCAAACTAATAATCGGTTTTTCTCCTTTATTTATACCATCAATTATAAGTGATTTTTTTATTTTCACTTTAGCGTGCGGTGGGGTTGTTTCTCTATTTATTTACGTTAAATATAAATTACTTTTCAGCTGTTATATCAAGAGAGATGTTCCATATGGAGTAGCTATAGTTTTCGGTGCACACTTAACTCTCTACTTTTATCAAGGATTAGAAATTTATTCATGAACTCACGTCTGATCTTTATTCTATCTTTTATCTTTGTTGCTTTTGGTTTATTTGCCGTTATGCAAAACGTTAATGCAAGAGCGGAGGCCAGTGCCAAAAAAGAAGCATTGGAGAAAGTAGAAGGGAAAAAAGAAATTAAATTTGTATTGTGGCGTAGTAAACAGGAATTCACTCGTGGTGAAATCATTTCTACCAATGGATTAGAGCGCGTGATATTACCCGAAGCAGAAGCGAATACTTTAGGTGTCAATCGTGACGTTAAGCTCGATTTAGTAAAAGATAGCAGGACTAACCAACTTATAGCTAAGGGTGCTTATGTTTTCCCTGAAATGTTCACAGCGCCAGATCAACCGGGTTATCTCGACCTTCTCGCATCGGAAGGAATGATCTTATATCCACTCCCTATATCCACCATCAACCTAATTAATAATTATATTCGCCCAGGCGATATGATTGATATCGTTTCTGTGAGTTCACCGCTGACTAATTTAGCTGATACCGGCGCACGTATTACTCAGTTTCAAGGGGTAAAAGCACGTACTATCAAGCGTGGTGTCCGAGTTCTTGCTTTCGAACAAAAACCAGTTGATCCCAAAGAGCAAGGTACGCAAAGCGGTAATTCGCTAAGCCCTAGAGTATCAGCGTCTGGAAATTCAAAAACAACAGTCGTCATTGAAATAGAGCCTGACTTCGTTTCTCGCCTTTCATTAGCTCAGCGCACCATGCACTTGGAAATCTATCGTTCGCAATCAACAGGTGAAATTCCTCCTGCAAATATGAGCGATGTGATTGAAAACTATCAAGGTATTCGAGAGTTGCGCGGTGCAGAAACCCAGACCACCAATGTAGAGGTTTACTAATGCTTAATAAATGGTGTAGCAAACTGATATTGGTGCTTTGTTTTGTTTCAACACAAGTGTTTGCCTATTTGATTCCGCTAAATGACGCCCGCTCAGTGCGCACTAAACAGCAAATTGGCACAGTTTTTATGAGCCAGCCGACGATTGCCGATTATAAGGTAATTAACGAGCGCCAAATTGTAGTGTTTGGTAGCTCCATTGGTCAAACCCGCTTGATGATTTACGATATCGAAGGTCGTTTAGTGGTTTCTAGAGTAGTGGAGGTGACTCAACCTCTGAGTAAAGTTCGTGACGAGATAAAAAAACGTTTTCCAGAACTGGATATTGAAGTTGTTCCTATGGGCGCTAAAGTTGCGGTGAATGGCACGGTATTTACTGAAAGACAGCGCGATGGTATTTACGCACTAGTAGCCAGTATGCTTGACAAACAACCTGTGGCGCGTTATCCCACTGCAGATGCCCCTTTAACCTTGCCTTTTTCTTCAGATCCACAAACTGAGTTTTATCGAAATAATACTTATGAAGGCTTAATTGAAGGTTTAGAAATGAGCTTTCCGTTCCAAGTCAATGTTCGCACAACCATTGCAGCTGTAGGCAGTGAGTTTCGTGAAACGGTAGGTATTGATTGGACTTCTGGTGGTTCACCTGGCGTGTTTACGTTTCCTGATCTTACCGCTTCTGATATTTCAGCAACGATTACTGCCTTGGCTAACGATAATTTAGGTGAAGTGTTGGCTGAACCAAATCTTACGGTACTTTCTGGCCAAGAAGCCTCTTTTTTAGTCGGCGGTGAAATCCCTATGATTACCTCCGATACCAACGGCACCACGATCAGTTTCAAAGAGTTTGGTATTGGTTTAGATATTGCAGCAAAAGTACACAACGAACAAGAAATACGTTTAAGGCTAGAGCCGAGTGTGAGTGTGGTAGAGCAAATCTATAAAACCACAACAGCTGAAGTTCCACAGTTGGCGACCCGTAGGGCTGTAACCACAATTCAAATTGCTGACGGTCAAACATTTATGATTGGCGGTTTGATGAATACCGAAGATATTGAATCCTTACAGAAAATTCCACTGTTAGGTGATATTCCATTGTTTGGCGCTCTATTTAGTAAAGCAACGACTAACCGAAAAACTACCGAAGTTGTCATTATCGCGACGGTGAACTTGGTTAAACCGACCAAAGCGAATGAATTAGTGCTCCCTCGAATTCATAAAACCAACACGCTAAATCGTTGGGCGGGAATGAGCCGTGAATTTGTAGAGAAAGATCAACAAGACTCCGATCTCATAAAGCTACTTAGTAGTGGAGGTTTTGCCCAATGAAATCACTATTCGTCTTATCCATTTTATTGATTACAGGTTGTGCCGATCATGCTTTGCAACATCGAGGAACGGAAACCATTGCCTACCAAGAGCAGCACAAATTCGAACTCAGCTTTGAGTCTGCTGCACAACAAGTTGAACTAAAGCGTATTCAAGCTATTACCAATCAGTTTGATGAGCAACAGGCACGTTATGAGCTGTATGTACCTACACAGTTTCATCAACAAGGTGAGCAGATTGTGCAATTTTTAAAGTCCATTAAGGTTCGTCCTGATTGGATTGAACGTCATCCTCAGCAACAAGGGGAGTCCATTACTTTAATTATTTCTCAGTGGCAATCGGTCGTTGACTATTGTCGTCCGCTAACAATCACCAAACCTCACCCTCAAGCAGGTTGCGCTGCAGAAACTAATAGGACTATTCAACTTGTTAACCCTGGTACGAGAGTAAATTAATGGCCAATATGTTTGATCTCTCCGAAGAGCTCTCTCTTGATATAGATAAGAAAAAAACAGCCACACCCAAAAGTGTTGCGCCAAAGCAAAGTGGCGGGGCAACGCTATTTTTCTCAGATAACGAATGTAAAGAAGCGGTTATCGAAGCGTATGTTTTCGAAGGGTTAGAAGAACCCAAATGCGTGAAAGGCACTCCCCAACCAGAAAAAGATCAAGAGTTAGGTGATGTCGTACTAGTGCAGCTAACATCATCTGTTGATATAGAAGCTGATGCGCAACAAATTAATGCCACACTGCCGAACAGCAAAACAGTGATATTGCTAGGTCAGACTGATTCTATTCATGTATTACGTCGCTTGGAAAAATTAGGTTTTTATTATCTGCCGTGGCCGGTTGATAGATCGGAAGTGATTGAATGCCTAAAACAAGCCAGCTTAGATGAAAGAAAACGTTATGACAGTGGTTATTTTCGTAAAGCGAAGCGTGTGGCAATGATCGGCACGAAAGGTGGCATAGGTACTTCCGTCATTGCCACTGAACTTAGTGCATTACTCGCCAAAAAAGGCAGTCGAACTATCCTTGTGGATCATCACTATACGCTCAGCAATATCGACATCATTCTTAGTAAAAAAGATCTTGAGCAGGTCGATGTTAGCAGCATCACAGTTGAACCTAGCAAGCTTGATGAAGAATCAGCCACTAGTTATCTCAATGAAGTTGAGCATAATTTCTTTTATTTGGGATTTACCGGTAAAGACAAAGTTGAAGAGCTAGAAAAATACACCAATACCGTTAGTGACAAGTTAGCGCGTCAGGCAAATTTTATTGTTGGTGATTTTTCTGGTTCTCTTGATTTTCCATTAAATGCAGAGCGACTCGCTTCTGAAAATGATGTGTTGGTTTTCGTTACCGAACCATCGGTATCCGGAGTAAGGGCGACTCAAAGGTTATTAGATAAAATCAAAGATGTTGCGATTCCGCAAATTGTTCGTCCTAGAGTGATGGTAGTAGTTAACCATCATCGCCCAGAAGGTTCCTTTAATCTTAACCTTGAAGAAGTTGAACGCTTTTTGAAAGTTAAAGCTGACATGGTTATTCCATTTTATAAAACGGCGTCCAAACAACTGATTGATGGCAAAAAACTTCATCAATTAGAAAAAGGCAAACATACACCATTTACTCAATTATCTATGGCAATCAATGGGCAGAACCCAAATAAAAAGTCGGGTTTATTTGCCAAATTTTCAATGAAGCGAGGTAAGAAATGAGTCTAACTCGTGAGTTGTACGAACAGTTTAGAGCCAAAATTTTTGAAGTGATTGACGCGGGTATACTCAATGATATGACCCGCGAAGAGCTAACGGTTCAAATCGAAAGAGCCATTGGCAAGTTATGTGAAAACTATCCAACCCCTGTGCCTAATGTCACTCGTACAGAGCTAGCAAAAAATTTAGTGGATGAGCTGATAGGGCTAGGGCCATTACAGCAATTGATGGAAGACGAATCAATTTCCGACATTATGGTGAACGGTGTTGATGAGGTCTTTATTGAACGTAATGGCAAGACACAAAAAGCAGATATTTCCTTCATTAACCATAAGCAGTTGTTAGAAATTGCCAAACGGATTGCCAATAATGTTGGTCGTCGCGTGGATGAATCTAGTCCTTTATGTGATGCCCGTCTTGCCGATGGTAGTCGTGTGAACGTGGTGATTCCACCTATTGCATTAGATGGTGTCGCCATCTCTATTCGTAAGTTTAAAGAGCAAAAGCTAGGTTTACGAGAGTTGGTGGGCTTTGGCGCTATGTCTCCTGCTATGGCTCGTGTATTAATGATTGCAGCTAGGTGTCGCCTTAACATTATTATTTCTGGCGGTACAGGCTCAGGCAAAACCACTATGTTAAACGCGCTTTCCCAGTACATTGGTAATGATGAGCGTATTTTAACCATTGAAGATGCCGCCGAACTGCGTATTCAGCAGCCTCATGTTGTGCGCCTCGAAACTCGCCCTGCCAGTACAGAAGGTTCTGGTGCAATTACTCAGCGTGATTTAGTAATAAATGCCCTGCGTATGCGCCCAGAACGCATCATCCTTGGTGAGTGCCGTGGCGCGGAAGCTTTTGAAATGCTCCAGGCTATGAATACAGGTCATGATGGTTCGATGTCCACGTTGCATGCCAACACCCCTCGTGATGCATTATCTCGTATTGAATCCATGGTAATGATGGCAAACCTTGCTTTGCCTCTTGCGGCTATTCGTCGAACTATTGTATCTGCAGTGCATTTAATCATTCAGGTTAACCGTTTGCGTGATGGTAGCCGTAAAGTCACTAGTATTTCTGAGTTGTACGGATTGGAAGGTGAAGCGCCAGTAATGGAAGAGATTTTCCGCTTTGCTCCTGATGATGAACAAACCAAAGATAAAGTTAGTGGCCAATTTGTCACATCAGGCTTGCCGAGCCGCTCACAGATTCACATTAGTGCTTCTGAATACGGATTATCTCGTGAATTAGAAGCCGCCTTCGAGATGGAAGCGGAGCCTGCATGATGAGTTGGGCGTTTTTAACTATTGCTGTGTTGGGGTTGGGGTTAGCGCTATATTTTAAGCGTAAGCCTGATCCCCGCTATGTATTTTTAGAACACGCTGCACAGAAAAAAAACAAAGAACTATCAGCTGTAGATATTAAAGGGCTGACTAAATCGCAGTTTTTGCAGAACTTAACCAGTTTGTGGAATGTTATTTCAGCCGCTCTTGGCAAGTTTCCCATCCCCAAAATTATCACTTTTATCGTTGTGATTAACGCTGCTGCAGTGTTTGTCAACCAGAAGTGGCTTAGCTTTCCACAAACTGAAATCTGTATTGCCGTTACAATACTCGGCCTTTTCTTTGGCATTCGCTCTCTAGTTGATAAAAGACGTAAAGCGTTTGATACCGATTTTCCCGATGCGCTGAATATATTGATGAGTGCAGTAACTGCAGGGGAGAGTATTAACGCGGCTTTTGCTTACGTTTCTAAAGTGTCCGATAACGATGTAGGTCGAGAGTTTAAAGATATTTCTGATCGGATGCGTTTAGGGGAGGAAACAGAGACCATTTTTGAACGCTCTTGTAAGCGCTTCCCTTACCCTGCGTTTTTGTTTTTTGTTATTACTATTCGAGCCAACATGGAGCGTGGTGGACAGTTAAAAAGCGTCCTAGGAAAATTGATTCGAGTTCTGGTAGAAGCACGTAATTTAGAAAAGAAAAAAATGGCGATGACCTCAGAGGCGCGTATATCAGCCAAGATTGTTGCTGCGATCCCATTTTGTTTTATGTTGTTACTTAACTGGATCAATCCGAAAGATCTAGAGTTTGTGTTGTTTCACCCAGATGGACGTTGGATTCTGTATTACTTGCTAATTAGTGAAGGCACAGGAATGTTTATCGTGTGGTGGTTGGTTAAGAGTATTCGTTAATGATGATAATTGCTGCATTTTTCTTATTGGTTTCTGCAATGATTGCTTACGGTGTTACCTATTATCTTGAGCAAAAAGCAAAGCAACATAGAATAAAAACCTTTCTGGATGGAAAGAGGCAAATTAATTTTAACTTCTTTCACGAGGTATTAGGTGGTTTTGGGAAAGGGAAACAACGTGAAATTCGTGACAAGTTTGAAGATGCAGGAATTTATAATCGTGAACTACTTCGTTATTACACGCCGATTAAATTAGGATTACTCGCGGCTTCTATTATTGGAATACTGCTCTTGGTACATGAAAATAAAGATATGTTAATGAGTTTCATGATGGCAATTATAACTGTAATTATACTTCCTGATACATATCTAGCATGGCGAAAAAAAAAGTTAATCGAAAAAAATTCTCGTCAATTGCCTTATATTATCGACATGATGTCAGTATGTGTACAAACGGGGATGACATTAGAAGCTGCATTCCGATATCTAGGGGATGAACTTAAAAGTTTTGATAAAGACTTGTGTTATCAAATTCGTAAAACCTCTGATGCCGCTGAAGTTAAGGGTATGGAGGCCGCATTAGTTGATCTCACGAAGCGAGTACCAACTCCGCAAGTTCGAAGTTTTGCGTTAACCCTGACTCAAAATATTCAATACGGTACTTCTGTAGCACCGGTATTATCCGATTTAGCGGAAGATTTTCGAAATGAACAAATTTTGGTTATGGAAGAAAAAATTGGCAAACTAGCTGCAAAAATGAGTGCTCCATTAATTCTATTTATTATGTTCCCAATTGTTATTTTGATTTTAGCTCCAGGTATTACTCGTATGATGACAGGTAACTAGTATGAAGTATTTAATTATTGTTTTATCTCTGCTTGTAACTGGGTGTACGACTACAAATAAGGTCTCAGAACAGCAGGCGATTAATCAATTTACTGTAAGCCAAAATTATCCAGGCTTAATTGAGTTTTATAAAAAGAAAGTCATAGATGATAAAAATGACTGGCAAGCACAGCAAGATTTAGCGCAGGCATATTTAAGTTACGGCGACCTTGAATCTGCTGATTTTTATATTCAGCGAGTATTGTCATTAGCACCAAGTCCATCAGAAACGGCATATTTTATTAAAGGACAAGTTCTGGCGCGAAATCTGGATTTTAACAGTGCGCTAGTAAAATATAAGCAAGCTATCGATAACGGATTAAACAGTGCTGAGCTATATATGCAGCAAGGCATTGCTCTTGCGCAAACTAAACAGTATGCCATGGCAATTGATAGCTTCAATAAGGCGAGATTGCGCGGTTATGACGATGTAAGTATTAAGAATAATATCGCCATGGTGCACATTTATCAGCGAGATTATCAATCGGCTATCGATATTTTACTGCCGCTTTACGAAAAAGATTCGAGTAATGAAACGGTTAATGCCAATTTAGAAATTAGCATGCTGAAGCAAAAGAAAGAGAAGCAAGGTGAAAACTCTTCTTTAGTCACCGACACAGTTTCTGTTGATGAAAATGCGGATAGTTTTGTGGTGCCTTCAAAAAGTGATGTTGTCAGCGATGAAGTGGAAGTCACAACCATTTCTGCTGAAGAGTTTTTTACCGCTCAGTCTGTTGAACAAAAGCCTCAAACAGAGCCTGTAAAAAAGAGTGCTACAAAGTCTAAAAGAACCTATCACATTCAGTTAGGCGCTTACGACACTATGGCCGAGGCTCTGGAAAAAAGAAACGGCTTATTGAGCACTCAACTGCCTATTACGATTCGTCCTGTAGAGCTGAAAAATTCGGAGACTTGGTATCGATTGCTTAGTGGTAACTTTGCCTCTTATCGACAAGCGATGAGCTTTGCTAAGCAACACCAAGATGTATTAAATCCTCATGAATATTTTATTCAAGTAACTCGATAAGTGGTTAGCATTAATGAATAAGCAAAAAGGCGTGATATCGATTGAATTTGGCTTAGGAGGGTTCGCTCTTTTCTTTGTATTGTTCGCTGTGTTTGAAATGGCACGTTTTGGCTATTCCGTGAATATGACAGACACCACTTTGTCTGAAAGTACTCGAAAAGTTCGGATTTTCGATGGTCAAACATTGGAAGTGGCATATGGAGACCGTTTACAACAAATTTTTGAAGATGACGACTCTTTTTGGAATCAAATTGGCTTAGTTACCGCTGACAGCTTTGAATTTACTATTTTCCGCTACGCGTCTTTGCCTGATGTTGCTTCAGATACGGTGGAAAAAGGATGTAATGAACGCTGCCCTATTGTCATTTATGAATTGACTTATCGCTATAGCCCAGTGGTTTTCGATACCTTGCTTCCTTCGGCTGATATCACTCGCCGCATTATGACAGTGCAAGAGCACGAAGGCTGGGAAGATGAAGATGCATAATCAAGACAAACAAAAAGGTGGTTTTACCATCGAAGCAGTATTTGGCATGACGGTGCTGGTCATTATGATGTTTTTTATTGCAGATTTGACGCAACTGATTTCAGCCAAGACCCAAGCAAGCCGTGTCAGTTACTCATTAGCAACGGCAACTAAAGAGCGCTCTCGATTTTTTGATGCTAGGCATAGTCTTAGTCAAGCTGATTTTGACTTAATCAACGATATAGCGGCTGACTTGTTACGACGACAAGCTCCAGAGAAACAAGATGGATATGGGCTAACTGTAGAGGGTTATACCGACGGTAATCCCAATGTAGTCAGCTTTAGTAAGGATTTAGATAGTGGAGAGAAGTGTATGCCTCAAACTGCTATTTCAGATTTAAATCACTTGCGCCCAGTGCGTGAAGACGGTGTAACTTTTCCGATTTATCAAGTAACAGTGTGTTTGAAAATGGAAGGTTTCTCTCAATATTTCCCCGGTATGAGGTATGTCAATAGCTCATCGGTGTTGCCGGGAAGGTAAACAAGGAAGGTAGGGTATGAAGAATTTTAAGCGTCAAAAAGGTGTGGCGGTAATAATTGTTGCCTTGAGTATGGTGGCAATTGGCGGTATGGCGCAATTAACCATTGAAGGTGGCAGAATGATCCAAGAGCGAGATCGATTAGCTGATGCCACTGAAGCTGCCACACTAGCCGTTGCGATTGCCAACCGCAGTGATCAAAAAGTGTCTGATGAGCTTGCTCGTAAGTATCTTGAAAACTATCTGCCGAGTATAGAAATTGGTGATGTTAAGGTAACTCGCACTGAAGGGAAAGAAGAGATCGATGGCAACCAACTTTATTATGTACAGTATGAAGTGGGTGCCGATGTAGGCTTTGAACGACAAATGGGCTTTATTGATAGTTCATCTGATAGCTCGTCGTATCAAGTAGGTAATGATGCAATGGCACGGACTTATATGTTGCCGTCTGATTTGGATCTTGTGTTTGTGGCTGATTTTTCCGGGTCTATGGACAGTAAGTGGAGTGGTAGTAGTGATAGTAATAGAAACCAAACTAAGCTTGAATTATTAATAGATCAAGTAAATATAATATCTGATGATTTACTTTCCAGTAGTGCAACAAATGCTGGTTATGCGCATAGGATTGGTTTTGTACCGTATAATTTAAGGACGCAAGAGGTGATTGATGGCAATCTTCGTTGTGTAACTGAATTAAAATATAAATCTATTGAGGTGACCACTGGCCCCAGTGACGATAGAAAGCATCATACGATCGCATACGATAGTATTCGTTGGGTAGATTGGGCAAAGAAATCAAGTAGCCAAGTTGAAGATTGTGCTGATAAATCTAGTGATTGTGGCGTTAATATGACACAAAGAGAGGCAAAGGCGATAGAAAAGGTATTTTCTGGTTCTAGTTATAACTTCCCAGACCCTTATGACTCTGTAGATATACAGAGTACAGTAATTAATTGGAATACAACAAAAACATCAGTAACTCCGTGGATTCATCCAGTTTCTAATTCTAACGATACTAAACTTTTTTCCGATGGCATGTGTGGTGATGACGAGAAATTTAATACTATTCCTTTGTCACTTCAAAAGCCTGAAATTAGTCATATGAAAGCCGATGGAGGCACAGCTCTTTACCAAGGGCTTATTAGAGGCGCTCAAATTCTTGCGGAAGGAAGCTTCACATTAACTGATCCTGAAAAACGTGAAAAATACCATGAGCGAGCACAAATGCTTTTGATTTTAAGTGATGGTCAAGAAAACCCATTCACTGAAACATTTCCTGCTCTAGTCAAGAATGGGCTATGTTCCAGTATTCGTAGCCATTTTGTGAGTCACGACAGTCCACTTTATATTGGTGTAATTGGAATCGACTTTAAAGCTTCTGAAGCAACAGGGTTTGCAGACTGCGCAGATGAAATCATCGACGTAACAAAAAGCCAAGACTTACTCGATAAAATCCAAGAACTGATCCAAAAAGGTGCTGCTACCAATGGAGTTTCTCGTTTATATGATAAAAATCTCTAGGAGCACTATGAAACTTTCTTTCGCCTCTGTTATTGCGTGCTTAACTATCGCTTCGATGCCTGCTATTGCGGCCAATGACATGAATAACAAAATTGAGCAGCTTTGCGCAACAGAGCATATGTTGATTAAACATTCAGTGAGTATTGGTCAGGCAAACGCGGTTGCCGGAAATAGGGCGCAGTATTATCAAATTCAACCAGCGTTGACTGAGCAACAAAAAGCAAATTTAAGAACGACCCAGGTAAGCCTAGGTGATGATTGCTTAGAGTTTTTAAGTCAGCAAGATGTGCTTTCTGTTGATACAGAAGGCGTCATAGCCAGAGTGTATTTTAATTTTGATAATAGTGATTTAACACAAGCGTCTAAATTAACACTTACCGCTTTGGCAAAACGCATGCAGTCATTAAACGAAGTACCAAAACTTAATATCGTGGGGCATACCGATAATGTTGGATCTGAAAGCTATAATCAAGAGCTAGGTAAACATAGAGCAATGTCGAGCAAAGTGTTTCTTGTTGAATCTGGAGTGGAAAAAGAGGTGCTGAAACCACACTCGGAAGGATTCAATAAACCACTGCGAGACAATCAAACCGAGCAAGGGCGCGCAACCAATCGCCGCGTCGAAATTGTGGTGGCTGAATCATCTTAACCTGCATGTTTTCAATATATTAGTATAAACTGGAGTTAGGTTACGAGTCAGTCTATTATCGTTTTGTAAGGTATCCACTAATTATTAGTTTAAAGACGGTTAGTTGATCGTATGCCACAGTTTTTATTCAAACAAGTGTCTCTAGTTAACCTAGAGACACTTGTTTTTCTTTCTACTAAAGTAAATTTTATTCTATGCACTTTTTAAAACAACGATATGCTTTAAGCACCATTATTCTCGTTATCGTCGCTCTATTTAGCTTCAATTTGTATGTGCTACCTGATCAGCAGGTGCTTATGTACGATTATAAGCGCTTGTTTTTATGTGCCATTTTAGTCTTTGTTGCCTTGAATCTAGTATTTAGCCATACCTTGAGAGAGAGGTTGGTAGGGCGATTTGCAAGTAGTAGTTGTTTGGTAAAAAGTCTCGTAGTGGTATTTTTGGGTTTTGCGTTTTTTGCCGATCTGTTCGGGTTATTTCCGCACAAGGCGATTCCGCTTTATTTCTATATCGTCGGTTTGTTCTTTTTAATTCTTCGCTTTACCCTTGAGAAGCCTTCAGCCATAACGTTTAGACTTTTTTCATGGGTCATAGGTCTGTCTTTTGGCTCTGTATTTGTTGGCTATACCGTAGCTACTTTTTATGGTGAAGGTGCAACCATTTTTACAATTCTTAGTTATGTAAATCCAAGATTTCTTAATCAGGTTCAGATATGGCTAGTTATCCCATCGCTATACATTGTATTAGTGTCAAAAAAACGAGCTAGCTATTTAATGCCTATTTTGAATTTTGCCATGATGTTTGCGTTGGATGCTCGAGGACTAGCGATTGCTTCATTTATTGGCATTATGTTGTGGTTGATAATCGAGCGGCACCACAGAATACAACTAGTCAAAATTACCATTTTATCGCTATTTTTGGGATTCTTGGTATCGGTGTTATTTTTAACACCTCTTCCTAGCTATCTGATGCATGGTGAAATATCCAGTTCACTGTTAGATTTAAGGGCTACGAGTTCGGGTCGTATGGAAATATGGCGGAATGCTTTAGGCATGTATCAATTCTGGGGGTTAGGGGGTAACGGATATATATGTACATCCATACTTGAGATCAGACCGCACAATTCAATACTTACAGTGTTATTAAATTGGGGGGTAATACCTGCTATTTGTTATATCACGCTGGCTATGATCTTGCTGAAGCAAGTCGTTTTTGAAAAGAGTAAGCGATATAGAATTATAGGCCTTTCATTGATATCGGGCTTAGTACTTAGTTTAGTATCAAATGTCCTAGACTCACCCTTCAGCTTATTACTTGCCTGTATGTTTACAGGTTGGTTCTGTGGTCGAACCAAGTTGACTTCAACTAAAACACATAGTAAATGGGCTCATGCTTTATTAGCAATTACTTCTATAATTATTATTGTATGTATTTCATACAAGGTCTCAGATAGAGTCAAAAATAATTTCTATATTGATCTAAAGCAAGAAAAACTTGCTCCCCAATTCTGGCTAGCAAATAACTGCCCAGACATAAGAAGCGTCAAGAGCACAACCACAGATAAGCACTAAGTTGCAGTAAATACAATATCGCATTCGACAAGAATAATCATAACAATCTGTCACGTGTCAAATTATTGATTTTCTTAACAATCATGCAATAGAAATATGCATCAAAACACTGTATAACCGATGGATTATTTTAACCCATTAATAGTGCTGGTGCATATTTATACACCCAGTAAAAATAATAAAAGTCAGTCAAAAATCAATAGATACTCACTAGCGATATTTGAAGAATTATAAATATTTGGATATGGGAATATCATGATTGAAGCAATTGAAGCTTTCATATTAGCAGCCGAACATAATTCGTTCAGCATTGCTGCAAAAAAGCTGGGCAAGAGCCAGTCGGCGGTCAGCCAACTTATTCATAATTTAGAGATAGATCTTGGTTATGAGTTATTTGATCGTCGAGGACGCTTTATTTCCCTTAATGACAATGGTCATGCTTTGTTAAAACAAGCGCGTATGGTTAAAGCGCAATACTCACGCTTTGTGTTACACGCCGAACAACTGAAAACCAACCAAAAACAGAGAATCAATATTGGTATTGATCCTTTGCTTTGCCCTAAAAACACCACTCGATTGATTCAACAATTTGAAGTTACTTTTTCATCAGTCGAAGTGCATTTAGTTTATCGTGATAGTCAGTCGTTAAATGACTTATTACTGGCTAAAGATTTGGACATAGTGATTGGTGGCAACGATGCCTTTTTACCCGCATCTGAGTATCACACCGAAAGCATCGGCACGGTTGAGAATGTGTGGATTGCCAAAGAAGATGCGATTCAGCGTATTAACTCGGCAGAACAATTGTTTGAATTGAGTACTTATCGCTACTTGATACCACCTCAATTTGAAACAGAATCATTGAAGTCTATTACTGAGATAGCCTCGGTGTGGCGTATCGATGATATTAATACCTTGTTCAAAATGTGTGAGTCGGGTTCGAACATTGCTTGTATCCCTCACAATGCGTTAACCGTATTGCCTATGTACGATGAGTTGCGAGTGGTTTCTTCGCGTTTGTTGCCAAAGGTGAAAAAAGGACTGGTGTTGAGCTGGCATCTTGATATGCGTACAGCCCCTTTCTGTAAATGGATTAGCCAATCGCTACAACAGAAAACTCAAACTAATACCGTCACTAGAGTGTTAGAAACCGCGTAACTTGATTCATTTTTAGTGATTATTGAGCCAATATTGAACAAAGCCTAGTATTTACTAGGCTTTGCTACGTTTGAATACTTACAAATTATGATTTAGCAAGCGCATAGCAAGAGAATCTGCATTGCTGAGTCAGAAATTTGATGGGGTTCAAACCATTGCTAGCTTGTTACTGTAAATTGGCGATTTCGCTTATAACTTAATCGCTTAGGCTGTATGGGAGTTAACAGCTTGTGATAGTATATTGACTCTTTTTCATAGATGAATTTGTTGATGCTACAAGTTACGGAACTATCTGCAATTAGAGATGAAAGAATTTTGTTCGAAAACCTGTCTTTTTCTATGCAGGCGGGTGATCTTGTGCAAGTTGAAGGACGTAATGGTACGGGTAAGACAACGTTATTACGCATCATTGCAGGGCTTGGCGACAAAGAGGCCGGAGAGATTGAATGGAAACAGCAGTCCATTTTTTCAGATAGAGATAGCTTTCATCAAGACTTGTTATTTTTAGGTCATCAAACGGGTATTAAACGAGACCTTAGTGCGTTCGAAAACCTGTCTTTTTATCTTAACATTAGCGGGCAGTCCTATACCTATGATGAGGTTTGGCAAGCGTTAACTAAAGTCGGTTTGGCTGGACGAGAAGATGTGCCAGTGGCGCAATTGTCGGCAGGCCAACAAAGAAGGGTTGCTTTAGCACGATTGTGGTTGAGTAAACATCCGCTGTGGATTTTAGATGAACCATTAACCGCAATCGACAAGCAAGGCGTTAAAGTCCTTGAACAACTTTTTTTACAGCATACAGAGCAAGGAGGCATGGTGTTGTTAACTACCCATCAAGATATGTTCGAAAATTGCGCCACGCTTCGTAAAATAAGGTTGGGTCACTAATGCTGGGTCATATGTGGGCGATTATCCGTCGTGAGTTGCTCATTGCATTCAGACGCAGAGCAGACATCTTTAACCCGCTGTGGTTTTTCATCATAGTCATTACTTTATTTCCCTTAGGTATCGGGCCTGAGCCGAATCTTCTCGCGCGAATAGCCCCTGGGGTTGTATGGGTCGCCGCTTTGTTAGCCGCATTGTTGTCATTGGAGCGATTGTTCCGTGATGATTATCAAGATGGCGCGCTTGAGCAACTGATGCTGATGCCACTACCACTGCCTTTAGTGGTGATTTCAAAAGTCATCGCGCACTGGATTTTGACAGGCTTACCCCTGATTCTGATCAGCCCACTATTGGCAATACTTTTAAGCCTTAGCTGGGATTCTTGGACAGCGGTGGTCATTACCTTATTGCTTGGCACTCCAACGTTAAGTTTTCTTGGCGCTATTGGTGTCGCGCTTACAGTAGGCCTACAAAAAGGCGGCGTACTGCTGAGTCTTCTAATATTACCTTTGTATATTCCGGTACTTATCTTTGCCACATCAGCGATTGATGCGGCAGGTATGGGAGGTTCGTACAATGGTCAACTTGCCATTATGGCCTCTATTTTGGCGGGCTCGATAACATTAACGCCTTTTGCAACGAGCGCAGCATTGCGCGTGTCGGTAAATTAACTTTAATTTTCTCTGAGAGTAAAAAACATGTGGAAGTGGCTCCATCCTTACGCAAAATCTGAAGCAACTTACAATCTTTGTGGCAAGTTGCAACCATGGTTTACAGCATTAGCTTTAATTCTTCTTGCCTGTGGCAGTGTATGGGGTTTGGCATTTGCGCCAAGCGACTACCAACAAGGGGATAGCTTTAGAATCATTTATATTCATGTACCGTCGGCGATTTGGTCGATGGGAGCGTACATGGGGATGGCCATTGCCGCTTTTATTGGGTTGGTTTGGCAGTTAAGGTTGGCCAGTCTTGCCGCTCTTGCCATGGCACCCGTTGGCGCAGTGTTTACTTTTATTGCGCTAGTCACAGGCGCAGTATGGGGCAAACCTATGTGGGGCACTTGGTGGGTTTGGGATGCACGTTTAACGTCTGAGTTAGTCTTGTTGTTCCTCTATCTTGGCGTTATCGGCCTGTATCATGCTTTTGACGACCAAAAAACGGCGGCGAAAGCGGCGGGTATTTTGGCGGTTGTGGGTGTTATCAATTTACCAATTATTCATTTTTCTGTTGAATGGTGGAACACCCTTCATCAAGGCGCAACGATTACCAAGTTTGCTAAACCTTCTATTTCTAACGATATGTTGTGGCCTTTACTGCTTAATATTTTCGGCTTTGCCTTCTTCTTAGGCTCAGTGACCATGATTCGTTTTAGAACCGCGATTTTGCAAAAAGAGGGTCATAGACCTTGGGTGCAGGAACTCGCTAAACGTACTTTCAGCAAAGGGTAACGCATGCATTTTGATTCTTTTTCAGAGCTATTATTTATGGGGGGTTACGCCTCCTACGTTTGGGGCGCCTTTCTCATTACCTTTGGCGCTCTTGGATTGATTTTTGTATCAAGTTGCTTAAGTAGCAAAGCAACATTAAGAGAAGTGAAAAATAAAATGGACCGCCAAGCGCGAATTGATGCCGCTAAGAATATGGAGAACACGCTATGAACCCTAGACGTAAAAAAAGGATGGGCTTGATTGTTGCGCTGTTAGTCGGTTTAGGGTTAACCGTGGGATTAATGTTGTATGCACTCAATCAAAACATGGATCTCTTCTATACTCCTACTGAAATAGTGAACGGAAAACCTAACGGTGAGAAACCAGAAGTAGGGCAACGTCTTCGTATTGGAGGCATGGTGGTTGCAGGTACGGTTTCTCGTGATTCACAATCTTTGCGCGTGTCGTTTGATGTTGCCGATGTAGGGCCTTCAGTGACGGTGGTTTATGACGGCATTTTGCCTGACTTGTTCCGTGAGGGGCAGGGCATTGTTGCTCAAGGCGTATTGGTTGATAGTCACACCGTAGAAGCGTTTGAAGTCCTTGCAAAACACGATGAAGAATATATGCCACCAGAAATTGCCGAAGCAATGAAGGTGACTCATGAACCTCTTCAATATACTCAAGAACAAAAACAAGGAAGCGGTCAATGATTGCTGAGTTAGGGCACTTTGCTCTTATCGTCTCACTTGCGATGGCGGTGCTGTTAAGCGTATTGCCTCTGTGGGGGGCGTCAAAAAATAATGCTTTGTTGATGAACACGGCCAGACCTTTGTCTTGGGGCATGTTCATCCTACTTGGGATTTCTTTCTTTATCTTGTGTTGGTCGTTTTATCACAACGACTTTACCTTGCAGTATATTGCAAGCAACTCAAACAGCAATCTCCCTTGGTACTACCGAATTACGGCGGTATGGGGTGCGCACGAAGGCTCTTTACTACTTTGGGTATTAATCCAAGCGGGCTGGACAGTGGCGGTTGCAACCTTTAGCCGTGGTATGCCGCAAGAGTCTGTAGCGCGTGTTTTAGCGGTGATGGGCATGATAACGGTAGGATTCTTACTGTTTATCATAGTGACCTCAAATCCATTTGACAGAACCCTCCCATATTTCCCTATTGATGGGCGAGACTTAAACCCATTATTGCAAGATCCAGGTCTGATCATACACCCGCCAATGTTGTATATGGGCTATGTGGGCTTCTCAGTTGCGTTTGCGTTTGCAATTGCTTCATTGATGGCTGGCCGCTTAGATACGGCATGGGCTCGTTGGTCAAGACCTTGGACAATTGCCGCATGGTCATTTTTGACCGTTGGTATCGCACTAGGCTCTTGGTGGGCGTATTACGAACTTGGCTGGGGCGGCTGGTGGTTCTGGGATCCAGTAGAAAATGCCTCCTTCATGCCATGGCTTGCGGGCACGGCGTTGATGCACTCACTTGCTGTGACAGAAAAACGCGGCACATTTAAAGCGTGGACGGTATTGCTAGCTATCTCTGCATTCTCGTTAAGTTTGCTCGGTACCTTCTTAGTTCGTTCAGGCATTCTAGTGTCGGTACACGCCTTTGCCTCTGATCCGGCGCGCGGCATGTTCATTTTGGTATTTTTAGTGGTGGTCATTGGCGGTTCGTTACTGCTGTTCGCCCTGAAAGGTGCATCCGTACGAGTGCGTGGTAATTTCGATCTGATTTCTCGCGAGAACGCCTTACTCGCTAATAATGTGTTGTTGATAGCGGCGCTGGTTGTGGTATTAGTCGGGACGTTACTACCGCTAGTACATAAGCAGTTGGGGCTTGGTTCTGTGTCTATTGGCGCACCTTTCTTTAATATGCTGTTTACATGGTTGATGGTGCCATTTGCCTTCCTATTAGGTATAGGTCCATTGATGCGCTGGAAGCGCGATAGCATTAAACAATTTGCTAAACCGCTATTAATCAGTGGCGTAGTTTCTCTGACATTAGCAGCAGTAATGGTTTGGCTATTGAGCGAACGTTTCACCGGACTTGCTTTCCTTGGTTGGGTTATGGCGCTGTGGATTGTTTGTTTGCATATCTTTGAGCTTCATCAACGTGCCACGCATCGTCATTCATTTGCAGTGGGATTGACAAAACTTCCTCGCAGCCATTGGGCAATGATGAGTGCGCATATTGGTCTAGCAGTGACGGTTATCGGTATTGCTATGGTGCAAAATTACAGCATTGAACGTGATGTGCGACTTGCTCCGGGTGAGAATTTTAATATCGAAGGTTATAACTTCCACTTTGAGAACTTGCGAGACAATGACGGTCCAAACTACGACGGTTATATTGCTGATTTTAAAGTTACTAAAGACGGGAAATACATTAATACGCTGCACGCTGAAAAACGTTTTTACACTACAGCTCGCTCGATGATGACTGAGGCAGCGATTGATGCTGGTGTTACGCGCGACCTGTACATCGCGATGGGCGAAAAACTGGATGACGGCGTTTCATGGGCAGTGCGTATTTATTACAAACCGTTTGTACGTTGGATTTGGGCAGGTAGTTTGTTTATGGCGTTTGGTGGTGCTTTAGCCATCAGTGACAGACGTTACCGTTTTCGCAGTAAAGCGGTTAAGAAGGAAGCGTAATGAATAAGAAAGTATTATTTGTCCCTCTGCTGATGTTTATTGTGTTAGCTGCAGTGTTCGCCACTCAGTTAACTCGCAATGCCGATGGTGATGATCCTACTAAGTTGGAATCTGTGTTAATCGGTAAAAATGTGCCGGTGTTTAAGCTAGAAGATCTAGAAACTCCAGGGCTATTGCATGACCAAGCCATTTTTTCTGGACAGCCGCTGCTGTTAAACGTCTGGGCCACATGGTGTCCAACGTGTTATGCCGAACATCAATACCTCAATGAATTATCATCTCAGGGGGTAAAGATCATCGGTTTGAACTACAAAGACGAACGTGGCAAAGCCATTAAATGGCTACAAGAGTTGGGCAATCCTTACATGGTCAGTTTGTTCGATGGTAGAGGAATGCTAGGGCTAGATTTGGGCGTGTATGGCGCACCAGAAACCTTCTTAATTGATGCCAATGGTGTCATTCGTTATCGTCACGTTGGGGATGTTAACGTTAAAAACTGGCAAGAAAAACTAGGCCCTATGTATCAAAAAATGCTCGATGAGGTGAAATCATGAAGAAATGGTTTATCGCTATTATCGCCTCTATGATGTTCAGCTTTACCGCACACGCTGTAATTGAAGTGCATGAGTTTGATACCCCAGAGCAAGAGCTGCAATTTCAAGAGTTGAACCACACTTTGCGTTGCCCTAAGTGTCAGAACAACACTATCGGTGATTCTAATGCGGAATTGGCATTAGATCTTCGTGAAAAAGTGTACGAAATGACCAAAGAAGGCAAATCAAAACAAGAAATTGTGGATTATATGGTGGCGCGCTACGGCAATTTTGTGACCTATAAACCGCCGTTTACCTTAGGTACCGCTATTTTATGGTTGGGACCGGTGTTTGTCGTGCTGATTGGCTTTGGCTTTATCTTAACTCGAAGCCGACGTAAACCGGCTAAGGCTGCAGGTAATGCCACTTTAAGTGAAGAAGAGCAGCAACGCCTAAATGCTTTGCTAAAAGACGATAATGGAGACAACAAATAATGACGTTGTTTTGGATTTCTACCTTAGTTATTGTCCTGTTTGCAGCGGCCTTAATTATAATTCCACTAGTTAGAAAGCAAGTGGTTAACGATGCTGAGCGTCGTGATGAACTCAATAAAACCATTTTTAGAGAACGTGTTGCTGAGTTAGCCGTTGAAGATGAAGAAGGTATTGTGGTTGATAAAGAAGAGTTGATTGTTGATCTTAAACAGGCACTTCTTGACGACATTCCTGCTGAAAAACAATTGGCTTCTACCAAATTGAGCTCTCCTGTTTTAGTCGCGGTCGTTTCTGCGGTATTACTACTTGGAGTTTCATACGGCTTTTATGCTAAGTTTGGCGCAATCAATGAGGTTAAACACTGGCAAGATGTTAGTGCTAACTTACCCGCGCTAAGCAAGAAGTTAATGGATAGTAATGGTCAAACATTAACTGACCAAGAACTAAACGATTTAACGCTAGCACTGAGAACAAATCTTCATAAAAACAGCGATGATGCAACCGGTTGGTTATTGCTAGGACGTATTGGTCTTGCCAATCGTGATATGCAAACGGCGATTGGTGCAATGAAGCGAGCGCGTCAATTAGAGCCAAGTAACGTTGATATTCAGTTAGGACTTGCACAAGCATTGACCTTATCCAATGATGAAGTTGACCAACTTGAATCAGAACGCTTATTACATGACCTGTTGCGTCAAGACTATGTTGATTTAAGAGTCTTTTCTTTGTTAGCATTCAGCGCCTTTGAAAAACAAGATTATGCAGGTGCCATTCGTTACTGGCGTACCATGCAACAGTTAATTGGTGCTGATGATAGCCGTTACGAAATGTTAGAGCGCAGTATCAATAGTGCCCGTAGCAAAATGGGCGGTACTGAAGCCGCTATCCCTGGAGTGACCAGAATTGGTATTTCCCTCGCCGATAATGTTATTTTGCCAGAGCAAGGCGTGCTGATTGTGTCGGTCCATCGTGAAGATGGTTCACCAATGCCTATCGCTGCAGCCCGTTATGGTTTAGGTTCTTTCCCTCGTATGATCATGATGGACGATGGCAATAGCATGCTTGAAGGACTAAAATTATCGAGTTTAGATAAGTTTATCGTTCGTGCTCGCATAGATACTGATGGCGATGTATCTACTAAGGAAGGCGATTGGTTCGGCGAAAGTGCTGTTACTGCGAAGGGAGAAGATGTAACTTTAGTCATTAATAGTCAATACTAATACTATCAATGACAGGTGTAGTGGCAACGCCGCTACACCTCATTTAATCATTCGAAAGGGAACGGATATCCTACATGCGAAAAATCTGGATATTAATTGTTATATTAATGGCTGGCTGTGCCTCTCATTCTCAGCAAGATCAGTCTCAGCAAGATCAGCTGCAACAAGAGAGCGCAGAGTCTGACTCAGCCGACGTTAATGACCCTTTCGAAGGTTTTAACCGCATTATGTGGGATTTCAACTATGAAATCCTCGACCCTTATTTTGTACGCCCTGTATCGCTGACTTATACCGGTTATACCCCTCGTTTTATTCGTACCGGAATCAGCAACTTCTTAGCCAACCTCGATGAACCCGCAAGTGTGGTCAATAACTTATTGATGGGCAATGGTGGTCTTGCTTTAACTCATTTAAATCGTTTCTGGATAAATACCACGTTTGGTGTTGCGGGGCTATACGATGCTGCATCCCAAGGCGGTATTGCGAAGCAAGATGAGCGCGCATTTGGTGACGTATTAGGCAAATGGGGCGTTGGCAATGGTTGGTACTTTGTCTTTCCTGCCTATGGCCCTTGGACGCTGCGAGAGGGGGGAGACTTTGCCGATGGTCTTTACCCACCTCTATCTTACTTAAACTTCTGGGCAGGGCTTGGTAAGTGGGTATTTGAGGGGATGGAAACACGCTCGGCGTTAGTGTCTCAAGAAAGTACTCTTGAAAACTCCCCTGATCCTTATGTGTTGACTCGTGATGTGTTCTTACAGCGCAGAGCCTATAAAGCAGAGGTGACCGACGAAGAAGCAGTAGATGAAGATCAAGAAGATTATCTTGATAGTTATCTTGACGACGAAGACGACTTTTAAGCTGCATACATCATAAAATTTGCAGACAATCCTCTTTATACGTGTAATTCTTTTGTGCAGTTAACTGCTAGGTGAAGTTATTCACTGCTGTTGTTTATCAGACAGACACTAGGTTTCTTATGCATCTCGAAAAATTCTCCGATATTTATCGCCGTGCTTCTCATCGTAAAGGTGGCGACGCACAGCTTGAGTTTAGGCTCACTCATCCTTTAACTTCCGATGAAATTAAACAAATTCCCGATGATCGCTGGTTATCTGAATTCAGCATGAAGGTATTTCAATGCGGCATTTCATGGAAAGTCGTCAGAGACAAATGGCCTAATTTTGAGGAACTATTCTTTGAGTTTAAGCCCGAATTATTATTGATGCTTTCTGATGAGCATTGGGAAATGAAAGCTAAAGAGCCCAAAATCATCCGTCATTTAACTAAAGTAATGACCATCAAAACCAACGCTGAAATGTTGATGAACGCTCGCCTTGATCACGGTTCTTTTTCACAGATGGTGGCGAATTGGCCGGCAGAAAATATCACCGAATTGTGGGACTACTTAAAGAAAAATGGCAGTCGTTTAGGGGGTAATACTGGCGCTTATGCATTACGTGAGATGGGCGTAGATACCTTCATTTTATCTTCAGATGTAGAAAGTTACCTGCGTAGTTACGATATTATAGATGGCGGTCGTGATACCAAGAAATCACGTTTGGCGGCCAATAAAGCCTTTTGTCACTGGCAAAAAGAGTCAGGCAGAAGTATGAGTGAAATTAGTCAGATCATTGCATTTAGTTGCGGGGATAATCGGGTTTAGATTAATTACTGACGACAGATTGTTACTGACTTATCTATAAATAGAAAAGGTGTTGAGATTGCTCTCAACACCTTTTTTTAAACGCTAGCTAATATACTTAAACGTTTATATTAGAAGCTTTGGCTGTACTGTAGACCGACTAGGATTGCATCAGCACGAGTGGTTGCTGTAAGTACGGTTGTTTGACCTGTAGAATCAAGCTCTTGAACTTCTTGATCTGCACCGATTAGGTAAGTAATACCGAAGTCTAGTGTAGAGTCAGCAGTGAAGTGGTAACTTGCACCAGCAGAGATCCAGTTACGGTCAGAATCTGGTACAGCGATAGAGGTCAACTCATCTTGAGCACTGGTATCGTGCATGTAGCCTGTACGTAGCTCAACTTTGTCAGTAACGTACCAAGTACCACCGATAGCGAAGTGCCATCCGTCCTGCCATTGGTATTGCTTATTGTATGAGCCTTGTTGTACGCCACCACTTAGGTTCTCAAAATCAATCTCGTCAAATGCACTCCAACCAATCCATTGCACAGAGTAGTGCACTGCGAAATCAGTGTCTTTAATGCGGTTGTAACCTGAGAACTCAACCATGTCTGGTAGAGGTAGGTCAATTTTTTGACTCTTGTCATCTTCTACAGAGATGTCAGGGGAGTAACGGTAAGATAAACCCCAACGGTTGTTTTGATCCAATTCGTAAACAGTACCAACGTTGAAACCTACAGCCCAACCATCTGCATCTTCCACATCAACAAATTGCTGACCTGCAAATGAAGGTGGTAAAATTCCACCTGCGATTAGTTCGTTCGTGCCACGGCGGAAAGTGCCTTGACCATAGATAACATCAAGACCTGCACCAAGGCTCCACTGCTCGTTTAGACGGTATGAACCAGCCAGACCAATATTCATGCTCTTAATGTCTGTTTCGCCACCGTAGGCTGAGTTGTTATAAACAGTGCTACCAGAGAAATCAGTACTAGTGCCGAAGTTAGAGTAAGCATTGATACCCACAGCAAACTTCTCGTTGATAGGTACGATAAGGTGAATGTTAGGTGCAACTGAAGTTCCGCCTACATCATCATAATCTGGGTTGCCGACAGGGGAACCAGTATATTGTGAGTCTGTAACGGCAATATCAGTAACAATTGCTTCGAAACCAAGCGACAAAGATGTTTTATCAAAAAGGGCCATCGTTGCTGGGTTACGAGCCATAGAAGACGCGTTGTCTGCGATTACTGCGTCACCTGCGAATGCACGACCAATACCAGTAGCTGATTGTGCGTTAAGTTGGAAGCCAGCAGCATGTGCTTGTGAGGTAGCTGCAACTACTGCAACTGCAAGTAGGGAGCGTTTAAGAGTACGCATCTTATTCATTAATAATTTCCTTTTGTTTTACGCTAAAATCCTAGCGTATCAACCGGTCTTAAATTTCGAAGTCGGCTGATACTATTGCTAAATATAGTTTTAACAACTCAGACCACTACTAAAAATAGTGCGTTTGTTCATTTTTGCGACAAAAAAGGCTTAATTTTAGCTATTTATTGTGTTACTTAGAGTTATTGCTCTAAATCAATGATTGGTGCGATAAATTAGTAGAAATTGATAACCCCTTAACATATCTACATGTAAGGGGTTGAAATTATAGAGATAATTATTTAGGAGAGAGGTTTTATTATTTTAGATAACTGTTTTGCAATATCTGTAACATTTTCACCCTCTTCGCCGACCAAAATCATGGAGGCAGAGCCTATGGGCATTACAGCACCGGACAGCTTATTTTCATGAAAGTTCACTGACTGATCGGAGCTAACATCGGTAATAAACAGCGTAATTCGCCCTTTTTCACCCTGAAAAACCATGTGCAAGGCGTTATTTCCACCAAATCCACAGTGATTTAAGTAGTAGACATGGTAAGGGAAGGTTTCCGTAAACTGATAAGCAAAAGGCGTCAATTTGGTATTAATTTGACTGGACTGTACTTGCTCATCAAGTTTGTCGGTAAATGGGCGTTCATCAATCACATGTTTTACCGCAGTATCAGCCAAACTGGCATGAGCGCTAGAAACAATCTCAGGAGTCAAATTAAATTGACCCACTAATACGCCAACAGCAAAAGCAACGGATGCGGCAATCGCAAAACTGCGTTTGGCGAAAGTTGGTCGCACTACGTTAGTTTCACCGCTCTGGTTGAACAAAATCTTATCCGCCAAATTATCAGGTACATCGATACGCATTGCTTGCTCGATTCTGGCGTCTAAGCTCAGTATATCGTCAGTAAACTTGGCATTTTGTTCACTGCTGGCAATCGCATTGAGTAACTCTTCGTCTCTCGTTTTCGGATCCGACATAATACGGCGGCGAAATTCTAAATCATCCATTTTGCCTCCCCTGATTTGAAGTGGTTGAATCTAGTAATTCTTTTAGTTGGTTTCTGGCCCTAAATAGGCGGGTCATCACGGTGTTTTTATTCAGTTCTAAGATATCGCCAATTTCTTCACCACTGAATCCGCCAACAACTTGTAAAAACAACGGCTCACGATATTCCAAATCAAGACGCATAATTTGAGCTTGTAGCCACTCACTTTGATGAAATCCATCATCGCTAATATGTGCTTCATTCCCAGGATCGTCGATATCAACAAGATCTAACTGCTTTCTTTCAAAGCGTCGTGCGTTCTCACGCCTTAATATGGTGATAAGCCATGATTTAGCCGCTTTTTCGTCTAAAAGAGAATCTAACGCTTTCCATGCACGCAGGCAGGTTTCTTGTACAAGATCTTCTGCGATAGAACGATCTTTACATAACCAATAAGCGTAACGAAACAGGTCTCTGTGATAAGCGCGTACGAGCGCTTCGTATCTTCTTTGTTTATCCATATTAGAGTTGACCTGAGAGAGCGACTTTTTCTTTCGAGATTTCGCTTTCCTGTCGAAAATCTGCATAAGTCCCACACAAGCTCCTTTTTTATGTGTGTCTAGGTTCTTATGAACTGTACAAGAATATAAAATGGACGCAAACACAATATGTAGATGAATTGCGTCTTATCAATTAACTAATTTGGTGATGGCAGCCACATTTAAGATCTAATTCAATTACACACTTTGATTTTATTAACAATTTCATTACAATGTTGAGGTCTGACCTCTTAACTAAGGAAGTGTGATGGGATTACAGCAGTTAACTACTCGGCAGGGAGATAGGGTAGCAGTGGTGGCAGGGTTAAGAACCCCCTTTGCCAGACAAAGCACTGAACTAAAAGACATGCCTGCGTTAGATCTTGGCAAGATGGTGGTCAGCGAAATGCTTGCTCGTACCGATATTGATGCCTCATTAATTGAACAAGTGGTGTTTGGACAAGTGATTCAAATGCCGGCTGCGCCAAATATTGCTCGAGAAATCGTGCTAGGCACAGGAATGAACATCAATACCGATGCCTACAGTGTTACTCGTGCCTGCGCCACTAGCTTTCAGGCGACAGCCAATGTTGTTGAATCGATTCTCGCAGGTAACATCGAAGTGGGTATTGCTGGGGGGGCAGATTCCTCGTCCGTTTTACCAATTGGTGTGACTAAATCTTTAGCCGCAAACTTATTGGCGCTGAGTAAAGCGCGCACTTTGCCACAGAAGCTCAAAGTGATGAGCCGTCTTAAAATGAAAGATCTTATGCCTGTGCCTCCGGCGGTAGCAGAGTATTCAACCGGTTTGTCTATGGGGCAAACCGCAGAGCAGATGGCGAAGACTCACTCTATTTCTCGCGCAGACCAAGATGCACTGGCGCATCGCTCACACGCCTTTGCCGCTAACGCATGGAACGAAGGGAAAATTCGCGACGAAGTGATGACCGCCTATCCTGAACCTTATAAAAAATGGATTGATACGGACAACAACATCCGCTTTGATTCCACCATCGAAGGTTACGCGAAATTACGTCCCGCCTTTGATCGCCAATTTGGTTCAGTTACCGCCGCTAACTCAACGCCACTGACTGACGGCGCTGCGGCCATTATGCTAATGACGGAAAGTAAAGCCAAAGCGCTCGGGCTTGAGATTCTGGGTTATATTCGTTCTTATGCCTTTTCGGCAACGGGTGTTGAAAAAGATATGTTGATGGGGCCGTCGTACGCTACGCCGATTGCCCTCGATCGTGCGGGGCTAACCTTGAACGATCTGACTCTGATTGATATGCATGAAGCTTTTGCCGCGCAAGCACTGGCCAATGTGAAAATGTTTGCCAGTAACAAATTTGCTCAACAAAAACTCGGCAGAGACAAAGCGATTGGCGAGATTGATATGGATAAGTTCAATGTCTTGGGCGGCTCTATAGCCTACGGACATCCATTTGCCGCCACAGGCGCGCGTATGATCACTCAAACATTAAGAGAGCTTAAACGACAAGGCGGAGGCTTTGGTCTCAATACCGCCTGTGCCGCTGGTGGACTTGGCGCGGCAATGATTTTGGAGGTGGAATAATGACTGAGCTTAAAACCTTTAATTTAAGCATAGATGAAGAGCAACTCGCTTGGTTATCTATTGATGTGCAGGGTGAGAAAATGAATACCCTGCAAGCCGCATTCGCCGATGAAATGAGTGAGATTCTGTCGCAACTTGAACAGAAAAAATCAGAGATAAAAGGGCTGATCATTCATTCGTTAAAGCCAGATAATTTTATTGCAGGTGCGGATGTACGCATGTTAGACGCATGCAAAACCGCAACTCAGGCCACTGAGTTAGCCACCACTGGCCAAAAAATGTTTGCCAAGCTCGGCGAGTTTCCATTTTCAGTGGTTGCTGCCATTCACGGCCCATGCTTAGGGGGCGGTTTAGAGCTTGCCCTTGCCTGTGACTACCGTGTTTGTAGTGATGATGATATTACTCGCTTAGGCTTACCAGAAGTTCAACTTGGCTTGTTACCCGGCTCAGGGGGGACACAAAGGTTGCCTAGACTTATTGGACTTATGCAGTCTCTGGATTTGATTCTTACTGGCAAACAAGTGCGCGCGAAGAAAGCCAAAAAACTGGGATTGGTGGATGCAAGTGTGCCAAACAGTATTTTTCTGGATGTTGCGAAATCCTACGCACAAAAATCGAAACCTAAACGTAAATCTTCGACAAAGGAAAAACTGATCTCAAGTGTTGGCTTGAGCCGTAAAGTCATCTTTGATCAAGCCGCCAAGAAAACACAGCAGAAAACTCGTGGTAATTATCCCGCCACTGACAAAATTCTCGAGGTGATGCAATTTGGTTTAGAGAAGGGATTAAAGCGCGGTCTAGAAAAAGAGGCGTTAGAGTTCGGGCATCTGGTCATGACCTATGAATCAAAGGCATTACGCTCGCTATTTTTTGCCACCACAGAAATGAAAAAAGAACATTTTGGTAATGCCACCCCTGCTAAGGTCAACCATGTTGGCGTATTAGGTGGCGGATTGATGGGAGCGGGTATTGCTCACGTATCGCTCGCCAAAGGTAAATTTGCCGTTAACTTAAAAGATGTCGCACAAGATGGGGTATTAAATGCCCTGAGCTACAACTACAAACTGTTGGAAAAGCAGCGCAAGCGTCGCATCTTATCGAAAGCGCAAGTACAGTCAAAAATGTCACAGTTGCGTGGCGGTACTGACTATCTTGGTTTTAATAAGGCTGATGTTGTTATTGAAGCGGTATTTGAAGATTTATCATTAAAACAAGGCATGGTGCAAGATATTGAGCAGCAGTGTCCTGAAAATACAATTTTTGCTTCTAATACTTCGTCTTTACCTATTTATCAAATAGCGGAAGGCGCGAAAAGACCTGAAAATATTGTCGGTCTGCATTACTTTAGTCCAGCAGAGAAAATGCCGTTAGTTGAGGTGATTCCTCATGCCACCACTTCGGCAGAAACAGTGGCAACGGTAGTGGCTCTTGCTCGCAAACAAGGCAAAACGCCAATCGTAGTGAAAGACAGCGCCGGTTTCTATGTAAACCGAATTTTAGCGCCCTACATGAACGAAGCGGCTCAAGTGTTGATGGCAGAGCAAGAGATTGAGCATATTGATAGCGCACTGCTGAACTTTGGTTTCCCTGTTGGGCCTATTACCTTGCTCGATGAAGTGGGCGTGGATATTGGCGCTAAAATAATGCCGATTTTAGTGAGTGAACTTGGTGAGCGTTTCCAAGGTCCCAACTTATTTGATGTGCTTCTTAATGATGGGCGTATTGGGCGCAAAGCAGGTAAAGGCTTTTATCAGTACAAAGGCAAAGATAAGAAAGTCGATAAATCTGTGTATAAGTTACTGAAATTGACTCCTTCACGCAGCATTGCTGAAGAGGATATTGCGCTTCGTTGTGTGATTCCTTTGCTTAATGAAGCGGTGCGCTGTTTAGATGAAGGTATCATTGCCAGTGCTCGAGACGGAGATATTGGTGCCATCTTTGGTATCGGCTTCCCGCCGTTTAGCGGTGGACCATTTAGGTTTATGGATACTTATGGTCTAGACAAGTTAATCGAGAAAATGCGCCAGTTTGAGCTGACTTACGGCGAACGATTTGAGCCGTGCCAAGGGCTTATTGATAGGGCTGAGTCAGGGAAAACCTTCTACGGCTAAGTATTTCTAATTACTTAGTGAGATTGGTATTAAAAATAACTGCAAGGGAAGCCGATATCATTTCGTCTTCCCTTTTTGTTAGCTATCTTTCGATTTTTGGTGAATAGATAGAGTAGGCGGTAATTTGGCCTGCCATGATAGCGGCAAACATGAATAGCGCAGATAAGCCTATGCTTGGGATAGGCAAAATGGGTTGCTCAAATACCGATTGGCTAGCACTCACTAACACGCGGCTTCCGGGAACTAATATAATGATGCCTTGCAGTATATAGATAGAACCCGTTAGGTGCATTTTCTTGGCAATCCATGTGCCATATAAGGTGATGATCACCGTAGTTAGCCATGTGCCGACAATCCAGCCACTGCCAAGTCCTAGATAATAAGGGCCCCACATACCTAAGATAGCCACTGGAAAACCTAATAGCATGTCTTTTGGTCTGGCATTAAAT
Organism: Vibrio halioticoli NBRC 102217; assembly: GCF_000496695.1. Lineage (GTDB taxonomy): Bacteria > Pseudomonadota > Gammaproteobacteria > Enterobacterales > Vibrionaceae > Vibrio > Vibrio halioticoli. The sequence continues at coordinate 179,153 of NZ_BAUJ01000004.1, forward strand.
ATGATTCCAATAGCAAGGGATATCACGGGCAGTCCAGCAAAGTGCATCCACGTTGGCACGTCATTGGTATAAGTTAAATAGTCACTGACGCCCCAAATCGTTTCACCAATGTGCACGCCCATAAATATGCCAATGAAGAGCTTAATCAGCGTGAGCATACTTTGCCCTAATAAACTGGTGCCTGATACGAGATCATTAAATGCTAAACATTCCAACGCATTGGCAATGGATAAACCGGGGACAAACAGTATTACGGCGGCGATGCACAAGGCGTATATGGGCATGGGATAACCAAGGCTACTGATACCCGCTACGCAAATACCCGTTAGCAGTGCAGCAATAAACTCAACCGCAATAGTGCGACGTCCAGTCAGTACTTGCTGACATCCCCACACCAAAATCCCGAGCAGACTGGCAAAAGTAATGGCTTCAAGAGTGCTGCCGATAAGCATTAAGTATGCGGGTGGGATAGACATGTTAGCCAGTGCGACGCTCCATTTTGGATAATGGAGAGGTTTTTGCACCTTAGCACCGTTTCTATTGTCGAGCCGACCTATGGTGTGCGCAAGTAAACTAAGATCAATGGACGCGGGTGCTAAGCGCTTCATAATGACCTTATTGTTATCTTCGGGAAATTGATAATTAATGGATGTCGGGAGCGCTTGCACCATTGAAGGCATTCCTTGTTGCCTTGCATAATATTGTGTGAATTTTTCTACCTTATATGGAGGACACCCACTGCGATGCAGAGTGTTCCCAAATTCAACAATATCATTGATGGATTCTTGATTGGCCATTGTGAACTGTTTGGATGATTGAGGCTAAGTAGCGCGAATGTATCAGATAAAAACCCATCGCGCCAAACCCATGCATCAGCTTTGTAAGCGAGCTCAAGGGATTGCAAAAGAAGCATAAAAACAATCTCTCAAATCCATATCCATTTTTGAAACATAAGATTGCAATGCAAGCGCTACGTTATAACAAACGTATTAAATATTATATATACGGAGTCGCACTGGATGACTATCGCGTGTTTATCAATATTATTTCTGGTGTGGCATATGAAATTATCACATTTAATAATCAGAAATTATAATGAAAAAAATTCTATCAATAGTTCTTCTATTTTCTCTCGGTGGTTGTGCGTCATTATTGACCAATAAAATTGTGTTTAACCATCACAACAATCATGTGGATATTGCGGGCGTAGAGGCTTCCGTAGACTTACCTTCTAATTATGTTTTCGTCGAAGATTTCAAGATTAAGAGTTTTCAGGGATATAGTAATACTGTCGGTGGTGAAAAAGATTCGTTTGATATGTCTATTTTCAAAGATACAGAAAGCAACGGATTTGTAATGTTATTGAGGAGAAAATGCCACCATTGTTACTTTTCTAATATAGCAAGAGGTGATACTACTTATCGTCTTGGGGCATTTCGAACATTTCAGGTTGATAGATACCGCTCTATGTCCTTAACGCATCATGGCGTGTTGGATCAGAAAATATACGAAGCTTTGATGACCAACAATACTGAAAATAGAGACTATAGAGAACAGATGTGTGGAGAAAGTATTAGGACATCAAATCACAAATCTATATATGTAATGTCTGTATTCAAATCATGCTACCAAACACAACCAGATATATTGAATACCTTAAACTTAAAACCAATAACACATAGTTAACCCCAGACATTCTAATATTTGATTAATCAAAAAGACACTCAGCCTACGTTCAATATGATATTAAGCTGAGTGTCTTTTTTTAATTGAGGTTAACGTATTTTTATCCTATCACCCCAGTTCAATATCTTTCGGCATTAGCTGAAACTCTTCAATAGAGCCAATTTCTTGACCTAGATCCAGTGGCGGTGCGTCGTGATGTTGGTTGCCTTGGGTGTGCATGACCAATCTATTCGCCGTTCTAGGTTTTAGCTCGCTTACCACAAAGCGAATCATATCGGCGCGGGTTAAGGTGCGGATATGTTCAACCACCAATTCTCGGTTGTTAAACTCTTGGTCTTTATTGCCAATGGATACCCAAAGCCTTTGGCCTTTGGTTCTTAGGTTATTGTCGGGCGCCATGATTTGGTTTAATAGCCCTTGCTTACTGTTTTGCCATTGGGCTTCAGTCAGTTCAAGGAGCACCATATAAAAGGCATTCAGAAATTCATCGATAGAAGCGACTAAATCAATAGGCGCAGCCACAGGTGACTGCACATAAATGACAATTCCGGGAATACGGTTTAATGGCATATTCCCTGTGCCCACCATATAACCGAGTTGTTGTTTAGTCCGAATTTCATTGAAAAATGCTGATGACATCAAGTGGTTAGCAAGTGTAAAGGTAGCAATAGTGCCTGTGTTAGAGTCTTCACCTTGATAGTAAATTGCTACGGCTGAATCGTCTTGGTCGCAATGAATTTCATGTTGGAAGGTGCCGTTATTACCTAACTTCACCAAAGGTCTGAGTGATTCTTTGTACTTTTGATTTTCAACGCGCAGCGCATTTTTCAGCTCATTGGCAATGTCTTGTGCCGCTTGTTGAGTCCAATCACCAAAGACAAACATTTCTACATATAATTTGCCTAATAAGCTAGAGACAAACTCTGGCAGCTCTTCAATTTGTACTTTCTCTAAGGCTTTAACCAGCACGCCTGCGGGAGGGTTATTTGGTTGTAATATTCCGGATAAGTGGTTGAACAGTTGCGATAAGGGTCTGTCTTTACTGGCGTTACGCAGTTTTCTAAGCATTTGGGTTTTGATGCTATCAAAACGTTGCTGCTCAAAATGACGGGTGGCAAATTTTTCTAAAATCATTTGCAGTAGTTGCGGCTGCTTCTCACTAAATCCAGATATAGTTAAAGTGAGCCCGCCTTGATGGGCATAGATGTTGTAGCTCATGCCGGCAATTTCAGCTTGATAGGATTGCCTAGATAGTGACTCCATAAACAGTTCAACACACAAACGCAATTTGACAATATTTTGTGGGTTGTTGACTGAGCATGGGCTATCAATCGCAATGTAGAGCGAGCCTTTTGGTACGCGAAAATCAGGCTCTTGTAAGTGCCACAAACGAAAGCCCGGTAATTCTTCTATGACTTTAGGTAACGGCTGTACTTCTTGTAATGGCTTAGGGTCTAAGTCATAACAGATAAATGGGTTTTTGCTGGGTAGGGCAAAGTCAGCAAACTTGGCTGGATTTTTCCAACGCTCAATTTGTTCGGCGCTAAATTTCTTAGCGGAATATGGGGTGAAATACCACTTGGCTTGTGTGTCGTACTCAAGCTCTTTGGCGGTAACCCATACTCGAAGGTTCTCTACACAGAAGTAAGGAACAAAACTTTCAATTAGGGAATGGTCAAAATCACTCATGCGATAGTCGCCATACAAGACTTCACTCATAGGGAAGCGTTGTATGCTCATCACCAGATAGCTGGCAAGGTCGATAGCTTTAACCGATTCTTGAAAACGAAATGCGGATTCTAATACCGCTTGTTTTTCAGTGTAACGCCACTGTTCGATGCCTTGTTCAAAGACCAAGTTCATATAAGAAAAGATCGTTTCTACAATCTCATCTATATGTTTAAGCCCTTCTGCGGTAAGCAGGCAACCAATGCTAAATTCTCGAAAATTACTGCCACTGATGCCGCCACCTGCAGCAAGAGAAGTCACCCAGTGTTTATTTTTCAGTAACAAGGTCAAGCTACCCGGGCCTTCGTAACCGATAAGATGCGCAAAATAAGACAGAGGTTTAGTCGCGTAATGCTTTTCCATATTAGGGAAAGAAAAAGACAAGCTTAGCTTGCGCGCTTCTTTTTCTGGTTCTACTTGTACATACAGCTGTTGTTCATTTTGAGTGAGCAATGGGGTAGTGATGGTTTTGGCCTGTAGGTGATTGTTTTTTATATCACTAAACAAGCGAGTTGCCATCTGTTCGAGATCATCTAAAGGCTGCGGACCCACGAGCACCACACTCATGAGATCGGCAGAATAATGGCTTTGGTAAAACTGAATAATTTCATCACGAATAGAGCCGCTTTCTCTATCACAAAGCGTCTCTTCATTACCGACTGAAAATTTTGCAAAAGGGTGTAGCGGATTGACCAATTCTTTTTGCACTTGATAAAAACGGCGCGAATCATCGTGTATCTTCATTTGATATTCAGAGTTAACCGCTTGACGCTCTTTATCCAGTGCTTCTTGATTGAAGAGGGGAGAAATGAAGAACTGGCTAAAACGAGACAAGGCTTGTTCAAAGAAATCAGGCACGACATCAAAAAAGAAACAGGTATGTTCCGTGCCTGTCCACGCATTATTACTGCCACCGTGCTGGCTGATGAAAGTTTGAAACTCACCAACTTGTGGGTAATCCTTAGTACCTAGAAACAGCATGTGTTCAAGGTAGTGAGCAAGCCCTTCACGGTCAGCAGGGTCGTCAAAGTGTCCCACTCTTACCGCTAGCGAGGCAGCAGAGCGCTGCACGGTAATATCTTGAACCAATATGACTTTAATTTGGTTATCTAAGGTGATGTCACGATAGTGGTTTTTGTCATTCGGACTTTGATGCACTTAGATGCTCTCCTTGAATTACCTCAACCCTGATTCTTTAACACAGAAGATTTAAAAATGGGCTGAGATAAACTATTGTTTTATATGTTAAGTATGGCGGAGCAATGCCTTCTAGCAAACTTAAAAATAAAATTTTATTGAAATGCTGCCTCAATCAGAGAATACCAATAGTATTATGGTGTACTCTTTGAACAGACAGTCACAAGTTTAGGACAAAAATGAACGTATATATCATGCGCCATGGAGAAGCAGGAAGCTTTGCATCAAGTGATGCTGAACGCACATTGACCGCTCGCGGAGAGGCGCAATCATTGCAAGTGGCCGAAGCCGTAGTCGAGCAAGGTGTTTCACATTTTGATTTAGTCTTGGTTAGTCCTTACATCAGGGCGCAACAAACTTGGGATAAGATTAAAGGGCTTTTTTCTGCCGATAAAGTAGAAGAGTGTGCCGATATTACTCCTTACGGGCATTCTGAAGATGTTTACCAGTATGTGTGTGCTTTAGCTGAAGTTCAAAAACCGCAGTCAGTGTTACTGGTTTCTCATTTACCTTTAGTGGGCTACCTTACTGCTGAATTTGTCAATGATATGGCAGCACCAATGTTTCCAACCTCAGGTTTTGCCGCTATTGATTTTGAACTTGAGAGTAAAAACGGTGAATTGATGTGGCATATCGCGCCATAACTTAGAAGGCCAGCTTGGCCTAACCTAGAAGCGAATCAGCCTTAAAATCTAAAAGTAAAACGGCGACCCAAGAGGTCGCCGTTTTGTCTAAATGAGTTACCTTGAGCATAGTAGGTTACATTATTTAGGCATCAATACCGTGTCGATAACATGTATCACGCCGTTCGACGCTTTAATGTCGGTCCCCGTCACGGTGGCGTTATCTATCATTACCCTGCCATCCATTACTTTTATCATGGCGGTACCGCCTTGCACTGTTTCAGCTTGTGATAGTTTAACCACATCAGCCGCCATTACTTTCCCTGCGACTACGTGATAGGTCAAAATCGCTACAAGTTTATCTTTGTTTTCTGGTTTTAGTAGCATTTCGACAGTGCCTTCAGGAAGCTTTGCGAATGCGTCGTTTGTTGGTGCAAAAACTGTAAACGGTCCATCACCTTTCAAAGTATCAACTAGGCCGGCGGCTTTAACCGCTGCGACTAAGGTTGAGAAGTTTTCATTTCCTGCGGCCACATCCACAATGTCCTTTTTCATACCATGATGGCCTGCGTAGGCATTCAAGCTTAGAAAAAGTATTCCGATGAACCAAACTGATTTTTTAGTTAATTGCGACCACATATCCTATCCCTCGTGTTGTTTTTTGGATATTCAAATATTTGAACATCTGACATTGATTACGCAACGAAGGCAGAAAAGATCACTATTTTTCTGGAATAGACAGTAATACCAGCAGTGCACCACTACCACCAAACTCCAAAGGTGCTTGATGATAGGCCATCACATCAGGGTGCTGAGCCAGCCACAATGGCACTTTCTGCTTTAAGATATGTTTGCCGATGCCGTGCATGACGCTAGCACAATGCACATTTTGTTTGATGCAATGCGCAATCATGGCGCCAAGCTCACGTTTGGCTTCCATTTGCGTCATGCCATGCATGTCTAAATACACGTCTGGCACATACACGCCACGGCGCAGTCTTTTGACTTCATACTTAGAGACATCACTGCGAGCGTAACGGGTTGGACCGTCCTCATTGAGCAAAGGTTCAAATTCATCAGAGAAGTAAAATTCGTTATCTTTGGCTTCTCGATCAAACCTTTGCTGTTGTTTTTGTTTTGTTTCTCTTGTTGGCGGTTGGATTATGGTATCCTGTTGTAACTTTTTAACGCCTTGTACTGCTTCTTTAAACAAAGAAAAGTCATCAATATTTGGCTTATCTGATTTGTTCATGGAATAAAGTTTCTGATCTATCTTTAGATTAGGCAGTATTGTAGCGCTTTTTGGAGAAACTTTTGGATAAGATTTTTGTAGATGAAGCAGTGGCTGAACTTCACACACTGCAAGACATGATTCGTTGGACAGTAAGCCGATTCAACGCAGCGGGCTTATTTTACGGTCACGGCACGGATAATGCGTGGGATGAAGCGGTTCAATTAATTTTGCCTTCACTCTATTTGCCTCTCGACGTACCTGCGCACGTTTTAAATTCTCGCCTAACAAGCAGTGAGCGTTTGCGTTTGGTTGAGCGCGTAATTAAGCGTATTAACGAACGTACACCTACCGCTTACATCACCAATAAAGCTTGGTTCTGCGGTATGGAATTCTTCGTTGATGAACGTGTATTAGTGCCTCGTTCGCCAATTGGTGAATTAATTGAACATCAGTTTCAACCTTGGCTAGCGGGTGAACCTACTCGCATCATGGATATGTGTACCGGCAGTGGTTGTATTGCGATTGCCTGTGGTCACGCCTTCCCTGATGCTGAAGTCGATGCGATTGATATTTCAGGCGACGCGCTAGAAGTGGCGGAGCAAAATATCCAAGATCACGGTCTTGAAGCGCAAGTGACGCCAATTCGTTCGGATTTATTCCGTGATTTGGTGCAAGAGAAATACGATCTCATCGTGTCTAATCCGCCGTACGTGGATGAAGAAGACATGAACAGTCTACCTGACGAGTTTAAGCATGAGCCAGAGCTTGGTTTAGCCGCCGGTACTGACGGATTAAAATTAGTGCGCCGCATTTTGGCGAATGCGCCAAACTACCTAACAGACAACGGTATTTTGATCTGTGAAGTCGGCAATTCTATGGTGCACATGATTGAGCAGTATCCAAACATTCCATTTACTTGGATAGAGTTTGAAAACGGCGGTCACGGCGTATTCATGCTCACCAAAGAGCAGTTGCTAGCATGTGCTGACGAGTTTGCACTTTATATTGATTAATCCATACGGATAAAAAGAACATAACGGCATCCACTAGTTATCGATAGTAACTAAAAGGGTGCCGTTTTTTGTTTACACAGTACAAAGCACTTTACAATAGAGTGTGATAAAGCCAGTATGAAAGGCATTAGACCGTTTAAAACAGACTTACAATGAGGAAGTAATGGCAGGAAACAGCATTGGCCAGCATTTTCGCGTGACCACTTTTGGTGAAAGCCACGGTATCGCATTGGGTTGTATCATCGATGGATGCCCTCCAGGCTTAGCCTTAGAAGAGGCCGATCTTCAAAAAGATCTCGATCGTCGTCGTCCTGGTACATCGCGTTATACAACAGCACGTCGTGAACCGGATGAAGTTAAAATTCTTTCAGGCGTTTTTGAAGGTAAAACCACAGGTACTTCGATTGGGCTTTTGATTGAAAACACCGATCAACGTTCTAAAGATTACTCTGAAATCAAAGACAAGTTCCGTCCGGGTCATGCCGATTACACCTATCATCAAAAATACGGTGTGCGTGATTACCGAGGTGGTGGTCGCTCATCGGCTCGCGAAACCGCAATGCGAGTGGCTGCTGGCGCCGTGGCTAAAAAGTATTTAGCGCAAGAATTTGGCGTTGAAGTGCGCGCCTATTTGACGCAAATGGGCGATGTAAAAATCGATACTATCGATTTTGATGAAATTGAAAACAACCCATTTTTCTCTCCAGATGCTGCTGCAGTCGATAAATTTGACCAGCTAATCCGTGATCTTAAAAAAGATGGCGATTCTGTTGGCGCAAAATTACAGGTGGTGGCTACGCGTGTCCCTGTCGGTTTGGGCGAGCCTATTTTTGATCGTTTAGATGCCGATATTGCACACGCGTTAATGAGCATCAATGCGGTAAAAGGCGTTGAAATTGGCGATGGCTTTGCAGTGGCTGCACAAAAGGGCAGTCAACACCGAGATGAACTGACTCCAGACGGCTTTGCCTCTAACCACGCTGGTGGCATTTTAGGTGGCATTTCAACAGGTCAAGACATTGTGGCAAATATTGCACTAAAACCGACCTCAAGCATCACAGTGCCGGGCAATACGATTAACCGTCAAGGTGAGGCGACGCAACTTATCACTAAAGGTCGTCACGATCCTTGTGTGGGTATTCGCGCTGTGCCGATTGCCGAAGCGATGCTCGCGATTGTATTGCTGGATCATTTATTGCGTCACCGTGGTCAAAACCATGGCGTAGTAACCGAAACACCAAAAATTGTATAGATAAACTAAAGAGCTGTTGGATGCTTCCGATTGTAAAATCGGCATTCAGCGCTCTTAATTCTCCGCCCGTTTCTCTTTCCTTTCTGTAAGATTTTCCCATGCACGACTATAACGACCTTATTACTATCTTCGATAATACTTTCTTTGACTCTTTTAACACTCGATTGGTGTTAGGGGGAGACGAGCCCATTTATCTTCCTGCAGATGATGAGTTTGCGTACCATCGCATCATTTTTGCCCGTGGTTTTTATGCTTCAGCTCTGCATGAGATTGCGCATTGGTGTGTCGCTGGGCCAAAACGACGATTACTCGAAGATTTTGGTTATTGGTATGAACCTGATGGTCGTGATGCCAACACCCAAGCGCAATTTGAAGTGGTCGAGATCCGCCCGCAAGCGTATGAATGGATATTGGCACAAAGTGCAGGGTTTCGTTTTCAAGTCAGTTGTGACAACCTAAGCGGAGACTTTGAACCAGATAGATTAGGTTTTACACATAAGGTTCAGCAAGAGGTTATCGATATTTTAGAGAAAGGCTTGCCAACTAGGGTTGAGATGCTTTCTAATGCGCTTCGGGATTTTTATAGTGTCCCGCCACTTACTCAGGAAGATTTTAAGGTACTTTGAACCATGATTTTACAACTCGAAGAACAGTTACTTGACACGATTGACCAAACCGTTGCCACTGCGTCGGATGACGAGCTGTTTGCGGGTGGCTATTTACGTGGTCATATCTCTTTAGCCGCGGCTGATTGTGAATACGAAGCGGTATCCGATGTTGCCGTATTCAAGCAAAAAATCGAACAAAGCCTTGCGGACGCACAATCAGAGCTAACACCAGCGGATCGCGTTATTGTGGCCGACATGTGGAATGGTTTATCGAAAGCATTGGCTTAGTCTAATTTTTATTGCGTTAATGCTGACTCAACGCTGATTAATTAGTATGTTGGGAATGGACATGAATATGCTGTGATTCAGAGTTGAGTCACAGCATATTTTTTATGAGCCCGCTTTTAATTGCAAGACGTCATTGCAAGACAGAATGACACGATGGATTATCGAACAAGGAATCAGTTATGAAAATTATCGCCTTTGCCGCCAGTACCAGCTCAACTTCAATCAATAAAACGCTCGCGTCGTACGCTGCTCATCAGCTAGCCAATGCCGATGTTGAAGTGCTTGATCTTATTGATTATCCAGCGCCACTCTTCAGTGAAGACACTGAAAAAGAGCTTGGACACTCGGAATCAGCGAAAAAGCTGTTGGCTAAACTTGGCCGAGCTGATGCCATTATAGTCTCTTTTGCAGAGCACAATGGCAGTTATACCGCCGCCTATAAGAACTTATTCGATTGGGCGACTCGCATTGAGCGCAATGTATTCCAAAATAAACCCGCCTTGTACATGGCAACGTCACCGGGCCCAGGTGGTGCTAAATCGGTACTTGCCGCCGCCGTCGCTTCTGCGCCTTATTTTGGTGCGGATGTGAAAGCCTCGTTATCTGTGCCCAATTTTTATGATGCATTTGATGTGCAGAAGAATGAATTTAAAGACCTACAGGTACAGCAACAAGTGATGGATGCGCTAGGTAAGCTTATCGCTTAGTTTGGATATACCCAATTGGCACTATAAATAATGGGCTCTTTCTGAGCCCATATTGTTGCAGATTGCTTATTTAATTGGCTTAGCAAGAGGTCTACCTTTAATCAGCTTTCTTACCCACATGCGACTTGGATGCAATGCATTTAAGGTGGAAGCAGGCATAGGCAATGGATACCCTAGCATTTGTGAAGCCAAAATTTCGGCGCTTAACGGCGCTGAAGTTAAGCCTCTTGAGCCAAGACCAATTAAGCAAAATAGATTTGAATACTGGCTGACTACGGTTGCGGGCACTGTTTTCTGCGGGCTTAAATTCGCGTATTGAGTCACTATGTCTGCAAACTTACCGACATTACCGATAAAAGGCAGATGATCTCTAGAAACAGAGCGTATGCCTTGTCTCGCGTCTTTGGCACTCACATCAACCTCGGCTGGCCAACTTTGGTCGGGTAGGCACTGCTGCAATTTAGAGGCGTTTTGTTGTTGGTGCAGCTCATTGTAATCAGTGCTGTGATCGCGACTGTCATAACTTGCGCCAATGCAGTGCTGATCTAACGGGCTTTTCGGCGTTAAGTAGCCGTCGTAACACAATACAGTATTGAGTTTTTGCAGTTGAGTAGTCGTAGGAATATGGCTCACTTGCCCTTTTACTTTGCCAAGGGGAATAGATTGCGCTTGTGCAAACTCATCAAAACTGTGTCCATTCGCAATCACTACCGCGGTGTATTGCTGTTGATTTTTTTGCTCGCTTATATGTTCGTCCATTTGCTGACTGGTGACCAACCAACCTTGTTCGTTTTGCTCTAACTGGGTCACTTTACACGGCTGTTTTAGCGTTAATTGCTGCTGTTGCGCAAGAAACTCAATAATGCCTTGTGTGCATTGCGAGGGTGATAGCCAGCCGCCTTGTGGGTATAACACCGAGCCGTACGAGCAATCGAGCCCAATAGTGCGCGCGGTTTGTTCAGGGTTGAGTTGAGTGACTAACTCATGCGGATATTGCCCTTGCACAATGCGCGATAGCTTGGTTTGCTCCGCTTCATTCCAAAATAATTGGGTAACGCCACACCAGTCATGGTCAAAGCTCACTTTAGCCGCTACGTGATCATAGAATTGGCGCGCAAACACAAAGCCGTTAGAAAAAACTTGCGAAACGGCATTGTGATCGCCGTTTAACAACGGATAAAGTGCGCCTTGTCTATTGCCGGATGCGCCCTGGGCCAGTTGCTCATCTTGGCAATACAGTGTCACTTGTGCACCTTTTTGCACTAAAGAATAAGCAAGACAAGCACTGGCGACACCGCCACCAATAATGGCAATATTATCGACTGGCTTATCGGGTGTGTTTGAATCAAAAACAGAGGTTAGAGGCTCTCTGGCAAAGTGAGGCAAGATATTGCTGTACGGCTGTTTGTCGCGCATGCTACCGACAATCATATCGCGCTTATGCCCAAAGCCTTTGGCCTTACTCATATCAAAGCCTGCTTCAATCAACCCTCGGCGCACAAACCCTGCTGCGGTAAAGGTGGCAACGGTACAATCTTGCTTAGCCAGCTTAGCCATACCGTCGAACAAATCCTGATTCCACATCTCAGGGTTTTTACTCGGCGCAAAGCCATCTAAGAACCAAGCATCGACAATCCCATCACTATGAGTTGGTACATCGGGAAGATTATCTTTGATATCCCCCAGCCATAGGTCTAAAGTGATAGCGCCATCAGCAAGAATCAGGCGATGGCACCCAGAAAGCGCCATAGGGTAGTGCTGCTGTAATTCGGTCGCATATTTCTCTAACTCTGGCCACGCTTTATGCGCTTGTTGCAGATCATTTAATGTAACAGGGTATTTTTCAAAGCTGATAAAATGCAGTTGAGTGAGGGACGCTTGTGGATATTGCGCTCTAAATAGCTCAAACTCTTTCCAGACAGCGAGAAAGTTTAGCCCTGTGCCAAAGCCAGTTTCCGCAATAACAAAGCGGGATTGGTTGAAGATTGGCCAGCGAACAGGCAGTTGATTTTGGGTGAGAAACACATAACGAGTCTCAGCAAGACCATCGTTGTTCGAGAAGTAGACATCATCGAATTGCTCTGATACCGGGGTTCCGGCGTCGTTCCAATCGAGTTGAGCGTGTTTAATTTTTGGCATATAGATCATAGAATGAGACGTTAACTGAAGTGATTGTACAAATATCTAGGAAAGCTGACCACTTGATCCGCTCTTTCTAGGTATTATCTAGCGGAAAATTTGAATTATAGGAATGTCACATGAAACGAGTCGTGATCACTGGTATGGGTATTGTTTCCAGTATCGGTAACAACGTCGAAGAAGTACTAGAGTCTCTAAAAGCTGGCAAATCTGGTATCGAAGCCTCAGAACAATTTAAAGAAAAAGGGCTACGTTCACAGGTTTGGGGTAGCTTGAAGATCAATCCAGCGGAACACATTGATCGTAAACAAATGCGTTTCATGGGTGATGCTGCGGCGTATGCGTTCATTTCTATGGAGCAAGCAATTGCTGATTCTGGTTTGGCTCCTGAGCAGGTGTCTAACGAACGCACTGGTATCGTAGCCGGTTCTGGCGGCGCATCGTCTCTAAACCAAGTGGCAGCAGTTGATATTCTAAGAGAAAAAAGCGTTAAACGAGTGGGTCCATACATGGTCACTCGTACAATGGGTTCTACAGTATCAGCTTGTTTGGCAACGCCGTTTAAAATTAAAGGCGTGAACTACTCAATGAGTTCTGCATGTTCAACTTCAGCTCACTGTATCGGTCATGCGATGGAGCTTATCCAACTTGGCAAACAAGACGTTGTCTTTGCTGGTGGTGGTGAAGAACTGGACTACAGCATGTCTATGATGTTTGACGCTATGGGCGCTCTATCAACTAAATACAACGATGAGCCAACTCGCGCATCACGCACTTATGATGCAAACCGTGACGGTTTCGTTATCTCTGGTGGCGGCGGTATGATGGTTATCGAAGAGCTAGAGCACGCACTTGCTCGTGGCGCTAAGATTTACGGCGAACTTGTTGGCTACGGCGCAAACTCAGATGGTCACGACATGGTGGCTCCATCAGGCGAAGGCGCAGTACGTTGTATGAAGATGGCACTGCAAAACGTAGATTCAGTGGATTACGTGAACACACACGGCACATCAACTCCTGTAGGTGATGTGAAAGAGCTTGGTGCTATCCAAGAAGTGTTTGGCGGTAACAGCCCTGCAATTTCAGCCACTAAAGCGATGACAGGTCACGCTCTAGGTGCGGCAGGCGTACACGAAGCTATCTACACAGCATTAATGCTAGAGCACGGTTTTGTTGCACCAAGCATCAACATCGAAACGCTTGATGATGCAGCTGAAGGTCTTGACATCGTCACTGAGAAACGCGACCAAGAATTGAAAACAGTGATGTCAAATAGCTTCGGCTTTGGCGGCACTAATGCGACATTGGTATTTAAAAAGTACGAAGGTTAATCCTTTAAGCTCAATTAAATACAAAAAAGCACATAAATAATGAGACCCGACAGGCATTGCTTGTCGGGTCTTTTGTTTATGATTATTCTGTTACTTGTTCAAAACAGCTGAAGTATTACAAATGAAAATCGTAATTGATGAAAATATGCCGTATGCCAAAGAACTGTTTGGCAAATTAGGTGAGGTTGTGGCCTTATCTGGACGCACAATCAGTGCTGACGACTTAGTGGACGTAGATGCGTTAATGATTCGCTCCGTCACTAAGGTCAATCAAGCATTGCTGGAAAAAGCCAACAAACTGAAATTTGTCGGCACTGCTACCGCCGGTTATGACCACCTTGATCAACAAGCATTACAAGACAAAGCTGTGGCGTACACACATGCACCGGGCTGTAACAAGGTTGGCGTGGCGGAATACGTCATTTCATCGTTAATGGTACTGGCTCAGCAACAAGGCTTCTCAATTTTTGATAAAACCGTGGGTATTGTCGGTGCAGGGCAGGTAGGCAGTTATCTTGCGAAATGTCTACAAGGCATTGGCATTCAAGTGTTAATCAATGACCCTTTAAAAGAAGCAGAAGGCGATCCACGTCAATTTACGCCACTGAATGAATTGCTTGAACGCAGTGATGTGATTTCGCTACACACGCCAATTACACGAGACGGTGAATACCCAACTCATCACTTAATTGATAGCGAGCGCTTGCAGGCAATGCGACCTGAGCAGATTTTAATTAATGCCGCTCGTGGTCCTGTAGTGGATAACCAAGCCTTAAAACAGCGTTTACAGCGCAATGACGGCTTTACTGCGGTCTTGGACGTGTTTGAATTTGAGCCAGAAGTGGACTTGGAGTTATTACCACTGCTTGCATTTGCCACTCCGCATGTTGCAGGCTACGGTTTAGAGGGTAAGGCGCGCGGTACAACAATGATCTTTAATTCATTTTGCCAGCACATTAATAGCCCCTTAGCGGTTGGCGCCGATGAGTTATTGCCTACCGCTCCCGTGCCAAAAATGCATTTATCACGCCAGTGGGACGAAGCAACACTGCACAACCTCACACAATTGATTTATGATGTGCGCAAAGACGATGCACTGTTTCGCCGTGAAATCGGTAAAACAGGGGCATTTGATAAGATGCGTAAAGAGTATTGGGACCGCCGAGAATATGGCGCGGTGACGCTCACTGGCGATGCGTCTTGTAATTTGCAACCCTTGCAAGAGCTAGGATTTAAGGTAGAGGTAGGTTAATGAGTCAACAATTTAATGTCGCCATTTTAGGCGCAACTGGCGCTGTCGGTGAAACACTTTTAGACGTTCTAAAAGAAAGAGAGTTTCCGATTGGCGAACTGCATCTACTGGCCAGTGAACGCAGTAAGGGTAAAACTTACCGCTTTGACGGCAAAAGTATC
Organism: Vibrio halioticoli NBRC 102217; assembly: GCF_000496695.1. Taxonomy (GTDB): domain Bacteria; phylum Pseudomonadota; class Gammaproteobacteria; order Enterobacterales; family Vibrionaceae; genus Vibrio; species Vibrio halioticoli. The sequence goes on from NZ_BAUJ01000004.1 coordinate 194,372, forward strand.
GAAGTGCAAGATGTGGCTGAGTTTGATTGGTCTCAAGTACATATCGCACTATTTTCAGCGGGCAGTGAACTGTCTGAGAAATGGGCTCCTATTGCCGCAGATGAAGGCGTAGTGGTTATCGACAACACGTCGCAGTTCCGTTACGACTATGATGTACCTCTTGTTGTGCCTGAAGTAAACCCTGAAGCCATTGCAGAGTTTCGTAACCGCAACATCATTGCAAACCCAAACTGTTCTACTATTCAAATGCTGGTTGCCTTGAAGCCTATCCATGATGAAGTGGGTATTGAGCGCATTAACGTCTCGACTTATCAGTCAGTAGCAGGTGCGGGCAAAGCGGGCATTGATGAGCTTGCAGGCCAAACGGCAAAACTATTAAACGGTCAACCTGCAGAAGCGGAAGCGTTCTCTCAGCAAATCGCTTTTAACTGTATTCCACAAATCGATACCTTTATGGACAACGGTTACACCAAAGAAGAGATGAAGATGGTTTGGGAAACCCAGAAAATCTTTAACGACCCTTCTATCATGGTGAATCCAACTTGTGTTCGTGTGCCGGTTTTCTATGGTCATGCTGAAGCGGTGCACCTAGAAACGCGTGCGCCGATTGATGCTGAGCAAGCGGTGCAGTTACTTGAGCAAACCGACGGCATTGAAGTGTTCCACGGTCAAGATTTCCCAACCCAAGTTCGTGACGCGGGCGGTAAAGATCATGTCATGGTAGGGCGTATTCGTAACGATATTAGCCACCACAGCGGCCTAAACATGTGGGTTGTCGCGGATAACGTGCGTAAAGGCGCCGCTACTAACGCTGTACAAATTGCAGAGCTATTAATTCGTGACTACTTTTAAACTATAGAAGTATCTGATTTTTTTAGATTTTGCTGTAAACGTTTTTTGCTTTACAAGCATAAGTAAAAAAGGCCATTGGCGAGGTAACTTGCTGGTGGCTTTTCTATTTTTGGTAACTGAAGAACCACTACTTGACCCGTAATCGAATTTTAGGCACATTTTTGATGTAAATAATCATCCTATAGTTGTCTTTTGCGCAAAACTTTAGCAAATTAATACTATTCACCGCTTAAGGGAAATCTAGTTGCGAACTCAAATGGAATTGTATCGTCGTACTCTTATTGTAATTGCGTGTTTGTGTGTTTCTATCGTGGCACATGCAGAAGACATCCGTCTTGTAGGCCCAAGTGGTCATTTGCAAGCCGTTCCTACTTATATCGTTCCTGATTCACTAGATGGAACTAAGCTTAACCGAGATCAAAATAAACTCTCTAGCCAACGCACTTATGGCCCCACGGCTATCGATGAAACTTTATGGTCGATAGGACAAACCGTAAGAACCAGCGAGCAGCAATCGGTTTATAAAGTGATCTTGGCTATCTACAAAAATAACTTAGCGGATTTTGAAGATAGAAACATCCACTTGCTCAAACCGGGCAGTATCATCACTTTGCCAACTGATGCTGAAATTGATAAACAGAGTGTTGCTGAGGCAGTGCGCTTATTAAAAATTCATGCGAAAAAGCCCAGCTATTTAGCAAAAATCGCTCAAGACAATGCGCCGACTAAAATTAATGTAGAAGATTTGGGTGCGCGTCAAATACAGCAAAAGCAAATCGAGTTTTTGCAGCAGCAATTACAATCCTCACAGCAAGAGTTCAGCTCATTACGCCAAAATAACCAAGATCTTCTGCAAGCATTAGGCTCAATTCGTACGGATGTCGTGCAATTAAAAGGGCAACTCGATCTAGAAACCCAGCGCCGCGCCACCGCAGAGCAAACTTTAAAAGCAGAAAATGCCAATCTCCCTGCGCCTGCATCAAATTCAAGTTTATTGACAAATGTATGGGTGATTGTGGCGCTATCGGCCGCTGTGACAGCGCTTATCATGTTGCTTATCATCAAAATGACCTTATCCGTCAGACCGGTTCCGCAAATTGGTAAAGAGCCTACAGAGCCAAAAGCACTTAACCCCGTGCCAAGCGTGAAAGGCGATAACGACCCTGAAATTGAAAATGTAGAACCTATCGCAACCGTTGTGGCATCGTCAGAAGAAAATACCGAAGCGCAACACGTTCAAGAACAAAGCGATGACAGTCAAACACCAGACGCCGCAATTGAAGTGCCTGCTCGAGCGCAGATGGCGCAAAGTACGGTTAACCCATTGGATAAAGAGTTTGAGCAAGAGCTGGATAAAATCTTAGCGGTTAAAGTTACGGGTGAGGTGGCTACCTCAGACAACACGGATTCTGATAGCGATAGTGGTAGTAGCTATGGCGACAATAGCAAGGGCGAAGAGTCTACAGAGCAAGAATCTCATCTAGATGAGATCGTAAACGTCGCGGATTTGCCTGAATATGGCGAAAGAGAAGCGCTTGCGGATGCTAAAAAAGAAGCGTTAGCGCTGTTAGCAGAAGATGATCTAGATTTAGGTGATGCAGTAGCAGCGAGTGACTCAGTTATTGAACAAACAGTTATTGAAAAACCAGTTATCGCTACAGAAAATGATGCAACGATATCTAAACCAGCACCAGAAGAGACAGAGCCAACTACTGCCTATAAGTCTATCGATGAAGTGATCGCTGAGGCAGATGCAGAACCTGCAACCAACCCCGATGAAGAAGAGCTCGATCTTCGAGTCGGACTAGAAGAATTTCCTGATGTGATCGGCAATGTCGAGCTTAAAGACGTTGACGTAGAAGGGGAACTATCAAGTCAGATAGACTTAGCCTCTGTGTACATACAAATGAATGATTTGAATCATGCCGGTAAGTTACTGCGCGATGTCATTGATAAGGGTAATGAACATCAACAGCAACGCGCACAAAATCTACTAGATTCGATTCATTCATAATAAGAAATTGAGACCGTTAAACGCTTCGTTTATACTGCCGACCCTAATTTCTAACTGGATTGTTTCTGATGAGAATCGCACTTGGCATCGAATACGATGGTGCAAAATACTACGGCTGGCAAAGACAAAACGATTTTGACTCTGTTCAGGGGCGTTTAGAAAAAGCATTATCGATAGTAGCGAATCATCCAGTAGAGGTGCAATGTGCCGGTCGTACCGATGCCGGCGTACACGGCACCGGACAAGTAGTCCATTTTGATACTACCGCTTCTCGTAAAATGGTAGCGTGGCAAATGGGCGTCAATGCCAATATGCCAAGCGACATTGCGGTGCGCTGGGCAACTGAAGTCTCAGAAGATTTTCACGCTCGTTTTAGCGCGACCGCAAGACGATACCGCTACGTTATCTACAACCATTCATTACGCCCTGCAATTTTGGCAAAAGGCGTCAGTCATTATCACGGCGATCTTGATGTTGAAAAAATGCATCAAGCGGCGCAATCTCTACTCGGCGAAAATGATTTCAGTTCATTTAGAGCGGCTCACTGCCAATCACTAAGCCCATTTCGTAATATGATGCACATTGATGTTACTCGTCATAGCCAATATATCGTAGTGGATATTAAGGCGAATGCGTTTGTGCATCACATGGTGCGAAATATTGTCGGCAGTTTGCTGGTGGTAGGGCGCGGTGAACAGCCTGTTGAGTGGATTGCGTGGTTGTTAGCGCAGAAAAATCGCACATTGGCAGGTGCAACGGCAAAAGCACATGGATTATATTTGGTGAGAGTCGATTACCCAGATGAATTTGCGATACCAGAATATCCAATGGGTCCGTTGTTTCTACCTGAATAAATGTAACGAAAAGCAAATTTAGCATCAATTTGGCGTCATTTTATTGTCATAATTAAGTATTAAAGAATAGGTACAACCAGTTTTTTATCTACACTTGAGTAGATCTATGGTTTAATCCTTGCAAATTATCAACCTCTTGCCTTTGGGGCGAGAGCTTAATGAAAAAGGTCTTTCATGAGTTGGCTTGAGAAGATTTTCAATAAAAGCAGTATTTCACCGTCTCGCAAGGCGAATGTTCCAGAAGGTGTATGGACGAAATGTACCTCTTGTGAACAAGTTTTATACCAAGCTGAGCTGCAGCGTAACCTAGAAGTGTGTCCTAAATGTGACCATCACATGCGCATTTCTGCTCGTATGCGTCTTGACAGCTTTTTAGATGCGGACGGCCGTGAAGAACTAGGCGCAGAATTAGAGCCTAAAGATAAACTAAAATTTAAAGACACCAAGCGTTACAAAGATCGTATCGTTGCTTATCAAAAAAGCAGTGGCGAAAAAGATGCTTTGATCGCGATGAAAGGGACTTTAAACGACATGCCTATCGTGGCGTGTGCGATGGAATTTAAGTTCATGGGCGGATCTATGGGTTCGGTTGTGGGCGCACGTTTTGTTCGCGCCGTTGATGCTGCCATCGAAAACAACTGTGGCATGGTGTGTTTCTCTGCCAGTGGCGGTGCTCGCATGCAAGAGGCGTTAATGTCTTTGATGCAAATGGCTAAAACCAGTGCTGCACTAGAGCGTCTTTCTAAGAAAGGCCTACCGTTTATCTCAGTAATGACCGATCCGACTATGGGTGGCGTTTCAGCAAGTTTTGCTATGCTAGGTGACATCAACATCGGTGAGCCGCGTGCGGTTATCGGTTTTGCAGGTCGTCGCGTAATTGAGCAAACGGTTCGTGAAGACTTACCTGAAGGCTTCCAAACCAGTGAGTTCTTACTTGAGCATGGCGCAATCGATATGATTGTTGATCGCCGTGAAATGCGTCAGTGTGTAGGTAACTTAGTTGCAAAAATGACTAATTATCCAACACCTTTAGCGACTTCTGGGAATAAAGGCTCAAAAGAGGCTGAATACGAAGTACCCGTAGCGCCAGAAAAATAGTACAGTACTCATTATCTACAGTTTTAGCGTTTAATAGATTGATGAGTCCATATATCCCACAAGCCACATCATCCCTTAAGGTGTGGCTTGATTATTTACAATCCATTCATACCAGTGCTATTGACCTTGGTCTTGATCGCATTTCTCAAGTTGCTCAAAAAGCGACTCCAAGCTTAACTAAGCCTGCACCTAAAGTGATTACCGTTGCCGGAACAAATGGCAAAGGTTCTACGTGCGCCATCATGGAAGCCATATTGCTCGATGCCGGTTACAGCGTCGGTGTTTACAGCTCTCCACATTTGATTCGTTATAACGAACGCGTTCGCATTAACGGACAAGACCTCGATGATGCGCAACATGTCTCGGCATTTTGCGCCATTGAAGCACTGCGTGGTGAAATTAGCTTAAGTTTCTTTGAATACGCAACACTAGCGGCTTTGCACTTGTTCCAAGAACAAAAAGTGGACGTGGTACTGCTGGAAGTAGGGTTAGGCGGACGCTTAGATGCCACGAACATTGTTGATCATGACGTGAGTGTGATTACTAGCCTTGCCATTGATCACGTTGATTGGCTTGGGGATGACATCAATGTGATTGGTTTTGAGAAAGCGGGCATCTTCCGCCCTGGCAAACCTGCGATTTGTGGTCAACCTGATGCACCGATGACCGTTGCCGCGCACGCGGATGACATTGGCGCCAAGTTGTACCAAGTTGGCTATCAGTATTCATATCAAGAACACGGCACACTGTGGGATTGGCAATCAGGCAGTTTTGATGTCAAAGACCTACCTAAACCAAACTTGCCACTGGCTAATGCGGCCACGGCATTGATGGCATTGGGTGTCTCTGAATTAGATCTGACCGATGTGAATATCGTTAATGGGCTTAACAAGGCTCAATTAGCCGGAAGAATGCAGGTGTTATCACAACAGCCTACTGTGATTTTGGATGTCGCGCACAATCCGCATTCCGCGCAATATTTAGTGGCTCAACTGCAGCTGCGTTACCCACAAAAGACCATTCGCGCCGTGATTGGTATGTTGCATGACAAAGATGTGGCATCGACGCTGAATGCATTATCGGATTGCACTGAGCATTGGTACCCAGCCTCTCTAGAAGGCCCACGCGCGGCATCAGCCCAAGAGCTATGCCAATACCTTGCTCAAGGCACTAAAGCTTATGATAACCCTGTCGCAGCCTTTGAACAGGCGCTGAGCGATGCTGGCGAAGATGACGTTGTCGTCGTCATGGGTTCATTTTTTACTGTAGGGGCCGTGTTAGAGCACTGGCAAACAAGGAGAAACAATGGCGAGTAAATTTCAAAGTCGCTTAGTCGGTACCATAGTACTGGTTGCAGTAGGGGTAATTGTGCTTCCTGATATATTAGACGGTGAAAAATCGCACTATCAAGAAGAAACGGTCGCTATTCCTATTAAACCTCAACTTGAGTCAGAAGTAGAATCGTTTGAAGTTCTTGACCCTGTCGAAGAAGACGTTTCTTTACCACCTGAACCGGTTGAAGAAGTGATTCCTGATCACAGCGCGCCGAAAGCCCATAAAGTGGCTGAAGTGAAGCACGAAGCCAAAGCAGCGCCGAAGCACACAACTAAACATGTAACCAAACATAAACCAGAAGTGGTGAAAGTGAAGGAGCATAAAGTTGTAGAACGCAATCACTATCAAGACAGCGCATGGATTATTCAGCTGGTTTCATTAAGAAATGCTGAAAACGCCGAGAAGATGGCAAAAGATCTGCAAAAAAGCGGTTATCGAGCCAGTGTGGTGAAAGCGAACAACTTTTATCGCGTAATTGTAGGGCCAGATGTTTCCCGTTCAAAACTGGAAGCGGAACTACCAAAACTAAATAAACTGCTTGGCGCAAATGGTCAGATTCAGACATTTAAGCCACTAAAACCATAAAGAAAACGTTTGCGTCGCGCATTTTTCTGTTAGAATGCGCGCCAGCATGAGGAAGTAAAGCTCATGAATTGGATAGATTTTACTATTTTAGGTGTGATCGGCTTATCTGCGCTGATCAGCTTGGTACGAGGTTTTGTTAAGGAAGCCCTGTCTTTAGTGATTTGGTTTGGCGCCTTTTTTATTGCCAGTCAATATTACACAAAACTCGCGGTGTACTTTACAAACATCCAAGACAATATGATTCGAAATGGGGCCGCGGTAGCCGCTCTGTTTGTGGCAACATTGATTGTTGGTGCTGTTATCAATTACACCATCGCTCAATTAGTACAGAAGACCGGTTTGTCAGGTACAGATCGCGTGCTTGGAGTCGTATTTGGTACTTTACGTGGCGTACTCATCGTCGCTGCCGTACTGTTCTTTATGGATGCATTCACCAGTCTTTCAAATGCCGACTGGTGGCGCCAATCGCAGTTGATCCCAGAGTTTAGTCGTCTGATCGCACCGTTTTTCGAACATCTTAAAGAAACGTCAAGCTTTTTATCCGGCGTGGGTAAAGCTTAAATCAATACTGAGGGTTTAGACATGTGTGGTATTGTTGGAATTGTAGGCACAACTCCTGTTAATCAATCGATTTATGATGCGCTTACGGTTTTGCAGCATCGTGGGCAAGATGCAGCGGGTATTGTTACCATAAATAGCAATCGTTTTCGTCTACGTAAAGCGAACGGCTTGGTTAAGGATGTGTTTGAAGTAAAACACATGCAACGCTTACAAGGTAACGTGGGAATTGGGCATGTTCGCTACCCAACCGCAGGAAGCTCAAGTGCTTCAGAAGCTCAACCTTTCTACGTAAACTCACCTTTTGGTATTACGCTCGCGCACAATGGTAACCTTACCAACGCTGCCGAAGTACGTCAGAACCTGTTTGAGAAAGACCGTCGTCACGTAAACACCACTTCTGATTCAGAAGTACTATTGAACGTATTGGCTCATAACATTGATATGACCAAAACTTTTAATATTACTGAGAAAGACGTGTTTGATGCGGTAGAGCGTGTACACAAAACCATTCGTGGTGCATACGCGGTTACAGCAATGATCATCGGTCATGGCATGGTGGCTTTTCGCGATCCAAACGGCATTCGTCCTCTTTGCTTAGGCAAACGAGAAGTGGAAGGTGGCACTGAGTACATGGTGGCTTCTGAGTCTGTAGCACTAGATGCGGTAGGCTTTGACTTCATGCGTGATGTGGCTCCTGGTGAAGCGGTTTACATTACATTTGATGGTCAACTGTATACTCAGCAGTGTGCAGAGAATCCACAATTAAACCCATGTATCTTTGAATTCGTTTACTTTGCTCGTCCAGATTCATTTATCGACAAGATTTCTGTTTACAGTGCTCGTGTTGAAATGGGTAACAAATTGGGTGAGAAAATCAAACGCGAATGGGATGATTTGGATATCGATGTGGTTATTCCAATCCCAGAAACATCGTGTGATATCGCACTGCAAATTGCACAAATCATTGATAAACCATACCGCCAAGGTTTTGTGAAAAACCGCTACGTTGGCCGTACCTTTATCATGCCAGGTCAGCAACAACGTAAGAAATCAGTACGTCGTAAGCTGAATGCGATTCGCTCTGAGTTCAAAGGCAAAAACGTATTACTTGTTGATGACTCAATTGTTCGCGGTACGACCTCTGAGCAAATTATCGAAATGGCGCGTGATTCTGGTGCAAACAAGGTTTACATCGTATCAGCAGCTCCTGAAGTTCGTTTCCCGAACGTGTATGGCATCGACATGCCAAGTGCTAATGAATTAATTGCGCACGGACGTGAAGTTGACGAAATTGCCGCACTGATTGGCGCTGATGGCTTGATGTTCCAATCAATTGAAGATCTAGTATCGGCTGTTGGTCATGGTAACCCTGATATCAGTACTTTTGAAACATCGGTATTTAGTGGTCAATACGTGACTGGTGATGTGGATCAGAAGTATCTGGATTTCCTAGATTCACTTCGTTCAGATGATGCCAAACTTGAGCAAAACATTGCCCAAGATCTTGCGAACTTGGAAATGTATAACGAAGGCGCTTAAGCTCTTTTATTTTCTAAGATTAGTAAACAGAATCATAAACCAGTGGCTTAGGCTGCTGGTTTTTTTATGTTTGATAGAGAATGACTAATAACAAAAAGGCTCAGCAATTGTGCATTGCTGAGCCTTTTTATATCAGTGGTGATTCAATATCAGCTGTGATGAAGATGGAACTTCATCGTGGACAATTAATTGAAGTAATCTCTGATGTAATCGATGAACAAACGTGTTTTCTCAGGGATATGGTCTTTATGGTTGTACAGCATAAAGATATCACGAGGGTTCGCTGTCCATTCTGGAAGCACTTGTACAAGGCCGCCATTTGCGATGTGATGGTCAACCATAACATCAGGAACCAGAGCAATACCTACGCCACAAGAACAAGTGTGTCGTACCACGTTAAGATCGGAAGCTTCTAACTTGCCTTTCTCTTTGTTCACTACCGTTTCACCATGAACGTTCACAAGAGACCAATGAGTCAAAGGCAAGCCTTTTAGCAAAGAGTGACCAGAAAGATCTTCGGCGTGCTGCAAAGAAGCGGTGTTCGATTTTAGGTAGTCAGGGCTTGCTACTAAAATATCTTTTACTTCGGTTAGCTTTCTTGCGATTAGGTTTGAATCGCGCTGTGGACCTACTCGGAAAATCATGTCCCATTCTGTTGGGTCAAGCTCATCCGCTCTGTTGGTCATGTTAAGATCTATTTGAATATCAGGGTAAGTGGTCATGAACCCTTCAATAAGAGGCATTAACATACGCTTAGTTAAGTTTGCCGGAGAAGAAACACGTAGGCGACCTGCGGCTCCTCTGCACTCTTCACCAAGCTCTACAGCAGAACTAGAGAGTTGTTTGAGTAATGGACCACATTGCTCATAAAAGCGTTGTCCTGCTTCTGTTAGCGTCAATTTGCGAGCATGTCTGTTCAACAGTCGTAAGTCGATAGCATCTTCTAATGCTTGTATGCGTCTAGTGATAGTTGCAACCGGAATTCGAGTTGCGCGTGACGTAGCTGTATAGCTTCCATGCTCCACGACTTGGCGGAACAGATTGAGGTCATCAAGTTTCATTGTGTCTTTCATGATCTAGATATGCACTCACTTATATGAGGGGGTAAACCCAATGGGCCAGGTGATTAAGTGTTTATTATCAATCAGTTTACACAATTTGTCGTTAAAATAAGTCATTTATCTTTGTTATTATTTCAACGGACATCTAATGTTATAGCTAAATAGGTAGACTTAAAGAGCGTAAAGTGCACGTACAAAGCATAGTAGTGGAACCGCAAATGATTGAAAAACAAGCCGGAGATGTACTAATCCTAGATGACGACATCGTATTTAGGAAATTAGTAAGCTCGCTATTAAAGGCAAAAAATTATCGCGTCTTTGAAGCAGATAATGGTCTGGTTGGATTGCAACATCTGGCTAAAAAAGTTCCAGATCTAGTGATTTGTGACATAGAAATGCCTGTACTAGATGGAATTGAATTTGTCGAAGAGGTCAGTCACCAATACCCGTCTTTGCCAATGATCGTTATTTCCGGCACCGACAAAATATCAGTTGTTGCCAAAGCCCTCAAGTTTGGAATTAAAGATTTTGTTACTAAGCCGATAGTAAATCCTACTCATTTACTCAAAACGGTCGAAAGTACCCTGGTGGAAGCCAGAGATTCCGTGGATGTTGGTCGAGATTTCACTAGTCAATGGTTTCAGTTAAATCAGCAAGGCGAATTGCCTGAAGATCAAGAATTGCATTGGCATTTGGAATATCTGCACAATCATCCGGACATTTCTCGAGAATTATTGCAAGCACTGGTACCGGAAGCGAAAACTAGCCAAGGGGTATGGGATTGCCATTTTCGCGTGTTACAAAGCCTTGAAAGCATGCCTTTGGTCTACGATTATGCGTGGAGCATGAATGGTCAGTTCTTATTTTATATTTTAGATACCGATTCTAGTGAGCAATACGGAGTTTCAACCACTTTGTTAATCAGAGCCTTGTTTAATGATTATATCCGCAGTCAAGAAGGGCAGGTGTTCCATATTCAAGATCTGGTCAGCACATTAAATAAAGGCATTCGTTACGCGGAATACGGTGAACCAATTAATGCCATTATCGGATTGGCAAACTTTCCCAATCAAGAGCTGCAATTGCTTAATGCAGGACTGGATGGCGTATGGAGTGCGCCTGAAACTCAAGGCAAGCTGATGCCACTGTCTTCACAAATGAGCTTAGGAGAACAAGGCGCTTTTGTTCAGCAGTCTCTGTCACTATCGCGAACGGGGAAAAATGCATTCAGATTGAGCGGCTTACCTCACGCTAACTGTCAAATCGTTATCGAAGGAAAAGAGTCATAGGATCTGCTTCTTTTTTCCGGCGACTTCAGATACTCTTCCGCTTAATGCTTTGAGTTAACGCGGACATAAATTTGGTGAATAGTGCAGGGACCTCTATAAAAAGAGTTTTTTTAATCGTCTTTGGGGTACTGAGCCTATTATTGGGTATCCTAGGGATTATACTGCCTCTTTTGCCAACTACGCCGTTTGTGTTATTGGCGAGCGCCTGCTTTATGAGGGCCTCTCCGCGCCTCAATCGAAAGCTAAGGGCGCACCCAACCTTTGGACCTATGATTGACAATTGGCAGCAAAATAGAAGCATGCGACCTTCTATTAAGCGAAAAGCCTACTTAATGATGTTAATCAGCTTCTCCTTCTCTATTTATTTGGCACCTATCGTGTGGATTAAAGGGATGCTGCTAGTGCTTATGCTGGTATTATTCCTTATGATCAGGCGATTACCGAATGCCCCTGAGCCATCAAGCAATGAAAACTTGAGTTACCCCAAAGAGTAACTTGCTCAAAATTGATAAACTCACTAATATGACTTCCACTAATACCAATTACACTAAAGTAAGTGATCAGAGCTAGTGCGGGAAAAATGCTCGAGAACAAGGCAGAATTTTTCGATAAGTAGTTATTTTACAATCAAAAATTCTAATGCCGTTATCGAGCATTTTAACAAGCTAGAATGACCAGTTATTTAGTACGATTGGTATAATATCAATCTGATTGAGTAATAATTAACCTTGCATTGGATTGATATCAATTAACCCAACCTAATCGTAAATCTAAATCAACACAGCTAATTAATACGTTAGAGCATGACTGAATCGCAATAGGGTTTGGTTAATACTATGACTCGAACAAAATGTGAATTTAGATGATTGTTACGGTTAGGCACTGAGACAGACAGTAAGAATAACTATGAATATTGAAAAGCAAGCTTTGGTTAAAGCAAGTATTAAAAGCATCACTGATTACCCAAAACCAGGCATCTTGTTCCGTGATGTCACCAGTTTGATGGAAGACGCCACCGCTTATAAAGCCACTATTGAAATGTTCATCGAACGTTATCAAGGTATGGGTTTTACTAAAATTGTTGGTACAGAAGCCCGCGGCTTCTTGTTTGGTGCTCCTTTAGCGCTAGAACTAGGCATTGGTTTTGTGCCAGTGCGTAAGCCAGGTAAATTGCCAAGAGAAACGATTTCTCAATCTTATGAATTAGAATACGGCACAGACGTATTAGAAATTCATACCGATGCGATTGTTGAAGGCGACAAAGTGTTGGTGGTGGACGATTTACTTGCCACGGGTGGCACGATTGAAGCGACCACTAAGCTGATTCGTCAACTAGGCGGCGTGGTAGAACATGCGGCTTTTGTTATCAACCTTCCAGAAATTGGCGGTGATAAACGTATCGAAAAAAATGGGCATTGAAGTATTCAGCCTATGTGAGTTTGACGGACACTAATTTACAAGCCCTATCAGGATAATTAATGAGTTATTTAGCGTTAGCGCGTAAGTGGCGACCTAAGCAATTTAAGGAAGTTGTTGGACAAGAGCACGTTTTAACGGCGTTAGAAAATGCTCTTGATCAGAATCGGCTTCATCACGCTTATTTATTAAGCGGTACTCGCGGCGTAGGTAAAACGACCATAGGTCGCTTGCTTGCCAAAGGGTTGAATTGCGAAACAGGCATTACTTCTACGCCATGCGGTCAATGCCAGAGCTGTATCGAAATCGATCAGGGACGTTTTGTTGATTTGCTAGAGATAGATGCAGCGTCTCGAACTAAGGTTGAAGACACTCGCGATCTTTTGGATAACGTACAATACAAACCGGCTCGGGGGCGCTTTAAAGTGTACCTGATCGATGAAGTACACATGTTGTCTAAGCACAGTTTCAATGCGCTACTTAAAACGCTCGAAGAGCCACCTGAGTATGTGAAGTTCCTGTTAGCGACCACAGATCCACAAAAACTGCCGGTCACTATTTTATCCCGCTGTCTGCAGTTCCATTTGAAGCCGATTAGCGTTGAAAATATTCAGCAGCAATTGGATCATGTACTGGAACAAGAAGGCGTAGCGCGAGAAGAGCGTGCGCTGGGTATGCTTGCGCATGCCGCTGATGGCAGTATGCGTGATGCACTAAGTTTGTCGGATCAAGCGATTGCTCTTGGCAATGGTTCGGTGGTTACCGAGCAAGTATCAAGAATGCTCGGCACGCTAGACAGTGAACAAGCCCTGTACCTTATTGAAGCCATTATTAAGCGCCAAGCATCAGTAAGCCTAGATGCCCTAGAACAACTGGCAAACAATGGCGTTGACTGGGATGGGTTGCTACAAAAGCTTTCTATGCAGTTGCATCGCATTGCCATGTATCAAGCTCTACCGGCTACCTTGGATGCCTCTCATTTAGATGCAGAGCGAGTACAGCACCTAGCGGCAGAAATATCTCCGCAAGACGTTCAGCTGTATTACCAAATTGCTTTGAAGGGACGCAAAGAGTTATCCATTGCCCCAACAGAGCGTGCTGGCGTAGAAATGACCCTATTGCGCATGCTTGCGTTTAGTCCTGCGGGAAAACCAACGGCCAATACCATTTCCACAGTAAGTCATGCACCTGCTGCGCCGTTACAGTCACTGCCGATTGTTGATGTTGCTCCTGCAATGGAAAGACCTTCTCCAATACAACAAGCCAAAAAAGCGATGGAGCAAGCACCTGCGGTAACGCCTAAGCCTGCTACAAGCCCAATGGCTGACAGAGCGCCTCATGCGCCCAATACACACGAGCAAGCGTCTCATGTAGCGCGCAGTGTGCCTAATGAACAAACAAGCCCACAGGGCTTGCCTTCAACCAATATGGCTCCAGCGAATGTCGCACAAACTAACGCATCTAGCGCGAGTTACAATGAACCAAATCAGCCTGCTAGTGAAGGGACAAAAAACCCACTGGTTGGCCTTCGTCATCAACTTCGCTCTAAACGACAAAGCAAATCATCGACACAAGGTGATAGCAACGTAAAAAAGGGTGAAGCAACACCGACCAGCAAAAAAGAAAGTGTTTTACAGCGAGTGACACAACAACACCCGCCGAAAGCACCGTCACAGTCAGTGTTGCAGCCACAAGTGGATACCAGTAATCAGCCGTATCAATGGCAAGCATCAGAAACCTTTCAGCCAGAGGAAAAAAAGCCGAGCTTAACGCCTGCTTTACTCAAAAAAGCCTTAGAGCATGAAAAAACACCCGAAATGGTGGAGAAGCTGCTTAATGAGTCTGTAGAAAAAGACAGTTGGAGCGCACTGATTGCCAAATTGAACACCGCAAAACTGGTCGAACAATTGGCCTTAAATTCTCATTATGAAGAAAATGACAGTGGCATAGTGCTACATTTAAGAGCAAGTCAAAAACACCTTGATAGTGAGAAGTCACGCCACGAACTCGCGTCAGCACTAACTGCTGTGACAGGGCAACAGCGTGCTATTAGCGTTCAGGTAGACGAGCAAGGTCAAACACCACTTGAACTGCGTGAAATTTTGTATCATGCCAAGCTAGAAAAGGCGTTTGAAAGTTTAGAAAATGACGAGCACATCAAATTTATTGAAGCTCGCTTTTCAGCTGAGCTTGATAGAGAGAGTGTTCGCCCAATTTAGGGTTGAAATGGGGTAGAATAGCCCCCACTTTTAATAGTAATTATCAATACCGATATCAAAGAGAGATTCAGAATGTTTGGAAAAGGCGGTATGGGCAACCTAATGAAGCAAGCCCAACAAATGCAAGATCGTATGGCGAAACTTCAAGAAGAAATCGCGCAAATGGAAGTGACTGGTGAATCAGGCGCAGGTCTGGTAAAAGTAACCATTACAGGCAGCCATAACGTACGTCGTGTCGACATTGATGAAAGCTTGATGGAAGACGACAAAGAGATGCTTGAAGACTTGATTGCAGCAGCATTTAACGATGCAGCACGTCGTGTTGAAGAGACTCAAAAAGAAAAAATGGCGGGTGTGACTGGCGGTATGCAACTACCACCAGGCATGAAAATGCCGTTCTAACGCAGAATTTAATTCAATGCGTACCAGTAATATGCTGGAACAATTGATGGAGGCCTTACGTTGTCTACCTGGGGTAGGTCCCAAGTCGGCGCAGCGTATGGCCTTTCATTTATTGCAAAGAGACCGAAGCGGCGGGGTAAAGCTTGCCGATGCACTCAGTCAAGCAATGACTGAAGTGGGTCACTGTGGCGAATGCCGTACTTTTACTGAAAATGACGTTTGTCATATTTGTAGTAACCCTAAAAGACAGCAAACCGGACAAATATGTGTGGTAGAAAGTCCTGCGGATATTGCGGCAGTAGAGGCAACAGGTCAGTATTCAGGACTGTATTTTGTGCTGATGGGCCATCTTTCACCGCTTGACGGTATCGGCCCTAGTGATATTGGCCTAGATAAGCTGGATTTTAAGCTGCAAGAAGGCGAAATCAAAGAAGTGATTCTAGCTACTAACCCAACAGTCGAAGGCGAGGCCACGGCGCAATATATCGCCGAGCTTTGTCATATTCATCAAGTGGGTGCATCGCGCATCGCACACGGTGTCCCTGTTGGTGGAGAGCTAGATTTGGTGGATGGCACGACGCTTTCGCACTCTCTTTTAGGGCGACATAAGCTGTAACAGATGAACCAATAAAAAGGCCGTTTAGTTTTTAACTAAACGGCCTTTTTTATATCGATACGATTGAAATAATTATTCTTTTCCAACTACAGTTTTATATACCAGAGCACCGATAATGCCACCGATAATAGGCGCAACCCAGAATAGCCATAATTGGCTAAGGGCGTAATCACCTACATACACCGCAACCGCTGTACTACGAGCTGGGTTAACCGATGTGTTCGTTACTGGAATACTGATAAGGTGGATTAAGGTTAGGCAAAGACCAATGGCCAGTGGTGCAAAACCTGCTGCAGCACGTTTATCCGTTGCGCCCATAATGACAAACAAGAATACCGCCGTTAGGGTGATTTCAGTTACCAGTGCCGCTAGCATGCTATAGCCGTGCGGAGAGTGCTCTCCATAACCATTGGTTGCAAAGCTACCGATATCCGCGCCCGCTTTACCAGTGGCAATGATGTATAAAACGCCACCTGCAATGATGCCACCAATCACTTGAGCAACGATATAAGGAATCACCTCTTTAGCTTCATGACGACCGCCTGCCCAAAGCCCAATAGTAATTGCAGGGTTTAGGTGACAACCTGAAATATGGCCAATAGCAAACGCCATAGTCACCACAGTTAAACCGAATGCAAGAGCGACACCTAGGTATCCAATACCTAAATCTGGAATGCCAGCCGCTAACACTGCACTACCACAACCGCCTAGCACTAACCAAAATGTGCCAATGAGTTCGGCCATGTACTTATTCATAAAACGTCCTTTGAATCTAATTGAGTTCTGAAACTAAAAATATACGCTATTTGCCATATAGGCAAAGTTTCCGTGGATATTTATTCAGGCGGTAATGTATTCAAGTTCTGTAAGGATCTCAATAGCTTGTTTGGAGTCTTCACCGCAAACCCATTTTGCAGCCTTGAAATCATGGCAAACATCAGGACGCTCTTTTTTGCCAAATAGCTTGCATAGATTGTCATCGGTAAGCTGTTTACAACGCTCACCTGCTTTTTTCCCGTGTGGGTGTAGCGGGAAACTAGTAGAAATACTGGGTGCAATACAGCACGCCCCACAATACAGTCGACATTCCATACCGTTGTTCTCAAAAATTTAAAGGGAGGATTATCGCCATATTTACTAAGATTGAAAGAAGTTTTACTCAAACAGTGAAAACTATACTTGTAAGCCTTTGATTGTCGCTTTTGCTTGTATTTTAGGCGTCAAATAGGTATAAAACGGCTCCAAGTTCACGACGGTAAATTAATGATGACTTCTCCATTTTGGCAAACAAAAACCCTAGAACAAATGAGCGAACAAGAATGGGAAGCTCTTTGTGATGGTTGTGGTAAATGTTGTCTGCACAAATTAATGGATGAAGACAGCGATGAAGTGTATTACACCAACGTCGCCTGCAGCTGGCTCAACAGTAAAACCTGTGGCTGTAAAGATTACCCAAATCGTTTTGAATCTGGCGAAGAGTGTCTAAAACTGACCCGTGACAAGATCCATGAATTCCACTGGCTGCCAGAAACCTGCGCCTACCGCTTATTTTCTGAAGGTAAACCTCTGCCATCATGGCACCCATTAATCACAGGCTCAAAATCCGCCATGCACGCCGCAGGTGAAAGTGTGCGTAATAAAGTGGTGTACGAGATTGATGTTGTGAATTGGGAAGACCACATTTTGAATCATCCTAATCGCTAATCGCTAATCGCTAATCGCTAATCGCTAATCGCTAATCGCTAATCGCTAATCGCTACTGACAATTAGACTGACTGCTTGAGTGTGGATGGCTAAAACTGCCATGCTCATGGGGATTAACCACTTGTGTCGGCAAGGGTAATACCAGTAGGCGATACTCTGAGTATTGACTCATGCCCAATGGTTCATCCAACGATGCTACCGGAGTGATCAATACTATTTTCAGTTTAGGGGCGCGTTTATGCAGTGAATAGGCGATACCCATTCCATTTTCAACGTGAAATTTTCCGGCAATATGCAGTATTTGCTGGTGGGGGTATTGGGCGTGGTGCATGGCGATACTTTCGGCCATGGTTTCATCCCACGCTACCTGTGCGGCATACATTTTCTCCACACTTGCTTTCTCAACACCTTGCATAGCCTGTTTGAAATTGTCTTTATACGGCCTATCTGTGATATCTAAATTGGCGGCGACGTTTTGGCGCTGCTCTGCATTTAAACTCTCAAGATAACCGACACCGACTTGCCCAAGACATCGCACTATTTCTCGAGGGGCATTCGCCGCAATGACCGGCATACTTGCCGACTTAGCTTGTTCTACAAGAGCGCGATAGTCACTGCTGTAGTTAGGCCATGCTTTAGCATGCGCAATCAATGCTAATTCACCAATCTCTCCTTTAAGATATTGATCAAGTGTGTTTTGCACTGGTCGACTAAATTGCTCCATCGAAACAGCGACCTGAGTGTTGTGCTCCAGCAATTTCTGGTAAAGCTCGGCTTGAAATCTGTGTATTGCAGAATGACTGTGCCATTCACCCACTAACACAACATCAGCATTAATGATGTCACTGGGAAGGGCAGTTAATGGTTTTAGTGTTGTTTGTGGCGCTTCTTTGGAGATGGCGGAATACAGCTGATAATCGTAAAAGTTGAGAATTGGGGAGGCGGGGTTGCTGGCTGACGAGTTGGCCACTGATATGGGTAAAACGAAGAGCAGAAGTACACTTAACATTTGAATGCGCATTTCTACTCTCCCATAAATTAAATGACTCGATAGGTTTGAATATTAAAATCGGCTTCACAGTCAAAACTGGCACACTGTTTTAGCTCAGCTTGTAATTCGGGTGATGCTTTCCAAGCAAATGGCGTCATTTGCAGTAGTTCAAACGCTTGCCCTTCGACAAGTTGCATTGAATAATTGAGTTTAGCTTGTTCAATCAATTCTAGCCCTGCAAATTCATCCGCTTGTTCTTCGTGCAAGCGCACTTCTTGATAAATACGCTCTCTAAGCTGATACAGGTGTCTAGCGCCCGGAGTGACGGTCACTAAAACTCCGCCCGGCTTTAGACAACGCAATAGTTCTTCTTGCTTGCTTGGCGCATACACTTTGACGATGGCATCCAAGCTGTGATCGTTGAACGGCAGTTTATAGCTAGAGGCAACGCTAAAGTGGCAATTGGCATAACGTTTTGAGGCATAGCGCACCGCTACTTTTGCGATATCTAAGCCGTAAACTTGCGCACTCTCGCCTAAAACATTCGCTATTTCATTGGTGTAATATCCCTCACCGCAACCAATATCTAGGATAGTCGGCTGTTGGCTATTTTCTAAGGGATTTGCTATAGAATTTGCGATGGACTGCTGCACGGTATTCGCCAGTTGCTGTTGCAGTTTTTGGTAGTGCCCAGACTCTAGGAAAGCACGACGAGATTGCATCATCTCTTTGCTGTCACCGGGGTTTTTTGAATGCTTATGGTGCGCAGGCATTAGGTTTACGTAACCTTCTTTGGCTTTGTCGAACATGTGGTTGTTTGAGCACTTAAAGGTTCGAGAATCTAACGTTAAAGGCTGTGAGCAAAGAGGGCAGGCGTAAATCATAATCACTTGAGTCAAAAAATGTTAAGCAGATAGTAGTCGTAATTGGTGAGCGAGACAACGGTTATACAAAGTGTGCAGATAAAATAGAGAGGAAAGTGGCTCCAATTATAGAGCTGAAGCCACTTAATACCATATCGTACTAAATAACTGGTCATTCTAGCTTGTTAAAATGCTCGATAACGGCGTTAGAATTTTTGATTGTAGAATAACTACTTATCGAAAAATTCTGACTTGTTCTCGAGCA
>NZ_BAUJ01000003.1 GCF_000496695.1 Vibrio halioticoli NBRC 102217
TAATAGCTGAGCAAGAAAAAGGGCCTACCAAATTGGCAGGCCCTTACTTAATTAAACTGACTATTTACAGATTAAACTGAGTAGTAAAGTTCAAACTCAAGTGGGTGAGTTGTCATGTTGATTTTCTCAACATCTTGAGATTTCAGACCGATGTAAGAATCGATGAAATCGTCAGAGAATACACCGCCAGCAGTCAAGAACTCACGGTCTGCATCAAGAGCGTCTAGAGCTTCTTGTAGAGAAGCTGCAACTGTTGGGATTTCAGCTGCTTCTTCTGCAGGTAGGTCGTATAGATCTTTATCCATAGCTTCCCCTGGGTGAATCTTGTTCTTAATTCCGTCAAGGCCAGCCATTAGCATTGCAGAGTATGCTAGGTATGGGTTAGCCGCTGGATCACCGAAGCGAAGTTCGATACGACGTGCTTTAGGGCTTGGTACCACTGGGATACGGATAGAAGCAGAACGGTTACGTGCAGAGTATGCAAGCATAACTGGAGCTTCGAATCCTGGAACTAGACGCTTGTACGAGTTAGTTGCAGGGTTAGCAAATGCGTTGATTGCGCGAGCGTGCTTAATGATACCACCGATGTAGTAGATCGCTAGGTCAGAAAGGCCGCCGTATTTGTCACCAGCAAACAGGTTTACACCGTCTTTTGCTAGAGATTGGTGAACGTGCATACCAGAACCGTTGTCGCCAACGAGTGGTTTAGGCATGAAAGTTGCTGTTTTACCGTAAGCGTGAGCTACGTTATGAACAACATACTTATAGATTTGAGTTTCATCCGCTTTAGTTGTTAGCGTGTTGAAACGAGTAGCAATCTCGTTTTGACCCGCAGTAGCAACTTCGTGGTGATGCGCTTCAACAACTAGACCCATTTCTTCCATGATTAGACACATTGCAGAACGGATGTCTTGAGAAGAATCAACTGGAGCTACAGGGAAGTAACCACCTTTAACGCCTGGACGGTGACCTTTGTTGCCTTCTTCGTAATCAGTACCTGAGTTCCAAGAAGCTTCGATGTCATCAATTTTGTAGAAAGAGCCAGACATGTCAGTGTTAAACTTCACGTCATCAAATAGGAAAAATTCTGGTTCTGGACCGATTAATACGGTGTCAGCAATACCTGTAGAACGCATGTATTCTTCAGAGCGTTTAGCGATAGAGCGTGGGTCACGGTCGTATCCTTGCAGAGTCGCAGGCTCAAGAATGTCACAACGGATGTTTAGCGTTGAATCTTCAGTGAATGGGTCAAGGACAGCACTTGCTGGATCTGGCATCATAACCATGTCAGATTCGTTAATACCTTTCCAACCAGCTACAGATGAACCGTCAAACATTTTGCCTTCTTCGAAGAAGTCAGCATCAACTTGATGTGAAGGAATAGAGATATGTTGCTCTTTACCTTTAGTATCTGTGAAGCGTAAGTCTACAAACTTAACTTCGTTTTCTTGAATCAGCGATAATACATTTTCTACTGACATGTTGGATAACCTCCAGTGTTGGTAAACGTGATTGCTCGATAATGGTGAGCGTAAAGTCCTAGAACACAATCTACACTCTTTTTTAGTCATCGAACAATGAATATTTTTCGATTGTTCTCTCTAATACACTCTCTTATGCGAAAGGTGTGCCAAGTTTTATATTTCCTTATTGTTCAAGGGGTTGCTGTTGTTTTGATGGTGCTTGAGAATAGCTAATGCACCAAAATGATCCTTATTTGCTCTATTTTGGTGCAAATTTAAGGATGTTTTTAGCTGTTTGCGTCTTGTTGCAAGTTGATTTTGAGAGATTCATCGGGATGTAGAATTGATTCGCCCAATGTTGGTGCGAAATCGGTAATGGGCATGCCATTGCTTGTTGGTGAGAATTGGCTGTTTTTTCGAGTAAATATAAAGAGAGGTCTAAGCTGAAAAAAGCTTTCTCTTATATATAGCAGCCAATTCTTTGCATTAGATTGGGTGTTTTTGCTGTTTATTGAAGGCGGATTTGGCAATATTTCTTAATCTATAACAAATAAATTAGGAAATAAGTAGGGGATAGATCACATCTAGTTGGGATTTTGGCTAAAATCTGATACATTAGCGCGAAATTTTTATTCCCTGTCATCGGCACACTGCCGAGACTCTACTGAGTGAACTCTATTCATGTCTACTCCACAGATTGATAAGTTAAGAAACATCGCCATCATTGCGCACGTTGACCACGGTAAAACAACTTTGGTTGATAAGCTGCTTCAACAATCAGGTACGCTTGAATCCCGCGGCGAAGTTGAAGAGCGCGTGATGGACTCAAACGATATCGAAAAGGAACGTGGTATCACCATTTTGGCGAAGAACACCGCCATCAACTGGCACGATTACCGTATTAATATCGTTGATACTCCTGGACACGCAGACTTCGGTGGTGAAGTAGAGCGTATTATGTCTATGGTTGACTCAGTGCTACTTATTGTTGATGCGGTTGATGGTCCTATGCCTCAAACTCGCTTCGTAACACAAAAAGCATTTGCACACGGTCTTAAACCAATTGTTGTAATCAACAAGATTGACCGTCCTGGTTCTCGTCCTGATTGGGTAATGGATCAAGTATTTGATTTGTTTGATAACCTAGGTGCGACTGACGAGCAACTAGACTTCCAAGTTGTTTACGCATCAGCTCTAAACGGTTGGGCAACACTTGAAGAAGGCGAAGTTGGCGAAGATATGGAACCATTGTTCCAAGCTATCGTTGATAACGTAGACCAGCCTAATGTAGACATCAATGGCTCTCTACAAATGCAAGTATCACAACTTGATTACAGCTCTTACGTTGGTGTTATTGGTGTATGTCGTGTTACTCGCGGTAGCATCAAACCAAACCAACAAGTGACCATTATTGGTGCTGATGGTAAGAAACGTAACGGTAAAGTGGGTACGGTTCTTGGTTACCTTGGCCTTGAGCGTCATGAAGTTGAACAAGCAAACGCTGGCGACATCATTGCAATCACAGGTTTAGGCGAGCTGAAAATTTCAGACACTATCTGTGATCAAAACAACGTTGAAGCTATGACTCCTCTATCTGTAGATGAGCCAACAGTAACCATGACTTTCCAAGTAAATACCTCTCCATTTGCAGGTAAAGAAGGTAAGTTCGTTACTTCACGTAATATCCTAGAGCGTCTAGAAAAAGAATTGGTTCACAACGTAGCACTACGTGTTGAACAAAGCGACGATCCAGACAAGTTCCGTGTTTCTGGTCGTGGTGAACTTCACCTTTCTATCTTGATTGAAAACATGCGTCGTGAAGGTTTTGAACTTGCTGTTTCTCGTCCAGAAGTAATCATCAAAGAAGAAGATGGTCAACTTCTAGAACCATACGAAACAGTAACCATCGATGTGCTTGAAGAGCACCAAGGTGGCATCATGGAAAATATCGGCCTACGTAAAGGTGAGCTAACAGATATGTCTCCAGATGGTAAAGGTCGTGTACGCATGGACTTTATGATGCCTTCTCGTGGTCTTATCGGTTTCCAAACTGAGTTCCTAACTCTGACTTCTGGTTCTGGTTTGATTTACCACACGTTTGATCACTACGGTCCTCACAAAGGTGGCGTAATCGGTCAACGTAATAACGGCGTTCTAATTTCTAACGCAACAGGTAAAGCACTGACTTACGCATTGTTTAACCTACAAGAGCGTGGTCGTCTATTTGCTCAGCACGCTGACGAAGTATACGAAGGTCAGATTATCGGTATTCATAACCGTTCTAACGACCTTACAGTTAACTGTCTTAAAGGTAAGCAGCTAACTAACGTACGTGCTTCTGGTACGGATGAAGCTCAGGTTCTTTCACCACCGATCAAACACACACTAGAGCAAGCTCTAGAGTTTATCGATGAAGATGAACTAGTAGAAGTAACTCCAGAAAGCATTCGTATCCGTAAGAAACTTCTTACTGAAAACGAACGTAAACGTGCGAGTCGCCCAGCAAAATAAGAGACAATTAGCGTTTCGCTAGTTATCTAACTTATTTAAGCCCCACTGAAGTTGTCATTTGACTTACCTCAGTGGGGCTTTCTTTTATCAGCGAATGAGTTTTGCTAAACTGAGACGACTTTTTGATATCAATCCAATATCTGAGTGTGTCAAAAATGACTCAAGGAAACGTTCACACAGTGAAATGTGTACCAGGATTGATATAAGGGTCACTACAAGGGATTGGTATAATTCACCCTAAGTCTTTTAACTTTCTCTGCCTCAGATCGAGTAGGCTAGAAACTAAGTTCGGTGTTACAGCAGGATGCAGAAAATTCCAAATCTTCCAAACCTTCCAAATTGGGTGCATGTGTTACTGCACTATTTCAGCTACCTTTATCAAAGAGCAAAGCATGATAGGTTGCCCGTAAATGCCGGCTATATGGCCTATATTACCTTGTTATCTTTAGTGCCGCTGACCACTGTAACCTTAACGGCATTGTCTCGAGTACCGATGTTTGACGGGGTTGGTGATACCGTTCAGCAATTTGTGTTTAGTAATTTTGTTCCTACGGCGGGTGAGGCAATTCAGCACACCTTAAATGAATTTATTGCCAATACGGGCAAGATGACGTCGATTGGATTGATCTTCCTGTTTGTGGCTGCGGTATTGTTGATTTCAGCAATTGATAAGAATCTGAATTACATTTGGCGAGTGCGCAAGAAGCGCCGCACCGTGTATTCATTGTCGATTTATTGGATGGTATTGACCTTAGGCCCAATCTTAATGGGTACGAGCTTAGTGTTTTCTTCTTACATCGCCTCACTCAAAGTATGGAGTGAAGATACCGTCCATCTGGTGTACGGTTTGCTACCGATTATTTTTTCTTTCATCGCATTCTTTGGGCTTTATCTATTAGTGCCTAATATTAAGGTTCGCTTTAATCATGCACTGGCGGGCGCGTTAGTGGCGGGTTGCTTATTTGAAGTCAGTAAAAAGCTGTTTGCTTATTATGTGTCGCAGTTTCCATCGTATCAGTTAATTTACGGCGCTTTAGCTGCCGTACCTTTGCTCTTTATGTGGATCTATCTGTGTTGGATGATCGTATTAATCGGCGCGGAAATTACCGCAAGTCTTGGTGAAGATGAGGTTTGGCGAGTGAATAAGCCATTTGATATGAGCTCATTTTTGCATTATCAAAATATATTAATGAGAAAAAGGATTCGACGTGATAGCTCTGATACAGAGAGTGAGTGAAGCGGCCGTAAAGGTCGATGGTGAAGTGGTGGGTGAGATTGGCAAAGGTTTGCTGGTATTACTCGGTGTTGAAAAAGACGATGACGAAGCCAAAGCTAAGCGCTTAATGGAACGCGTCACCACATATCGTGTATTTGGTGATGACGACGATAAAATGAACCTGAATGTGAAGCAGGTTGATGGTAGCGTATTAGTGGTTTCTCAATTTACTTTGCCAGCGGATACTAAAAAAGGCACTCGAGCGGGTTTCTCGCGTGGCGCTGCGCCCGATGAAGCGAAGCGACTTTATGAATATTTCTCGGACAGATGCGAAGAAGTGTTGCCCACTGAGCGCGGTCGATTTGCCGCTGATATGAAAGTTTCTTTGGTCAATGATGGACCGGTGACTTTCTGGCTGCAAGTCTAGGGTTGCGCCCCATAACTAATGGATTCAATGGACCTGAAACACTATGTTTAAACTAATTACTCCCAGTACCGAAAATCAATTACAAAAGTATTATCACTTTCGTTGGCAAATGTTGCGTGAGCCTTGGCAAAGACCAAAAGGCTCCGAAAGAGATGAATACGATGAGTTGAGTCACCATCGCATGATTGTGGACGGTCGAGGTCGCCCTGTGGCGATTGGTCGTTTATATGTGACGGCCGATGATGATGGCCAGATTCGCTATATGGCAGTGAAGAAAAACCGTCAAGGTAAAGGGGTTGGTTCCTTGATTATGGTCGCTCTTGAATCGCTCGCGCGCGAGGAAGGGGTAAAGCGACTGGTGTGTAATGCGCGTGAAGATGCCATTGAGTTTTATCGAAATAATGGCTTTGAAAGTCAGGGCGAATTGAGTGATGAGCGCGGCCCGATGCGCCATCAACAAATGGTTAAAACCATTGACCCTATGGCGAATGTTTTGCGCCGCCCTGATTGGTGTAATGAGTTGCAACGTCGCTGGGAAGAGCAAATCCCAATTAGCGATAAAATGGGTATTAAGATCAATCAGTACACCGGATATAAGTTTGAATGTGTGGCGCAGTTAAACCCCAACCTTAATCCTCATAACACTATGTTTGCTGGCTCTGCTTTTACGTTAGCCACTCTTACCGGGTGGGGTATGGCATGGCTACTGATGAAAGAGCGCAATTTGCATGCTGATATTGTGCTAGCAGACAGTAATATACGCTATCGTCACCCCGTCAAAGAAAGCCCTAAAGCCAGTACTTCTTTAGATGGTATTAGCGGCGACTTAGACAGATTAGAGGGTGGTCGCCGTGCCCGAATCATCATTAAAGTATTAATTTACAGTGGTACTCAAGAGGCGGTTGAGTTTACTGGAACTTACGTACTATTACCTAGCTCTCAGGCTAATGAGACACTGAGTGTGTAGACGTTAGGTCGTTACTCTCATCTTCGTTATCAGGTTTAGTACAAGTAACGGCAATATGACTGCGGCCTTTAGGTTGCGCTGAAGAAAAAGAGACGCAGTCGGTGGTTAAGTTAAACATAATATTGCCATCAGTGGGTTTTACTAAGTCGACTCGGCCTTGAATATTTCCTGCCAGGTTATCACTGACAAATTGCGTATTCTCGACACTGAGTACACCTCTTTGCGCTGTGAGCTTAATTTCAGGAATGATAAGAGATTGCGACCCTTGCGTGGCAAAAGGTAGTTGTACTTGTACATCATGTGGCGCAATCTTTATGGTGCCGTCTAAGCTGTGTCTAAACATTAAATCATCACCACCTAAGCCGTTCAGATCCGCCGTTAAGTCAGTGACGCCATTCCAATGTATTGCCATATTCAGCGGTGCAGTGACCGCTTGTAATGGGATGCCATAGGCTTGTACAGAGAGATCCCACGGCATGCTTGGTAGAGCTAGGTTCACATTTGAGTGTACCTTGATCAAGCCATCATCAATTGGCAAGAATAGCTGTTTAATATTCCACTGCTCATCTTTGCTCGAGGCTTCGATATAAGGGTTAATTGAAGTCACACCCAGCAGGGTAAGGCTGTTGGCACTGGCGGCTAAACTGCCATTCCAAAGCGCCCATTTATTGTCTTTCTTCAAGCTCAAGTTATCGCCTTCGGCATTCAAGTTAGAAACTTGCCAATGCTGATTAGTGGCAAGGTCGATGACTTGGCTACGTTCAACCTTGAGCTTGTTGATTTGCAGCTGTTGCAGTTGCTTGAGAGGCTGCTCGATAAGTGCATGTACCTGCGCGTCTTTGATGCTCCACTTAAGGTTTTTAATACTCAGGTTATCCAGTGCGATTTTCTCAGGGGATAATTGTCCTTGAGTCGAAATTTGTCCTTCTTCAAATAGAAAATCCAGCTGTTCTAATTGAATATCCCCTGTTTGCAGTTGAGCAGAAACTTGCGGTTCGAGGAACAGTTGTTTGTGCCAATCAACACTTTCGGCGGAGAAGCTAAGTTCACTCTCTTGTGACCAAATGCTTTTATTTATATCCCAATTGCTCAGCTGTAAACGCATTTGGTTAACTGAAAATTGCGCTTGTTGCCAGCTAGATTGCTCGACGGACAAATGCTCAATATGATGGATTTTATCGAGCAGGCTTAACACAGGTGAAGGGCCCGACTGGGTCATTAAAGGTGCCGATAAATGCAGGTCTCGTACTAAAGCATCGTTGAGTGTCCAACTATCACCATCTTGCTCGGCAATAAGTTGTATTTTCCCTTTACGCCATTCGAAGCTGAGTAGGTCGAGCTGAGTTTTGCCTTTACGGTAGTTTAGATTAGCTTTGAAGTGATTAAAGGCTTCACCTTTCCAATAGACCTGCTCACCATCGATATTGATATACCCTTCAGGAAAACCCTGACTAGGTGAATAGTTTAGTTGCAAATCACGGGCAACTAAATCATGGTCCGCAAAATCCATTCCACGCACTTCAATGTGTTGAGGTTGCCATTGCTTAACCCAAGAGGTCACTTCTTGCGAATCAGGAATGCCGTGGGGCAAATTCACACCAGAAAGAGATACCTTGGTAACAGAAACCGGCTTTGACCAATCTAGGTGGGAATCGAGAGTGATTTGTAGATTATTAACAGTGGCAATAAAATCGTTGGGTTGCTTGATGGTGATGTCAGATAAAACCACCGTATCAGGGTATTGGTAGTGGGAGTGACCAATATGAATGTTATCACTTGTGACGCGCGACAATACCTGTTGGGTTAACCAAGCGGTATGAGAGGTTTGTAAGAATAAAAATAGAGCTAAGCCTCCCGCAAGTAATAGCAGTAGAAGCCAGCCACAGATTTTAAATACTGCTTTCATCTTGTGTCCCAAAAGGTTTTTCGCGTAGGGGTAAAGATGACTTATATCTATTTGTTTATCAATAAAAAGCCCCTAAAAGCAGGGGCTTGATTGGTTATTGATGTGATTAATCTAACAAAGGTCCTGCTTTAACTAGAGCTTTGCCATCATCGTTGTCAGTGTATTTTTCAAAGTTGTTGATAAAGCGTGTTGCTAAATCTTTGGCTTTGCTTTCCCATTGCAGAGGATCGACATACGTATCGCGTGGATCCAAAATCTCAGGATTTACATCAGGTAATGCGGTAGGTACTTCCAAGTTAAACACTGGAATCATTCTGGTTTGTGCGCTTTCAATTGAGCCATCTAAGATAGCGTCAATGATGGCACGAGTATCTTGAATGGAAATTCGCTTGCCAGAGCCATTCCAACCAGTATTGACAAGATAAGCTTCGGCACCAGCCGCTTCCATTCGTTTCACCAACACTTCTGCATACTTGGTTGGGTGAAGAGTTAAGAATGCCGCACCAAAACAGGCCGAGAACGTCGGAGTTGGCTCTGTGATACCGCGCTCAGTACCCGCTAATTTAGCGGTAAATCCAGAAAGGAAGTGGTACTTAGTTTGTTCTGGTGTGAGCTTAGATACTGGAGGTAGAACCCCAAAAGCATCTGCAGATAAGAAAATCACCTTGTTTGCATGACCGCCTTTAGAGACTGGCTTAACGATATTTTCGATATGCTCAATCGGGTACGAAACTCGGGTGTTTTCTGTTTTTGAATTATCATCAAAATCGATTGAACCATCATTACGTACGGTGACGTTTTCTAACAAGGCATCACGACGGATAGCATTGTAGATATCAGGCTCTGCTTCTTTAGACAGTTTAATGGTTTTGGCGTAGCAACCCCCTTCAAAGTTGAAAATACCGTCATCATCCCAGCCGTGCTCATCGTCACCAATTAAGGCGCGTTTAGGATCAGTCGAAAGAGTTGTTTTCCCTGTGCCAGATAGGCCAAAGAAGATCGCAACATCGCCTTCTTCACCCATATTGGCCGAACAGTGCATGGATGCCATTCCTTGCAGAGGAAGGAAGTAGTTCATCATAGCGAACATACCTTTCTTCATTTCACCGCCGTACCAAGTACCGCCAATCAACTGCATTTTTTCAGTGAGATTGAATACGGTAAAGTTCTCGGAGTTCAGGCCGTGCTCTTTCCACTTGCTGTTAGTGCACTTAGCGCCATTCATTACCACAAAATCAGGTTCAAAAGTGGCCAGTTCTTCCGCTGAGGGACGCAAGAACATGTTTTTTACAAAGTGTGCTTGCCAAGCTACTTCGGTAATGATTCGCACCGCTAAGCGAGAATCGGGGTTAGCACCGCAATAACCGTCCACAACAAAAAGACGTTTATTCGACAGCTGAGTAGTCACTAGCTGTTTTAAGTCTGTCCATACAGCTTGATTGATAGGTTTATTGTCGTTTTTCACTGTATCTGTCGTCCACCACATGTTTTCACGCGTAGTGTCGTCTTTCACAATGAATTTATCTTTGGGGGAACGACCTGTAAATATGCCTGTATCAACGGCAACTGCACCTAGTTCAGTTATAATTCCTTTCTCATAACCTTCTAATGTGTCGCTAGTTTCCTCTGCGAAAAGCATTTCATAACTTGGATTACGAATAATTTCAGTAGAGTCGCTGATTCCATATTGAGTCAGATCGATGTTTGCAACCTTAGTATGTTCTATAACAGTCATAGGTGCTCCTTGTGTAGGGCGTTTTTAGTTAAAAATTTGTGAAGCTACTGAATTTATAAGTATTTGATTTAATCAGTAGTTGTAACATTATTGACTATATATGGCTTTATTGAATGTTTTATAAACAAGGATCACGTTTTTGTAGTTCAGAATGCTAGGTAGGGTGGGGATTGAAGTGATTTGTAAAAACGGTTTTTTACCGCTTTTTGTTGTTAAAAAACGCGGATAATGACGCTTTTTGAGTTTTTTATGCTATGAATGAGAGTGAATATAAAAAGCCGGCTACTTAGAGCCGGCTTTTTAATTATAAAATTGTGAGCTTAGTGCAGTGTGGGTTTATCTACCTGAGCAAATAATTCTTCAACTTCGGCGGCATTAAAGTCGTAAGTTGTCCCGCAATAATCGCAGTGTAAACCTATGCTACCTTCGCTGGCTAAGATGTCGTTAACTTCTTCTTTTGCAATGGTAATAATGGCTGCGCCACTGCGCTCTCTTGAGCAACCACAGAAGAATTCAACCGGTTGAGGATCAAACAATTTAACGGTTTCTTGGTTGTATAAACGATATAGAAGTTCGTTCGCTTCTAAGCCAAATAGCTCTTCATTTTTAACGGTATCGGTAAGCTGTTCTAAGTGCTCAAAGTCATCCGCAGAGCCTGTACCATCGGGAACGACTTGTAGCAACATACCTGCGGCATGTGCTTTACCATCTAATTCACCAATACGGAACCATAAGCGAGTTTTTAGCTGCTCTGAGCGTTCGAAGTAAGTTTCTAGTACTTCTGAAAGAGTATTGCCTTCTAAACCAACCACGCCTTGGTAACGCTCTCCTTTATTTGGAGAAATAGTGATTACTAGGTGACCTTTGCCCAACATATCGTGCAAAGAGGCAGTGTCGGCAATTTCGCCCTCAAAGCGAGCGACGCCACGGACTTTTTGGTTATTGTCACCATTTATTACCGCAAGAGTCACAGGACCGTCACCTTGCAGCTGTAAAGTAATTGAGCCTTCAAATTTTAAGGTAGCGGTGAGCAATGAGGTCGCAACAAGCAGTTCACCAAGTAAGTTTTGAATCGCAACTGGGTATTGTTTGCTATCTAGGATGGCTTGGTAGGCGGTATCTAGCTGTACTAACTCACCACGTACAGATAGGTCTTCAAATAAATAACGATTTAATACGTTGCTTTCCATTAGGAAACTCCAGCTTATTGGTTCTTAAATTTAATCAGATCACGTCGTTGTTTTTTATCTGGACGGCGATCAGGACTTGGATTGTGTGCGTGCATTTTACGTTCTAGCGCTGTGCGTTCTCGCTTCGCTATACTTTCCGCCGTTTCGGTGTAAAGTAGTTGTGCTTCAGGTGCACCACGTCTTTGGTCCGATATTTTTTCTATCGTGACCGTTTTTTCAACGAGTCCTTGTCGCAGGGTAATTGTAGCCCCTAGTTCTATCATTTTACTTGGTTTGCTACGCTGCCCATTATAATGAACTTTGCCGCCATCGATCATATTTCGAGCGATTGAACGGGTTTTGTAAAAGCGCGCAGCCCATAACCATTTGTCGAGCCGAACAGACTCAATCGTGGAACTCATAATGATCTTTGCTCTCTAAGTGATGTCTGGCAGGAGGGTAATGGTGACGTATATAGCATTTTTCAAGTAAATGTCTTTATTTACAATCGAAATTATTCCCTGTTTAATTATTGGTAATAATATGTATGGTAGTCTTGCTCATCCGTTTAACCCAGTAACACCAATGCCTGCGTGGCATATTGTATAAAAATCGGTATATCAATAGGGACTTGTCTTGTCTAAGTTTTCCACATATTCGCACAAAGCCAATCAATTATTGACGAGTGTCGTGAATCAACAGGCGATCATAGCTAAAATGTTGACGTTTATTTTGCTCGTCAGCACAGCTTGGTTATGTGGTCATTTATTATGGCATCTAATGGGTTCAGAATCAGATGTTGAGCATTGGAGACCTGTTGCAGGCTCCGGTAGCGGTGTCGCTTCGTCACCGCATCAAGGTATGGATATTTCTTCGTTAGTAAACGCCAATTTATTTGGGGTTGAATCGAAAGAAAGCACACCGAAAGTAACACAACAAGTTGTTGACGCACCAAAGACAAGATTAAACCTTGTGCTGGTGGGTGTGGTAGCAAGTTCAATTCAAAAAAACAGCCTAGCGGTTATTGCTAATAAAGGCAGCCAAGATACTTATGGCGTTGGCGAGACTATTGATGGTACTCGCGCAAAATTAAGTAATGTCTTAAGTGATCGCGTGATTATTGAAAATCAGGGCCGTAACGAAACCTTAATGCTAGAAGGTATAGAATACAAACGTGTAGCAAATAATGCGGGGGCGGTTAAAAAACAGCCTCAATCTAATGTTCAAGGTAACAATCCTAAAGTAGACACTGCTAGCCTAGATAAAATAAAAGCAGAAATTTCTGAGAATCCTCAACAGCTTCTTAAATATATCCGCCTTTCTCAGGTAAATCGTGATGGAAAATTAGTCGGGTATCGCGTTCGTCCAGGACGAGAACGTACTTTGTTTGATTCTATCGGTCTGCAAGATGGTGACATTGCGGTAGAACTAAATGGTGCAGATTTAAAGAATCCAGCATCAATGGGCGCCATTTGGAAGTCTTTAGGTGATTTGAGTGAGCTTAACCTCACGGTTGAGCGAAACGGTCAACGCTACGATATTTATTTACAACTATAGTTTGATAGCTGTCTAGCTATCATTGCGAGAGCATGAGCCTAATTATATGCGCCATGCTAGGCACTTTGTGCCATTGATTTTTGGGAGTATCACGTGAAAGGTTGGTTTAGCAAGAGTGCATGGCTACTGTTAGGTAGTTTGGTATGCACACCAGCATTTAGTGCCGATGAATTTAGCGCCAGCTTCAAAGGCACTGATATTGGCGAATTTATTAATATTGTCGGACGAAACTTAGAAAAGACCATTATTGTTGACCCTTCGGTGAGGGGCAAGATTGATGTGCGTAGCTATGATGTTTTGAACGAGAAACAGTATTATCAGTTTTTCCTTAGTGTCCTTGAGGTGTATGGGTTTGCCGTTGTCGAAATGGAAAACGGCGTCATCAAGGTGATTAAATCTAAGGATGCGAAAACCTCTGCTGTTCCTGTAGTCGGGGACAACAAAATCAAAGGTGATGCGGTAGTAACTCGTGTAGTAGCAGTGCGTAATGTATCGGTACGTGAACTCTCGCCACTACTTCGTCAATTGAACGATAATGCGGGTGCCGGTAACGTTGTTCACTATGATCCAGCGAATATCATCCTGATTACAGGTCGTGCGGCTGTAGTAAACCGCTTGGCTGAGATTATTGAGCGTGTGGATAAAGCCGGCGATAAATCAATTGAAGTTGTACCACTAAAATTTGCTTCTGCTGCAGAGATGGTGCGTATCGTTGAAGCGCTAAACAAAACCACGGAAGCGAAAAATACTCCAGCTTTCCTACAACCAAAACTGGTTGCTGATGAACGTACTAACTCCGTATTAATCTCTGGCGATCCACAAGTGCGTAAGCGCTTGAAGAAAGTGGTATCGCAACTTGATAAAGAGATGGAAGTTAAAGGCAACAACCAAGTTATTTACTTAAAAAATGCGAATGCAGAAGATTTAGTCGAAGTTCTTAAAGGTGTGTCAGATAACTTAGCTGCGGCTAAGAAAACAGCACAGGGCGGCGCTGCGACTCGAAACTCCAAGTCTGATGTAATGATTTCAGCGCATAAAGGCACCAACTCCCTCGTTATTACTGCTCCGCCAGATATCATGAAAGCATTACGTGATGTGATCGCTCAGCTAGATATTCGTCGTGCTCAAGTATTGATTGAAGCCTTGATTGTTGAAATGTCGGAAGGTGATGGCGTTAACCTTGGCGTGCAATGGGGTAACTTAGAAACAGGTGCGGTAGTTCAATACGGTAACAGTGGCGCCTCTATTGGTCAGGTTATGGTCGGTAGAGAAGAAGCGAAAGATACTTCTCGTACTGAAACATACACAGATCCATCAACTGGTCTAACTACCACTAAAACCATTGATGAGTCAGGTGACTACTCAACGCTTGCAAGTGCACTTAGCGGCGTAAACGGCGCGGCAGTGAGTTTGGCGATGGGTGACTGGACAGCGTTGATTAGCGCAGTGGCAACGGACTCAAACTCTAACATTCTATCGTCTCCTAGCATTACGGTTATGGATAACGGCGAAGCGTCGTTCATTGTGGGTGAAGAGGTGCCGGTATTAACGGGTTCTACTTCGGGCTCAAACAATGAAAACCC
This sequence comes from Vibrio halioticoli NBRC 102217, assembly GCF_000496695.1. GTDB lineage: Bacteria > Pseudomonadota > Gammaproteobacteria > Enterobacterales > Vibrionaceae > Vibrio > Vibrio halioticoli. The sequence goes on from NZ_BAUJ01000003.1 coordinate 14,535, forward strand.
ATTCCAAACCGTTGATCGTAAAGAAGTAGGTATCAAACTTAAAGTTGTGCCACAAATTAACGAAGGTGACTCTGTTCAGTTGAAGATTGAACAAGAAGTTTCTAACGTACTTGGTGCAAACGGTGCGGTGGATGTTCGCTTTGCGAAACGTCAATTAAATACATCCGTTATGATCCAAGACGGACAAATGCTCGTGCTGGGTGGTTTGATTGATGAGCGTGCAATGGAAAGTGAATCTAAAGTACCGCTACTGGGTGATATTCCTTGGTTAGGACAACTGTTCAGATCAACCAGCACTCAGGTAGAAAAGAAAAACCTAATGGTATTCATTAAACCAACCATTATTCGTGATGGTATGACAGCCGATGGTATTACCCAGCGTAAATACAACTACATCCGCGCTGAGCAATTGTACAAAGCCGAAGAAGGCTTAAAACTGCTACCGGATGACTTGATTCCGGTAATGCCTAAGTTTGGTGATGAAGCTAGCCGTCCAAAAGAGCTACAAGCCTTTATTGAGCAAGTGGACCACAAGTAATGGACGAAGCATTTTCAACATATAAAGCAGGTACTACACGTCTACCGTTTGGCTTTGCTAAGCGCTTTAGTGTAGTGCTTGAGCCGAACGATAAAGGCGATGCATACCAGTTGTTTTATGTCGATCCAATGCAAACGTCGACACTGTTAGAGGTGATGCGAGTATCACCTCTGCCAATCCAATTGGTTGAGATGGATAAGCATGATTTTGAATCGAAACTTTCAGATTCTTATCAGCGCGATTCTTCAGAAGCTAGACAGTTAATGGAAGACATTGGTGCAGACAACGATGACTTCTTCTCGTTGGCGGAAGAAATTCCGCACAATGAGGATTTATTAGAAGCCGAAGATGACGCGCCAATTATCAAGTTGATCAACGCCATGTTGGGTGAAGCAATCAAAGAAGGGGCTTCGGATATTCATATCGAGTCCTTTGAGAAGCACCTTTCCATTCGTTTCCGTGTGGATGGCGTATTGCGTGATGTCTTAGCGCCGAGCCGTAAACTGGCCCCTTTGTTGGTGTCCAGGGTTAAGGTTATGGCAAAACTGGATATCGCCGAGAAGCGTGTACCACAAGATGGTCGTATTTCACTATTGATTGGTGGACGAGCGGTGGATGTGCGTGTGTCTACTATGCCTTCCTCTCATGGTGAGCGTGTGGTTATGCGTCTATTGGATAAAAATGCCACTCAGCTTGATCTTGATAGCTTAGGTATGTCCTCGAACAACCACGTGCGTCTACAAAACTTAATTCAAAAACCGCACGGCATTATCTTAGTAACAGGCCCTACAGGTTCAGGTAAATCCACCACCTTGTATGCAGGCTTGCAGGAACTAAACAGTGCCGAGCGAAATATCCTGACGGTTGAAGACCCGATTGAATTTGATATTGATGGCATTGGTCAAACGCAAGTAAACCCTAAGGTTGATATGACCTTTGCGCGTGGTTTAAGAGCGATTCTGCGTCAAGACCCTGACGTAGTAATGATTGGTGAGATTCGTGACCTTGAGACCGCTCAGATTGCGGTACAAGCGTCTTTAACCGGTCACTTGGTAATGTCTACACTGCACACCAACACCGCCGTCGGTACTATCACACGTTTAAGAGATATGGGCATTGAGCCTTTCTTAATCTCTTCTTCTCTATTGGGTATTTTGGCGCAACGATTGGTGCGTACGCTGTGTAAAGAGTGTCGTGAACCTTATCAGGCCGATGCTGAGCAGAAAAAACTGTTCCACCTTGCTGCTGATGACGACTTAGTGCTTTATCGACCAAAAGGGTGTGAGCATTGTAATAACAAAGGTTACAAAGGCCGTACTGGTATTCATGAATTGCTGGTGGTTGACGAAAGCGTCCAGTCATTGATTCATGGTGAGCAAAGCGAGCAAGAGATTGAACACGTCGTGCGTCAATCTACGCCAAGCATTCGCCAAGACGGTTTGAACAAAGCAAGGGCTGGAAAAACGACCCTAGAAGAAGTTATGCGAGTAACTAGGGAAGAATAATGGCTGCATTTGAATATAAAGCGCTAGATGCGAAAGGTCGCCAAAAGAAAGGCGTAACCGAAGGTGATAACGCCAGACAAGTTAGGCAACGCTTGAAAGAGCAAGGCTTAATGCCGATTGAGATCAGCGAAACTCAGACTAAGAAAAAGTCATCAAAGTCTCGTGGTTTTCAGCGCGGTATCAGCACGCCAGATCTTGCGTTATTGACGCGTCAATTATCGACCCTTGTTCAAGCCGGCATGCCTTTAGAAGAGTGTTTAAGAGCGGTTGCGGAACAATCTGAAAAAGCGCACATTCGCAGTATGTTAGTGAGTGTTCGCTCTAAGGTCGTTGAAGGTTACACTTTAGCTGACAGTATGAGTGAATATCCTACCGTCTTTGATGACCTGTTCTGTGCTATGGTCGCGGCGGGTGAAAAATCTGGACACCTAGACGCGGTTTTAGAACGTCTTGCCGATTATGCCGAAAAACGCCAAAAATTACGTTCAAAACTACAACAAGCCATGATCTACCCAATTATGCTGACCTTGATTGCGGTCGCGGTTATTGGCTTTTTGTTGGCTACCGTTGTGCCAAAAATTGTCGACCAATTTGTTCAAATGGGACAAGAACTACCCACCTCAACTCAGATTTTGATCAATGCCAGTGCCTTTGTACAAGACTATGGTGTGCTATTGGTGGTTAGCGTTGTGGTGTTGGTTGTTGGCGTTAAAATTTTATTGAAAAAGCCAGAGTTAAGGCTGCGCTGGGACGGTCGTGTATTAAACGTTCCTGTGATTGGCCGCGTTGCTCGAGGCTTAAATACCTCTCGTTTTGCTCGTACCTTAGCTATATGCTCGGCAAGTGCTATCCCTCTTTTAGATGGGATGATTGTTGCCGCAGACGTTATGGGTAATAAGTTCTTTAAGAAGCAGGTCCTTGAAGCTTCAGATAAAGTGCGAGAAGGGGGAAGTTTGCGTCACTCTTTGCAACAGAGCAAACTGTTCCCACCTATGATGCTGCATATGATCGCCAGTGGTGAGCAATCGGGTGAACTTGAACAAATGTTGACTCGTGCTGCCGATAACCAAGACCAAGATTTTGAGTCTCAGGTGAATATGGCGCTGGGTGTTTTTGAACCACTGCTGATTGTTTTTATGGCAGGGATTGTATTATTTATTGTAGTTGCCACTATGATGCCACTGCTTGAACTGAATAACTTGGTATCGGGTGCTTAGTCATTAACCCGAGTGTATGGAGAAAAAAATGAAACGAAATAAGAAACAACAAGGCTTTACCTTGCTAGAGGTTATGGTTGTTGTGGTAATCCTAGGTATTTTGGCCAGCTTTGTTGTTCCTAACTTGTTAGGTAACAAAGAGAAAGCTGACCAACAAAAAGCGATCACCGACATTGTAGCGTTGGAAAATGCGCTAGATATGTACAAGCTAGACAACAGTGTTTACCCAACCACAGACCAAGGCTTAGATGCATTGGTAAGCCGTCCTACAGGTTCACCAGAGCCTCGTAACTACCGTGCTGATGGTTATATTCGTCGTCTTCCAAAAGACCCATGGGGTTATGATTACCAATACCTAAGCCCTGGTGATAACGGCAATATCGATATCTTCACGCTTGGTGCGGATGGTCAAGATGGAGGCGAAGGTTCATCAACTGATATTGGTAACTGGAACCTGCAAGACTTCCAGTAGCCTTAACTCGTGGTGAAACAGCATAAAAAACAGCGTGGCTTTACCCTGCTAGAAATCATGTTAGTCATGGTTTTAGTTTCGGTAAGTGCCATTGCTGTTGTCATAAACTTACCTCAAAGTGGTTCTGATGCCGCGCAAACGCGCTCACAACAGCTTTTTCAGCGTCTGACCATGTTGCATCAAGATGCAATTCTTAATGGTTGGGATCTTGGCATTCGCTTTGATCCAGCGGGGAAAAAGTATCGCTTATTGAAACTGACTAAAGACGGTTGGCAAGCGTTAGATCATCGCAGAATTCCCGCAGATACTGAACTTGAGGACGGCCTAACACTCACTTGGGAGTTAGGTGACGGCACTTGGGGTAAGCAAGACTCCTTATTTAAACAAGAATCATTGTTTGATGAAGAGATGTTTGCCAAGGAAGAAAAGAAAAAACAAGAACTGCCTCCGCAAGCCTTTATTCTTTCAAGTGGTGAGTTAACCCCATTTGAGGTGTACATCTATCCAAGCTCAGAAGCGCAAGGGGATGATAATTGGCGAGTTGTGGCGTTAGAGAACGGCAGTGTTAAGTTACTTAAGCCGGGTGAGGAGCTGAAAGATGAAGTCCGCTAAAGGCATGACTTTGTTGGAAGTTCTCATAGCTCTAGCTATTTTTGCTACCGCTTCAATGAGTGTCGTTCGAGCGGTCACTCAGCACATTAATAGCATTGGCTATTTAGAGCAAAAAACCTTTGCCGGTATGGTTGCCGATAATCAAATGACATTGATGATGCTCGCTGAGCCACCGAAAAGCCCGCGTAAGGGCACTTCTGAGTTGGCTGGGCAAGAATGGTTTTGGACGCAAACTCCGGTAGCAACCGGTAATGACTATTTGCGTGCGATTGATATTAGCGTGTCTTTAAATCAAAACGGGGATAACCCTCTAGTAACGGTGAGAAGTTATGTTCCGTTGCAATAGTATGGCTCGTTACAATAAAGCGAAAGGCTTTACCTTAATAGAGGTACTGGTCGCAATTGCGGTTTTTGCCAGTTTAAGTATTGCCGCGTATCAAGTGGTATTTCAGGTTCAATTGAGCAATACCCAGTCTCAAGAAAAATTGGGTCGCTTACAGCAATTGCAAGCCACATTAGTTTATTTAGACAGTGATTTTCGTCAAATTGCCGTGCGCCGCTTCCGTAATGATGGAGAGGAAGCGGGTACAGAAGAATCAGGACAATCCCTGTTGTATTGGAAAGACAATTTACTCGACTCTGATGCCAAAGGCGTATTGTTTACTCGTCTAGGTTGGATTAACCCGCAACAGCAATTTCCCCGTGGTGAAATTACCAAAGTGGGTTATCGAATTCAGGGTGACAAATTAGAGCGTGTCTGGTGGCGATACCCAGATACCCCAGCCGCACAAGAAGGCATAGTGACGCCACTTCTGGATAAGGTCGAGAAGTTCGATATGCGTTTTTACAATGGCGAAGCTTGGGTAAAAGAGTGGGTCGACAGTGATGCGTTGCCAAAAGCTATCGCGGTGGATTTAACACTGGAAGATTATGGCAAGTTAGAGCGTATCTACCTTACTGCAGACGGTAAGTTTGAGAGGATCAATGAAGATACGCCAGAATAATCCATCCCAGCTTATTGGTCGAACATATAAAGGCCACAAGCAACAACAAGGCGTTGCTTTGATCATTGTATTGTTGCTATTAGCTGTAATGACTGCCATTGCTGCCACTATGTCTGAGCGTTTAATGCTCAGTGTGGATAGAGCGGGTAATCAGGTGAATAACCAACAAGCCTACTGGTACGCAATTGGTGTGGAAGCATTGGCAAAATATGGTATTCAGCAGAGTCTGGAAGACGGCGAAACGGTAAACTTGAGTCAGCCTTGGGCTTTAGATGAACAAACATACCCGTTGGAATATGGTGAAGCTCGCGGTGTGATTCGTGACATGCAAGCGTGTTTCAATGTTAATGCTCTGGCCGCTGTTCAGTTGGACGCAACCACCAGTGCTCGCCCTTACTTGCTCGAGGTGTGGCGCACTTTATTAGAAGAAGCAGGCCTAGATAACTATCAGGCTGAAGTGGTTGCTGATTCTACGTGGGAATATCTAGACGAAAACGACGTTGTGACCACTCAATCTGGAGTGGAAGATGCCACCTATGAGGGGCTCTCTCCTGCGTATATGGCACCGAATGGTTTAATTGCCGATCTTAGTGAGCTAAGAAGTGTCTATCAAATGACGGGCCCGGCAATGAAACAAATTTCTTGGCTAGCGTGCGCGTTACCAACCGATGATTTGCGTATTAATGTGAATACCATCAGAGCTTGGCAAGCTAAGTTAATTGTGGCTCTGTTTAACTCTGAAATCAGTGAAGAACAAGCACAAAAAGTTATTGAAGACCGTCCATATGACGGTTGGGAAAGTACGGACGAATTTTTATCTGAACCCGATATTGCTGGCGTTAGTGATGACATCAAAAACAAAGCCAAAGCCTATTTATCGGTAGACAGTAAGTACTTTGAACTGGATACAGAAGTATTTGTGCAGGAAGCTCGAGTTCGCTTGAGAAGCCTGCTTTATAGTGAAAATAAAGACGAATCGCGGGTAGTACGCCGTCGATTTGGAGGAATTAGTGAGCGAAATCCTGACAGTTCGGCTCAGTAGGCAGAATTTAAATACAATCCCATGGCTGGTTTGGTCTTCAACCGAAGACGAAATTATCGCGAGTGGAGAACTCAACGGTTTACATGAGCTAGACGATCTCGCCAGTTATGTAACCGACCGCAACGTTGCCTTACTACTGAATGGGCAAGATATAGCCTTGAAAGAGGTTAATGTTCCTGCGGGCGCAACCCGTCAGTTTGCCACCATGTTGCCTTTTCTTCTTGAAGAAGAGCTAGCACAAGATATTGATGAACTCCATTTTTCTATTCTTAAGCTAGCGGGTGATAAAGCGTGGATTGCGGCGGTAGACAAGAGCTACTTCAAACAATGTATTGCACGTTTTGCGGAAGCGGGCATCGAATTACACAAAGTATTGCCCGATGTGCTATCACTTCCTTTGCAAGAAAATGCCATCAGCATACTTCCTTGGGATGGTCATTACCTGATTCGTCAGAATCAATTTCAAGGTATGACCTTACCAGAGCAACTGGTGCCTTTTGCTGTGACGCAGATGTCATCAGCGACAGAATCAGATGAAGACGCAGAGCAAGAAGCGACTCCTGTTGAGCAAGTGACGATTCAATCTTTTGGCGCGCTTCCTGAAGCACTGCAACAGCAAGTGACGGCAACCATTGATGAGCAACCGGCTGAATTGCCAATGGCATTGCTGGCAAAAAATGCTCAGCTTTCCACGGTGAACTTGCTGAGTGGTGAATTTAAGCGACAAGCGTCTTGGCTAAAGAACATTAAACTATGGCGTGCTCCTGCAATTGCAGCCGTCATTCTATTGGTTGTGTTCAGCGTTAATACTTACATGAATGTCAGTCAGATTGAATCAAAAGCAACCGCCTACCGCGCGGAAAGTGAACGTATTTTCCGAGCTGTATTCCCTGGTAAACGTCGAATTCCAACCGTCAGTTATCTGAAGCGCCAAATGACGGATGAAAAAACACGATTGAGCGGTGGCACAGTTGAGGCGCCATTGATTACGTGGATGCTTGAAGTTCAACAGTCATTGAAAGGCTCTGATAAAGTGAAGATCCAGAGTGTGAAATTTGATAGCAACCGTGAAGAGTTACGAATTCAAGCTCAAGCCAGTGACTTCCAAACGTTTGAAAAACTGCGTGTGGCTTTATCTGACAAATTCTCTGTACAGCAAGGCCAGATAAATCGTGATGGTGATTTGGTCAGCAGTAGCTACGTGCTGAAGGTGAAATAATGCGAAAATTACAAGAATCCATCCTTGGTTATTGGAGTGGCATTAGCCTGCGAGAGCAACGCATGCTCATTATTGCCATTGGTTTTGGCTTAGCGGGTTTGCTTTATTGGGGCGGTTTTGCCCCGTTAAAAGAGAAAAGTGAACTAGCTCAAACACGTTTGGTTCGTGAAACGCAGCTATTAAGCTGGGTGCAAAAAGAAGCCAATGAGATCACGGAATTACGTAAAACCAGTAATGCACCAACCATCTCTAATCAGCCATTAAACCAAGTGCTATCAACTTCGACACGTCGCTTTAATATTGAGTTGATTCGACTGCAACCTCGCGACGATATGGTGCAGGTATGGGTGCAACCGGTTGCCTTTAATCAACTAATGAACTGGCTATTGTTTTTGCGTCAAGAAAGAGGCGTTGATGTAGCCTTTTTAGACATCACTGAGACGGAAAAGCCCGGTGTTGTTGAAGTCAGTCGCTTACAGTTTAAGAGAGTAGGTAGTTAATGTTTGGTATCAGTTTTAAAAAGCTGTTTGGCTACAGCTTTTTGTTGTTAATCGTATTTTTGTGCAGTGTCATCGTGCATTTACCGGCAAAGTTCGCCTTAGAACAAGCGCCGCGTATTAATGGCCTAAGCATCTCTGGTGTGAGTGGGACATTATGGAAAGGTACGGCCAAAGAGGTAACTTGGCAGCAATATGGCCTTGGTGAAGTAAACTGGGATCTGCAAGGGTGGAAGCTGTTGCAAGGAAAGGCTGAGCTAAATGTGCGATTAGGCCGTAATAGTGCGCTTGATTTAACCGGCAGAGGCACGGTGGGATACAGCTTTGATGGCCCTTATGCCAGCAGTTTGATTTTATCGATGCCCGCTAAGCAAGTGCTTAAATACGTTGATGTACCTGCTCCAGTGTCTGTTGATGGACAACTCGACTTAGCGGTGAAAGACTACCAGTATGCAAGCCCGTGGTGTCAATCAGGTTCGGCAAAACTGGTGTGGAATAACAGTAAAGCCAGTTCTCCAATGGGAGATTTAGACCTTGGGAACATCGTTTCTGATGTGACTTGTACGGACAATCAATTAACCGCTAAAGGCAATCAAGAAACGGCTCAGGTATCGAGTCAATTTACCGCGTCGCTGCATTCGGATATGAGCTACGATCTCGATGCATGGTTTAAGCCCGGCGCTGAGTTTCCGCAAAAGTTGGGGCAACAGTTAAAATGGCTAGGTGAACCGAACGGACAAGGTCACTACCCATTTGTTTATTCTGGCCGGTTATAGTCGATTCTTTTATAAGTACGTTTCGCTTCTATAAATGATTTAACTGGTAAGAATATTCAGACATTTGCTTGAGTTGGTGTAAAGTTAATTTCGTGAATTAACGAAGAGGCTAATTAGAATGGCAGGTAATAAAAAGCCACAGATTTTACACAAGGCAGAAGTTGCGCGTTCGCGTTTGTTTTGCATTGAGGCTTTGGATCTCGAGTTTTCGAACGGTGAGCGACGTACTTACGAACGAATGCGTCCTTCTGGTCGCGATGCAGTGATGATGGTCCCCCTGACAGCGGATGGGGATCTGTTATTGGTTAGAGAATACGCGGCAGGCACAGAAAGCTACGAACTAGGCTTTCCGAAAGGCTTAATTGATGCTGGTGAAGCACCAGTAGAAGCGGCCAATCGTGAATTAAAAGAAGAAATTGGCTTTGGTGCGAAGGATTTTGTACCGTTAAAACAAGTCATTCTGGCGCCGTCATACTTTTCTAGCAAAATGACGCTGTTTATTGCTCAAGATCTTTACCCAGAAACTTTAGTCGGCGATGAACCTGAACCTCTGACATTGATTCGTTGGCCTCTGGCTCAAGCCGATGAGTTACTCTCACATATGGATTTTTGTGAGGCACGCAGTATTAGCGCCTTGATGCTAGCACAGCGATACTTTGCTCAATTAAAGGATTAACAGTAATGAGACAAGACTTTTCCCACTTATTGCCTAACGTTATAGAAATCGCCCGTTCCGCTGGTCAGCTCATCCTTGATATTTATCTAAAGCGAGATTACGAAGAGTTTATTAAGTCTGACGATACGCCGGTTACCAGCGCTGACTTAGCGGCTCATAAACTGGTTATGGAACGCTTGTCTGAACTCACTCCTGATATCCCTGTACTCTCCGAAGAAGACTCTGATATTAGCTTAGCTGAGCGTGAACAGTGGGAACGTTACTGGCTAGTCGATCCTTTAGATGGTACTCAAGAGTTTATTGCCCGTAGCGGTGATTTTGCCACCATTATTGCGTTAGTTGAGAACAACAAGCCGATTATGGGGGTGGTTTATGCGCCGGTTTCTGGTGTGGTTTACCATGCTTATCAGGGAAAAGGGGCGTGGAAAATTCCTGATATGGATGAGAATATTCGTATCAACACCCATACTCATGAATTGCCTAAACAAAATATTGCGATTGCCATCAGTCGCCGCCAAGACATCAATCGTATTACTGAGCGAATGAGTAACAAGTGGAATTATGAATTGATTCCGTTGGGCTCGGCTGCGTTAAAAGCGTGTTTGGTTGCTGAAGGTAGCGCCGATTGTTATCTGCGTTTAGGTCCAACAGGTGAGTGGGATACTGCGGCCACACAATGCATTGTGGAAGAGGCGGGCGGTACTATCCTTGATACACAACTTGTGCCTCTTTCTTATAATTTGCGTGAAACCTTGGAGAACCCTAACTTCATTGTTATCGGTGATCGCAACCTTCCTTGGAATGAAATCCTAACCCAAGACTGATTGCTCTATAACTGGGTTATCAAATCACAAAAGGCCTGTCTTTCGCTCATAAAAGGAGCGTGCGATGAGGCCTTAAATATATGTGATTCTGTCTGTAATTGTTTATCCAATACCGCTGCAACCTTAACCGGTACCAGTCCATCGAGACGACCGTATAAACGGTGCAGTGGTACGCTAATCTCATTTAATTGTTGGCGATAATCGACACTGGCTAATAATTCTAGTCCAAGGTGCAATGCATCAGGATTGGGCATAGGACGCGATAAAACGGCGCTCTTTAGCTGTTTTACATCTTGTCTTGCTGATGGGCTTCCCATTGCTTGTAGTGCCATAAATCGCTCTATAGTGCCTTGAAAATCATCGGTAAGTTGACTGGTAAAGTCGTCTAGCACTTTAGGGGCAATACCTCGCCATACTCGACCTTCGGCGGAGAAGCGTGGTGAACTGGCAAGAGTAATGAGTTTAGAGACACGCTGCGGCTGATGGAGAGCAACGTGGGTTGCAACCAATCCACCTAAAGACCAACCTAGCCATATTGCTTGTTGTGGTGCATCTTCTAATACCGCTTGTGCGATATCGGCAATGGAAGCACTCGCAACTTGATGGCTGTGCCCATATCCCGGTAGGTCGACCACATGTACACAAAAATGTTGGCTTAATTGCTCAACGACTTGATGCCAAACTGCGCCGTTCATGCCCCAACCATGGATTAGAATGAGGTTTTCACCTTTCCCAAATACATCCCAATGCAGTTTTGTTTTTAAGCTCATCCATTGTACCTATTTATTGAGTGCTTTTACTTAGCCCGTTGATTGGTCGAGCTAAAGTCATATCGTAGCCATGTCATACTCTTTTCAGCCCTGTAATCAATGTCGGTGAGCTAAAAATAACAGTAAGCACTGCTTAACATTAAGGGGAAGATTATTGGAAATCCGTCATTAACTCAATGCTTGAGTTTGCTTGTTCAGCGACTATCTGGTGTTGCATTTACGCTTTTGGGCTCTTATTGCTACGCTTGTGACAATCTACTCAAGGAAGGTGGGACGAGTAAATGGTGCGATGAATGTCTAGAAAGGCTTAAACCGGTAGCTCGTTGTCAGATGTGCGGGGTGAATACGGTAACCCCAATGGAACGGTGTGGACAATGCATTACCGACCCTCCACCTTGGGATAAGTTGATTTGTGTAGGGGAGTATCAAGCTCCGCTGTCTGGATTTATTCAGAAACTAAAGTATCGTCGACAAGTGTGGCACGCTAAAGAGTTAGCCGCGTTACTGGCAAAGCAAATCGAGTCACCTGCGCCTGTATTACTGTCGATTCCATTGCATTGGCGCAGGCATTTATGGCGCGGATTTAACCAAAGTGATTATCTTGCGGAGTCTTTATATCAGTGCCTCACAGAGCGTACTCAAGTGCCAATTTGCTTCCTACCTAAAGCCATTACGCGCAGTAAAATGACGAAAAATCAGATGGGATTGAATCGTCGGCAACGGCTGATTAATCTAAAAAAAGCATTTCTATTATCACCTAAGTATCTAACTAAATTGCAAGACCAACCTCATGTCGCTTTGCTTGATGATGTGGTGACTACGGGCAGTACCGTGGCCGAAATCTGTGTGCTGCTTAAAGAGAAAGGTGTACAACGGATTGATATTTATTGCATTTGTAGGGCATCTCGGCCTATTTTATAGAAGGATTTTTTGACAGTATCGGTTCAAGTTTGCTTGATGTTGGTGATTATCAACTCAAATTGTCACAATGATCTACAGCTAATACATGTTTGAAAAATAAATCGAACAGAGTAGAATGCCCATAATAACCTACAGAATTACTCAGGTATTTATCGTGTCTAATAAAATCACTATTACAGAATCTGCTCAAGCGCACTTTGCTAACTTGTTGTCGCAGCAAGCAGAGGGAACAAACATTCGAGTATTCGTGGTCAATCCCGGAACTCAAAGCGCAGAGTGTGGCGTATCTTACTGCCCACCAGAAGCCATTGAAGCAACTGATACAGAGCTATCATTTGAGGCTTTCTCTGCATACGTAGACGAATTGAGCTTACCATTCTTAGAGGATGCTGAGATCGATTATGTAACGGATAAAATGGGTTCTCAATTAACGTTGAAAGCACCAAATGCAAAAATGCGTAAAGTATCTGACGATGCACCTTTGCTAGAACGTGTCGAGTACGTGATTCAAACTCAAGTGAACCCGCAGCTTGCCAGCCACGGTGGTCACCTAAGCCTAGTTAAAATCACTGATGATGGCATTGCATTGGTTCAGTTTGGTGGCGGTTGTAACGGCTGTTCTATGGTAGATGTAACGCTAAAAGACGGCATTGAAAAGCAACTACTAGAAGAGTTCTCTGGTGAATTAGTTGCGGTTAAAGATGCGACTGAACATGAACAAGGTGAGCACTCTTACTATCAATAATAGTGAGTAGTTCTAGATAGAATTAGTAAAAAGCGGAGTTCAACATGGTTGAACTCCGCTTTTTTAATGCTTATTTTTCAACAAGCTAGAATGACCAGTTATTTAGTACGATTGGTGTTATTTTTGTGTTTCTTGCTGTAGACATCAAAGGTAAGTCTTACCATCAATCCGCCTTCGCTACGGTTGCTCATGTCTATCGTGCCATTGTGCTCAGCGATGATTCTTTTAACGATAGATAGTCCCAAACCTGTGCCTTCGCTGCCACGCGATGTATCACCACGGGTGAAGGGTTCAAATACTTTCTGCATTTGTTCATCATCAATGCCAGGGCCATTATCTTCGATGGTTACCCATACTTTATTGTGCAAAAAGCCAGTCTTGATACCAATCCAGTTATTGCCATAGCGCTTAGAGTTAACGATTAAGTTGCTCAAAGTCCGTCTTATCGGAATATAACTGGCGTAAATATCCGGCAAATCCGGTTGAAGCTGAACATCAAAGGTGTAATTAACAATGTCTTTATTCAGCTCGCTGTCCAACGTCTCATCTTCAATAGATCCGCCAGATTGGTAGATTTTTAGCGCCCATTCGAGCTCTTCAACCATGTTATTGAGGTTGAGGTTAGTAAAGTCGTTGCGATCAACCGGTTTTAAATAATCGATAAACTGCGCAATGATGTCATTACATTCTTCGATATCTTGAATCATGCCATCGGCTAAATAACTGTCTTGATCGGACATCATTTCAGTGGCAAGACGAATGCGTGTTAACGGCGTGCGAATATCGTGGCTGACACCGGCTAACATTAAGCGTCTATCGGTTTCGAGTTCTTCAATGCCGCGCGCCATTTTATTAAAGGATTTGGTTACAGCGCGAATTTCAGTAGTGCCATTTTCCGGTAACGGGTCGGGGATAACGCCATTACCGACACTGATTGCCGCCGATTCAAGATCTTTGAGAGGTCTATTTTGCCAACGAATAAAGCCCCAACCACCTAATATAAAGAAGATGGTTATAAGTAAGCTGTTGATAAATAGAGGTTTGAATTCATCTTGAGTGAGTTCTGTTAACGGGATTCTTAAAATCCAGTTGGGCATAACATCAAGTTTGATCCACAGTAGGTAACTTTGGCTGTCTCTTGCTAAGCGTGCTTCTGCGGGTGAGCCTATCTCTTCGGTGATTTCATCACTCATAAAATCAAGATAGAAGGCTTTTTGAAACTCTTCTTCAGCCACGCCTGCCATAGGGTGAACACTTACTCCAAGCCTAAGCAAAAGGGCTTGTCTTAGAGGACTAGTGCGCTCACTTTCAGGAATGCCAAGTTCTGATTCTTGACGAATTCGCGCGTACTCTTCGGTAACGAGGTTTATCTCGTACGAGAGTATGCGGTTGAACTGCTTAAGGCTGGGAAGTAATGCGTAATTAAAAATCGCGTAGTAAGAAAAGGCTTGGCTAGCAATCAAAAGAGCAATAAAGCCGATGATTGATTGAGTTATCGAACTACGCGATCGCATTAAATTATCCTAAAAATTATACTTTATTACCGTCTGGTACAAATACATAACCTAGGCCCCATACGGTTTGAATGTAGCGAGGGTGGCTAGGATCTTCTTCAAGGATACGACGTAGACGAGAGATTTGCACATCAATCGAACGCTCCATTGCTGAATATTCGCGTCCGCGAGCAAGGTTCATGAGCTTGTCACGAGACATAGGTTCACGAGCATTGGTCACTAGGATCTTTAATACCGCAAATTCACCAGAGGTAAGAGGGATAAGCTCTTCACCGCGATACATTTCGCGAGTACCTAGGTTGAGTGCAAATTCGCCAAATTCTACAATGGCTTCTTCTGAGCTTGGAGCTCCCGGAGCTTCAACAGATTGACGGCGCAGTACTGCTTTAGCACGTGCGAGCAGTTCTCTTGGGTTAAATGGTTTTGGTAAGTAATCATCGGCACCAACTTCTAGCCCGACAATTCTATCAATCTCATCACCTTTTGCCGTTAGCATTAGGATGGGTAACGTGTTGTTTGCGCTACGCAGACGGCGGCAGATGGATAGACCATCTTCACCCGGCAACATGAGGTCGAGAATCATTAAGTTAAAATTTTCGCGAGTTAACAGACGATCCATTTGATCGGCGTTAGCAACAGAGCGAACTTGGAACCCTTGTTCAGAAAGGTAGCGCTCAAGTAATGAACGAAGGCGAGCGTCGTCATCGACAACTAAAATTTTGAAGTTTTCTTGCATTGTATAGAACCTACTTAATCCAATTTTTAAATTTAAAAGTGGGAGTTGGCGAGTGCGAGCAAGTAGTCCGTCACTTTTGCAAATTCGCTCCTTATCACACCTGAATGATAATACTTTTGGAAATGTAACAAAGCTGAATCGATTATAGAGAGATAAAGTGTTAGATAATATTAACAGTATCTAATAAAAAATATTTTTATTGATGTAACTCATTATTTTTACTTGATTTTGTACCAATCAGGTATTTGGTAATTGATTTTGTTCACAAACCACTCTTTTGTGCCTTCTGGGGTTCTAACTTGTACTTCATCGTCCACTTCTTTTTTTAATAGAGCGCGCGCCATAGGAGAATCAATGGAGATATACTGCTTTACATCGTCGCCATAAATCTCATCGGGCCCGACAATGCGAAAGCGTTTTAGCTCACCTTGCTCGTTTTCTATTTCCACCCAAGCACCAAAAAACACCTTACCATCTTGAGCGCTAGCGTAGTCGACCACTTTAAGGTCGGGTAGTCTTTTGCGTAGATAGCGAACGCGACGATCAATTTGGCGTAATAAACGCTTATTGTACTGATAATCAGCGTTCTCGGAGCGGTCACCTAGGCTTGCTGCCCAGGTGACAATTTTGGTGACTTCTGGACGACGTTCGTGCCAGAGGTAGTCATGTTCTTGTTGTAGCTTGTTAAAGCCTTCTCGAGTGATTAAGTTCGTTTTCATCTAATAGTGTCGTTAATAATAAATACCTTATTTACCTAATAAATAGGTCTGGTCACTGCTGACTACAACCCCATATTTAAGGAAATTTTTACCTAATATCATGCTGTATTCAAAGCGGCTTCTATCTTGCAGGTTAACACGCACGCTTTGATTTACCTCACCAAGTTTGACATTCATGAGTACCACTGGGCGCTCATTGGGTTTTTCTCCTGCTTTGGCGCGAATACGCATTACATCGATCACTTCTTTAGTAAACTTTTGCGTAATCCCGTCTGAATTTTGGTAATCAAAGCTCACCATAGGCTTACCATTTTCTTCAAAGCGTTTGATGTTAAGAGCATTGATTGAACTAATGTCGGCACCGGTATCCAGTTTTACGGGGAAGGTTAGGTTTTCCACTTGCGCGGTTTCGATAAAGCCGGCGTGAAACAGAGGGTGTGGAGTGAGCAAGTCTTCGGTTCGGGTGTTAATCAGTACCCCTTGTTTGTGGAAAGCGCGGCCCATGGCAAAGTAAGGGTCACTGCCTTTATCTGTGGCTTCCAAAGCAAATTCTAATGTCATCTCTTTTCCGCCAATAGTGACAGCCTCTTTAAGTACAGGGCGGACGTTATCGCCAATGCGTATTTTTCGCTCCACTTTTTTGATGACTTTCCGGTCATTACCGTTAGTACTTGGGATGTAGAAACTGGCTTGTTCACCACTTTTGCCTTTGCTTAGCTCAAAGCTGTCCACAAATAATACTGGAGTATTGATGGCAAAAGAGGGTTTTGCATCGACAGGAGTGTTGTCGATATAAATCACTTCGTGCGGGGTCACCATTAATGGATTTTTGCTGTCCAGCAGCGAGCTCAATTTTTTGCTTTGAGTGTGCAGCACATGTTTGTCGCCGGTGTTAATCACAAAATATTTGCTGAGGGTATTTTTACCAAGGCGAAGTTGTGAGCTGTATTTAGAGCGGTCTTTAAGGTAAGCCAAAATTGGCGTTTTAAAATCACCTGCTGTTACTGGCACAAATACTAAAGGACGTTTTTCTCCGCCCACTCGGAGCATACGCTCTAATGGTAGAGTCAGCGTAGTGCTGATTTCTTTATTGCCTGTGTCGAAGGTGACGGTGTGTTTGTCTTGATCGACCTTGATATTAGTCGCGTGTATTTGGCTATAGCTATTGACCAGTGAGAAGCTGGTTTTTAACGAGATATCATCAATAAAAAAGGTTTCGCTGCGCCCGACAATGTGCGCGTCACTTTGTGATTGCAGATAATCATAACCGGCAAATACCCATGCATTTTTTTTAAGGAAAGTCTTACCGATCAGAATAGGAGCGGAGAAGTTACTTCTGTCGGTTAAGTTGACGTCGGTATCAACAGTTACCCCTGCAATTTGCAGAGGAATAGTAATTACGGGGCGATATAAAGGGATTTCACTGGTGCGACTGCGGATAACGCTGGTGCGAGCCAGTGGTCTTTCAAGAGCAATCACTTCCCCTGTGGTGGGGTGGCGAAGATCAAACTTCACAATACCTTGGATATTTCTTTCTGGGGTATCAAAACTTTCTAGCCACCAATTACTTTTAGGGCCGCCAAACTCATCGACGATGGTTTGCATCAACTCGGTATCTTGCAGTCCTTTATATTTGGAGTTGTTGCTGTATACGTGGATATTTTCAGCGTGCATAGAGGTGGTATCGGCACCGGTATCGATTTTGCCAATAAAGGCTTGTCCTTCAAGGGCATCAATATCTTGGTAATACACGTTTTCGACACGCCCTAATACAACCTTATCTTGCCATTTTAAGGCGGGGCTGGCGGTGGTATAAGCCTGCTTATTCTCATTCATCATGATTGAAGTGTCGTCTCCTTCGGCCAGCACAGGCAGGCTCGCTAAAGAGGCAATGAGCAATGACAGCGGCTTGGTTATATTTTTCATTATCAACATCCATGTCTAATCCAGTTTCTAGCAACTGAGTATTTGAAGAGTAACCTTGTTTAATTCTAACCAACAATCAGTAACTTGCAGGCAAATGTTAGGTTAAATCTTTAATTTAACTCGTTGACCACAGTTTATTGGGGCTAATCATTGTTTTGAGATCTGGTTTTTCTGACATTTGCCCCCATAGTTAGTTGCAAACATTAAGGAAATAAGTGAATTAAGATGAGTCAGACGATTTTTCAGATTATTGCCACTGAGCTAAACGTCTCCACCCAACAGGTGACGGCTACGGCCAACCTGATTGATGAGGGAAATACCGTACCGTTTATTGCTCGTTATCGAAAAGAAGTAACCGGTGGGCTTGATGATACCCAATTGCGTACTCTAGACAGCCGTTTGACTTACCTTCGTGAGCTTGCCGATCGCAGACAAGCGATCCTTAAATCTATTTCTGAGCAGGGGAAACTGACGACAGAATTAGAAAAAGAGATCAATCAGGCTGACAATAAGACTCGTCTTGAAGATCTTTACCTGCCGTACAAACCAAAGCGTCGCACTAAAGGTCAAATTGCAATTGAAGCTGGATTGGAGCCGCTAGCGGATGCCATCTGGAATAACGCTTCTTTGGTGCCAGAAACCGTGGCGCAGGATTACTTAAACCCAGAGCAAGGTGTTGTTGATACTAAAGCGGCGCTAGATGGTGCAAGAGCCATAGTGATGGAGCGTATCGCTGAAGATGCCGATCTATTGGAAAAACTAAGAGCGTATCTTAATAAACATTCGCAATTACAATCTCGCGTTGTATCTGGCAAGGAAGCAGCAGGTGAGAAATTCAAAGATTACTTTGAGCATGATGAGGCCATCAGTCGCGTTCCATCGCACCGTGCGCTAGCTATGCTTCGTGGCCGTAATGAGGGCTTTTTACAGCTGTCATTAAATGCCGATCCTGCGCAAGATCCTTCTATTCGCAGTTCATATTGCGAAACAATCATTGCCGATCACTACCGCATTTCATTGAGTGATGCTCCTGCTGATACTTGGCGTAAGCAGGTGATTAGCTTTGCGTGGCGGGTAAAAGTATCCATGCATTTGGAAACAGAGTTGATGTCGGCGATGAAAGAGCGCGCTGAAATTGATGCGATTGAAGTGTTTGCGACTAACTTAAAAGACTTGTTGATGGCGGCACCTGCAGGGCCTCGCGCAACTTTAGGTTTAGATCCTGGTTTAAGAACAGGCTGTAAAATTGCCGTGGTCGATGGCACAGGCAAGGTATTAGCTACAGAGGTGATTTATCCGCACGCACCGCAAAAGCAATACGATAAATCGTTGCAAATCATCGACCGCTTAATCAAACAACATAATGTTGATTTGGTGGCGATTGGTAATGGCACCGCTTCTCGTGAGTCAGATAGCTTTATTGGTGAGCTGATTAAAAACGGCACTAAGGTGCAAAAAATAGTGGTGAGTGAAGCGGGCGCTTCGGTGTATTCAGCTTCTGAGCTCGCCGCCAAAGAATTCCCAAATATGGATGTTTCTTTACGTGGTGCGGTTTCTATTGCCAGACGCTTGCAAGACCCGTTGGCAGAGCTGGTTAAGATTGATCCTAAATCTATCGGTGTGGGCCAATATCAACATGATGTGGGTCAATCCTCACTGGCAAAACGTCTAGATGCTGTTGTTGAAGATTGTGTGAATGCAGTGGGTGTGGATGTGAATACAGCCTCTGCTGCTTTGCTTAATCGTGTGGCGGGATTATCGACGACATTGGCACAAAACATTGTGGCTCATCGTGATGAAAACGGTCGCTTTGAAAGCCGTGCTAGCCTTAAGAAAGTGGCGCGTATGGGGCCAAAAGCCTTCGAACAAAGTGCAGGTTTCTTGCGCATTATGAATGGTCGAAATCCATTAGATGCTTCTTCTGTTCACCCAGAAGCTTACCCAGTAGTCAAAAACATTGCTGAGAAAACCAGTAAGCCAATCTCAAACTTGATTGGCGATAGCGGCTTTTTAGGTAAGCTAAATGCCATCGACTTTATTGATGATAAGTTTGGTTTGCCTACGGTTACCGACATTATTAAAGAGCTAGATAAACCGGGACGCGATCCAAGACCTGAATTTAAAACCGCGACTTTTGCTGAGGGAATCGACAAGGTTTCTGATTTAGAAGTGGGAATGGTGCTCGAAGGTGTGGTTTCCAACGTGGCTAACTTTGGCGCTTTTGTGGATATCGGCGTACACCAAGATGGATTGGTGCATATTTCGGCGCTGACCGATAAATACGTTTCTGATCCTCGTGAGGTGGTAAAAGCGGGCGATATTGTGAAGGTTAAGGTAATGGAAGTGGATATTCAGCGTAAGCGTATTGCACTGTCTATGCGCCTAAATGATCAGCCGGGTCAAGATAATCGCACCAGTCGCGGGCAGGCTAATAAAGACAATAAACGTCCAGCGCGCAATGAGCGCCGTGATAACCGTTCGTCTTCAGGCTCTAGTCTGGGTGGCGGTTTAGGCGGCGCGATGGCGGCAGCATTTGCTAATGCAGATAAGAAGCGTCGTTAAAAATCGTTTACTTTTAGAACTTAATAAGAGCCTCAATTGAGGCTCTTATTATTTCGATAGTGATTTGTTCAAGGTTCGCTAAGCTTTCGCATACTCATCGCTATTTACTATCCAACGTTCAATGATCTGCTGGGCATTTTCTGGATATTGCTGGTGAATATAGCGCGCCATTTTTTGCACTTGCGGCACTAAATGTTGGTCGCGCATCAGATCGGCAATTTTAAAGTCGGCGATACCGGTTTGCTTGGTGCCAAGCAGTTCACCCGGACCGCGAATTTCTAAGTCTTTTTGCGCAATCACAAAGCCATCATTACTTTCTCTGAGTACCCCTAACCGCTTTTGAGCGGTTTTAGATAAAGGCGCATGATAGAGAAGCACACAATGACTGGCGACGGTTCCACGTCCAACGCGGCCGCGTAATTGGTGTAATTGTGCCAACCCGAGGCGTTCTGGGTTTTCAATGATCATTAAGCTGGAATTTGGCACATCTACGCCCACTTCAATCACTGTGGTGGCGACCAAAAGTTGTAATTCATTGGCTTTGAACTGCTGCATGATGGCTTGTTTTTCAGCGGGCTTCATTCGTCCATGCACCAGTCCTACTTTTAGCTCCGGTAATTTAGCCGTGAGCTCTTCAGCTATTTCAGCAGCGGCTTGAGCTTCTAACACTTCGGACTCGTCAATTAGCGTACACACCCAGTACGCTTGCTTACCTTCATGCGCACAAGCAACTCGGATACGTTCAATAATATCGGCGCGCTTAGTATCGGGTATGGCAACGGTTTGAATGGGCGTTCTTCCCGGTGGCAGTTCATCAATAATCGAGGTTTCAAGATCGGCATAAGCAGTCATGGCTAAGGTTCTTGGAATTGGTGTGGCAGTCATGATTAATTGATGAGGGTAGAACCCTGCCACCGCACCTTTTTCTCGAAGCTCTAGACGCTGGTGGACGCCAAAACGGTGCTGTTCATCAATGATCACTAAAGAGAGGTTATGGAATTTCACCTGCTCTTGGAATAAAGCATGCGTACCGATCACCATTTGTGCTTCGCCACTGGCAATGGCATTCAGTTGTGCTTGTTTGGCTTTGCCGGTGACTTTACCCGCCAGCCAACCAACCTTTATACCCAGTTGCTCAAACCAAGCGGTAAAGTTGATGGCGTGTTGCTCAGCCAATAGTTCGGTTGGTGCCATCATTGCCACTTGATAGCCTTGTTCGATGGCGGTGACGGCGGCAAGTGCTGCTACCAGTGTTTTGCCTGACCCCACGTCGCCTTGTACTAAACGCATCATTGGATGGGGTTTTAGAAGATCGCCTTCGATCTCGTTAACAACCCTAGTTTGTGCCTTGGTCGGGGAGAAAGGCAGTAAATCCAGCAGTTGCGCTTTTAAGCGATTTGATGCGGGCAGTGCAATTGCATCATCAAGCTGTCCTTTGCTTCTGAGCGCTAGCATCGATAGGTTTTGGGCTAATAGCTCTTCGATGATCAAGCGTAGTTGTGAGGGGTGACGACCTAAATCGAACTGCTCCATGTTTATTTCTGGAGAGGGGCGATGCACAATGTGCAGGGCTTGATTTAGGGATAATTGTGCATCATACAACCCGTCGGGCAGTAACTCGTTCACCGCTGACTTATCTAACAGCTCTAACGCTTGATCGGTGAGGTTGCGTAAAGTGAGTTGGCGCAGACCTTCGGTTGTTGGGTAAACAGGGGTCAAACTGGATTCGGTCGTCACCGTTTTACCTTCATTAAAAAATGAAAAATCAGGATGAACGATCTCTAAACCTTGATTACCGCGTTTGATCTCGCCATAAGCGTGTACCCATTTGCCTTCACTGAAATTATTTTTCATTCCGGCGGTAAAGTTAAAAAATCGCAATGTGATAGTGCCATTTCCATCACTGATTTTTACGGTGAGCATTTTTCTTCGAGCAAAAACGGTATCCACCGTCATAACTTTGCCTTGCACTCCCGCCCATAGGCCAGCGTGCAAACTTATCATCGGATAAACGCGAGTTCGGTCTTCATAACGGTGCGGAAGATGAAATAAAAGGTCTTGAATAGAGATAAGGCCGACCTTAGCCAGCTTTTCAGCGACCTTTGCCCCAACGCCATTTAAGGAAGTCAGTGGGATTGCAGATAAGAGTTGCGACATTCTGACCTCGGTAAGTAAATGATTTATATCAGTATGATGATGAATTCCAAGCTATATTAGGCTAACAATTTACGCTAGCCAAACACAAATAGTCGTCAAGCTAAATTAAATATAGGTCTGATAGCTAATTAGTGGTTGTAGGGTGTAGGATTTCTGGTAACATACGCGCACTATTTTTGAACAAAAATCAGCTCTGCTCAAAAAAGATCACCAAATTCTGTAAAAAGGATCTGTTCGGGTCTTGAGCAATTCTCGTCAAGTTAGTATAATACGCGACCTTTGATAGCCTTGTATGGATTTTCCATAATGGTTTTCGGCCTCACTAGAGAGGTTCGGCCACCAAGGTTGATATCGAGCTGAAACGATTTGGAGAAGACATTCATGTCCCGAGTATGCCAAGTAACTGGTAAGCGTCCTGTAACGGGTAACAACCGTTCTCACGCACGCAACGCTACTAAGCGCCGTTTTCTGCCGAACCTACAAACTCATCGTTTCTGGGTAGAGAGCGAAAAACGTTTTGTTAAACTACGTCTAACTGCTAAAGGCATGCGTATTATTGATAAGAAAGGCATCGATGCTGTTCTTGTTGATATCCGTGCACGTGGCGAAAACGTTTAAGAGGAATTGAGCAATGGCTAAAGGCATTCGCGAAAAAATTAAACTTGTTTCTTCTGCTGGTACAGGTCACTTCTATACTACAGATAAAAACAAACGTAACATGCCGGGCAAATTTGAGATCAAGAAATTTGATCCAGTTGTTCGTCAACACGTTATGTACAAAGAAGCTAAAATCAAGTAATTGATTTAACACTTCTTTACGCAGAACATAAAAACCCAGCACTTGTTGCTGGGTTTTTTTATGCCTAGAAAACGTTAGAATGATGATTCCATAGAATGAATTGAGCGATGCATGCCAGAGTTACCAGAAGTTGAAGTATCCCGCATGGGGATTAGTCCGCACATTACAGGTCAAACGATCAAAAAAATTGTAGTGCGTCAGCCAAAACTACGTTGGCCTGTGCCAGAGCAACTGCAACAACTCTGTGGTGTGGTGATTGAAGCGGTCACTCGCCGTGCTAAATATCTTCTACTGCATACCGCCAATGGTTGTATTGTGGTGCATTTAGGTATGTCGGGTTCACTAAGGATTCAAGATGACGGTGTGCAGGCAAGCAAACATGATCACGTTGATCTTATTTTGCAAAATGGCAAGTTATTGCGCTATAACGATCCGAGACGGTTTGGATCTTGGCTGTGGATCGAAGCCGGTGAATCATTATCTATCTTAGATAACCTAGGGCCGGAACCTCTTAGTGATGATTTTTGCTCTGAGCATATCATTGCTCTGGCGACTAAAAGGCGCATCGCCGTAAAGCAATTCATTATGGATAATAAGGTTGTGGTGGGCGTAGGAAATATTTACGCTAACGAATCTTTGTTTAATGCTAAAATTCATCCATTGAGACCTGCTAACTCATTGACACATAAAGAGTGGGATGAGCTAGTTAAAGAAATAAAACAAGTGCTTAGCAACGCCATAAAACAAGGCGGAACCACGCTTAATGATTTTGCTCAGCCAGACGGTAAGCCCGGTTATTTTGCTCAAGAGCTACAAGTTTATGGCAGAGCTGGACAAGAATGCCCGGTCTGCGCAACGAACATTAGCCAAAAGATGGTTGGGCAAAGAAATACATTTTGGTGTGAAACATGCCAACAGAAGGAAACAGCATGAAATATTTAGTCACCGGAGCTGCAGGCTTCATTGGTAGTGCAGTCGTCGAGCGCTTAACGCAAGCAGGACATGATGTTGTCGGTATCGATAATATGAATGACTATTACCAAGTTTCTCTAAAGGAAGATCGCTTAAAGCGTATTGAACATGACAAATTTACCTTTAAGTTGCTTGATTTAGCTGACCGTGAAGGCATTGCCACGCTATTTGCTGAAGAGCAATTTGATAAAGTGATTCACTTGGCCGCGCAAGCAGGCGTGCGTTATTCCATTGATAATCCGCTAGCGTATGCCGACAGTAACCTTATCGGCCATTTGACTATCTTAGAAGGTTGTCGCCACCATAAGATCAAACACCTTGTGTATGCATCTTCTAGTTCAGTTTACGGCTTGAACAAAAAAATGCCGTTCGATACTGCAGATTCAGTCGATCACCCGGTATCACTTTACGCAGCAACTAAAAAATCCAATGAGCTGATGGCTCACACTTACTCGCATCTCTATGGCGTACCTACAACAGGATTAAGATTCTTCACTGTTTATGGCCCGTGGGGACGTCCTGATATGGCGCTATTTAAGTTCACTAAAGCTATCGTAAATGGTGATGCAATTGACGTGTACAACAACGGCGATATGCAGCGTGATTTCACTTATATTGATGATATCGTTGAAGGTATCCTGCGCATCCAAGACGTAATCCCTGAGGCGAATGCCGACTGGAATGTTGAACAAGGTTCTCCTGCAACCAGCTCTGCGCCATACCGAGTGTATAACATTGGTCACGGCAGTCCGGTGAAGCTGATGGAATATATTGAAGCGCTAGAAGAGGCTTTGGGTATTGAAGCGAAGAAAAACTTCATGCCAATGCAACCAGGTGATGTGTATGCCACTTACGCTGATACAGCAGACTTGTTTAAATCGACCGGTTACAAGCCTGAAGTGAAAGTGAAAGAGGGCGTACAGGCCTTTGTTGATTGGTACAAAGCTTATTACACCCTATAGTCTGGTATTAGGTTTAGTTCTTGCTTCTTGATTCTTGGTTCTTTTAGTTGGAATAAAAGAATAGAAGAGCTAAACCTTTTCTTTAATGCGTTTAAATACCGAAGACGGCACAAAACCTTCCACATCCCCACCGTGAATCGCAACTTCCCTAACAATGGTTGACGACAGAAAGGCAAACTCTTCAGACGGCGTTAAGAAGATACTTTCTAATGTCGGCATCAGTTTTCGGTACATGCTAGTTAGACCAAACTCATATTCAAAATCCATCGTAGTACGCAAACCTCGAATAAGCAGGTTCGCTTGTTTTTGTTTGGCAAACTCAATTAGTAACCCAGAAAAGCCTTCCACTTTGACATTGTTTAGATGCACGACAGATTCTTGAAGCATGGCTACCCGTTCTTCTAGGGTGAACATTGTATTTTTACTTGGACTTGCGGCAACACATACTGTGACTTGCTCAAAAAGATTGGCTGCGCGGGTGATAATGTCTAAATGACCATTGGTTAAAGGATCAAAAGTGCCAGGGTAAAGGACATGGTTTTTCATAAATTAATTCTTCTCTAATGCTCTATCGAGTAGGTGGCAGACTTGTTCGGTACTAATTGCAATCATTAGATCATCGCCTTTCGCGCGAGTTCCCCAAGGAATGTCCGACAGTGACTTATTAGTTTGCTGTTGAATATGCTCATCATAGGCATTCGCTACCAGTTCCAGACTATTATAGGGGCCAGTGCGTCGCGGATCGCTGTGAGCATAAAGCCCTATCACAGGCGTGCCTTGCGTAGTGGCTAAATGAGCGGGTCCTGAATCGGGTGCGAGTACTACGCTCGCTTCATTAAGTACTGCAGTCAGTTGTTTTAATGAGGTTTTCCCCACCATGTTATTCACATCACCTTGCATCAAGTGAGCAATGTTTTCGGCTAATTTGATTTCCCTGTCAGCAGGTGAGCCACACAGTATGACTTGCATGCCTTTGTCTATTGCATAATCAGCGACGGCAGCATAGCGCTCAGTTAACCAGTTGCGGCTATCTTTACTTGCTGCGGCAGAAATCACTAACGTTGGCTGGTTATTGACAACGTTTTTAGCAAATTCAGTGTCGGTATGGCTAACAGGAATGTGCCATTGCGGAACCTGAAACGGAACCCCAATGTATCGCGCAAAATCAGCAAAATTATCTAAAACATGAAAGCTTTGTGAGTTTGGAATGTGTTTGTTAGTAAACAGCCATTGACCTTCTTTGGTTCTATTCTTGCCAAAGCCAACCTTATAATCCGCTTTAATGCCAAAAGAGAGGGCGCTTGCTCGAAGTGCGGCTTGCATATGTAGTAAAGCATCAAAGCGAGTCGATGACAGTTGTTTCCACACTGCCTTCATGCCTTTAAATCCGAGCTTTTTATCGAACACCACAATTTCAATATTGGGTAAATCACCGATAAGCTGAGCTTCAATTTTTCCGCAAATCCAAGTGATCTTAGTGCTTGGCCAATAGTTTTGGATTGCCTGTACAACAGCGATAGCATGGCAAACATCACCGATGGCAGAAAGGCGAAGAATACAGAGTGATTTTGGTGGTGATTTAAACAGTGTCATGCAATTGGCTCATAAAGGAGATAGATAAATTATGCAGGTGCTAGAGTTAATTGTAAAATCAGGAAAGAATTGAATTGATTGGGGATGTAGATTGGAAACATTAAATAATGGGTCAGAAGTCATTTGGTATGAGCCTAGCTTACTCAATGTCCCACCAGAAATGTGTTTTGAAGCCCCATATTGGTTTGTGCAGGACAAAATAACCGGTAGTGCAAAAGGACGAGGCACCACTTGGTTTGTACAACTTGATGGTTTACAAGCCGCACTGCGCCATTATCGTCGTGGCGGGTTATTTGGCAAGCTAGTCAAAGATCAATACTGGTTTTCTGGTTGGCAGAACACCCGTAGCTATCAAGAGTATAAATTGCTACAGCATCTGCGTGAGCAAGGAGTTAACGTCCCCAGACCTATTGCCGCTAAGGCCGATAAATTTGGCCCTTTTTATACCGCGGATTTATTGAGTGAAAGAATACCAAATGCTCAAGACTTAGTGGCACAACTACAACACTCACCGTTAAGTTCTGATATATATCAGTCTATTGGCAGGCAAATACACAAGCTTCATCAAGCACAAGTTAATCACACCGATCTCAATATCCACAATATCTTGCTCGATAGCAGTGATCAGGTATGGATCATAGATTTTGATAAATGCTATCAACAAGATGGTGATGATTGGAAGCAGGCGAATTTAGAAAGATTAAAGCGCTCATTCCTAAAGGAAGTACAGCGCTTTTCGATTCACTGGCAAGAGAGTGATTGGGAGCAGTTATTGCTTGGTTACCACGCTAGAGAGAGCGTCTAAGGTTTTGGCTACCGCGCCTTGGTTTTGCGCGACGACTTGATAAGCATTTTTACCCATCTGAATGCGAGTGGCTGAATCTTTAAATAATTGCACAAGATTATCAGTGATTTCGTTTTCAGATTGGCAAATGATTAATGCCTGCTCTTGAATCAACTGATGGGTTATATCTTTAAAGTTAAAGAAACTGGGGCCATTA
Source organism: Vibrio halioticoli NBRC 102217 (assembly GCF_000496695.1). GTDB lineage: Bacteria > Pseudomonadota > Gammaproteobacteria > Enterobacterales > Vibrionaceae > Vibrio > Vibrio halioticoli. The sequence continues at coordinate 42,294 of NZ_BAUJ01000003.1, forward strand.
AGAATTGGTTTTTCTAGAGCCGCAGGTTCTAGCATATTATGTCCACCCACCTTATCCCCAACAAGACTACCTGCCATAAAACATACATCAGCAGCACTGATCAGAGTCAGCATTTCTCCCATAGTATCTCCAAGATAAACTTGAGTATCGGCAGAAACGGCGGCCCCCTCTGTTCTAGAAACCACTTTGAAGTCGTACTCTAACGCTTGCCTAGCGACAGAGGCGAATCTCTCTGGGTGGCGAGGTACTAAAATGAGTAAAGCATCAGGGATATCTTTAAGCAGGTTTTGGTGTGCTTTGTAGATGATTTCGTCTTCACCTTCATGGGTGCTTGCTGCTATCCAGATGGGTCTTTTAGTTCCTAGTTGTTTACGCAGTTCTTTGCCTTGTGATATTGATGTTTCTGAAATTTCAATATCGAACTTTAGTGAGCCTGTTACCGTGATTTCACTCGATTTAACACCTAGTTTTTCAAACCGTTTTGCATCTTCTGGATGTTGACATAGTACTTGGGTTAAATGCTTCGACATGAGATCGAACACAGATTGAAACTTTTGATATCTGTGACAAGATCGCTCCGATAAACGGGCATTTAGTATTGTTATTGGAATTTTGTTTTTTGCTACAACATTTAGCGTATTAGGCCAAAGTTCGGTTTCCATCACTAGCATACATTTTGGTTGAATAACCTTTAAAAATCGCCTCACACACCAGCTAAAATCGACAGGCATATATCTATGTTCAGCAATATCTGTTAATTTTTTTGCTTGCTCTGCACCGGTGGTAGTGGTGGTAGTTATCAAGATAGCTTGTTGTGGGTATTTTGTATTAATTGCCCTGATAAGTGGTGTAGCAGCTATGGTTTCGCCAACAGAGACAGTGTGAATCCAAATCGGATTTTTATTTCTTAGAGGGACGGAATAACCAAAGTATTCTGTCCAGCGCTTGCCAATAGTGGGTTTCCCTTTCTTCTTTCTTAATAGGGCAATTAATAAGAGTGGACTCAGAAAGATAAGAGCAATATTGTAAAATACTTTGGAAGTTATGTTTTTCATTAGACTCTAGACGATTGTTGGGCAATACAAATAAGGAAGCACAATTAACGGTCATTTTAAGTTACAATACAGAAGTAAGCCAGTGTAAGGAAAGACTAGTGATCTGTCATAATCGCCGCTATCTCATGTATATCTCTCAGAATTATTCGTACGCCATTTTAAGACCTTTGGAGAAATACATCCTCTCGCAAGGAGGAGAGGTCATGTGGTTTTTGGAAGGAGACGAAGTAAACCATGAGTATTTGAAGCCTAATGAACTTAAATTGGTTAACGTTTCTGATGTGATTTCTTGGAATCCAGATGCAGTCTTTGTTCCGGGTAATATGGTTCCGAATTTTATTCCTGGATTAAAAGTGGCTGTTTTTCATGGGTTTAATGCAGGTAAGGTGAACCGACGCGGGAGACTTGATCATTTTGAGATTCGTGGTTGCTTTGATCTATACTGTACTCAAGGACCTGAAACTACAGGTCCGTTTCTCGAATTGGCAAAGAAGTATAAATATTTTGATGTGGCTGAAACAGGTTGGCCAGCACTTGATCCTCTTTTTACAATCGATCCATCAAATCCTTTTAATGTTCAAAATGATGAAAGGCCGACGGTATTGATGTGTTCAACATTTTCACGACATCTTTCTTGTGCCCCAATATTATTTGAGAAAATAAAAGAACTTTCTCAAGAAACTAAGTGGAGATGGCTAGTTCAGTTTCACCCTAAGATGCCGAAAGATATTGTTGAGAAATATAAGTCCCTTCAAAATGAAAACCTTACTTTTGTGGAAACGGATGATGTAGTGCCATTATTGAAAGCTGCCGATGTTATGCTTTGTGACACATCTTCTGTGTTACTTATGTTTTTGATTCAAAGAAAACCGGTAGTTACTTTTCGAAATCGTTCTCCATCAAACTATCTGATCAATGTTGATAACATAGATGAGGTGGAAGGAGCTTTAGAAATGGCACTTTTAAATACTGAAAGTCAAAATAAAATTATAGGTGACTATGCGAATCATATTCACCCATTTAATGATGGCCAGAGTAGCGCCCGTGTAATTCATAAAGTTAATGAGATGCTTGATTGTGGAGCTAAACGCCCTCCAAAGCCTCTAAACATCCTGAGGCAACTAAAGCTTCGGAAAAAATTAAAATACTTCAATTGGTAGACTGATTTGAGAAAGATAAAACTTCTGGCTGTTACGCACCACAGTCGAAACAACATAAATCCTATACGACCTGAAGCGAGCCAAATCATAGGCTTACATCGATCAGGTGAAGTTGATGTAACAGTTTTATGTAATCCTGATTCGACTTTGATACCTTATCTTGAAAAAGAAGGTATCGAAGTATTAACGGATCCTCTCGATAAGAAAATTTCTTTTAGAACAATGAGTAAAATTAGGAATATTCTAATCGAGAGGAATATTGACGTATTGCATCTGTTTAACAATATAGCGTGTAGTAATGGTGCAACAGCAGCTCTGGGACTAAAAGCTAAAGTGATAGCTTATAGAGGTCAGACGGGTAATGTTAGTAGGTTAGATCCTTCAAGCTATTTGGTTATGCTACACCCTAGGCTGGATAAGATTATCTGTGTGGCTAAAGCTGTAGAAAATGATCTGAAAAAATATTTGTGGGGAGATAAAAATCGAGCTATTACAGTTTACAAAGGACATGATCAATCATGGTACCAAAGTGATAGTGCCGACTTATCTCATCTACCTCTTCATAATGACTCATTTAAGATCTCTTTAGTGGCTAACTTGAGACCTCGAAAAGGTCTGCATGTATTGATGGATGCATTAGCTCTTATGCCAAAGGATATAAATATAGATGTACTTTTGGTTGGTGCAGATCCTAATAATGAAAAAATAAAAGAAATGATTCAGCGAAGTACAATCCCTAGAAGAGTACATGCTATGGGGTACCGTGAAGATGCACCAGAAGTCGCAGCTGCTTCCGATGTTATTATACTTCCTACAACTAAAAGAGAAGGCTTGTGTCGTGCTGTTTTAGAAGCCAACTCATATGGTGTTCCAGCCATTGTATCTGATACAGGGGGAAATGCAGAACTTGTCTTACATGGGTATACAGGTATCGTAGTTCCACCTTCGGATCCTAAAGCTTTAGCTATAGCAATAGAAAAGCTTTATGGGGATCGTGAGTTGTGTAAAGAGTATGGCTCTCAGGCTAGACTTAGAATCAAAAAACAATTTAATGTAGAGCAAGGTGTAGACAAAACATTAAAAATCTACAAATCGCTTTTGAACAACTGATTACTATTGAGAGATTTATATGTTAAATGGAAAAAGTGTCCTAATTACGGGTGGTACAGGCTCATTTGGTAAGCAGTTCATTAAAACTATTTTGAATCGTTATCCGTCGGTTAAGAAAATTATTATCTTTTCTCGTGATGAGCTTAAGCAATTTGAACTTAGACAGAAGTACCCTCAAAAAGATTATCCTCAGCTTCGCTTTTTTATTGGGGATGTGCGAGACAGAAATCGGATGATTCAGGCTTGTGAAGGTGTCGATGTTATTATTCATGCCGCTGCAATCAAGCAAGTGGATACTGCAGAATACAACCCTACTGAATGTATACGTACTAATATAGATGGTGCTGAAAATGTTATCCAAGCCGCTCTTCAATGTGGTGTAAAAAACGTAGTAGCCCTCTCTACAGACAAAGCTTGTGCTCCAATTAATCTCTATGGAGCAACAAAACTTGCCTCGGATAAATTATTTACTGCCGCAAACAATATCCGTGGCTCAAAGGACATTCGTTTCTCTGTCGTTCGTTATGGCAATGTTATGGGCTCTAGAGGGTCGGTTATACCATTCTTCTTGAGTAAGAGGGAGGAGGGAGTATTACCTATTACCCATAAAGAAATGACACGTTTCAACATCTCTCTACAAGATGGTGTAAATATGGTTATGTATGCTTTAGATAATCATTTGGGTGGCGAAATATTTATACCTAAAATTCCGTCATATAAAATCCTCGATATTGCCCAGGCAGTGGCTCCAGAATGCACTATCAAAGAGGTTGGAATTCGTCCAGGTGAGAAGCTTCATGAAGAGATGATTACTGATACGGATGCTCTTAATACCATCGATATGGGGCGTTACTACGCTATTTTGCCTTCGGTATCGTTTACATACTCAGAAGATGAATATCTAGAGCATCATAAAGCTGAAAAAGTACCTTTTGGTTTTAAATATAATTCTGGGACTAATGACGAATGGGAAACGGTAGAAGGCTTAAGAAAACTGATTAGAGAGCATGTTGACCCTAACTTCGAGGTTTAAACGGATGATTCCATATGGTAAACAGGATATCTCTCAAGAAGATATAAATCATGTAATAGAGGTGCTTAAGTCTGACTTTTTGACTCAAGGACCGAAGGTTCCAGCCTTTGAGAGTGCATTAACTCAATTTACTCACTCGAAGTATGCTTTAGCGGTTAATAGTGCGACTTCGGCTTTGCATATTGCTTGCTTGGCTTTGGAGTTGGGTGAAGGAGATTGGCTTTGGACATCTCCTATCACTTTTGTGGCTTCAGCAAATTGTGGTTTATATTGTGGTGCAAAAGTGGATTTTGTTGATATTAATCCAAAGACGTACAACATGTGCCCAATACAACTTGAGAAAAAACTCAAATTGGCGAAAAAGCAAGGGAGATTGCCAAAAGTGGTGGTCCCTGTGCACTTATGTGGACAATCTTGCGATATGGAAGCCATCTGGAAACTATCAAAAGAATATGGTTTTCGAGTTATTGAAGATGCATCTCATGCGATTGGTGGGAAATATAAATCTCAGCCAATTGGTTGCTGTGAGTTTTCTGATATTACAATTTTCAGTTTTCACCCAGTTAAGATAGTAACGACCGCTGAGGGTGGAGCCGCTCTTACTAATGATGAGCTCTTAGCTGAAAAAATGGCCTTATTTAGAAGTCATGGTATTACACGTGATGAATCGTTGATGGAAAGTCCTAGTCATGGTTCTTGGTATTATCAGCAAGTTGATTTGGGTTTCAACTATAGAATGACTGAGTTACAGGCAGCTCTGGGTGTATCCCAAATGTCTAGATTGGAAGAGTTTGTTTCAAAACGTCACGTTTTGGCCAATAACTATAACCGTCTTCTTGAAGGCTTACCTTTAAAATGTCCATTCCAATTAGAGGATACCTATTCTGGTCTACATCTTTATGTCATTAGACTTAAATTGGAAGAAATTAATTTAACACATAAACAGGTATTTGATGCACTTAGAGATAATGGGGTTGGAGTGAATCTACATTATATTCCAATCCATCTACAGCCTTATTACTCAAAAATGGGGTTCTCTGAGGGGATGTTTCCTGAATCTGAACAATATTATCGAGAAGCTATCTCTTTGCCAATGTTCCCCAACCTTAGTGCAGAACAGCAAGTATATATAGTGACATTGTTGAGAGATATTCTGGAAAGAAAGTTATGAAAATAGCCGTAATACCTGCTCGTGGTGGTAGTAAACGAATTCCAAGGAAAAATATAAAGGAATTTGCAGGCAAGCCAATTATAGCCTATTCCATTGAAGCAGCTTTAGAGTCAGGGTGTTTTGATAAGGTAATAGTTTCTACTGATGATCTTGAAATAGCTGATGTAGCAAAGAAGCATGGAGCTGAAGTGCCTTTTTTGAGACCTAGTGATATTTCAGATGATTATGCAACAACTGCAGATGTGCTTGAGCATGCTATTGACTGGTATGAAATGAATGGAGAGTCTATAGACACAATTTGCTGCATATATGCTACAGCACCATTTATATCCTCTGAGGATATAAATGCTTGTCATAGTATCTTTACGCATCAAGAAAATGCTGACTATTGCTTCCCTGTATGTGAATTCCCATTTCCTATTCAAAGAGGGGTAAAGCTGGATTCGAGGAAGCGTGTGAGTATGTTTCAACCAGAACATTTCAATACTCGTTCACAGGATCTAGAGGCGGGGTATCATGATGCGGCTCAGTTTTATTGGGGTAAGCCTGATGCTTTTAAAAGACGTATACCTATGTTTTCTGATAGGGCGATAGCTTTTCCTATTCAAAGAAAACGAGTTGTAGATCTTGATACACCCGAAGATTGGGATTTTGCTCTTACTCTTTTTAAGGCAATGAATTCTTGATGCATGTTGCAATTCGTGTAGATGCTTCATTAAAAATGGGTACTGGGCATACCTATAGAATGCTTACGTTAGCAGACAAGTTAACTATGCTAGGGCATAAGGTCTATTTTATTGCTCGTGAATTGCAGGGTAATTTATTTGAGTTGATTAAAACTAAGTACTTATGCATTGAATTAAGCAAACCAGAAATAGAAGAGAACCTGAACGACTGGCCAGCACATTGTGCGCATGCAACATGGCTAGAGGTTCCCTATCAACATGAAATAGATGAATCATTTCATGCTGTTGAAAAATTAATAAAGCATTTCAATTTAGAACGATTTGATTGGATTGTAGTGGACAACTACGCTATTGAAAAGAAGTGGCATGAATCATTATCTTCATTATCGAAGAATATTCTTCAAATAGATGACTTGGCTGATAGAGATTTGTCTGCGGATGTAGTGCTAGACCAGAATTACTACCTGCTCGGAGAATCTCGTTACTCCCATTATATCGATAACGATACCAAGTTGTTATGTGGCCCAAGTTTCGCTCTGTTAAGAGACGAATTCTCATTAGCTAGAAAGAGGCTACGAACATATAAATTAAGAAGAGAAGAAAAACGAGTTGTGTTGTTTTTTGGAGGGATCGACATTGCAAATGAAACCCTTAAAGCACTAAAAGGCTTACTTAAAGCTGACAGTAGCGATCATTTCGATGTCATTATCGGTATGAATAACCCTCACAAAGCTGCTGTGAAAAAATATTGTGATCTTCATTTAGACCGAGTCACTTTATATATTCAAGTTAGCAATATGACGGATTTCTTTTCCAAGGCATATCTATATGTTGGTGCGGTAGGTGCGACTACTTGGGAAAGATGTGTAATGGCTTTACCTGGAATAGTGTGCTCCGTTGCTGACAATCAAGAACAAGTAGCAAAAGATTTACACCAAATTGGAGGGCATTTCTATTTGGGTAAGCATCAGGAAATCACAGAAGAAAGTTATCGAGCTATTTATGAAAAGTGTTTAAGGGAACCTAGCCTGCTGACGGAACAATCTAGTAAGTGTGCGGGCCTAGTTGATGGTGTAGGAGTCGAGAGAGTGTGTAAAATTTTGGAAGATATGGTTGATGCATAGTTATAAAATTCGCCTTGCGGAAGATAAAGATAAATTGATGGTATTAAAGTGGCGTAACCACCCTGATGTGCGTGCTGTTATGTTGACTGATCATCTAATCTCGACAGCTGAACATTCAGCTTGGTGGGATAAAACTATGCAGATGGAAGAACGACAACTTCTGATTTTTGAAAGAAACGATACACCAGTCGGAATTATTACGATTTATGCTTGGAATCAGGTTAAGGCTTCAGCTTGGTGGGGCTTTTACCTAGATAATGCCACTCTAGAACAGAGTGAGAAGACGGCTATTTGGCTTCAACTTGAACAAGAAGTGATCAAATATTCAGATGAGAAGTTGCATGTTTTTGAACTATATTGTGAATCGCTAAAAAGCAACCAATTAGCATGGAAACTGCATGAGAAGCTAGGCTTTAAGGAATGTGAACTTCCCAATAGTGCGACACAAACTGATAAAAATGTAATTTATATGAAATACGAACATTCACATAATAAACCTGATGTTCGTCCAGAGCTCTATTTGTTTGCGTCTCATAATACGGACTTCTTAACTGATACCTTGATTAAAGAAAGTGGCAAATATCCCCAGTTCCCATATAAGGTTCAGAAAACAGAGTTCGGGCGGTATCAGTTGGATCTCTTAGACACTGATAAAATAAGTTTAAATAATTCAAGTAGTTGCTATGTATTTATCGAACGAATTGAAGACTTTTTTTCTGACATCTACACCCTTCCTATTGAGGATGCCCTATTAGAAACCGAGCATCGAGTTATGGCATATTTGGCCTTTATTGAGCAAATTGTTAAACGAGGTAATAAAGTCTTCGTCGCCGATTTTTCTATTCAAAAAGGTTTCCCATACTCTTTGGAAGAGCAACAAGGCGACTCACGATTAAATCGGTTGGTTTCGGATTGGAATCGTACCCTTTATGATTTAAAAAACACCAATACGGTAGAGGTACTGCCTTATGCTCAACTATTGAAGAATGTCGGGCAATCCTTCGCTAATAAATATTGGTATATGGCAAGGTTGCCTTTCTCATTAACCTGCCTAGAGCGTTATGCTCAAATGATTATAGGTTCGATATTCGCTAACCAATCACTATCGGCTAGAGCTCTGGTACTAGATCTAGATAACACCTTATGGAAAGGGGTTATTGGTGATGATGGTATAGAGGGGGTATCTCTCGGTGGTGATTACCCGGGTAATATTTACAAAGAGCTGCAATCGTTATTTTTAGCATTAAAACAGAGAGGGATTTTATTGACTATTTGCAGTAAAAATACCGAATCTATTGCTATGCAAGCTATTAAAGAGCACCCTGAAATGCGATTGAGGGAGGGTGATTTTGTATCATGGAGAATCAATTGGAGAGCTAAATCGCAAAACATCCATGAGCTAGCTGAAGAATTGAATTTAGGTTTAAGTTCTTTATGTTTTATTGATGACAACCCTATTGAACGAGAAGAAGTGCGCAGAAATGCACCAGGAGTCTTTGTTCCTGAGTTACCAGAAGATCCTTCTGAGTGGTATCAGTTTATTAGTAGGCTGCCGGAGTTGACGCTTGCCAACATTAGCGAGTCTGATAAGCGCAGAGCTGAGCTATATAAAAAGAGGGTTGGTATTCAAAAAGCTCAAATTAGCTTTGCAGATAGAATTGAATTTCTGAAAAATTTGGAAATGACTATCCGTATTGAATCTTTAGATGTAAAAAATTTCGAACGTACATTCCAATTATTTAACAAAACAAATCAATTTAATACGACAACCATTCGTTATAACAAAGAACAATTGAACCTGTGGAAGGATTCTCCTGATGTGATGGTATTACATATCAAGTCTAAGGATAAATATTCTTCTGAATATGAAGGAGTTGCTGCCATAGTTGTGCATAAAGAACGTACACAGTGGGTCATAGATAATTTCGTAATGTCGTGCAGGGTCATGGGTAGGGATATCGAGCATACGCTACTCTCTAGTCTTTTAAATAAAGCACAAGAGTCCGGCGTAGGTAAGGTGCTAGGGCGATATATTCCAACTCCTAAAAATATGCCTGTTAGCAACCTTTTTGAACAAAATGGATTCACAAAAGTGGCTGATGACTGGTGCTTTGAATTTGATAGCCAAACACAATTACCAGAATCTGAAATAATGAAATTAAAGTGGGTAAATTAATATGAATCCTATGTTTTCTGCATTGGGTGTAATACATGTTGATCATTACGCGGTGACAACAAGAGATCTTGTTGCCACGTTAAATGACTTTCTTTCTATTCCTGGTTCTAAGCTTTTGCGCGGACCTGGTGAGAACCCTGCACAACAAGTCAACTATGCTTTTGTTGAGCTAAATGGTATGGGAGTTGTAGAAATCTTGTCTCCCTTGGGTTCAGAGTCGCCTATTCTGAATCACTTACAGTCTGGAGGGGGGGCGTACCATCTATGCTATGCAGTTGCTGACTTAGACAATGCTATACAAGTTGCAGAGAAAGATTTCGGTGCTAAATTAGTAGTAGAGCCTAGGGCTGATGGTGCATTCGATGGTCGTCGGGTAGTATTCTTAGTTCATCCAGTGCATGGTTTATTTGAGTTATTGGAAGCATATCCCCCTTCAATACACTGTGCTACGGATGTATCTAAAGCGCAACAGAATGAACTTAAATCTAATAGTGATTTGTTTGGTATCTATCGAGATATTGTAGATGCATCAGCATCTGATTTTTCTGCGATTAATATGAAAGATAACCCCGAATGGGATTCGTTCAAGCACCTAATGTTTATTATGGAAATCGAAAAACGATTTGAAATTAGTATTCCAGCTGATGTAATGGGTGAGTTAAACTCGTTGCAAAAGATTGATGCGTATTTAGTTGGCAAGTAGAAATATATGAAAATAGCAAATAGAGAAATAGGTAAAGGTCACAAGCCATACATCATTGCAGAAATGTCTGGTAATCATAATGGTGATATCAATAGAGCTATTGAATTGATTAAAGCGGCAAAAGACGCTGGGGCTGATGCAGTAAAGTTACAAACATATACTGCGGATACTATAACCATAGATCATGATAGTGAAGAATTTATGATTCGAGGGGGTCTGTGGGATGGTTCGAGGCTTTATGATTTATATGAGCAAGCTCATACACCTTGGGATTGGCACAAAACTTTATTTGAAGAAGCAGCTAAACTTGGCATTACAATCTTTAGTTCGCCATTTGATCATACCGCTGTAGATTTTCTTGAAGGGCTAGGTGCTCCTGCTTATAAAATTGCCTCATTCGAATTAATTGATTTGCCACTAATCCGAAAAGTGGCAGCTACCGGTAAGCCTATGATTATGTCAACGGGCAATGCTAATCTTGGCGAGATTGAAGAAGCCGTATTAGCAGCTCGAGGAGCTGGAGCAAAAGACCTTATCTTACTTCATTGTACCAGTGGTTATCCTACACCGGCAGATCAAGCTAATATATCTACTATGGCGATAATGAGAGAAGCTTACGATTGTGAGGTTGGCCTTTCTGATCATACTATGGGGGTTGGTGTGTCTGTTGCTGCTGTAGCCTTAGGTGCATGTGTTATTGAAAAACACTTCACACTTGCGCGGGCAGATGGTGGACCTGATTCTGCTTTTTCTTTGGAAAAAGAGGAACTAAAACTTCTAGTGGAAAGCTGTACAATGGCCTTTGATGCGATTGGTAAGCCAAACTTTGTGAGTACAGAAGTTGAGGCAAAAACAAAGGTGCACCGTCGCTCATTATACGTTGTAAAGGATATTCTAAAGGGCGAAATTTTTACTCATGAGCACATCCGTTCTATTCGCCCAGGGAATGGTATTTTACCTAAATTTTTAGATGAAGTTTTAGGAGCAGAAGCGACAGAAGATCTGAAATTTGGTACGCCTCTAGCATTTTCTCACTATTTACGTAACGAGTGAGTTAAATAGGGAGATAGCTTCTCTGATAGTTGATTATTTAATAGCTCAGGTTTTTTCTCCCATAAAGCTAAGTTTTCTGCAATTGAATCTAATGTAGAGTCATCATCAACAAGGGTGACTCGTTCACAATACTCTTCAAAACCAACACCAGCTGTTGAATTTAACGATAGTACTATTGGTTTATATTTGTTCCCAAGCAAGAATACCTCTAAAGGTAATTTTTCATTCAATATCTTGTTTGAAGATAAGTATGAGCTATATTTTTCTTTTCTCTCTCTCGGGTGAACCTTTAAGGCATGAGAAATACCATTTTCTACGCAATAGTTTACTAAATTCATGCAGAAATATTCTTCAATATTTTTACACTTTAACTTTTTTGTAATAGAAGGTGAAAAAGGTTGCGTAGCTATAATTATTTCTGGAATGTCTGATGTTGCTACTGAAAATAAAGATAAAATTGCGTTATTACCTTCTTCAGTATCAAGAAATGTTATTTTATGACCTTTTTTTCTAATTTTTGGATGAAGGCGATTAGGGTAAAGAACTAATATTTGAATACACTTTTTTTCTTCACCAAAATTCCAGTATTTTATACTCTTTCCTTGTAGTAATCTCAGTATGTACTTACTTTTTTTAACTGGAAGATCCAGATAATTTCCCATTCCGTCTTCTATTATTCTGTAGTTGCTTACTAAGCAACTAAAAATTCGAGACATTTTATTTCTATTATTAAATAGAAATAGGTTAATATCTTGAGATGATAGGTATAGTTTAGGATTAAAAGTGTGTAGTTGAGTACTTAACCTGTGTCTTATTGATTTAGGTAAAGTTAATCCCCATTGAGCAAAAACGTAAGTTATTTTACCTAGAAAATTTTCTCGTAAATGTTTGGTTAATAGCTTTCTCGATAATAGAACTAACTCAATATTATTGGGTAGTGTACTTTGATCAAACGTCGAAGGCTTTACTTTTTGGTAGTCGAAAAAATAAATTATCTTTGTTGGTTCTTTGTCATTAATTGCTTTACTTATACTAAATATTACATGACGAAGAGTAGAGCATATATATAAATTCATATCCTATTGGATTCTCGATTTATTATGGTGGCAATCATTATGATTATGAGATAAGTCGCTAAATTAGTACTATATGAGAAGGAAATATATGACATGCAAGCAGATATCATATATAACGGTGTTATTATGAGTAATGCCTTTACTTCAATATCTTTACTTTTAAATCCTAACTTTAGAGGGAAAACAATGAAAAATATTAAGGAGGATAGTCCAAATAAACCATATTTGACAGTTCTATCAATAAAATCATTGTGAAAGTTTTTACTATCAAACCTAGCTAGTCTACCCTTAATTTTGCCATGCTTTTTGAGTTGTTTTATCTTATTAAGATGCCCTTTTTGGCCATAACCAGTAAGTGAAAAATCTTCTTTAATAAATTTCAAGCCAAGAGACCATAGTTGAATTCTTATTCCAAGAGATGTGTTTAAATTATCTTTGGAGATAGCACTAATTTCAGTTTTAGTCTGTTCTAGTCTCTCTGATATATTATTTTTAGTTGCCAATAGTATAATCATTGTCGATATAATTATAGTAGATAGTAGTAATTTGTCTTTAATTAAACTTTTTCTGAATATAATCATGGCAATAATGGAGCATAGGAATAATGAAACCCATGCCCCTCTTGTATCACTAATGAATATTGAACATAAAAATAGCCCACTAGATAATAGCGATAGATATCTTGTTTTAGTTGTATCTTTAGTGAAGTTAAATAAGGCAAACATCAAAAGCATTGATAGTTGATTAGCATAAGGAATTGCATTTATATACCAATATCCTCGTCCTATATCGGATAAGAATACAAAGTCATATGTGTTGTAAACAGAAATAGAGGCTGTTATAAACAAAACGCATGACATTATTCTATGGTTTATTATGTTTGATTTATTAAAAATAAAGATATAAAAGAAGGTTAAGCTTAAAACGGTTCTTATTTCTGATGAACTATAACCTTTTGTTGTGTAGATATAACATGAAATAAAAGAAAATATAATTAATGAAATACCCAATATATCTATATTTAAATTTTTGTCACCTTTAAAATAACTGATTAATTTAAATGGTATGGTTAAAAGGATTAGTACAACAAGTTTCTTGTCACCGCTGTCTACTAGAAATAACCCAGAGATAGCCCAATATAGTGGTAAACAATAGAAAAAAGTTTTAATTTGCTCATAATTTATCTTAGTTTGCATATAAGTTACTTTTATCTTCTCTTGTTGCTAACAACTTCAAATTCCACATATATTGCTCTGGCTTATCTTCGCAACACTGTTCAATAAACTTATTCATCGCCAAAGCATCCCCTTCCGGTGAAGTTGTGGGGAAGTTTTCTAGGGCAGGGTATACGTCAATTTCAAATTTACCAGTTTCAGCATTAAATTCAGTCCATAGCGGGACGACTTTAGATTTTGTGGCTTTAGCTAAGAACCCCATGACAGGAAGCGTTGCTTTGGTTGTGGCACAAAAATCAACAAAGACACTTTTATCTGGGCCATGATCTTGGTCAGGTAAAAAATAGCCAGTATAGCCATCATTGATGGCTTTGATGAAAGGTTTTATGCCTCCAGAACGTTCATAAAGGCGACCGCCATAATGCTTGCGCTGCTTAGACATTGCCCATTCGCTAAGCTGATTTTTTTGGCTCTTGACCATGGTACACATAGGGTACCCTTTTGATGCAAGTAGCATTGCGAATACATCAACAGACCAAGTGTGAGGAACCAAGAAAATGACATTTTGCTCGGCTTCTTTTAGCTTAGTGAAATGCTCTATACCATTAACGACTGTATTGCGGTCTAGCCAATTTCGGCTGCGCAATGTTAGTAATGGAAAGCGCATTAAATACGTTCCTGCAGTAGTCAGCATCTTAGAGATAATTTGTTCTCTTTTGCTGCTAGGCATGTCTGGATAGCAATAGCTAAGATTAACTCTTGCTCTTTGTGCTTGCCCACGCGTTTTTGCACTAATCTTTTTAGCCGCATACGAAGCTAACTTGCGATGCAGTGCAATAGGTAAAAAGCTAAATGGAATAGAAAATAGAATCCCTAGCCAGGTCGTCCAGAATTTAGGCGCAAGAAAAGACCATTTAAACTCTGGGTTATAGGCTTTGGGATCAAAATCATTACGAGTTTCTTTCATTGTTCTTCGCAACTACTTATTAATGATATCTAGATACTCAGCAACGCCTTGGGCTACTGATTTAAAGGTGTGGTTGCAACCTGTCGCTCTTAGCTTGGTTAGATCGGCTTGGGTATATTCCTGATATGCACCTTTTAAGTGTTCTGGAAAAGGAATAGTTTCAATTTGTCCTTTTTGATGGTGTTTGATGACGGCTTTTGCCACTTCATCAAAAGATTCTGCATTACCTGTACCTAAGTTAAAGATACCAGACACCTCATTTTCTAAGAACCAAAGGTTTACTGCAGCTACATCGCCGACATAAACAAAATCGCGTTTAAAGTGTTCGCTACCGGCAAACAGCTTTGGATTTTCGCCAGCATTTAATTGATTGTTCAAATGAAAGGCAACAGAGGCCATTGAGCCTTTATGTTGCTCTCTAGGGCCGTAGACATTGAAATATCGGAAGCCAGTGATTTGCGACAGGGTTTCATTATGTGCTTTGGCATCTGCAACGAGTCTACGTACATAGTTATCAAACTGTTGTTTTGAGTAACCGTATACATTTAATGCACCTTCATATTGTTTTTCTTCGATAAAGGTGTCGGTTTCGCCATAGGTAGCCGCTGATGAAGCGTATAAAAATGGGATTTGTCGCTCTAGGCAGTAGTGAAGTAGCTCTTTTGAATACTCATAGTTATTCAACATCATATACTTGCCGTCCCATTCGGTAGTTGCTGAGCAAGCACCTTCATGGAAGACCGCATCGATAGGGCCAAAATCGTCGCCGGCCATAATCTGAGTTAGAAAATCATCTCGATCCATATAGTCAGTGATATCAAGATCAACCAGATTGACAAACTTTTTGCCATTCTTCAGGTTATCAACAACCAAAATATCGTTTATGCCTCTATCGTTTAGGGCCTTCACAATATTGCTGCCAATCATTCCAGCACCACCGGTTACTATGATCATTTTGTATTTTCCTTCAAATTCAACTATTCCTGAGTATAACAAGGAACTAAAATCTAGGGAATTAAAGCTCGATTTATGAGAAACTTAAATTCAATGTAGATGATCAATAGCCTAGTTTATTGATGTTGATTATTACTCCCGTAGAAACGATAAGATAAAGTTATAGAGGAATGAACTTGAATCAATCTAACCACCCGACATCATCCAATCAGCAGCCTGCAATGGATGCTTATTACCAAGATGATGAAATCGATCTTCGTGATTTGTTTGTAGCGCTCTGGAAGGGCAAGTTTCTAATTATTATTTCTACCTTTATCTTTGCTTGCGTAGCTGTCGTGTATGCACTGAATGCGCAAGAGTGGTGGAGTTCTAAAGCGAGAATTGTCGAGCCTCAAGTCAATGATTTTGCGATTTATCGCCAACAAGTAAAATCCTTCCAGCCGATTTTTGATACTTATCAAGATGACGGTACTGTGCGCGTTAGTAAGGAGTTGGACAACTTAGTCAATCCAAGTCAGATTTTTGCGCAGTTTGTTCGTTCATTTAATGCCACCGCCAACAAGAAGACTTTTTTTGATAATAATGAAACGTTTTTGGCGTTTAAAAATCAACTTGAGCAAGACGCCGATGCGGATACAGACGCACAACAAAGACGTCTTTATAGTGAGTGGTATCAAAAAATCTCGGCATCACCTGCAGAAAAGGGACGTCGTGATGAATACAGTTTGTCATTGCAAGCAACGACTCAATTAGACAGCTATAAGCTGCTGAATGATTATGTCGCAATGATCGAAAAGAAAGTAAAAGCCGATGCATTTAGAAACTTACAAGCGACATTAGATGCTAAACAAGTGCAGTTGCAACAACAAAAAACCATTTTAGAGTCTCAAGCCAAACAGGTTTTAAGTGTTGAATTGCAACGAGCTAAATATGCTTATGACATTGCTAAAGCGGCATCAGTGAACTCTCCTGTGCAGAATCTAGGTGATAAAGAATTGTTTGCCATAAACTTAGGGGCAAAAGCGATCAAAGCTAAAATAACGGCTTTGGAGAGCGTTAAAAACTTAGCCGTGATTGAGCCAAGGTTGCAACAGATCGATGCCAAATTGGACTTGATGAGTAAGTTGTCTATTGATGACAATATAAACTTTAAATCATATCGTTTTATTCAAGATGTAGAGCAGCCGATTAATCGTGATGCGCCTAAACGAGCACTCATCGCTGTATTAGGTGTTCTATTTGGCGGTATGTTTGGTGTGGGTATTGTTCTAGTTCGTTTTGCCTTTGGCCGCAAAGAAGATAATTAATTTAAGAGAAAAAGCATGAAAATAGCTATCGCAGGAACAGGCTACGTAGGCTTGTCGAACTCAGTGTTGCTAGCGCAGCACAATGAAGTGGTTGCAGTGGATATCATTCCTGAGAAGGTTGAGCTGTTAAACAAGAAAAAATCTCCAATTGCAGATGTAGAGATAGAACAGTTTCTTGCCGAGAAAGAGCTGAATTTTGTGGCGACTTTGGATAAAGAACTGGCATACAAAGACGCTAAGTTTGTCGTGATTGCAACGCCAACTGATTACGACCCGCAAACGAATTATTTCAATACTTCGTCAGTAGAAGCGGTCATTAAAGATGTAATGGCGATTAACCCACAAGCGGTCATGGTGATTAAGTCAACAGTTCCAGTTGGCTATACTGCTCGCATTAAGCAAGAGTTTGGCTGTGACAATATCATCTTCTCACCAGAATTTCTGCGTGAAGGTCGAGCTTTGTACGATAACCTGTACCCATCTCGTATTATCGTTGGTGAGCGCAGTGAACGTGCTGAAACCTTTGCTGGCTTATTGGTTGAAGGTGCACAAAAAGAAAATATCGATGTTTTGTTTACTGATTCAACAGAAGCAGAAGCTGTTAAGCTATTTTCTAATACGTATTTAGCACTGCGTGTTGCTTACTTTAATGAGTTGGATTCTTACGCTGAAGCTATTGGTCTAGATTCTCGTCAAATCATTGAAGGTGTAGGCTTAGACCCACGCATTGGTAATCACTACAATAACCCTTCTTTTGGTTACGGCGGTTATTGCTTACCTAAAGATACTAAGCAGTTACTAGCAAACTATCAGGAAGTGCCAAACAATATTATTGGCGCGATCGTTGATGCTAACCGTACTCGTAAAGATTTTATTGCCGATTCCATCATTAAGCGTAGCCCTAAGATTGTTGGGATTTACCGTCTTATCATGAAAGCAGGTTCTGATAACTTCCGTGCTTCTTCTATTCAAGGCATCATGAAACGCTTGAAAGCCAAAGGGATTGAAGTGGTTGTGTATGAACCTGTGCTGCAAGAAGAGCACTTCTTTAACTCACGCAATATTCGCGACCTAGAAGAGTTTAAAGCGGTGTCTGATGTGATTGTGTCTAACCGTATGGTTGAAGAGATCAAGGACGTAGCCGAGAAAGTTTATACTCGCGATTTATTTGGTAGCGATTAATCGGCTTTGTATCCTAAAAGCTAATAATTAGGCCCTGCTTTTGCAGGGCCTAATATTAATTACAATGCCAATTTATCATGTTGATGCTTGTGCTGAAGTTTGTCTGTGGAAAATACGCCTTTGTAGCTTCTTACTATCCAAACCCAAAGTGCAATAGTCATTGCGATCACCACAAACAGTGCTGGAAACCCGCCTAGATTTGACATCATTTTAATACCGTCCACTCCAGAAAATGCAGTCATCACCCAAGCTACAATAGCGATGACGCTTCCCCATATGATTTTTAATTTTGCTTTAATCTTAGTGTTCTCGGCTTCTTGAAATTGATTACTCTCATCAATACAAAGAGAAGAGATTGCCTCTGTGTTTGAGTCAGCTGCCGTGACATAGGCAAGAAAAGCAATAAATACGAACATTCCGATTAAAATTCCTGAAGCAGGAAGGTGGTGAAGTAAGCCATATATCACCGCACCAGGGCCACTTTGATTGAGCATATCGTAATAAGCACCGTTGCTCGCAATATCTAGATTTAAAATCATGCCAGAGAAGATCGCCATCCATAGTAAAGAGAAGCTTGCGGGAATAATAATATTTACGGTTAAGAACGCTCTTACTGAGTGTCCTCGTGCGATTTTTCCAAGGAATAAGGACACGACGGGAGCCCAAGCCATCCAATTAGCCCAATAGAAGACAGTCCAACTTTTTGACCAATTATCATTTTGCGCTAGTTCTAAAGAGAAACTACGTATAACAAATTCAGATAGATAATCTTTAAGAGCCTGTATACCGTGGGTAAATATTTCCTGTGTTGGTCCAAAGCTCAGTGCGGTGAGGGCAATGATAGAGAATATAAGCGTATTAATTGAAGATAAGCGAGCAATCCCTTTGTGTAAACCGGATACAGATGATGCAACAAAGCTAACAACAATGCTGACAATAACACCGCCAAGTAGAAATGCGTTGCTAGGAAGGCCTGTAATATCGGTGATGCCATTGGAAAGCACAAGAGCCCCTGTGCCTAATGAAGAAGCCATACCTGCGACGAGTGCAAACATCGAAATAGAATCAACGGCACCGCCAACGTTTTTTGATAGGTATCTACCCAATATAGGCTGTAAGGCTGCGCTAATAGAAAAACGGTGACTTAAGTTATAAAACGCCAGGGCAAATGCAAGGGCTGGAATTGCATAAATAGTGAATGGTGTGATCGACCAATGCATATACATAGTAGATAAAGCAAAGTCAGCGGCTTCTGAACTACCTGCGACCAAATTCAGTGATTCTGGTGGGGTGTGCAGATGATAAAGAGGTTCTGCCGTTGCCCAAAATAGCATGCCTGCTGCCGTTGTTGTGCATATGGTGATCGAACCCCAGCGCCACTTATTCAGTAATGGTTTCGCATCTTTCCCACCAATTTTAACTCGTCCTAAAGGTGACATGAACACAATGATAGTAGTGACTACCATGAAGAATGCACCAAGAGAAAATAGCCAATCAAAAGAGTTTAGTATCCAATTGTTGATTGCTGTCGTCACGCTTAAGAAAGCCGATAGATCGATAAAACTTGCAATAACAGCAAAGATTAACAAGATTAGAGGAGGAAGAAATACCTTATACCGCAATGAATTATTCATTAGATAACCTGTTATTTTTGATAACCAATCATCAATTGCTCTTTATAAAGTTACCATGATGTACATAGTAAATTAACAATAAGGTCCTATCTGATTTTATTCCTATAAAATTAAGAGGAGCTATTTGATAATTGTGAGTTGTTGTAAATTACATAATTTTTAATGAGTTATGTTGTTCATGTCTTACGCTTCTAACTAAGTATCTATTTGATGCAGTATGTTTAATTATGAAACAGAACTCTCTGTGCTAAATCTAAGATTAATTTTATGAGAGGTTCGTTCGAAGAAGGAAGTGATCAATCTGTATTTAAATCTAAACTTTGAAGCCTCAGTCAAAGTTTGGATTTAAAATATAGGTAACGAATTAAAATGTTTAACTTGATCACCTTTTAGGCATTATTCGCGATATGGCGTTGCAAAATGAAACACCATTTATGGGTAATAAGTTTCAATTTGAAATTGTCAGCATAAAAAAGAGGCGTTAAGGATTGAATTTTTACTGTTGAAGCAACAATTTTAATAGGAAAAAACGGTTAAGTAATAACAAGCATTTTTATTTAAGTTGTTGATTTAAATAAAATTATATTTGTATTTTTTATTGTTGGAGCTAAGGGTAGTAATAGATCTATAAGATTATGTTGTTTATTGACTAGGTCATGTTCAATTTTGAACGTCGGTTGAGTTAATGTGATAGAGACTTCAATAAGTCAGACCATGAGAGATTATAATACGGCAATTATCAATTGTTCTATTTAGCATATGCTTTGTATCGAAGAGAGTAAAACTCGTTGGGATTTTTTCCAAAAGCATCAATGGGTTTCCCCTGAGTTTTCATTGTCGCCAGTTTTCCAGTCTTGGCAGCGCTGTGTAAAACAGATGAGTGCTTATAACTGGTCTAAACCTCATATTGCATCAGGCTTTACGCTTGCATCTTTGAGGCGCCATACTGAGCGCGTGATTAACTGCGCCATTACTGTAGTTGAAGACACTTACGATCTGCTTCGTGATGAGAAGCTATTGCTATTGGTCACCGATGATAATGGATGTGTCATGTTTACCATTGGGCATCACGAACTTGAGTTCAAAATGGAAAGCTTGGGCATTAAGGTGGGATGCTTTCTTAGTGAAGATAAAATTGGTACCAATGCAGTGAGTTTTGCGATGGATACCAATATGCCAAGCTTGGTTTATGCTGGCGATCATTTTAAACGTGATCTGCATGATATTGCTGCCGCCGCCGCTCCTATTATTGATATCTATGGCAAATTACGTGGCACGGTAATGATGGTGCGATATGCTGAAGATTATCATACCGAAAACCTTGCTGTAGTTTCTTCTTGTGCTAAAGAAGTGAGCTTGCAACTGTATATCCAAAGTGAACAAGAAAATATGAATCGTCTTCAGTCTGCGCACACTGTTGCTCTGGATTATATGGAAGATGGTATTATTTCTTGGGACAGTGAAAATACGATTTCTTATATCAGTAGCCAAGCCGAAAAGTTACTGGATGTGCATAGCAATGATATGCTCGATAGAGAAGTGTTTAATGTAATTCGCTTTGCACCGAGCATTGTTGATTGTATTCAAAAACGTGAAACACTTCGTCAGAAGCAAACAACGTTTGAACTCAACGGACGTTTCATTGAAGCGATCATTACCTATCGTTGTACGTCCGACTCTACTCATCTGTTATTTCTTCATCCGATAGATAAATTGGGTGTATTAAGTCAGATCAAAGAAAACCACGAAGTCAGTTGTACCTTAGATAAGCTCCCTAATTCTTCTAAGAAAATGCAACATTTGATCAAAGTTGCGCGCAGAGCAATCAAAACTCAATTACCTATTTTAATTACAGGAGAGGAAGGGGTCGGTAAAGCTGATTTGGCGTTGGCTATTCATAATGAAAGTGAATACAGCTCAGGCCCATTTGTTACCTTAAATTGCCGCTCTACCAATCCTTATCAGTTAATTCGAGATGCTCTAGGTTTTGATGGAGGGGAGGGGCAAGTATCGAAATTTGAACTGGCACAAAATGGAACGCTGTACATAGAGAATCTAGATTATCTTGGTATTGAGCTACAAGGTGTTATTTTAAAATTACTTAAAACGGGTCATATTAGTCGTAGTGATAGCCAGCGCTTAGTCAGCGTGAATTTTCAGTTGATTACCAGTACGACCGCCGATATGAGTGAGTTGGTTGCTAAGGGTGCGTTTGCTCGACAACTGTATTATGAGATCTCGCCTAATCAATTGCACATACCGCCATTAAGAAAGCGCCAAGAAGACATTGAGCAGATTATCTTTAGTCTTATTGAAAACTATGAATACACTCACAAAGTGACGATTGAACTGGATAGTGAAGTGTTGGATATATTAAATGCGTATAGTTGGCCGGGGAATAACCCGCAGCTGAGCAATATCATTGAGCAAATTTTATTAAATCGAGGCAGTAATAAAGTCACTTTGGAGGATGTTCCTGATGAGTTTAAGCGTTATTCTCTGCAAGATAAGCCACCTAAAATGTCCATTTTGACCTTAGAAGAATTAGAAAAGCAGGCCATTATTCAGTCATGGAAGGTGTTCGACGGTAAAATGCAAGATATGGCTCATGCATTAGATATTAGTCGTACCACTCTTTGGCGTAAGGTTAAAAAGTATCAATTAGAAGAGTTGGTAGAGGTCGGCTAGGTTGTAAGTGGGGGGAGCCTTAGTATTCCCTAGCCTTAAAAAAGAAAGTAATAAAAGAGCTTTAGTTGCCCTTCAAAGCTTGAACAAGCGCTTTAATTATTATTGCTGAAGAGGTCGCACCTGGATCTTGGTGACCAATACTTTGCTGCCCTAAATGTCTTGCGATGCCTTTGCTTGCTTGCATCTCAATGGTTGCGACTGCGCTTTTCTCTGCGGTCGTTACTAGTTCATCTAATAGGGAATGGATATCAGCTCCCGAGGCAATACTAAGCTTGGCTGTTTCTATCGTGGGTATCCAAACATCACACATGGTTTTTTCACCAGCCTTAGCTTTACCACGCAAAATGACGCCATCAACCCCTTGCTTCAATGAATCAATAAGCTCTTCAAAAGAGAGCTGTTCTCGCGTACCAATCGCTTCAGCTGTACGCAGAAACAAGGTGCTATATAAGGGTCCGCTTGCACCTCCAACATTGTAGAGAAGAGTCACACCAACGTTTTTTAAAATAGTGGCTATATTCTGCCTTTCAACTTTGGGTAGATTTTGCGCTATGATGGTAAAACCGCGATTGAGGTGTGCCCCATGATCAGCATCACCTATGTCACGATCCAGATCGGTTAGAAATTCTTGTTCTTGTTGTAAGTTTTTCGCGCAATGTGCAAGCCACTGTACAATATGTTGTTTCTCGATCAGCATTTTATTGTCCTTGCATTACCACTTGATTGCGGCAGTATCGACAGGGGCATCAAACAGTTCAACCATCTCTGGGTCTGCTTTGAGTAAGGTAATGGAGAGACCTTCCATATCAAGGCCTGTACAATAGTTACCTACCATATTTCGTACAATATGATAGTTGGAGTTTTGGCAACACTTCCAAAGTTGATTGTAGGCGATATAAAGCTCAGATACCGGAGTTCCGCCAAGTCCATTGACGATAGCGATGTAATCGTCTCCTTCACAGAAAGTATCAATAGAGGATTCTATTTCGTTCCACTTACCTTCTTCACGATCCCAAGTGCGTAAGGTGCGAGTGTATTCATTATCCTCTTTTAAAGCCAGAAACATGCGTGTGATTAAATCATTTGCATTGTGATATTCGATGCGCTCAATGCCAGGCTCGCCGTGAATACCGACACCAAATTCAACTTCATTATCTGCAAGTTCAAAAGAGGCTTGTCTAGCGGCAGGAACGATACAAGATTTCAGCGCTACGCTGATAGTTCGACAGTGATTATTAACTCGGCGACCTAGTTCCTCGCATTGCTCAAGAGTGTAGCCTTTAGCCGCTGCAGCACCGACAATTTTCTCCACTAAAACCGTCCCTGTGACTCCGCGACGACCTGTGGTGTATAAGCTACGTTTAACGGCTATATCATCATCAATAAGTACAGAGCCCACTTTTACACCATCAGCATGCAGTAACTCTACTGCAAGCTCAAAGTTCATTATGTCGCCAATGTAATTCTTGATAAAGAATAGAACACCTTGTTCTGTTTTTACTTGGCTAGCGCATTCGTAGGCTTGATCTGGGGTTGCACGAGTAAAGATCTCTCCTGGACAGGCTCCAGTGATCATACCTTTACCCACAAAGCCTGTATGTAGAGGTTCGTGACCAGAGGCACCACCAGAAACCAAGGCCACTTGATTGGGAGATGACTCGTGCCAGACATAACAAGGGTTATTATTCATCTTGAGGCTTGGTCGTGATGCGATAAGACCTTTTGTTTGCTCTAGCACAATGTGTTCTATGTTATTTATTATTTTTTTCATTATCTTTTTTAAAGCTATTATTAGTAGGGCTTAGACAATAATAAAACACTCAATATTGAGTATCAATTTTTTCTATTTGATTCATTTTGAAACGTTCATTTTTGCATCGACGTTTCAGTTTGAAACGTATTTTTAAGTATTTAATAGTAAGTGTGACGCTGATATTGCTTTCACTTTTAACGATTACTTTATTTGATGCTATTTGATATGAGTGTCATAGTTCAACTTGAAATGAACAATAATTTCTTCAGGTTTTCTATATTCATTTAATAAGATGATTCCAACGTTTAAAGAAGACAAAAACGAAAGGTCAAGAAAATGGATAAAATAATTATTAGCCCAAGTAAATATGTTCAAGGTGAAAATGCAATTGAGTCTATCGCAAGCTACGTATTGACTCTAGGTCAAAACCCTATAGCAATTGCCGATGAGTTTGTCACTGGCTTAGTAGGTGAAAAAGTAAAAGGTAGCTTCGCAGCCGAAAATACCCCAGTTACTATGGAATTGTTTAACGGCGAATGTTCTCGTAAAGAAATTGAACGTGTGCTTGATATTGTTGCGACTCAAAAGAACGACGTTATTGTTGGTATCGGTGGTGGTAAAACCTTAGATACAGCTAAAGCTGTTGCTTTCTACTCTAAAATTCCAGTGGTGGTTGTTCCTACTATCGCCTCTACGGATGCCCCTACTAGTGCACTTGCTGTTATCTATACCCCAGAGGGTGAGTTCAGTGAATACCTAATGTTCCCGCAAAACCCGAACATGGTCATCATGGATACCGCGGTCATCGCTAAAGCGCCAGTTCGCTTATTGGTTGCTGGTATGGGGGATGCTTTATCTACTTACTTTGAAGCACGTGCCAACATGACTTCAGGTAAAGCAACAATGGCAGGTGGTGCACCAACACGTTCAGCTCAAGTGTTAGCTAAATTGTGTTACGAAACCATTCTTGAAGACGGTGTAAAAGCTAAAATAGCGGCGGAAAATGGCGTCAGTACTAAAGCGCTAGAAAACGTCATCGAAGCAAACACTTACTTAAGTGGTATTGGCTTTGAAAGTAGTGGTCTTGCGGGTGCACACGCTATCCACAACGGTCTAACTAAACTTGAAGAGTGTCACCACCTTTACCATGGTGAAAAAGTAGCATTTGGTACTTTAGTTCAATTAGTTCTGGAAAATGCAGCGCAAGAAGAAATTGATACCGTACTCGACTTCTGTCGTAGCGTCGGCTTGCCTACCAATCTATTTGACATGGGTGTTACTGAAATTAACCACGATAAACTACGTGAAGTTGCTCAAGGCTCAACTGCAGAAGGTGAAACTATTCACAATATGCCGTTCCCTGTAACTGAAGATTCAGTCTATGCAGCATTATTGACTGCACACCAAATAGGTTTAAATAAATAAACCTTAATTATTTATAAGTAAATAAAACACTTAAATCTTATAAAGAGATAAATATGTCTGATCTTATTTTAAATAAAAAAGAATCGATCGTTATTGATTCTATTCTCGGTAGCCTTTATACCGGGTCAAAAGAGAATCTAACCTTATTAGATTTCAACAATGATATTAAAATTGTTGCTCGTAACGACTGGAATAAAGACAAAGTTGCATTAATTTGTGGCGGTGGCTCTGGCCATGAGCCTGCACATGCTGGTTTTGTTGGTAAAGGTATGTTGACTGCTGCGGTATGTGGCGATCTATTTGCGGCTCCAAGTGTGGATGCAGTATTAAATGCTATTTTGCATGTTACTGGCGACGCGGGTTGCTTGGTTATTATCAAAAACTATACCGGTGACCGTTTAAACTTTGGCTTGGCTGTTGAAAAAGCAAAAGAGATGGGTCGCAAGGTAGATTTGATTGTGGTGGGTGATGACATTTCTATCCCAAGCAATCCTCAACCACGTGGTATCGCAGGGACTTTGTTTGTACAAAAAGTCGCAGGTTATGTTGCTGAAAACGGTGGCTCATTAGAAGAGGTAAAACAAGCTGCTATTGATGCTCACGATAAAATTGCCTCTATTGGTGTTGCATTAACAAGCTGTTCTTTACCTGGCGAAACTAACGATCGTATTGCTTTAGGTAAAGCTGAGCTAGGTCTTGGTATTCATGGTGAACCTGGTATCGAAACGATTGATCTGCCAGCAGCTAAAGATCTTGTGTCTACTATGGTCGCTAAGCTAGTTGCTGCTAAGCCAGTCGAAGAGAATGCACTGCTATTGAATAACCTTGGTGGCCTATCTCCTATTGAGATGAATATCGTAGCCAAAGAATTGATGGAATCAGAGCTAGGCTCAAGAGCAAAATTTATTGTTAGTGGTCCTTTGATGACAGCAATAGATATGAAAGGCTTCTCTATTTCCACCATTCAATTGACTGAAGAGATTGCGAAAGCACTTGAGTTTGGCGTTGAAACCGCTGCATGGCCAGGCGTTGTTGCTCGTCGTGAATTGCCTATTACTGCATGCGAAGATCAAGTGGCGAAGAATGTCTTTGAACCTTCACACGATCAAGAAACTGCTTTGGTTCTAAGCAAAGTGTGCCAGTCGATCATTGAGATCGAAGGTGAGCTTAACCACTTGGATTCAATTGTAGGTGATGGTGATACAGGTTCTACGTTTGCCGCTGGTGCACGTAAGATCCTTGCCGAGCTTGAAGCCAACAACCTACCACTGCAAGACAAAGCAAAGTTACTTACAACTATTGCTAACTGCTTGACCACAGTAATGGGTGGCTCTTCAGGTGTATTACTTTCTATTTTATTCACTGCCTCGGGTCGTGACTATGACTTGAATGGCTCTTTACCTAAAGCATTACAAGCAGGCTTAGCTCAAATGATGGCTTATGGTGGCGCAAAACCTGGCGACCGCACCATGATTGATGCACTTCACCCTGCACTTGAAGCTTGGGCTGAGCAAGGCTTTGTACAGGCAATTGCTGCGGCAAAAGCGGGTGCAGAAGCGACAGCTAAGATGACAAATGCAAAAGCAGGCCGTTCGTCTTATCTAAATAGCGACAGCTTGTCAGGAACCAAAGATCCAGGTGCCTTTGCGGTAGAAACTGTATTCAATCAATTTTAATCAAGGATATCTCACGAATAGAGTTGCTGATTTGAATTACCCTACACAGATAGTCAGTAACTTAGTGGATAGCACGTATTAAAAAATATAAACGTGAAATATGGAATCAGGTCCTTATCAGTAGTCTTCTGACTTATTGAGGGACCCTGGTCCACCGAGGAAATTAAAATGAAAAAAGAAAATCTCGCAAGATATTTCCAGTTTGCGTTAGTCATACTCGCAGCTGGAGCGGTATTCCCCCTAGTATATTTAAAGGCGCAATATCAAGAGACTATTTTAGAAGTCTTCCAAATGAGTGTAACCGATTTAAATAATATTTATTCCATTCTGGGTTTAGTATTTATTGCAGGTTATTTCCCTAGTGGCGTATTAAGTGACAAATTTAGTGCGAAGGGATTATTAGTTGTTAGCTTGCTAGGTACTGCAGTTGGTGGTTTTTGGTTTGCTCAAGTACCAGATTTTAATGGTGTAGTCGGTTGCTTTGTTGTATGGGGTATCTTCTCTGTACTGACTTTCTGGTCTGCACATATGAAGCTAACTAAGATGCTATCTACTCCAGAAGAGGAAGGGCGATTCTTCGGTATTTTAGACGGCGGTCGAGGCTTAGTTGAAGCAGCCCTAGGTAGTATCGCATTAGCATTATTCTCTGCCACGCTAGCTGGTAGCACAGAGATTACTAGTAAAGCGACTGCATTGACTTCAGTTATCTATATGTATTCGATTGCTCTAGTAGTGATTGCTATCTTAGTGGCTATTTTTGTTAAAACTCATGACGAAAAAGTAGAAAAAACAGAAGAAGGGTTCAAACTAAAAGATGTAGGTAAAATCCTTAAAAATAAATTTGTATACATCCATGGCTTGATTATTTTCTGTGGTTATTCAGTGTTTTGGGCAACTTACTATTACGGTGGTCACTTACAAACCAATCTAGGCTTTGATGCTGTCGCTGTAGGCTCAACTATGGTTGGTGTGCTTTGGATGCGTCCACTTGGTGGTTTCATCGGTGGTTACCTAGCTGACAAAATTGGCAAAGCAATTACCGTATTTATCGGCATGATCGGCGGCTGTCTAAGCTTGCTAGCATTAGCGCTAATTTCTAGCTCAGCAAGTGCAACACTCATTGGTGCACTAGTGCTTCTAACTGGCTTCTTTGCTTATATCATTCGCGGTACATACTGGTCATTACTAGGACAAGCTAAAATTAGCGCGACTCTAACCGGTACAGCAATTGGTTGTGTGAGCTTAATTGGTTATTTCCCAGATATCTTTATCCCTCAAATGAACAGCGTTCTTTGGAGTACTTATGGTAATGAAGGCGGCTATAAAGCGTATTTCATCGCAACCATGATTATTGGTCTTATCGGTGCAATCTTAGCGCTTGTATTCCACAAACTATCTAAAGCTGAAGATGCTAAATCAACTAACGTAGAAAAAGAAATATTAGTGAAGACTGAGAAAGCCATCGCTTAATTTATTTATTGCAACATTATGTTGTATCACGAACAAATAAAGAGAAATACAATGAAAGTTAATCTACATATTAATAAAGATAAAAATCGTTTTAATATTAAAGAAGGCGATAAAACAATGAAAGCGGTAGTCACTATGGGTAATGGTGGTTATGAAATGCTTGAATATAAAGATGTTCCAATGCCTGTAATTAGTACTGGTGAGGTTTTAATTAAAGTATTGGCCGCTGGTGTTAATAATACTGAAATTAATACACGAATTGGTTGGTACTCTCAAAAAGTAACTCAAGGAACAAACACTCTTTCTGGCGATGACACTGAAATTAGTGATGCTCGCGAAGAGAAAGATGGTGGTTGGAACGAAGAAACACCATTCCCATTCATCCAAGGTACTGACTGTGCTGGTGTTGTTGTGGAAGCTTACGACGAAGCAGATCAACACCTAGTGGGCAAACGCGTTCTTATCCGTGCTTGTATTCGTCAAAACGGCTTTGACTCTGGCGATAACATCTGGATGGCTTCTGACTTTGATGGTGCATTCGCTCAATATGTGAAAATCACTTCAAGTGAAGTATTCCCGGTTGATTGTGATTGGACGGATGCTGAACTAGGTACTATCCCATGTGCATACGGTACTTCTGAAAATATGGTGCAACGTAGTGGTGTTAAAGCCGGCGATCGAGTTTACGTTGCAGGTGCATCTGGTGGTGTAGGTTCTGCGGTTGTTCAGTTAGCAAAACGCAGAGGCGCTTATGTTATTGGTGCTGCTGAAGGTGAAGATAAAATTGAACGAGTGAAATCATACGGCGCTGATGAAGTTATCGATTACGGTCGTAATGCTCTAGATGTGCTAGGCGAAATGTCTGTCGATATCATCATCGATAACGTAGCGGGCGAGAACTTTGTCAACAACCTTAAAATGCTAAAACGTGGCGGCCGCTATGCTTCATCTGGTGCGATTGCAGGTCCTTTAGTAGAGCTTGACTTCCGCACTATGTACCTTCGAGACTTAACTTTAGTTGGTTGTACTGGTTGGGATGAACCTGTATTCCCAAGCCTAATTGAAGCTATCGAGAAAGGTGAAATTAAGCCAGCTCTTGCGAAAACATTCCCGCTAGAGAACATCGTTGAAGCTCAAAAAGCGCTTCAGACTCGCAAACACGTAGGTAAGCTCGTTCTTATCCCTAGTCACGATTAATAATTCAAATCAGTCGAGGCTCTGGTAGCCTCGCCTTTTACAAAGAGTGAATAATTATGTCTATCTTCGAAAATGTGCATAAGATAAAACACCCCACGTTAACCAAAGAAAATTGGGGAGAAAAACAACCACTGAAGCGAATGAACTTGCTCGGTAAAGAAGTTGATATTAGCCAACCATCATCAACGTTTTGGGTCTATTTACTAGGTGTATTAGTAACCTTAGCGGGTGTGGTCTTCTTAGTGATGAATGAAGGTGAGATGTCTCGCATTTGGTGGGGTATATCTCTAGTTCTATGGGGTGTTGGTGCCCTTATTGCAGGTACTAGTTACCAAGCTTTCGGTTATGAAATGAAGGCTAAGTATCGAGATGAGTGTTCATGGACTACCTGGTGGGAGGTTATCTACTTAATATTCCAACAAGTTAGTATGAATGCGATGGTAGTGGCTATTGCCTACACTTCCATTCCTCAAACGTCTATTTGGTTTGATATTTTCTTATGGTATGCGGGTATTTTAACCGTAGCCTATACCATCATAACGTTTTGGGGTGCATTTACTGCCACTCAATCGGTCATCACATTTGAATTTATGATGATGGCATCGTTGCCTAGCTTTATTGCATTTTGTCTTATCAATACCGTGTCGTATATTAAGACAGGTGCAACCTATGATCTGCTTTGTATGATTTCATGGGTTCTGATTTTCTCGTCTTATTACTTTTTCGATAAATATTGGAAGAAGGGAATTGGCGAAATCTTGTGGGAAAAAGGTATTTGGTTCTCTGAGAATGATGTTCTGCATGTGATTTTGGTAGTGTGGAGTATTCTGATGTTCTTCTTACCTGCGTATACTTTTGATCTCACAGTTGTGGCTCATTAATTAAATTTATTTTTATTGATAAATGCAACACTTACCGTTTTATGCAGTAATCAAGTACAGCATAAAACGGTGTTGTTAATCGATTCTTTGCTATTAAAAATAGTTATTAAAAACAGCTATAAAAAACCTGAGCTAACATTTTACGCATAGCTCAGGTTTATCTTCTACAGAATAAAGCGACTCAAATCTTCGTCTTCAACCAGCTTACCTAGTTTACTTTCTACATAGCTAGCATCAATTTTCAGTTCAGAGCCTGATTTTTCCGTGGCGTCATAAGAGATTTCATCCATTAGACGTTCCATCACTGTATATAAGCGACGCGCACCGATATTTTCAGTGGTTTCATTGACTTGCCATGCCGCTTCAGCGATATGCTTGATACCATCTTCGGTAAACTCTACGTTCACATCTTCGGTTTTAAGAAGGGCAACGTATTGCTCTGTCAAAGAGGCTCTAGGCTCGGTTAGAATGCGTTCAAAGTCGTGGCTTGAAAGTGCTTCTAGCTCTACACGGATCGGTAAGCGACCTTGCAACTCAGGGATAAGGTCAGAAGGCTTAGCCACTTGAAATGCGCCAGAGGCGATAAACAAAATATGGTCAGTTTTCACCATGCCGTGTTTGGTCGATACTGTGCTTCCTTCAATCAGTGGCAACAAGTCACGTTGCACACCTTCACGAGATACGTCTGGGCCTGAGCTTTCGCCACGTTTACAGATTTTATCGAATTCGTCGATGAAGACGATGCCGTTGTTTTCAACGTTGAAGATAGCGTCTTCTTTAAGCTCTTCTTGGTTGACTAACTTAGCCGCT
Organism: Vibrio halioticoli NBRC 102217; assembly: GCF_000496695.1. Lineage (GTDB taxonomy): Bacteria > Pseudomonadota > Gammaproteobacteria > Enterobacterales > Vibrionaceae > Vibrio > Vibrio halioticoli. Next base: position 73,760 of record NZ_BAUJ01000003.1, read on the forward strand.
TCTTCTTCAACTAATGCTTTGAATGCTTCTTTAATCTTTAGCTTACGGCTTTTCTTAGTATTACCAGCAAGGTTTTGGAACATTCCTTGTAGCTGGTTCGTCATCTCTTCCATGCCTGGAGGTGACATGATTTCTACGCCCATTTGTGGCGCAGCAACTTCGATATCAATTTCTTTGTCGTCCAATTTACCTTCACGCAGTTTCTTACGGAAGATTTGACGAGTATTTGAGCTGTTATCTTGTGGCTTTTCGTTTTCACCCCATGCATCGCGCGCCGGTGGCAATAATGCATCGAGAATACGTTCTTCGGCTTGCTCTTCAGCGCGGTACTTCACTTTTTCAGTAGCTTGTTGGTGAGTCATTTTCACCGCAACTTCAGTTAAGTCGCGAATGATAGTTTCGACTTCTTTACCTACATAGCCCACTTCAGTGAACTTAGTGGCTTCTACTTTCATGAAAGGTGCGTTGGCCAGTTTTGCTAGGCGACGAGCAATTTCTGTTTTACCTACACCGGTTGGGCCGATCATTAGGATATTTTTTGGTGTCACTTCAGCGCGTAAATCTTCGTCTAATTGCATGCGACGCCAGCGGTTACGCAGGGCAATAGCAACTGAACGTTTGGCGTTATCTTGGCCAATGATGTGACGGTTGAGTTCATGAACAATTTCACGAGGAGTCATCTCAGACATATTAATTCCTTAGTATTCAAGTTCATCAATAGTGTGATGATGGTTGGTAAAGACACAGATATCACCTGCAATATTGAGAGACTTTTCTGCAATTTCTCTGGCGCTTAAATCGGTGTTTTCTAGTAGTGCGGTAGCAGCTGCTTGAGCAAAGTTGCCACCAGAACCAATAGCAACAAGGTCGTGCTCTGGTTGAACTACATCACCATTACCAGTAATGATAAAAGAGGCGGTATCATCGGCGACCACAAGCAGAGCCTCTAAGCGACGCAGAGCGCGGTCGCTACGCCAGTCTTTAGCCAGCTCGACAGCGGCGCGAGTCAGATGGCCTTGGTGCATTTGCAGCTTGCTTTCTAGTCGCTCAAATAGGGTAAATGCGTCGGCGGTACCGCCAGCAAAACCGGCAAGAACTTTGTCGTTGTAGAGTCGGCGAACTTTCTGAGCGTTGCCTTTCATTACTGTGTTGCCTAGAGATACTTGTCCATCACCAGCGATGACGACTTTATTATTTCGGCGTACGGATACTATGGTAGTCACGAGGTTTCCTTCTAATTCTAATTTCACCAGTGAGATTAAAATGAAGTGGGGACGGACAGGAGTAAATTCAAGGTGATGACACAGAGGAGTAGCGGCTTACCGCAAATCAAAGTAAATCAGCCTCGGTTAGCATGCTAACCGAGGCTGATAGATTAGTAACCTGGATCTTTTAAGATCATACAAGGTTCAATTTTAGCGCGCTGCAGTTTGTGCTTGTCACGCTCTGCGTTACGTTTGCGAGGGTAAGGCCCTAGAATGACGCGATGATAATGGCTACCAGGCTTCTGTCGTATTTCGCTTTTTATACCTTGAAAAGCAATATCGACTTTGCGTGACTTCGCTTGTGCAAGAGTACGGTAAGCGCCACATTGCATCACGTAAGGTATTTTCGGTAGAACTTCTTCTTTGGCAACGACTTTAATTTCACGTTCAGGCAGTGTTTTAACATATTCCCACTGTTCTTCTGGAGGAGGTGGCAGGTTTTCTGCACCCTTCTTCGCAGTCGATTCCTCTTTTGCCGTTAAGTTCACGTCTACTGGTTGTTGAGGTTCAGGGGTTTTACTTAAGGAATATAACCCGTAGCTAAATACCCCAATCAATGCGCCAGCAAAGACGATCATCTTCCAAGGTTTTTTAGATTGTTTTGATGGGGTTGGCTTACGCGTTTTTTTAGGTTGCGTACGGCCACCCTTTACATAGTCTTTTCTTGCCACTCGAATTAATCTATTCCATTGATCACGTTTTCTATGGTAATGCAGAAAACGTTCAGATAACAGACCCTAATAACTTGGAGGTAGGGTACTTTGTCGAATGATCAGCTCTGTTTCTAATAGTCGTGAGTCAGAACTGATCTCGTTGCCACTGAGTATCTCAAACAACATTTGTGTGGCTTGATAGCCTATATCATAACGGGGTTGAGAGGCGGTTGTAAGTGGCGGATCGCAGTATTCTGAGAACTCTATATTATCAAAGCCAATAAATGAAATATCTTGTGGAACTCTAAGCCCCATATTTTTGGCTTCTTTGATTGCACCAATGGCCATCATGTCATTGTGGCAAAAGATAGCGCTAGGTGGAGAACCGGCATTCATGGGTTTACGCAGTGCGGCAGCGCCAGATTCAAAGCTAAAATCACCGCTAGCAGAGTTGCTTAGGTCGATGTTTAATCCGGCGCGGCGTAATGCTTGTTGGAAACCTTGGCTACGGAAACTAGAAAGTGGCGCATTGTCTGGGCCACAGATCTCTCCAATGCGTTTGTGTCCTAATTTAGCAAGATAGTTTACCGCCTGAAAAGACGCAGTCAGGTTATCAATATGTACAGTTGGTAGCTCTAATTCAGGGGCGTATTCACATGCCATGACCATTGGCGGCAGATTTTTTTGCTCCGCGATACTGGCATCGATAGGCAAGTCGGTGCCGAGCAGAATCAGTCCATCCGCTTGTTTTGAGTATATTAAGTTGACCAGTGAATTATCACGGCATTTTTGTTGTGAACTGTCACCATGCAATACAAGGTAGCCTTGCTTTGAAGCCGCTACTTCTATGCCGCGAATAATTTCAGAAAAGTAAGGGTCACAAAGGTCGGGGACGATAACGACGAGAGTTTTTGACTCATTGCGCTTCATGCTGCGCATGATAGTGCTAGGGCAATAGCCAGATTCAATGACCGCATCTTCTACTCGTTTACGAGTGGAAGAGGATACTTTTTCTGGGTTCATTAATGCCCTTGATACTGTCGCTGTTGATACTCCAGCAAGTCCAGCAACATCCTTCATCGTCGCCATAGTACGTCGTCCTCTATGAAATTTAGCGCGTGTTTGATTCAATCCATGACGCAAACTTATTTCAACTACTTAAGCTTAATTGCGAGTGAAAAATAAGTGTAACGAGTTTTCGCCAAACAGTTTAAGGGGCATGTAGCAAAATTGCACAACTTACTGTGAAGTGACTCGCATTTCGCCATATGCATGTGGTTTAACTTAGGTCCATTGGTTCTACATCTATGTTCCAACGAACTTTTTTTGCATTAGGCAGCATATCTAGTGCAGGTTTGGCACTCATAAGTAGTTTTTGCATGGTTGAACGTAGTTGGCATTGTAAAATAAGTTGCCAACGAGATTTTCCTGCTCGTTTCGCCATCGGTGCTGGTGTTGGCCCAAGTACCCAACATTGCTCATCAAACAAAGGGTGCGCTTCTAAGGTTTGCCTTACTTGCCTTAAAAAATCTTCCGCCAGTTGCGAATTATTCGATTCAGCTCGAAACAAAGACAGGCTGGCATAGGGAGGCAATTGCGCCACTCTACGTTCCATTAAGGCGCTTTGGGCAAACTCAGGATAGCCTTTGTGTAATAAAGCTTGTAGCAGTGAATGTTCTGGGTGATGAGTTTGTAGCACCACGTGTCCAGGCTTACTGGCGCGTCCCGCACGTCCTGCCACCTGAATAAACAATTGCGCTAGCTTTTCTGAAGCCCGAAAATCACTGCTATATAATGATGAATCCACATCAAGTAAAGCCACTAACGTCACGTCTGGAAAGTGATGCCCTTTGGCAAGCATTTGCGTACCAATCAGAATTTGATACTCACCATTGCGAATTGACTCTAATGCGCTCTCTAGACTGCCTTTACGACGCGTATTGTCTCGGTCAATGCGAATGGTTTTAAACTCTGGAAATAAGGTTTCTAAGTGCGCTTCAAGCTGTTCTGTGCCAACTCCGACCGTAACTAAATGAGTTGAACCACAGCTATGGCACTGATGAACGACCGGCTTTTGTGAGCCACAGTGATGACAGCGCATCTCACTGCTTCCTTGGTGGAAGGTATAGTAAGCGTCACATCGAGCACATTCGGCAATCCAGCCACACTCATGGCACATTAATGCGGGAGAGAAACCGCGGCGATTTAAAAACAGCATCACCTGATTGCCTTGTTGTAGGTGTTTACGCATTTGTGCGATCAGTGGCGCGCTTAAGCCACTTTCTAGATATAAACCTTTTACATCAATCACGCTGTTTTTAGTTGGGCTAGCACCGCCAGCGCGTTCAGTCAGTTTAAGATGTAAGTATTTTCCTGAAAGGGCGTTGTTTAAGGTTTCTAGAGATGGTGTGGCTGAGCCCAAGACAACCGGCACACTTTCTGAGTGGGCGCGCATTATGGCTATATCTCTAGCATGATAACGCAGGCTATCTTGCTGTTTATACGAAGAGTCATGCTCTTCATCGACAATGACAATGCCAAGGTTGGCAAAAGGGGTCAGCAGTGCCGAGCGAGTACCAATTAGGATGCCACATTCTTTATTTTTGGCGGCCAGCCATGCATTCAAGCGTTCACTGTCATTAAGACCTGAGTGAATGGTCTCAATAGGCACATTAAAGCGTCGTTTAAATCGGTTGATGGTTTGCGGCGTTAAGCCTATTTCGGGGACTAAGACTAACGCTTGTTTACCTTGCAGGATGACCGATTCTATAAGTTGAAGATAAACCTCAGTTTTACCTGAACCTGTGACTCCATCGAGAAGCGCACATTCATACCCTTCAATGTGGTTGACGGTGACTACTGCCAGCATTTGTTCATGATTGAGTTGACGCTTGTCGTCTTCATTAATGAGCTCAGCTGGCCATTGATCATTTATTTCAATACTTTCTGAACAAACTACCCATTGTTTCTGCTCTAAAGTTTTTAAAACAGAGCTAGAGATATCTAAAGTGGCAAGCTCATGTTGAGCCAGTGCGCCATATTGCAGAGCATGCATCACCTTAGCTTGCTGAACTGCTCGTCCAAAGCCTTGCATTAACTGGTTACGACCTGCTTCGGTGAGCTGCCATATTTTCTGTGGCTGCTTATGTGCCGGTTTACCTTTACGCAGAGCGCCGGGCATAGCCCCATTTAATGTTTCACCGAGTGGATACTGGTAAAATCGGCTAGCCCAATGAATCAGTTTATAAAGTTTATCTGGCCATATAGGCTCAACGTCAAGCACGGTCATTAAAGGCTTGAGCTTATTAATATCGTATTCTGATTGATGGGTGAGGGCGGTGATCACGCCAAGTCGTTTGTTTGGCCCAAACGGCACCCATACACGCACACCCACAACAGGAAATAAGTGCGATGGGATAAGGTATTCAAATTCTTTATCTAGAGGTACGGGCAGGGCAACTCTAGCAATTGTTGGGCGCATGGGATCTCTTTGATGTTTCTGCAATCAGATAATTACACAGATGATGATACTAGAAAAAGACCGAGGAGATGATGAAAAATATTGAGCACTTAGCCAAGTGTTGTCTCGCATATGGCTATATATAGGAATATTATGGTGAATGTGGCGAAAAAAGGGACAAATCAGTTGATCCTTAAAGACTAATTCATTACTATACTGCGCCTTGAAGATGCTGTATTACGCGGTGTCACTGTTAGAAACTACGTGTGGTGTCCAACCTTAGATTTGGATAGCGACGCGGCCTATAAATGAGGTTTTCCCATGAAACCAGGTATCCATCCTGAATACAAATCTGTAACAGCTAACTGCTCTTGCGGAAATACTTTTGAGTTCAACTCAACTCTAGCTAAAGAATCTATCCACCTAGACGTATGTGACAAATGTCACCCGTTCTACACTGGTAAGCAACGTATCGTTGATACTGGCGGCCGTGTTGATCGCTTTAACAAGCGTTTCGGTGCTCTTTCTTCTAAGAAATAATCTTAGTCGTAAAGATACAGAAAAAAGGTCGCCTAGGCGGCCTTTTTTGATCCTACAACAAATTGATTATCCAAGTTATTTACCTTCATTTCGATCTGGCAATTCCAAGCATTCTCTTTTTTACTCTGGTTACTTTGTAGTACATTGCCTGTTTTTTATTTACAATCACAAATTATTTACTTTCTCCTAATATCCACGAAGGGATGCTCTTAGATGTCAGATGACCAACCGATAAATGATTTCCGCCAACAAGCTCTCGATTACCACGAGTTTCCTAAGCCAGGAAAAATAGCTGTTGAATTAACAACGCCTGCTGATTCAGTTCATGATCTAGCGCTAGCTTATAGCCCAGGTGTTGCAGAGCCAGTACGTGAAATCGCCCAAAATGCTGATAACGTTTACAAGTACACAGCCAAAGGGAATATGGTTGCGGTTATTTCAAACGGCACCGCTATCTTGGGTTTAGGTAACTTAGGGCCAATGGCTTCTAAGCCGGTTATGGAAGGCAAAGCGTTATTGTTCAAACGCTTTGCCGGTTTGGACTCTATTGATATTGAAGTAAAGCACCGCACTATTGATGAGTTCATCGATACCGTGGCGGCGATTGCCGATACCTTTGGCGGAATTAACCTAGAAGATATCAAAGCGCCAGATTGTTTTGAGATTGAAAGTCGTCTTATCGAACGATGCGATGTGCCGGTATTTCACGATGATCAGCACGGCACTGCGATTGTGACCGCCGCCGGTATGCTTAACGCAATAGAGCTACAAGGAAAGCAACTGTGTGACTCTACTATTGTATGCTTGGGCGCCGGTGCTGCGGCAGTTGCGTGTATGGAGCTACTCATTAAATGTGGCGCACAGCGTGAAAAAATCTACATGTTAGATCGTAAAGGCGTTATTCATACTCGCCGTGACGATCTTAACGAATACAAACAGCTGTTTGCCAACAATACCGACAAACGTACCCTAGAAGATGTGATTGAAGGCGCGGATCTGTTCCTTGGCGTATCTGGTCCTAACTTGTTGTCACCTGAGGCATTGGCCTTGATGGCGGACAAACCAGTGGTGTTTGCCTGTTCTAACCCTGATCCTGAAATTAAACCAGAGCGTGCTCATGAAGTGCGTAGTGATTTGATTATGGGCACGGGACGTTCTGATTATCCAAACCAAGTGAACAACGTTATTTGTTTCCCATTTATCTTCCGTGGCGCTTTAGATGTGAGAGCCAGTGAGATTAATATTGAAATGAAGCTAGCGGCGGTGGAAGCAATTCGCCAGTTAGCAAAAGAACCAGTGCCAGAAGAAGTGATGAAAGCGGCTGGGGTAACGTCATTAGAGTTTGGTAATGGCTATATTATCCCTAAACCAATGGACCCACGCTTGTTACCTCGCGTAGCAAGAGCGGTAGCGGAAGCAGCGGTTGCCTCTGGCGTTGCTCGCATTGAGCTTCCAGAGAATTATATGCAGAGCTAATAGCAGAATGCAGGGTTAATAACCGAAAATTAAAAGGGGCTAGAGTGTGATCACTTTAGCCCCTTTTTTTATGAGTTAAATCTGAGCGTTGTGCTAGTTTAGTACTAGTGTTAGTCGTCGAAGACTTCTAATTCAATACCGAGATCAGACATGATTTTTTTTGCTTCAGTTGGAATTTCATCTGGGCAATCTTTTCTCAGATCTTCGTCGGTAGGGAGTGGTTGGCCAGTATAAGCGTGTAAGAAAGCTTCACATAGAAGCTCACTGTTGGTTGCATGGCGGAGGTTGTTTACCTGACGACGTGTTCGCTCATCAGTTAGAATTTTGAGAACCTTAAGTGGAATAGACACAGTGATCTTTTTGACTTGAGTGCTTTTTTTACCGTGTTCAGCATATGGGCTGATGTATTCGCCATTCCAGTCTGCCATTGGAAACCTTTATTACTTAGTTTTAAGAAGTTAATTTCCAATTCTAGCGATATTTACTGCTATATGTAAAGGCATTTAGACGTCTAGATGTGTTGAAGTCTAATACTGATCACGGTAATCTAGTATTAGATTCAGATTAATTTGATTGGTTACAAACTCCACCAGTCACTGCCAAAGGAAGGACAAGAAAATGAGCAGTAAACATAAGTCATCGACCATTGCCGTACGCACCGGTATAGAGTCTGATACCCAGCACCATGCTGTTGTTCCCCCTATTTACCTGTCCACAAACTATGGTTTTCCTTCATTTGGAGATGTACCAAAGTATGATTACACCCGCTCTGGAAACCCTAATCGTGGGCTTTTAGAGACGGCACTGTTTGAGTTGGAGTCAGGTAAAGGCGCTGTTGTCACCAACTGCGGTACATCAGCACTCAATTTATGGGTTTCGGCATTTTTAAGCCCAGACGATTTAATTATTGCGCCTCACGATTGTTATGGTGGTACTTACCGTTTATTTAACACTCGTGCGCAAAAAGGTGACTTTAAGGTTGAGTTTGTCGATCAATCAGATGATCAAGCCCTTGCTGCAGCGATTGCCAAAAAGCCAAAACTGATTCTTATTGAAACGCCATCGAACCCATTGGTGCGAGTGGTTGATATTGAGAAAGTGTGTCAGCAAGCGGCGGCTGTGGGGGCATTAGTGGGCGTCGACAATACATTTCTAACCCCAATTTACCAAAGACCATTAGAGCTTGGTGCTGATTTTGTTATCCACTCCACCACTAAATACATTAATGGTCATTCGGATGTGATTGGCGGAGTAGTGATTACTAAAACCGAACAACATGCTGAAGAACTTGGCTGGTGGGGTAACTGTATTGGTGCAACGGGCACGCCTTTTGATAGCTATATGACATTGCGCGGCATTCGCACTTTAGGTGCACGTATGCGTGTGCATGAAGAAAGCTCACAAGTTATTTTAAACTTTCTACAATCTCAAAAGCGTGTCAAAACCATTTATCACCCAAGCTTGCCAGATCACCCTGGCCATGACATTGCTAAACGTCAGCAGTCTGGTTTTGGTAGCATGCTCAGCTTTGAGTTTGATGGTGATTTAGAGCAACTGAAGACCTTTATTAACAGCTTAACATTGTTCTCTTTAGCGGAGTCTTTAGGTGGGGTAGAGAGTTTGATTTGTCACCCTGCGACTATGACTCATAGAGCTATGGGTGAAAAAGCATTGGCTGAAGCTGGTGTGTCTAATTTCTTATTACGTCTGTCTGTTGGGCTAGAAGATAGTGACGATCTTATTGATGATCTTGCCCAAGCATTTGATTCGGTCGAGGGTTAATTATGAACAACGCAACGCAACTGCATAAGTTTGGTGGTAGTAGTCTGGCAAATGCAGAATGCTTTGATCGCGTAGCCAATATATTAGCTGAGTACTCCAATGAGAGTGACTTAGTGATTGTTTCTGCTGCGGGCTCAACCACTAACAACTTGTTACGCTGGTTAGCGGCTTTAGAAAAAGATGGACGTATTGCGCATGAGATTTTACTTGAGCTAAGAAGCTATCAAAATCAATTGATTACCGATTTGCTTCCTCAGCAAACGGCGAGTGTTTTGCAAGAACAGCTTAACCGAGAATTTACCGCATTAAGTGCGCTAAATGCTCCGTTGACTGAGCAGCAAAAATCAGCGGCATTAGGTCACGGTGAAGTGTGGTCGTCTCGTCTCCTTAGTGCGCTGCTTTGTGATAGAGGTATGCCTAGTGCAGCGCTTGATTCTCGTGACTTCTTGCGCGCAGAAGCGGGCACTCAGCCAGAAATTGATCGCAACCTTTCTTGGCCATTATTGAAATCAGTGTTAGCTCAGCATCCTCAAAAACGCTTGGTTATTACCGGTTTTATGGCGCATAACCAACAAGGTGAAACGGTACTGCTTGGGCGCAATGGTTCCGATTATTCGGCGACCATAGTAGGTGCTTTGGCTGAAGTGGCCAAAGTCACTATTTGGAGTGACGTGGCGGGCGTATATAGCGCAGACCCGCGCATTGTCGAAGATGCCTGTTTACTGCCACTGCTTCGTCTTGATGAAGCCAGTGAATTAGCGCGCCTTGCCGCTCCGGTACTGCACAGCCGTACGCTACAACCTGTCGCACAAAGTGCTATGGATTTAGAGTTGCGTTGCAGTCACCAACCAGAGTCAGGTTCAACGCGTATTGAGCGTGTATTAGCTTCTGGTCGAGGCGCTAAGATAGTGACCTCATTAGATGATGTGAATTTGATTGAGCTGACTTTAAGCCCTGCACATGATTTTGAAAGTTTAGAGCCGCAAGTGTTGGCCTTGCTGAATAAAGCGCAGCTTGCGCCACTGGCCTATGAGTCACAATCGGATCAGCACTGCTTACGTCTGGCTTATACCAGCGAACTATTAGCCGGCGCCTTAGCCTGCATCGAAGCGGCAAACTTTGATGTGTCTGTTGCCGTGAAAACTGACTTATCCATGCTGGCCGCTGTAGGGGCCGGTGTGACTAACAACGCCAATCATTGTTTTGGTTTTTACCAAACACTGAAAAGCGTCAATGTTGAGTTCATGTTTGAAACCGAATCTGAGCTGAGCATTATCGCCATAGTAAGAACGAGTGCGATTCCTTCACTGCTTAAAGTGCTACACAATCAGTTATTCCAAGCACAAAAGCGTGTTGGCATCGTATTGTGTGGTAAAGGTAATATTGGTTCTAATTGGTTGGAGCTATTTGCTACGCAAAAAGACCAGTTAGAAAAGCGTCGCGGCATGAGCTTTGACCTTATCGGGGTAATTGCGAGCCAGAGTTATTGGTTTGATGAAAATGGCATAGATGCCAGCAAGGTCAACAGCCAGTTCTCCGATAATGCGGTTAGTAGCGAAGAAGATTGGCTACCGCTAGTTAAACGTCAATCGAGCTTTGATGAAATTATCGTATTGGATGTAACGGCCAGTCAGCAAGTGTCCGATCGCTACCTAGAGTTTGCCGAACATGGCATGCACTTAATCTCAGCGAATAAGCTGGCAGGTTCTGCGCCAAGTGAGTTTTACCATCAAGTACAGGATGTATTTGCTAAAACGGGACGTCATTGGTTGTACAACGCCACTGTGGGCGCTGGATTGCCGGTAAACCATACTGTGAGAGACCTGCGAGAAAGCGGCGATGAAATTGTAGCATTATCAGGAATCTTCTCGGGAACCTTGTCATGGCTGTTCCAGCAGTATGATGGCTCTATTCCATTTAGTGAGTTGGTTGACTTAGCTTGGCAACAAGGGCTAACGGAACCTGATCCTCGAGCTGATTTAGATGGCACCGATGTGATGCGTAAATTAGTGATTTTGGCGCGTGAATCAGGCTTAGATCTGGAGCCTGAAGGGGTGAAGGTTGAATCTTTAGTTCCTGAGAGTTTATTGGCCTTATCTGTGGATGAATTCTTCCAGCAAGCCAGCGTGTTGAATGAAGCACTAGCAGAGCGCTTAGATAAAGCACAGAGCGAAGGAAAGGTTCTGCGATACATAGCACGTCTTTCAAAAGAAGGAGAGGCGACAGTGGGCGTAGAGGCGCTTGAAGCGCACCACTCTTTGGCTAACTTACTGCCTTGTGACAATATTTTCGCTATTGAGAGTAAATGGTACAAAGATAACCCATTGGTTATACGCGGCCCTGGTGCGGGTCGAGAAGTCACGGCAGGTGCCTTGCAGTCCGATCTCAATCGCTTATCTAGTCTATTATAATTCTTATCTAAAGCATCCAATGCGTTCGTGTTGGATGCTTCTCCCCCAAAAGACTCAACTTTTGTACGAATTTTTGTTGACATCCCTCTCATAAATTTACATTATCTAGACATATAGACGTCTAAACGTTCAAAATTATGTGATTGTGCTGATGCACAGGGAGAGGAAATATGGGTTATACACACGCGAGCCACATTGATGCACTTAATCAAAACGTTGCTGAGCTTTCTGATAATATCAATGTCTCTTTCGAGTTCTTCCCTCCTAGCAGTGAAAAAATGGAGGAGACTCTGTGGAACTCGGTACATCGCTTAAAAGCATTGAAACCTAAATTTGTCTCTGTGACCTACGGTGCCAACTCTGGTGAGCGCGATCGTACGCACTCAATCATCAAAGAAATCAAAAGCCAAACCAACCTAATTGCGGCGCCGCATTTAACTTGTATTGATGCTTCTCGCGAGGAGCTAATCACCATTGCTGATGACTACTGGAAAAACGGTATTGAGAGCATTGTGGCACTGCGCGGTGATATTCCGCCAAACGGTGGTACGCCAGATATGTACGCTTCTGATTTGGTTGAGTTGCTAAAATCTCGCCATGATTTTGATATCTCGGTAGCGGCTTTTCCTGAAGTGCATCCCGAAGCGAAAAGTGCCCAATCTGATTTATTAAATCTAAAGCGTAAAGTTGATGCGGGCGCCAACCGCGCAATCACGCAGTTTTTCTTTGATGTTGAAAGCTACCTTCGCTTTCGTGACCGCTGTGCAGCAACGGGTATCGATGTAGAGATTATTCCGGGTATTTTGCCTGTGTCTAACTTCAAGCAAGCTTCTCGCTTTGCAGCAATGAACAACGTGAAAGTACCTGGATGGATGGCAAAACAGTTTGAAGGGTTGGATGATGATCCAATGACTCGTCAATTGGTTGGGGCTAGTCAGGCTATTGATATGGTGCGTATTTTAAGTCGTGAAGGGGTAAAGGATTTCCACTTCTATACGTTGAACCGCGCTGAAATGACTTATGCCTTGTGCCACACGCTAGGTGTTCGCCCATAGTTCTCATCTGAGAATACTTAGCTAGAGATATAGAGTTTACGGATAAGGATTGCTAACGATAGGGATACGTTTAATAAGAATTTAAGCAGAGTTCAGATTTACAACTAAGCCAAATAAAACAAAGGACCCAGTGCATTACAAGCTAGGTCCTTTTGTTTTTCAGTTAAGCAATCTCGCTTAACACTTCTTCCGCCCACTCATTCCAAGCTTCGCGAGTCAAAAGATTACGACGTAAGGTTAGTCGTTCAATTTTTTCTTTGTGGCTCAAAATGCGAGTATCAGAGTAATGTGTATCTTCGATTTCTTTGTAGAACTGAACCAGTTTACGTGAATCGCTTAGTGCAAGTTGCAGTTGGTCAGAAAAACCTTCAGCAGGCTGAACTTCACATGCATAAAGTTTAGCTGCAAACTCATCTCTCACTGTTGGGTGCGAAATAGGTTGTTCAAACCATTTAGCCAGTGCCTCACGGCCGCGCTCTGTGATTGAGTAAATCTTTTTATCAGGCTTGCCTGATTGAGGGAATAGCTGACAAGTAACGAGCTCGTTTTCTGCCAGTTTATTTAACTCACGGTAAACCTGTTGGTGGCTTGCTTTCCAAAAGTAGCCAATGCTATAAGAAAACTCTTTTGTAATGTCGTAACCGGTAGCATCTTTTGTGCTTAGTACGGTCAATATAACGTGTGGTAATGACATGTTGTTCTTCCAAATTACTGCATATAAAAAACAACGCACAGTTCAGACTCTAGTTGGTCATCATTGAAGAGTGCGAGCCACTCAAGAAGTTCATGAGTGCATGTATTACCTTTTAAGCCATTCTCACCTGACCATAATTTATTTTATTATGTCTAATAAATAGGGAATATTGTGTCTCGTTATTTTTATTGTGAAACCCAAGATCCCCTACCTATAAGCTAACAGTTTACTATCATTTTTTGGCGTTAGATTAACGAAAAATAAGTATTACAAAAACATGTTTACTGCTTTTTGTCTCATATTGCCAACTTGCTCAAAAAGCCTAACAAGTCCTGTTGTCGGTTGGATGAAATGGTGGGTATATCACGGTTTTGTCTTTTGCGATGCGATAAGTCGAGAATATAAAAAAGCCCTAGCTCAATGAGCTAGGGCTTGAATTCTAAGCATCATAAACGCTGCTCGAACTTAACCTGTGTTACGCATTCCGGCTGCAATACCAGCAATGGTAATCATCAGAGCTTCTTCAAGCTCAGGGTTATTCTCTTCTGTTTGTCGAGTACGTTTTAGAAGCTCTACTTGCAACATGTTCAATGGATCAACATAGATGTTGCGTAGACGTATGGACTCTAGACCCCATGGGTCACTTTGCATTAGGTTCTCGTTGTTTTCTACTTTCAGAACCGTTTGGATGTCTTTTTGTAGTTGTCCACGAAGGTTTTCACCTAAACGCCATAGTGATGGGTCTGTGAGCTTCTCATCATACAGTTTAGAGATATCCATGCTGCACTTGTAGTACACCATTTCTAACATACCTAAGCGAGTAGAGAAGAACGGCCATTCACGACACATCTCTTCTAGTAACTCTAGATGACCTTGGTCAATGGAGTATTGAATCGCTTCACCTGCGCCTAACCATGCAGGAAGTACCAGACGGTTTTGGCTCCATGAGAAGATCCATGGAATCGCACGTAGGCTTTCTACGCCACCTTTCGGGTTACGCTTCGAAGGACGAGAACCTAGTGGCAGTTTACCTAGTTCAAGCTCAGGTGTGGCTGCGCGGAAGTAAGGAACAAAGTCTGCTTCGCCACGGACAACATTACGGTAAGACTCACAAGAAACCTGTGATAGCACTTCCATAAGATCACGCCAATCTTGTTTTGGCTCTGGAGGCGGAAGAAGGTTAGCTTCTAAAATGGCGCTAGCGTACAAGTTCAGGCTGTTGACAGCCACTTGTGGTAGACCAAGTTTAAAGCGAATCATCTCACCTTGCTCAGTAACACGTAGGCCACCTTTTAAGCTTTTTGGTGGTTGAGACAACAATGCTGCGTGTGCAGGAGCGCCACCACGGCCGATAGTACCGCCACGACCATGGAACAAGGTCAGGTCGATATTTTCCGCTTCAGAGACTTTAACTAGCTTATCCATTGCGTCGTATTGCGCCCAGCCTGCAGACATTACGCCGGCATCTTTTGCTGAGTCAGAGTAGCCAATCATGACCATCTGTTCGCCTTGGATAAATCCGCGATACCAATCAATGCTATACAGCTGTTGCATGACAGATTCTGAGTTATTCAAATCTTCTAGAGTTTCAAATAATGGACAAACGCCTAAACGGAATTTACAGCCAGCTTCACGCAGCAATAGGTGAACAGCAAGTACGTCAGAAGCGGTACGTGCCATTGAAATAACATAAGAACCAAAGGCTTCTTTAGGGTGAGCAGCAACAGTCTTACAGGTTTCAATCACCTCTTTAACCATTGGTGATGGTTCCCAGTTGTGCGGGATAAGAGGTCGATTATCGCTAAGCTCTTTAACTAGGAATGCAACTTTATCTTGCTCACTCCACTGGTCGTAATCACCTAGACCTAAGAAACGCGTAACTTCAGACAAGGCTTTTGAGTGCTCGGTGCTCTCTTGGCGAATGTCTAGTCGAACAAGGTGCACACCAAAACATTTAATACGGCGAAGCGTATCAAGCAGCGAGCCTTCGGCAATCACGCCCATGCCACACTCATGTAGAGAGGTGTAGATGGTATGTAGTGGATGCCAAAGTTGCTCAGCAGTTTCTAAGATGCTGACATTGGGAATAATATCGCCAGCCAGTCTTGCTGAAATTGATTTACGGGTATTGTTAAGCAGAGTGCGCATTTCTTTTAGGATGCCACGATACGGTTCGTGACTGTCACCTGCAAGTTCACGTACTGCTGCATTACACTCGATCATTGATAGCTCAGTGATCAGCTCTTCGATATCGGCGTGATATAGGTCAGCGGCTTTCCAGCGAGATAACCACAGTACTTCTTGAGTAATGTTATGAGTGACAAACGGGTTACCGTCTCGGTCACCCCCCATCCAAGAAGAGAAATGCACAGGGCGAGCATCGATAGGTAGAGGCTCATCTAGGTGAGTCGATACTCGTTCGTCTAACTCACGTAAGAAATCAGGTACTGCTTCCCAAAGAGAGTTTTCAACAACCGCAAAACCCCATTTTGCTTCATCCAGAGGAGTAGGGCGTTGCTGACGGATAACATCTGAGTGCCAACTTTGAGCAATAAGTTGCTCGAGACGGCGCTCTGTTTTAATTCGTTCAGAGTGACCGATATCGCTAAGCTCTAGTTTAGATAAACAGTCGTTTATCTTAAGTAGCTTGTTGATCATGGTACGACGAGAGATTTCGGTAGGGTGTGCGGTTAGCACTAATTCAATATTGAGGTTCTTGATTGCGTCTGACGCTTCTTTTTTAGAAATCTCTTTAGAGTGAAGCTTACTAAACAGAGTCTGAAGTACATCAGGTTCGCAAACATGCTCTTCGCAATGACGAGAAATTGTATGGTACTGATCGGCTATATTGGTCAGATTCAAAAATTGGTTGAATGCGCGAGCGACGGGGATAAATTGCTCGTCCGGCAGGTTCTCAATCTCATGGATGAGAGCCTCTCTATCTTCTTGATGACCGCTACGAGCCGACTTAGACAACTTACGAAGAGTTTCAACTTTATTAAAAATCTCCTCTCCATGGGCGTCTTTAATGGTTCTGCCAAGTAGATTACCAAGCATCTTCACGTTACTGGTAAGTGCAGAATATTTCTTATTCATTTCATTGAGCCTCGTAATTAAATTACACACCTTTCCTTGAGTTAAGATCCAATCTATCGAAGAAAAGGGGTGAGAGTCAAACTTTGAACAAATTTGATTGAAAAACCAACGTTTGAATTGATTTGAATCATAATAGCTGACTCAAACAATTTTTATGTTGAAACTTTATTTCACTAATCGCTAAAACTAACTCGAAAAACAGTATTGATTGATCGATTTTTGTAAAATATTAATTGTTGGGTTTATAAAATCTAAACTTAAAAATTCATCTGGTTGATGCGCTTGGTCAATAGATCCCGGTCCCATCACCAAAGTAGGGCATAACTCTTGTAAATAAGGCGCTTCTGTACAGTAGTTGACCGTTTGTGATTCGGTATCGCATATAAGCTGCATCTCTTGCACAAAGTGGTGATCGGCATGACATTCATAACCTGGAATTGGCGGATGCAGTGGTTTGACTTCAATTCGTCCGGGCCATTTTTGCATCACAGTCTGTAGATGCTCGTGCAGTAATTGATCTAGGCTCTCAAGGCTTAAACCTGGAAGCGGTCTAAGATCGTAATGCAATTCACAACAGCCACAAATACGGTTGGCACTGTCACCGCCGTGAATGTGCCCCAAATTCATAGTTGGGTTAGGGATAGCAAATCCAGGATGGTGGTAGTCTTTGATCAACTGTTGTTTTAGGTGCATCAACGAATACATCACTTCATGCATGATTTCTATCGCATTTATTCCTAGCGCAGGATCCGATGAATGCCCTGATTTACCGGTAATACGAATGGCATTTGCCATGTGTCCTTTGTGGCCACGTATCGGCACTAAGTTAGTGGGTTCACCAATGATGCAGTAGTCAGGTTTAAAGGGAGCCTCTTTGGCAAAATGCTTAGCACCGAGCATAGTGGTTTCTTCATCACAAGTGGCAAGAACATACAAAGGCTTGTTTTGCGTGCTCCAATCGGTGCCGTTTTTTTGCATTTGTTTTACTGCATCTAGGATAAAAGCAAAGAAGCCTTTCATATCCGCAGTGCCTAAGCCGTAATAGCGATTATCCGACAGAGTTAACTGGTGAGGGTCAAAATTCCAACGACCTTGATCAAAGGGAACAGTATCCGTGTGTCCCGCAAGTAACAGTCCACCTTCACCACTACCCAATTGAGCCATTAGGTTTAATTTTCCGGGTTCAACTTCTTCTGTGGTCACAGTAAAACCTAGGTCTTCAAACCAAGTGGCAAGTTTGGCAATAACTTGTGCGTTTCCTTGGTCCCATTTTGGGTCGGTAGAACTGATGGAAGAAGTACTTATCAAGCCTTGATAAATATCAACAAATTTAGGTATAGGCATATTATCTTTGCATCCACTATTGACAGATAACTAATGAAAGGTTAAAACACATACTAAGTCACAAAGAATGAATAAAAAAGCAAAATAAGCCTTTTTAGTTACATTAATAATCAATTTTATAGAGTCGGCTGATGATTAACGAAAAACAACTTAAAGTAGCGATTATTGGAGCTAGCGGTTATACCGGCGCTGAACTTGCCAATATGGTACTTAAACATCCTAGTCTCACGCTATCAGGTTTGTATGTTTCAGCCAACAGTCTAGACGCAAATAAGCCTATTAGTCAGTTACATGGCAAGTTACTTGGTAAAATTGATATGCCACTGTTACCACTTAATGATGTGGATGCAGTCGCGCAACAGGCTGATATTGTTTTCCTTGCTACTGCTCACCAAGTGAGTCACGACTTAGCGCCAGTATTTCTAAGCCATCATTGTCAGGTGTTTGACTTGTCTGGTGCATACCGAGTGCAAGGCGATGATTTCTACACTCAATACTACGGTTTTGAGCACGAACATTTAGCAGAGCTTGAGCAAGCCGTATATGGCTTAGCAGAATGGAATAAAGAGCAGATTGCACAAACTGACTTAGTGGCTGTAGCAGGATGTTACCCAACAGCATCACAATTGGCGATTAAGCCAATTATTGAAGCAGGTTTACTAGATAGCAAGCAATGGCCGGTTATCAATGCAGTGAGTGGCGTTTCTGGCGCAGGTATCAAAGCCAGCAAAACCAATAGCTTTTGCGAAGTGAGCTTACAGGCGTATGGTGTATTTACTCACCGTCATCAACCTGAAATTGCTAATCATTTAGGGCAAGAGGTGATCTTTACTCCTCACCTAGGTAATTTTAAACGCGGTATTTTAGCGACAATTACCCTCAAGCTAGCTGACAACGTGAGCGCAGAACAAGTAGAGCAAGCCTTTATTTCAGCCTACAACGACGCTGAGTTAGTAAGGCTAAAGCATCAAGATATGCCTAAAATACAAGACGTGGAATACACACCGTTCTGCGATATTGGTTGGAAAGTACAAGGTCAACATCTTATCGTCGTTTCTGCGATTGATAACCTATTAAAAGGGGCATCTGCGCAAGCAATGCAATGTTTGAATATTCGTAATCAATTCCCTGAAACAACAGCGTTGTTTTAAGTCGTCGCAAAGGAAGTCATTTATGAGCACATTACCGTTAGTGATTAAATTAGGTGGAGCAGCACTTGAATGCAGCGAAACTTTGTCGAAGTTATTTAAGGCGATTGAGCAAGCGTCTCAACAATCTCAACGCTCAATTGTTGTGGTACACGGAGGCGGTTATTTGGTGGATGAGTTGCTAAATAGCTTACAACTGACTTCCACTAAGAAAGACGGACTGCGCGTGACTCCACAAGAGCAGATTCCTCTAATTACAGGCGCATTAGCAGGTACTGCCAACAAAATGCTACAAGGCGAAGCGATTAAAGCGGGTTTAAAAACCGCAGGCTTATGTCTTGCTGATGGCGGATTGTGTCATATCGAACAGCTTGATCCAGAATTGGGCGCAGTCGGTAAAGCAACGCCTGTAGACGCAAGTTTATTACAAGCCATTTTGGCAACCAACACATTACCTATCATTAGCTCAATTGGCTTAACGTCTGCTGGGCAAATGATGAATGTAAATGCCGATCAAGCCGCCGTTGCCGTTGCAGGTGCTTTGGATGCGGAACTGGCATTATTGTCTGACGTGAGTGGTGTGCTAGACGGTAAAGGACATTTGCTCGAGAGTTTGAATGAGAAACAAGCGGATGAGTTAATTCATGGACAAGTGATCACGGACGGAATGATCGTAAAAGTTCAAGCTGCACTGCAAGCGGCTAGCGATTTAGGTCGACCTATCCAAGTCGCTTCTTGGCGCTACCCAGAAAAATTAGAACAACTGTTTGCCGGACAAAATGTTGGCACCCTTTTTCAGCCTGAATAGTAGGCAATTACATTTAGTAAATAACAATTATTAGGAATGTTCCACAAGCAACTTTCCTATTTATCGGAGAATTTAGTATGAGCAAAGTTAAAGTAAACAAGGTCGTTGTAGCCTACTCTGGTGGCCTAGATACATCAGTTATCATCCCTTGGCTAAAAGAAAACTACGGCTGTGAAGTTGTGGCGTTTGTGGCTGATGTAGGTCAGGGCGAAGAAGAGCTACAAGGCATCGAAGAAAAAGCGAAAGCATCGGGTGCATCGGCTTGTTACATTGCTGACCTAAAAGAAGAAATGGTAGCGGATTACATCTTCCCAACGCTAAAAACAGGCGCATGCTACGAAGGTAAGTACCTACTAGGCACTTCTATGGCACGTCCTATTATCGCTAAGGCTCAAGTTGAAGTAGCACGTAAAGTAGGTGCAGACGCACTGTGTCACGGCTGTACAGGTAAAGGTAACGACCAAGTTCGTTTTGAAGGCGCATTTGCTGCTCTAGCACCAGACCTACATGTAATTGCGCCTTGGCGTGAGTGGGATCTAGTAAGCCGTGAAGAGTGTCTAGATTACCTAGCTGAGCGTAACATCCCTTGCTCTGCATCACTGACTAAAATCTACTCTCGTGACGCAAACGCATGGCACATCTCAACAGAAGGTGGCGTTCTAGAAGATACATGGAATGCGCCAAACGATGATTGCTGGGCATGGACAGTTGATCCAGAGCAAGCGCCAAACGAATCAGAAACAGTGACTGTTAAAGTTGAAAAAGGCGAAGTGACAGAGATCAATGGCGAGAAAATGACGCCATACAACGCGCTAGTATTCTTAAATGAAAAAGGCGTTAAACACGGTGTTGGTCGTATCGATATCGTAGAAAACCGTCTTGTAGGTATGAAATCTCGTGGTTGTTACGAAACTCCAGGGGGCACTATCATCATGGAAGCGCTACGTGCCGTTGAGCAACTTGTGCTTGATAAAGCTGCTTTTGAATTCCGTGAAGAGTTGGGCGTAAAAGCGTCTCACCTTGTCTATGATGGCCGTTGGTTTACTCCACTATGTCGTTCAATCCTTGCTGCTTCAGATGAACTGGCTCAAGATGTGAATGGTGAAGTGGTAATTAAACTGTATAAAGGTCAAGCTACCGTTGTTCAGAAACGTTCTGACAACAGCCTTTACTCTGAAGAGTTTGCTACATTCGGCGAAGACGAAGTGTACGACCAAAGCCATGCTGAAGGCTTTATCCGTCTGTACTCGCTTTCAAGCAGAATCCGCGCTCTTAATGAATTAAAGAAATAGCGTTAAAAATAGAATAAAGTAAGCAGCATTAGACTAAGGAATTTCAGGAGAACACAATGGCATTATGGGGCGGTAGATTTACCCAAGCAGCAGACACTCGGTTTAAACAGTTCAACGATTCACTTCGCTTTGATTACCGATTGGCTGAGCAAGACATTGTTGGCTCGATCGCTTGGTCTAAGGCTCTGCATTCGGTCAATGTTCTAACAGAAGAAGAGCAGCAGAAACTTGAGTTAGCACTTAACGAGCTAAAACTTGAAGTGATGGAGGATCCTGAACAGATCCTTCAATCTGATGCTGAAGATATCCACTCATGGGTAGAGCAACAGTTAATCGGCAAAGTCGGGGATCTGGGTAAGAAGCTACACACCGGTCGTTCACGTAACGATCAGGTAGCAACGGATCTTAAACTGTGGTGTCGTCAGCAAGGTAATCAACTGTTGATTGCTTTAGATAAACTGCAAACCAAAATGGTTTCTGTTGCTGAGCAACATCAAGGTACGGTATTGCCAGGTTACACGCACTTACAGCGTGCTCAGCCGGTAACTTTTGCACACTGGTGTCTTGCCTACGTTGAAATGCTAGAGCGTGATTACTCAAGATTGAGTGACGCAATCAAGCGTTTAGACACTTGTCCGCTAGGTTCTGGCGCATTGGCAGGTACGGCTTATCCAATGGATAGAGAGCAACTCGCGCATTCACTGGGCTTTCGTCGCGCAACTCGTAACAGCCTAGATTCTGTTTCTGATCGTGACCATGTTATGGAGCTGATGTCGATTGCATCCCTGTCAATGTTGCACCTTTCTCGTCTGGCAGAAGATATGATCTTCTACAACTCAGGTGAGTCTAACTTCATTGAATTAGCGGATACTGTGACTTCAGGTTCTTCATTGATGCCACAGAAGAAAAACCCAGATGCACTAGAGCTGATTCGTGGTAAGTGTGGTCGTGTATACGGCTCACTGGCTGGCATGATGATGACAGTTAAAGCATTGCCACTAGCGTACAACAAAGACATGCAAGAAGATAAGGAAGGTCTATTTGACGCCTTAGACACTTGGAACGATTGTATGGAAATGGCGGGTCTGTGTTTTGAAGGCATCAAAGTGAACGGTGAACGTACACTTGAAGCGGCGAAACAAGGCTATGCGAACTCTACTGAGCTTGCTGATTACTTAGTAGCGAAAGGTATTCCATTCCGTGAAGCGCACCATATTGTTGGGGTTGCGGTTGTGGCGGCCATTGCCAAAGGTTGCGCACTGGAAGAGTTGAGCATTGAAGAGCTGAAACAGTTCTCTGATGTTATTGAGCATGATGTGTACGAGATTCTGACCATAGATTCTTGCCTTGAGAAGCGTTCGGCACTGGGCGGCGTAAGCCCTCAACAAGTGGCGCATGCGGTTGAGCAAGCACAGCAACGTTTAGAGCAAAGAGACACCTCTGGCGTTAAAGTTCGCGCTGCTCGCCTCACTGATATCGATACCTTAGAAGGTATGGTGGCTTACTGGGCTGGCTTAGGTGAAAACTTGCCGCGTAGCCGCAGTGAACTGATCCGTGATATTGGCTCTTTTGCGGTCGCAGAGCATCTTGGTGAAGTGACAGGTTGTGCTTCTCTGTATGTGTATGACTCAGGCTTAGCTGAAATTCGCTCTCTAGGTGTAGAAGCGGGTTGGCAGGGACAAGGTCAAGGCACAGCGGTTGTGCAGCACTTGGTAG
This sequence comes from Vibrio halioticoli NBRC 102217, assembly GCF_000496695.1. GTDB lineage: Bacteria > Pseudomonadota > Gammaproteobacteria > Enterobacterales > Vibrionaceae > Vibrio > Vibrio halioticoli. Next base: position 96,500 of record NZ_BAUJ01000003.1, read on the forward strand.
AACGAGCTCGTCAAATGGCGATTAAGAAAGTCTTTGTACTGACTAGAACGCCAGAGTTCTTTATGAAGCATCACTTCATTCCGACCTCGAAAATGCTATTACCAGAGAAAGTGCTAAAAGACTGTGAACAATGTCCACGTCAACATGCGTGTGATGAAGTGGCATTAGAACTGAATCTTAATGAGCAAATCATTGCCACGGTTAACGTCGCTTAATGTTGCACAGCACTATGCTAAATATCAGGAACTAGTTTAAAAAAGCAGTGTCTATAACAATACCACTGCTTTTCTTAGACCATTTCTAAGACGGCCCTTGAGCAAATCTGTTCAAGGGCTTTTTGTTTTTATGCGCTGTAGCGATTTTCTGTCATTTGCTATTCGATCTCATAGACACTTTCTAATCATTCATCTAGCCCCACAAACATGAACTTATTTACAATGCCGTCTCTATTTTAAGGGGATAAAAATACCATGATTGAACGTCAACAAACTAAACAACGAATGAGCCGTATTGTTAAGCATAACGGGACTATTTACCTGTGTGGTCAGGTGTGTGCCGATGCCACTAAAGGCATTACTGAGCAAACCCAAACTATGCTGGATAAAGTAGAAGAACTGCTACTCGAAGCGGGCAGTGATAAAGAGCATATGCTGTCTGCTACTATCTACATCAAAGACATGCAGGACTTCCAAGAAATGAATGCCGTTTGGGATGCTTGGGTACCAGAAGGTCATGCACCGGCGAGAGCATGTGTTACCGCAGATATGGCTCGTGAAGCTCTGTTAGTTGAGATCTCAGTGATTGCTGCAGAAAAATAACACCGGTAGCTAATAGCACTATTTGCTATAGATTTTCTTATTTATATGAAACCTATCGCAGTAAAATAGTTAAATCTAATGTCAGTTTTTGAAGGGTTCCCCACGTTATTTAGGAATTCTTTTGATAGGTATTAGCGTTTGGTGTTATCTTTTTGATAGGTAAATCTTATTGAGAAAAGCTTTTGAATATTAGAGATTTTGAATATTTAGTGTCTTTGGCAGAGCACAAACATTTTCGTAAGGCCGCTGAAGCCTGTTTTGTGAGTCAGCCGACGTTAAGTGGTCAAATTCGTAAACTTGAAGATGAATTAGGTACCGCTTTACTTGAAAGAAGCAGTCGCAAAGTGTTGTTTACCGATGCTGGGCTGTTACTTGTCGAACAAGCCAAGAAGGTACTTGCGGAAATTAAGCAGTTTACTGAAATGGCCAGCGCACAGGGTGACTCAATGCAAGGGCCGATACATATTGGGTTTATTCCTACGGTAGGCCCATACTTGATGCCGCTGATTGTCCCTAAGATAAAACATGATTTTCCTGATTTAGAAATGTTCCTGTATGAAGCGCAAACTCATCAGTTGGTTTCACAATTGGAAGAGGGAAAACTGGATTGTCTTATTCTGGCCGCGGTAAAAGAAACCGAACCTTTTAATGAGTTAGATCTATATGAAGAGCCTTTGGTTCTGGCGGTTCCTGAAAATCATCGATGGGGCGGGCTAGAGCAACTGGATATGCAGGAGTTGCAAGGCAGTACAGTACTTTCTTTGGGGGACGGGCACTGTTTGCGAGATCAAGCATTAGGGTTTTGCTTCGCCTCTGGCGCAGTGGAAGATCAACGTTTTAAAGCAACTAGCTTAGAAACACTGAGAAATATGGTTTCTGCGGGATCGGGCATTACTCTGTTACCAGAATTAGCGGTGCCACAGGAAAAATCTAAAGATGGCGTAAGCTATATTGAAGCGGTCAACCCTCAACCCTGTAGAAAATTGGTTTTGGCTTATCGACCGGGCTCACCATTCAAACCAAGGTTTGAGGCATTAGCAAAGTATATTGCCAATAGCTTGCAAGAGTCTTGATTAAGCGAGATAAAAAAAACCCCAGACGTTGTCTGGGGATTTTGTGTTTCTAATACTTAGAATAAGCTTCCGCTATCTTCGCCATCCTCACTATCAGAGGAGTCACTGGAGAAAATATCTTCGCCGTAGAATCCATTGCTGGTGTTTTCAGGTTCGTATTCTGTTGGTGCTGTGCCTTCTAGAAAATACTCAAAGCGAGATGTTTCGTCGGCTTTTTGTGTCAGTAGGCTAGAACTACGATCAATACGCGCTTGAATGATGTGTCTAGGCACATGCTTACGTTTAATTGGCTTATCAGCCAATGCCACACGCATAAAGTCAATCCACGCAGGTTGCGCTGTTTTAGCCCCCGCTTCACCGCCAGAGGCTTGTTTAGAGCCTAGGTTAGCGTTTTTGCTGGTACGTCCTAGGTTGCGGTTATGATTATCAAAACCAACCCAAGTAACGGCAACAACATTTGGACCAAAGCCACTGTACCAAGCATCTTTCGATGAGTTAGTGGTACCTGTTTTACCGCCGATATCACGACGTTTTAAGGTTTGCGCACGGAAACCTGTGCCATTCCAGCCAGTACCTTTAGACCAGTTACCACCACCCCAGATGTTGCTGTACATCAACTCTCTAACTAAGAAAGCGGTTTGTGGGGTAATCACTCTTGGTGCGTATCTTGGTTGAGTATGCTCAGCCTGAATACTTTCACCTTTGTCATTGGTTAGCTCTGTTAGTTTCATCTCATGATCTTGAGCGTGTTTAGTCACGTCAGTCACTAAGGTGTTGTCACAGTGAGTTTTACAGATAACCGTTGGGTTAGCTTGGAAACGAACTTCACCATATGGGTTTTCTACACGTTCAATGTAGAAAGGTTCTACATAGTAACCGCCGTTGGCAAATACGGAATAACCTTGCGCCATTTGCACTGGTGTCAAGCTACCGGCACCTAGTGCGATGGTTTCTGAGCGCGGCGTGTTCTCTTTAGCAAAGCCAAAGCGAGTGAGGTAATCACGAGTCTTATCCAGACCCACAGCACGCAATACACGCACCGCCATTACGTTTTTCGATTGAGCAAGCCCGATACGAAGACGCGTTGGACCAAGATAAGTCGGTGGTGAGTTTTTAGGACGCCACGCAGTACCAGCACTCTCATCCCATTGGTTGATAGGGGCATCGTTGATCAAGGTTGCCAAAGTCATGCCATCATCAATCGCAGCCGAATAGATAAATGGTTTAATACTTGAGCCTACCTGACGTAACGATTGAGTGGCACGGTTGAACTTGTTGTGTACAAAGTTAAACCCGCCAACCAATGAGGTAATACGCCCTGAGGTTGGTTCAATTGAAACCATTGCTGTATTCGCACTTGGTATTTGGCTTAGTCGCCAAACAATCGGCGTTGGCTCTTCTGCAGGCTGTTGCTCTGTATCTGCTTTTGTATCAACGACAGGCGTTTCTACAGGAGTCAGTGCGCGAGCTATGTCCGTTGGACGAACCCAAACTTGTTGGCCAACTTCTAGAATGTCAGATGCGCTTTTCGGTGCAGGACCTTGGCTCTTATCGGTTTTATAACGACGAGCCCAACTCATGCCATCCCATTCTATAGTTTGGTAACCATAACTTTTAATGAAAACTTGAGCCGTTTTACCCTCAATGTTAGTGACCACAGCCGGGCGCATAGCACCGTAGCTTGGTTGGGTACGTAGGTATTTCTCTAGAGCAGGTTGATCCATAGCGGTTGCATTGGCTGCCCAAACGACTTTCTCTTCACCACGGTAACCATGACGTTCGTCGTAGTTCACAAGGTTAGTGACAGCCGCAATATTAGCTGCATTTTGCAGTTTTGAATCTACCGTGGTGTAGATGCGCATACCTGAGGTATAAGCCGCTTCTTCACCAAATTTTTTCACCATCCAAGCACGAGCAATCTCTGCCACGTATGGCGCTCTTACTTGTGGCTGTGCGCCATGAGTTTCACCTAACAGATCTTCTGCTGTCGCATCATCAAATTGCTGTTGAGTGATTTTTTGCTCAGCTAGCATTCGGCCCAGTACCACATTACGTCGCGTAGTGGCGCGATCAATGGAATAGATAGGGTTCATGGTCGACGGCGCTTTGGGTAGGCCGGCAATCACCGCCAACTCACCTAGCGTGAGGTCTTGTAGACTTTTACCAAAGTAAACTTGGGCAGCGGCACCTACACCATAGGAGCGATGTCCTAGATAGATTTTATTGAGGTATAACTCGAGGATCTCTTGTTTACTCAATAACTGCTCAATGTGAACGGCAATAAATATCTCTTTAATTTTACGCATTACTTTCTTCTCATTGGATAAGAAGAAGTTTCGAGCCAACTGCTGAGTAATGGTACTTGCCCCTTGACTGGCTGAACCTGTTGAGATTACGGCGACAGCGGCGCGAGTAATACCGATAGGGTCAAAACCATAGTGCTCATAGAAGCGGCTATCTTCGGTAGAGATAACAGCATCAATCAGTTCTTGAGGGATTTGATCAAGTTTTAAAGGGATACGACGCTTTTCGCCAAACTGGGCAATTAGCTTACCGTCGTGTGTGTATACCTGCATTGGTGTTTGCAGTTCAACATCTTTCAGCGTTGCCACATCCGGCAATTGAGGCTTTAGATAATAGTAAAAACCAAAAATTGTACCTAGCCCAAGAACTATGCAAATCAGTGCAAGAACTAACGTAATCTTTATGAACTTCACCCAAGTTTCCTTGTTTTTGAAAGATTTAAATTTGCTCATATTAACAATGAGCATAAACAATAACTTAGTGTAACCGCTTTTTTCATTGGCTACCTAAATTTTTGATATTTACTGTATTTAACAGGGATTTGTATGCTTTATTCCATATTTTCCGGCATTTCTATACGTCAAAACAAACTGATTTGTGTTGTGTTGAAGAACAGTAAATTGGGTTGGAAAATACAGGATTGCCTGACTTATCCGATTAAAAGTAAAAATGATTGGAAATCCGTTAGCGCAGAGCTAAATAAGCATTTACCAAAATGGCGGAATTGTGTCGCAATAAGCTTACAATTTGAAGAGGTGTTACGTAAGAGTTCTGTTATAAATTCACCGTTATCCGTAGATGAAGAGTCATCTTATGTGCGTGAACAGTTATCTCAAGTGTTAGGACAAGACCCTCTCGCCTATGATTATAAACGCAGTGCAGAGCAAAGTACGCCAGAGGATATAGACTTATTTATCTGCAAAAAGGAGACATTGGATACTTTGCTAAAGGAAAGTAGCTTAACCATTAATGTGGTGGGGTGGGCGCTGACCGATTTAGCTATCTTGAGCCAGCAATTACTATCTGATAGCCAACTAACGGCTCACTATGCCTTAGAAATCCGCGATGACAAAATCACAGCGGTATCTCTTGACGGGCGACTGACCACACATACATTTGATTCCAATCCCTGCCGTTTTTCTGAACTGGCGCAGAGCTTACAGCAGCATGAATTAGCGGTGAGTTTACAAGCAGAAGGGTCGAGTTTGAGTTTGTTGTTATTTGGCTCTCAGACGCAAGTCAGGAACTTTCAAGATAAAACCGCTACCTACTCAACAGTGTGTTGTATTGATGCCTCACAACTGTTGCAGGATAAAGCTCAAGACACGGAACTGATGGCATTTAGTTCGTATTATCCAGCACTGGCTTGTGCGCTCGGCGCTATGTCGTGGTGTGAGGTCGTCTAATGATTAACTTCCTTCCTTGGCGAGAACAGATAGCACGGCGTAAAAAGTGGGTTTTCTGGCTACGCCTTACTTTGTTGCCCTTATTAGTCTTGATTAGCCTGCTGATTGCTTTGAGGTTAACCACGCAATATCAACAGCAACTGCGTGTTGAGTTACAAGCATTGAACTCTGAAATAAATGCAGCGAAGCGCATTCATATTGAGGCGACTCGTATCGCAGATGAGAAAACTAACTGGCGTGAGCGCCTGCTTCTCGTTCAGAGCTATTATGCGCAAGGCGAGCGTCCTTTACCCATTGATATTTTGCCCCATAAACCTGCGATGCAAGGCATCAGCTTGTTGAGTTTTGCTTGCCAATTTTCAGAATGTGAAATCAAAGGAAGGGTGCAATATCTCCATCAACTTAGCCCTTTTATGGATTATTTAGCCAAATCGCCTTTTTTAAAGTATCTACAGATTGAACAACTGCTACCAAAGACTAGCGATGATATGCAAACCAGTACTCTGTTCTTAATTTCATTTCAACTGGTCAGTGAAGCACTGTGAGTTGGTTATTGTTTTACGATTGGAGTCGCTGGCTTTATTTCCCTAAAGCTTGGATTTATGGCGTCAGTGTATTAATGGCAAGCAGTTGCGTGCTTGGTGCATGGGGAGTTTGGATTGCGCTTATTCAACCTAAACAACAAGAACTCATAGAACAGTTGTCATCCAAGCAGCATGAGCATCTTATTTATTTAAAAAAGTTAGAGTTACTGGCCCAGCCACAACCCGATTATCAAGCTCAATATCAACAGCTGACAATGAATCGCCCCTTAACATTGTCGAAAGTGAATCTGTTTAATTATGTCTCTGCTGATTTACAGCGCTCTTCCGTACTTCTTAGTGTGTGGCAATGGCATAAAGCACCTAACAGCCATCGCCTCACGGTGGAGGTACAAGGAGAGTTTTCTGCCGTTAGAAGTTTAGTGCAAAGGGTGATGGAATATTCAGATTTTGTCGCTCTAGAAAGTATGACCTTGGCGCGGGATTCGGTGCAGAGCAACCGGATTGATGGGCAATTTGTGTTCGACTTTTTTGTTGGGGATGAAGTAGGGGAATAATCACATGCAACGTACTTCTTTCATCCTTATTCTATGGTTTTTTTTTAGTTCAGTGCTTGCCGAGGAGCAGCAGTGGTTTTCTGCGCCAGCGATTGAGGTTCGCAATAATTCATCCCAACCCGCCGTGGCAATTGCACCTAGTCAGCCAGAACTCACAATTAATCCATTGGAAGCATTGAACACTCTCACTCTTCATCCACCGTTATCTTCACAACTGTTCGCGATTAAATACGCTAAAGCGTCAGATATTGCCGATATTTTGGATCATCATCGCCGAGTAGGGACGGTTTCAGAATTTGGTTCTATCGCGGTCGATGACAGAACTAACTCATTGCTTATCTATGATCATCCCGACAATTTAGTGCGTATTGTTGAGATTATTGAATCTTTAGATATCCCAGTTAAACAAGTACAAATTGAGGCCAGAATCGTCACTATCAATGAGGGCGAATTGGATGAGCTTGGCGTGCGTTGGGGCTTTAGCAATATTAATACGGATAGCAAAGTCACCCCTAGTATTGAAGCGTCAAAGGGCAGTACGGATTTGGTCGATCATTTAAATGTGAACTTGGGATTAGCTAACCCCAATGCCTCCACGATTGCTTTTCAATTGGCAAAACTAGGTTCAGATACCTTACTTGATTTAGAGCTTTCTGCTCTGCAGGCCGAATCAAGGGCTGAAATTATTTCCAGCCCAAGGTTAGTCACCACCAATAAGCAGGCTGCTTATATTGAGCAAGGTTCAGAAATCCCTTATTTAGAAGCGGCTTCAAGTGGCGCGACATCCATTTCATTTCGTAAAGCGGTGCTGAGTTTGAAGGTGGTTCCGCAGATAACGCCAGACAATCATCTAGTTTTAGACTTGATAGTGACCCAAGACAGACCTGGTCAAGTGGTCAAAACTGGCATCGGTGAATCGGTAGCTATCGACACGCAACGTGTGCAAACGCAAGTTTTGGTTGAAAATGGTGAAACTATTGTACTGGGTGGAATTTATCAGAAAAGCATTATCCGAAATGTTGAGAAAGTACCGTATCTTTCTGATATTCCTTGGTTTGGTCGCTTTTTTAAGCGAACTTCTGACAAGTTTGGACGTAGTGAGTTGTTGATATTTGTCACTCCTTCCATCCTCTTTCCAAAAAAAGATAAAATATAATTTGCATTGTTGATGGCAAATCCAGATAATTTCGGGTCTTATCACGATTCATATGTGAGGAACTTGGCGTCATTTCTCTATACCGACTATTTAGCGGTAAAATGAAGGTGGCGGTGTAATTTGACTTTAACGTTGTAAAATACTGCTTAACATGGCTGAAAAACGTAATATTTTCCTTGTTGGCCCAATGGGCGCCGGCAAAAGCACAATAGGTAGACACCTAGCACAGCAACTTCATATGGAGTTTGTTGATTCTGATACGGTAATCGAAGAGCGCACTGGCGCTGATATCGCTTGGGTATTCGATGTGGAAGGCGAAGAAGGCTTCCGCAAGCGTGAAGAAGGTGTGATCAATGACCTTACCCAAGAACAGGGTATCGTTCTTGCGACCGGTGGTGGCTCAGTAATGAGTAAAGAAAACCGCAACCGTCTATCTGCTCGTGGCGTGGTAGTGTATCTAGAGACCACTATCGAAAAACAACTTGCTCGCACTAATCGCGATAAAAAGCGTCCGCTTTTGCAAACTGATGAACCTCGTGAGGTTCTTGAGGCTTTAGCTGCAGAGCGTAACCCACAGTATGAAGAAGTTTCAGACTATACGGTTAAAACTGACGATCAAAGTGCAAAAATAGTTGCAAATCAAATCGTTAAAATGTTGGAAGAGCGTTAATCTTCCAACGTTAATCTTACTGAGGAGAGCATCCCATGGAACGGATCACGGTAAGTTTAGGGGAGCGAAGCTACCCAATTTCAATTGGTGCTGGGTTATTGGGTAACCCGGCCCTCTTTTCAAGTCTATTCCCATCGTCAAAAGATTTATCACAGCAACAAGTGGTTATTATCACTAACACAACCGTTGGTCCTCTCTACGCTGATAGAGTGAAGCAACAATTTGTTGAGTTAGGGTGCAACACAAAAGTCTTAGAACTGCCTGACGGTGAACAATATAAATCCCTAGAAACCTTTAATGATGTGATGAGCTTTTTGCTTGAGCATAACTACAGCCGCGACGTACTTTTAGTTGCATTAGGCGGTGGTGTCATTGGTGATCTGGTGGGATTTGTGGCTGCGTGTTACCAGCGCGGTGTAGATTTTGTGCAAATTCCGACAACTCTACTGTCTCAAGTCGATTCTTCTGTTGGTGGCAAGACTGCGGTTAACCATCCTTTAGGCAAAAATATGATAGGCGCGTTCTATCAACCTAAAGCTGTGATTATTGATATCAATACTTTAGCCACTTTGCCTGATAAAGAGTTTTCGGCCGGTATGGCTGAGGTAGTGAAATACGGTGTGATTGTAGATAAGCCATTTTTTGAATGGATAGAACAACATATCGAATCACTGACAGAGCTAGAGAGTAGTGCGGTTATCAAAGCGGTGGCTACCTGCTGTCAAATTAAAGCTGATGTTGTTGCTCAAGACGAAAAAGAGTCAGGTATTCGAGCGTTATTGAATCTTGGTCATACTTTTGGTCATGCTATTGAAGCTGAATTGGGCTATGGTAACTGGCTACATGGCGAAGCTGTGTCATCAGGTACCGTAATGGCAGCAAGAACGGCAGCCTATGCTGGAATGCTTGATGCTATTGATGTCGACAGAATTGAATCACTGCTTATTGCCTGCGATTTACCTGTACATACACCAGAGAGCATGTCTGGTGAGGACTTCATGAAGCATATGATGCGCGATAAAAAAGTACTGTCGGGACGTTTACGCTTAGTGTTACCCAATGCAATTGGTAGTGCCAAAGTGATTAGCGAAATCGACCTTACGCATGTTTATCAAGCTATCGAGGACGGACGTAAATAAAAGTAACATACAGGGATAGTGGATGAGTCAGTCTCATAAGGCCAGAACATTGGAGTTACAATCACAGGCGTTGTTGCTAGATAAATTGCGTCTGATGACTCGTTTTGGCTCAAATCTCGTTACTTTGATTGGCTCAAGAGGGGCAGGTAAATCCTGGCTTCTTGAGCGTCATTTCTCACAATGTATTGTCGGTTATAAAGCTAAGCTACTCGGTGAACCTGCGATGTCAGAGCAAGACATGGCTGAATCCTTATTGGCACAACTGACTACTAATCATGCGTATTCTGCGCAGCACTCTATTTTTGAAAATTTAGACCAAGCATTAGGCTTACCGGCGGCTGAATTTACTATTTTGGTGGATGATGCTGGCTTATTCTCCGAAGAAATTCTTTTGTCCTTGTGGAATTTGGTCGAGCGCATTCAAGCTCACCCTACGTGGACTATCAATGTAATCATGGCATGTGGCCCTGACTTATTGTCAAAGAAAATCCTGCCCCTATGTCATCAATTTAATACTCAACCTGTACAACTCATTATTGAGCCTCTGCCAAAAACAGAGGTGGAATTTTTCTTAGAGTTGATGGTACTTAGAAAATTTGAAAGCTTGAACAAGCGCGACAGTATTCGTAAAAAGGCGAATCGTTGCCCTCAGTATCCGGGCGAATTAATGGCATTAGGAAGTAAAGTGAAACCAATGAAAACGGCATTATCTTCTCACAATGGCTCAGCCAAATCCGGCGTTGTTGTGATCATTCTCATTATTGTGATTGCGTTAATCGCTTGGTGGGTATTATCCGCTTCAAACTCTACTTCGCAGCCCGATGCAACCGATCAGGCATTAAGTAGCAATGTTGAGAAAGCCACTCCTGAATCTGAAAGCGTACAAAACCAACAGGTTGCTGATTTTTCGGCTAAAGAAGAACAAACTCTGACTGACGATAGCCATCAATTGCCACCACCAGTAACCGGTAAAACCATCACTTTAGATGATAATAGCCGTGGTCAAGAACGAGTCGTTGTTCCTGACAAGGTGGTTGATTCTTTGATTGATACTGAAACGCAAGTGGTGAAGCCGACAGTGAAGCCGTCGACTTCGACAATTGCCACTCCATCGGCATCTGCAGAACAAGACAATAGCACTCAGCCAATAGTCCATTTCTCTTTTGCGCGAGATGAACTGCTGGCTATCAGCAGTAAGCGCTATACCGTACAACTTGGCGCATTACGCAGTATGGGAGAAGTGCAGGCGTTTATTGATGAGCACCAATTGCAAAACCAAGTACGCATTTATCCGACACCTCGTTCGGGTAAAACTTGGTACATTATTACCTATCAAGACTTCCGTTTTGTAAAGCAAGCCAGTGAAGCAATTGAACAGTTACCCGATGCGCTACAAAGTGTCGGCCCTTGGGTTAAGTCGATGTCACAAGTGCACAAAGAGGTTGTGGCAGGAAAATAACACTGAGACATATGTCATTTTGTGATACATTCCGCGTCCTAGAAACTATGGGTAGTGAAGACCAGCAATGAAAAAACAACGAGCCTTTTTAAAGTGGGCAGGTGGTAAATATGGACTCGTTGATGATATTCAGCGTCATCTACCACAAGCAAAAAAGCTAGTTGAACCTTTTGTTGGGGCAGGCTCGGTATTTTTAAATACCGACTATGAACACTACCTACTTGCAGATATCAATCCAGATCTTATCAATCTGTACAATCTGTTAAAGCATGATCCGCAGCCTTATATCAATGAGGCAAAACGCATGTTCACCGCTGAATACAATCAAAAAGAAGTGTATCTAGACGTTCGCAAACAGTTCAACGCCAGCGATGATATTCAGTTTCGCTCGGTGGCCTTTTTGTATATGAATCGCTTTGGTTTTAATGGTTTATGTCGCTATAACAAAAAAGGCGGTTTTAATGTGCCGTTTGGTTCGTATAAAAAGCCTTACTTCCCAGAACAAGAACTGGAGTTTTTTGCTGAAAAAGCCAGTAAAGCGACTTTTGTCTGTGAAGGATATTTAGAGACCTTTAAGCGTGCCAGAAAGGGCAGTGTTATCTACTGCGATCCGCCTTATGCGCCGTTATCGACCACTTCAAACTTTACTACCTACTCAGGTAATGGTTTTTCTCTGGATGACCAAGCCGCATTAGCGGATGTTGCCGAGCGCACTGCCAATAAGCGTGGCATCCCGGTACTGATCTCAAACCATGACACGGTATTAACGCGTCGCTTATATCATGGCGCGCAACTGAATGTGGTGAAAGTGAAGCGCACCATTAGCCGAAATGGCGCAGGACGCAATAAGGTGGACGAATTGTTAGCCTTATTTAATCGTGATGCTTAACACCAGTCGCAACATTGACATTCATTTGTAAATTGTCCTTTTAGTTTATAGTTTGCTTTTGTAGAATTGCGCGCAAATTGAACGCATTATTCTAGGGAACAGCTATGAACGACTTTCTTATTGCACCATCTATTTTATCTGCAGATTTTGCTCGTTTAGGCGAAGATGTTGAGCGTGTATTGGCCGCCGGTGCCGATGTAGTGCATTTTGATGTAATGGATAATCACTATGTGCCAAATCTGACTTTTGGCGCACCTATCTGTAAAGCACTGCGTGATTACGGCATTACCGCACCTATCGATGTTCACCTGATGGTGAAGCCTGTTGATTCTATTGTTCCAGAATTTGCTAAAGCGGGTGCCAGCATGATTACCTTCCATATCGAAGCGTCTGAGCATGTTGACCGCACTTTGCAACTCATCAAGCAACACGGCTGTAAAGCGGGCGTTGTATTAAACCCAGCCACTCCTTTGACTCACTTAGACTACATCATGGATAAGGTTGATATGATCTTATTGATGTCTGTAAACCCAGGTTTCGGCGGTCAGTCATTTATCCCTAACACTTTAGATAAGCTACGCGCTGTACGTGAACGTATTGACGCAAGCGGTCGTGATATTCGTTTAGAGATCGATGGCGGAGTTAAGGTTGACAACATTCGTGAAATTGCGGAAGCGGGTGCGGATATGTTTGTGGCAGGTTCGGCGATTTTTAATCAACCTGATTATCAACAGGTGATTAATGAAATGCGCGCCGAATTAGCGAAAGTGAAATAATTAAGGTGGAATAACTGTGGCTCTAAATCTAACTAAGTTATTGGCTTTTGATCTTGATGGAACGCTTCTCGATAGTGTTCCAGATCTTGCCATTGCAACGGATCAAGCGGTACAAGCTATGGGGCACCCAAGTGTCTCTGAAGCGCAAGTGCGCGAGTGGGTAGGCAATGGCGCAGATGTATTAGTGGCGCGTGCTTTAAGTCGAAGCATGCACATTGACCCAGCATTGAGTGACGAAACTAAGCAACAAGCGCGCCAGTATTTTGACCGCTTTTATGCCGAGTGTGGACACACGCAAAGCAACTTATATCCTAGCGTTGCAGAATCGCTAAATAAGCTTCATCAAGCCGGTTATCTATTGGCGATTGTGACCAACAAACCTTATCAGTTTGTACCAGAGATCCTATCTCAGCATGGTCTTAGTGACCTCTTCATCGACGTATTAGGTGGCGATGCTCTGGAAAAGAAAAAGCCCGATCCAATGCCACTGAATCACCTGCTTGAAAAGCATCAGCTTTCAACGGCCGAGATGATCATGATTGGAGATTCTAAAAACGACATTCTGGCCGCGAAAAATGCCGGAGTGACATCCGTTGCTTTACCGTATGGTTATAATCACGGTGAGCCTATCGAGTCTTCTCACCCCGATTATCTGATTGACGACTTATCACAGTTAGTTGAACTGCTGCCATCTTGCCACTGATCCCCAATGAATGAGCCTGAATTGTCAACTTAGGCTCGTTTTACTGTTTTTTTTCTTCCAATATATTTGTCGATGAGTACACTGTTTTATCGTATAAAAAATTAATTTTAGAAGTATTGAGGAAGTAATTATCATGACCACTAAACCAATAGTGTTAAGCGGTGTTCAGCCGTCTGGTGAATTAAGCATTGGCAACTATCTTGGTGCTCTGCGTCAATGGAATCAGATGCAAGATGATTACGACTGTCAATACTGTGTTGTTGACCTACATGCCATCACGGTACGTCAAGATGCTAAAGCTCTGCACGAAGCAACTCTAGACGCTCTGGCTATTTGTCTTGCAGTCGGCGTAACCCCAGAAAAGAGCACTTTGTTTGTTCAATCTCACGTACCAGAACACGCTCAACTAGGCTGGATTCTAAACTGCTACACCCAAATGGGTGAGTTAAATCGTATGACTCAGTTTAAGGATAAGTCGCAACGCTACGCGAATGACGTAAATGTGGGCTTATATGATTACCCAGTATTGATGGCAGCCGATATCTTGCTATACGGCGCGCACCAAGTGCCGGTGGGCAACGATCAGAAGCAACACCTTGAGTTAGCTCGTGATATCGCAAACCGCTTTAACAACATCTACGCAACCCCTGAATCGCCTATCTTCCAAATCCCAGAACCGCACATTCCAACTGTGAATGCTCGTGTGATGAGCTTACAAGATGCGAGCAAGAAGATGTCGAAGTCGGATGATAACCGTAAGAACGTGATTACGCTTCTTGAAGATCCTAAATCGATCATCAAGAAAATCAACAAAGCGCAAACGGATCCAGAAAATCCACCGCGCATTGCTTATGATGTAGAAAACAAAGCGGGTATCGCAAACCTTATGGGTCTTTACTCTGCCGCTACCAATAAAACCTTTGCTGAAATTGAAGCTCAATACCAAGGTGTTGAGATGTACGGCCCATTCAAGAAAGATGTGGGCGAAGCCTTAGTTGAAATGCTAGAGCCAATTCAAGCTGAATATCGTCGTGTTCGTCAGGACATGCCTTATCTTAACAAAGTTATGAAAGCGGGCGCTGAAAAAGCATCTGCACGAGCTGCGGTAACATTGGAAAAAGTTTACCAAGCGGTTGGTTTTGTTAAGCGCCCGTTTTAAACCTCTTACTTAAGCACTGCTTTTAATTAAACGCGGGCTCAAATCAGTTGTGATAGAATGCCATCGCCTCAAAGGTGGTGGCATTTTTTATTTGTTTGGATTTTTGTATGCTGTTAATCATTGATAACTATGACTCTTTTACTTACAACCTCTATCAATACTTTTGTAAGTTAGGTTGCGAGACTAAAGTTGTACGCAATGATGCCATTACCCTTGCCCAAATCCATGCCTTACAACCACAAGCCATTGTGATATCTCCCGGGCCTTGTACACCTAACGAAGCGGGTATTTCGCTACAGGTTATTCAAGAGTTCATGGGGAAAGTACCCTTACTTGGCGTTTGTCTTGGCCATCAAGCGATTGCTCAAGTGCTGGGTGGGAAAGTCATTCGTGCGGATAAAGTCATGCACGGAAAAACCTCTCCAATTCGCCACACCAACCAAGGCGTATTCACTGATTTAAATAATCCACTCACGGTCACTCGTTATCATTCTCTGATCGTAGAAAAAACCTCTTTACCTGATTGCCTTGAAATGACCTCATGGACGGTTGATGAAAATGGACAAGCCAAAGAGATCATGGGCTATCGTCATAAGACCTTGCCTATCGAAGGGGTGCAGTTTCATCCAGAATCGATTAAGACAGAGCAGGGACTAGAGATCTTAGCTAACTTCTTTAAGCATACTGCTTGTCTATAGTTCACAGCTTATAATCAAAAACGCATATCTATTGAGATTGCTTGCATAATATTTATCTAGAATTATTGGTGTTGTGCAGGTGTTTGTTATGCTCAATGATATCTTTTTCTCTTTATTATCCCTATCGAGTCACACTGTGCACGATTTGTTCGGTATACTAGGCCAATAAAACAGATATTTAGCTTGAAATAGTTAATAACTTGTTAATACAATGCCTATATAGACGAAAAGTCTTCTGCAATGCATAAATAACGAATTTTACCGTTGCAGGGAAAATGCATAAAGGAGTGATGGATATGACAGATGTAACGCGTAAAGACTTCGATGAAGTAATGATTCCTTGCTATAACCCAATGGCGGTTATTCCTGTTCGAGGGCAAGGTGCGCGAGTCTGGGATCAGCAGGACAACGAATACATTGATTTTGCGGGTGGGATTGCGGTGAGCTGTTTAGGGCACTGTCATCCAATCATGGTTGAAGCCTTATCTGAGCAAGCCAATAAGTTATGGCACCTAAGTAATGTCATGACCAACGAACCGGCACTTCGATTAGGTAAGAAACTGGTTCAATTGAGCTTTGCTGATAAAGTCTTTTTTGCTAACTCAGGCGCAGAAGCGAACGAAGCCGCTTTAAAATTGGCACGCCGTTACGCTGCCGATGAGTTTGGTAGTCAAAAATCAAAAATCATCGCTTTTAATCAAGGTTTTCATGGTCGAACTTTCTTTACTGTGACCGTGGGTGGACAAGCCGCTTACTCTGATGGTTTTGGTCCTAAGCCTGGTGATATTGAGCATATTCCTTACAACGATATCGAAGCCTTCAAAGCTGCAATATCTGACGAAACTTGTGCGGTGATGATGGAGCCTCTACAAGGCGAAGGTGGCATTATTTCGCCACAGCCAGAGTTTGCACAAACAGTGCGTGAACTGTGTGATAAGCACAATGCACTACTGATTTTTGATGAAGTTCAAACAGGTAATGGTCGTACAGGTGATTTCTATGCTTACCAAGGATTAGGTGTGACACCTGATATCTTGAGTACAGCTAAATCGTTAGGTGGCGGTTTTCCTATCGGCGCTATGTTAACCACCGATAAGCTAGCGCAGCATTTCAAAGTGGGCACTCATGGTTCTACTTATGGCGGTAACCCATTGGCGTGTGCTGTCGCAGAAGCGGTAGTCAATCACATTTCACAGCCTGAAGTTCTGCAAGGTGTGAAAGATCGTGAAGCTATTTTCCGTGCCGAGCTTGAGCGCATCAATGCTAAGTATCCAATGTTTGCTGAATTTAGAGGTAAAGGGCTACTACTGGGCGCTGAACTTAATGACAACTGGAAAGGCCGAGCTCGTGACGTATTAGTTGCGGCAGGTGAAGAGGGACTACTGGTGTTAGTTGCTGGAGCAAATGTGGTTCGCTTTACGCCTTCACTCGTGATCACGACAGAAGAAATTACACAAGGACTTAAACGCTTCGAAGCAGCAGTAGCAAAATTATATAACGCCTAGCTTTCTATCAGGGAGGATAGTCAGATGTTGGTAGTACGCCCAATTTTCAAGGATGATAATGAGGCTCTGTATTTATGTGCAGAAGAGTCTGGTCACGGTTTTACTTCTTTGCCCGTCAATGAAGAGTTATTGCAAAATAGAATCGAGCATTCGGTCAATAGCTTTTCAAAACCAGACGTTACCCAACCGGGTGACGAAGGCTATTTGATGGTTGGGGTTGATTGCGATACCGGTGAAGTAGCAGGTACTACTGCCATTGAAGCGTCTGTTGGTTGGGATGTGCCTTTTTACTCTTACCACATCAGTAAGGTGGTGCATTCCTCGCCAAAGCTAGGGGTCAATAATGTGGTCAAACTCTTAACGTTTGGCAACAACTACACAGGTTGTAGTGAAATCTGCAGCTTGTTTTTACGCCCTAAATTTCGAGGCGGTCTCAACGGCCGCCTAATGTCTAAATCTCGCCTTCTTATGTTAGCAGAGCATCCACATCGCTTCTCTAAAACCATCTTTGCTGAAATGCGCGGAGTCTCTGATGATAAGGGCAACTCGCCATTTTGGGATTGGTTGCAAGAACACTTCTTTTCCATCGACTTTACGATGGCCGATTACCTGACAGGGATAGGTAAAAAGGGCTTTATTGCCGATTTGATGCCTAAGCTGCCCATCTATATCAACCTGTTGAGTAAAGAGGCGCAAGCGGTTATCGGTCAGGTACACGACAATACTCGCCCTGCCTTGAAGCTACTGGAAAATGAAGGGTTCACTTGTCGGGATTATGTCGATATTTTTGATGCGGGACCAACGGTAGAGTGTGACCTGCGTAATATCGATACTGTGCGCCATTCTTTTCGAGCTAAGGTGTCGATTGCCGAACATGGCAGTTCGACTAACTATCTGATTTGTAATACCTCGTTTGAACATTTCCGAGCCGTCGCTCAACAAGCTGCATTTGATGCAGCAAGCCAAACCGTCATCATTAGCCCTAAAGTTGCCAAAGCCCTTCAAGTTGAAGTGGGCGACTGGGTTCGCATGGCCGCTGTATAACTCGAATAACAAGGATGAATCGTATGCAAACGCATTTTATAGCCGGTGAGTGGATTTCAGGACAAGGTGATGAAATTTGCTCTTTATCTCCCTATAACAGTGAAGTGATTTGGCAGGGGCATGCGGCTAGTAAAGGGCAGGTTGAGCTGGCGGTGTCCAGTGCGCGACATGCTTTTATTAGCTGGAAGAAGCGTCCCTATGCTGAGCGAGAACAAATCATGGTGCGATTTGCTGAGTTAGTGAAAGAAAACGCTGAGCTTATTGCTGAAACTGTGGCGAAAGAGACGGGCAAACCTTTATGGGAAACACGCACCGAAGCAGCGGCGATGGCGGGAAAAATTGCCCTGTCAATTAAGTCCTATCATCAAAGAACCGGTACCCAGCATAAACAAGTTGCGGGAAATGATGTCACGCTACAGCATCGCCCGTTAGGTGTATTGGCGGTCTTTGGGCCTTATAATTTCCCTGTTCATCTGCCAAATGGACATATTGTTCCTGCTTTATTGGCAGGGAATAGCGTTGTATTTAAACCGTCCGATCTCACGCCGTTATGTGGCGAATTAGCCATCAAACTTTGGTATCAAGCGGGACTGCCTGCTGGCGTTATCAATTTGGTGCAGGGCGCTAAAGAAACGGGAATAGCGCTGGCGGAGTCGACGCAAATAGATGGTCTACTGTTTACCGGCAGTGCTAATACTGGGCATATTCTGCATCGTCAATTTGCGGGGCAGCCGGATAAAATGTTAGCGCTAGAAATGGGAGGCAATAACCCTCTTATTGTCAGTGAGCAGTTTGGTGAATTAGATGCTGCTGTACACACCATAATCCAATCTGCGTTTATCAGTGCCGGTCAGCGCTGTACCTGTGCAAGGCGTTTGTATATACCCGTAGGTGAGGCTGGAGACGCTCTTATCGCTCGTCTTGTTGAGGTGACTAAGAAGCTGAAAATGGATCAGCCGTTTGCTCAGTCTCAACCTTTTATGGGGACATTGATCTCTCGAACTGCCGCTGGGCAAATTATTGCAGCTAAACAATCTTTAATAGAGCTTGGTGCTAAACCATTACTTGATGGGCAGTTGCTCAATGATGCGTTTATTTCGCCGACGATTTTAGAGGTGAGTGCTATTGCTGACTTACCGGATGAAGAATACTTTGGGCCACTGTTGCAGGTGGCGCGCTTTACTCAGTTTGAAGATGCAGTGGTGCAGGCCAATAACACCCAGTACGGGCTTTCAGCAGGGCTTATCTCGACTCGTGATGAAGAGTGGCAATTCTTCTTAGATGAAATCCGTGCAGGCATTGTGAATCGCAATCGACCTATTACAGGAGCCAGTGGCGATGCACCATTTGGCGGGCCGGGAGCATCGGGTAATTTAAGACCGAGTGCATTCTATGCCGCAGACTATTGTGCGTATCCAATGGCGTCTATCCAAGGTGATGCGCCAATTCTACCGGAAACATTATCTCCGGGAATTGAGTTCGACTAACCGTCGGTTCAACTAACAATCCGTGTGACTAGTAATTGCGTTTGGCTAACTAAGGAGGGGTTATGGGTGTACAAAAGCTATTTGACCTGTTGTGGGATGATTTTAATGGCAGGCTCTGCCCATCATCGCAGGTGATCCACGAATTATTAAAGCAAGATAAAGCTTTGATTAATGATCATATTGCGTTGCGAACTTTTGCTTGTTCGCCCGTTGGCTTAGATGTTTTAGCACAGCCCTTTCTCGATCTTGGTTATCAAGAAGGTGGTGACTATGTATTCAAAGCCAAAAAATTGGTGGCAAAGCACTATCAGCACCCACAGCCTGATTTCCCCAAAGTCTTTATTAGTCAATTACAACTAGAGCAGTGTTCAGACGAATTGCAGGCCATTGTCAGGCAATTGATTGAGCAAATAGATCCACAACAACTTGTGGGCTCTAACTTTTTGCATGGCGGACGCTTATGGGATTTGAGCTTTGAGCAATATCAGCAATTAGCACAAGAGAGTGAATACGCCGCATGGGTTGCCGCACATGGTTATGGAGCCAATCATTTTACCGTCAGCGTTAATCAACTAGCGCAGTTTGCTGAGGTGGGCGAGGTGAATGCCTTTTTGCAAGAAAAGCAGTTTGCCATCAATGCTTCTGGCGGTGAAGTAAAAGGAACACCAGAGGTGTTATTAGAACAATCTTCGACCATGGCCGATAAGGTAGAGGTTAAATTTACCAATGGCATACAAAGCGTGCCGGGTGGTTTTTATGAGTTTGCTAAGCGTTATAAAGATAGCCAAGGCCAGCTTTATCAAGGCTTTGTAGAGGCATCAGCTGATAAGATTTTTGAAAGCACCAATAGTGGTAAATAACACGTTATTCAACGGAATATCGGAAGTGCAGGCAATAAAAAACCGCTGTTGAATAACAGCGGTTTTAGTATTTTAATCTAAAGTTGATTAACGAGTACCGTAAACCACAATAGTTTTACCATGTGCAGAAATCAGGTTTTGCTCTTCAAGCATCTTCAAGATACGACCTACAGTCTCACGAGAACAACCTACGATCTGACCAATTTCTTGACGAGTGATCTTAATTTGCATGCCGTCTGGGTGAGTCATTGCGTCAGGTTGTTTAGCAAGGTTAAGCAGAGTCTGAGCAATACGACCAGTCACGTCTAGGAACGCAAGGTCACCTACTTTTTGACTTGTCACTTGCAGACGATTAGCCATTTGCGAAGAAAGACGCATTAGGATGTCTGGATTAACTTGAATTAGCTGACGGAATTTCTTGAATGAAATTTCAGCAACCTCACATGGAGATTTAGCACGAACCCATGCGGTACGCTCTTGATCGTCTTCAAAAAGACCTAGCTCACCGATGAAATCACCTTGGTTAAGGTAAGAAAGAATCATTTCTTTCCCTTCTTCATCTTTAATCAGTACTGCTACAGAACCTTTTACGATGTAGTAAAGAGTTTCCGCTTTTTCGCCAGCGTGGATCAATGTGCTTTTTGAAGGGTATTTGTGGATGTGGCAATGTGACAAAAACCACTCTAAAGTTGGATCTGTTTGAGGTTTACCTAAAACCATATTCTTATCTTCCTCTCTCAGCGAGTATAATTATGTCCCCAGACATCGCCATCTAAGGGGCGAGGGGTGTAGTTGCTGCTACTACGTTTAATTTTTTGCAGTACGAATAGTAACTTTTTTTCAGCGAAATTTCTTGATTTTGATCGTCATGCATTGTTGAATTTTCACACAAAAGCGTGTCCTTAATCACACTCTTTAATAAGAGTGTGATTAAGGTCGGACCTTAGCCTATCTTTCCTGTCTCTAGCAGTTGTTGCAATATAGGTCGAATAATGAGCTCCATGGCGAAGCTCATCTTGCCGCCGGGTACAACTAAGGTGTTATGTCGAGACATAAATGAGCCATCTATCATGGCTAAAAGATAGGGGAAATCGACGTTTTTAAAGCCGCGCATACGGATCACCACAAAGCTTTCATCTAAGCTTGGAATGCCCTTGGCGTTGAGTGGATTTGAGGTATCCACCGTTGGTACACGTTGAAAGTTAATATGGGTGCGTGAAAACTGAGGGGTGATGAAGTTTAAATAGTCATCCATAGAACGCACGATCGAGTCCATCACTGCTTCTCGTGAGTGCCCTCGGTCGCGAGTATCGCGAACAAACTTTTGAATCCATTCCAAGTTTACTATTGGCACCATACCAATCAGCAAATCAACATGTTTAGCAACGTTGCAAGTGCTATCCACTACGCCACCGTGCAAGCCTTCATAGAATAAAACGTCGCTATTTTCTGGAAGCTCTTGCCACGGGGTAAATGTGCCGGGCATTTGGTTGTAAGGCACCGCTTCATCAAATGTGTGTAGGTAGCGACGTACTTTGCCTTCTCCCTTTTCGCCATACTCCTTGAAGAAGTTTTCTAGGGCGGGAAAGTCATTGGCTTCAGGACCAAAGTAGCTAATGTGGCGCCCTTGCTCTTTAGCTTTACGGATAGCAACATCCATTTCAGGGCGAGTAAAGCGGTGAAAGCTATCTCCTTCAACCCAAGCCGCCTTAGTGTTCATCATATTGAACATTTTACGGAAGGCTTCAGAGGTGGTGGTGGTGCCTGCTCCAGAGGAGCCAGTTACCGCTATGATCGGATGTTTAGCTGACATGACTTTCCTTGTCTGTGATTTGTTGCGAATGAATAGTATACAAATAACACTCGCTTATTTCAGTGTTATAAAGGTTTCGAGTTATGACTTACTTTTATATCGATACTTTCATGTAATTCGGAGTAAACAATAACCGCTGTTCCTTGTTGAAGCTGTTGCTTGATTTGGTCCACTTTATCCGCAAGAGATATTTCAACTTCTCCGTAATCGGTGCCTTCTCGCAGGATATACTCTTTAATCAGGCTTTCTAGTGTTTCTGGGGCAATTTCTTTCCACGGTACAATCATGCTAGATACTTATTTAAGTTATTGTTGAGGCGTAAATTTATCATAAAAGCTAGGTACCGCCATCTCTAACCAAAAATGAGGAGAGCTTAGCGACCCTCCAACAAAGCCAACATGCCCTCCATTATTGACTAAATGATAGTTGAGATTACTGTTTAGCTTAAATGTCGGGATCACGTCATCGGTCATAAACGGGTCATCCTTAGCATGAATAATATGTGTTGGAATTTGAATATCATTTAGCCTTGGCAGTCCAGAGCATCGCGTATAGTAATCTTTCGCGTCGATGTAACCGTGCAGTGGGGCAGTAATTGCGTTATCAAATTGATGTAACAAACGCATATTGTTGATGGTATCAATATCGATGCCGATGGCTTCTTTTAGCAACTCAATTTTTTGTAATGAGTGTTTTTTTAACGAGTTCAGTAAGTAATTTTGATAGAGCTTACTAAAGCCTTGTTCAATGCGTTGCGAGCACACGGCTAAATCCAGTGGCGCACAGATCACGGTCGCTTCATCAACCAAAGGTTGTTCGTTATAACGTGCGAGATAGTTCACTAGCATGTTTCCGCCAAGCGAAATCCCAACCGCGACTTTAGGGTTATTGGGAAAACGCTGATGGATTTGCTGGAGGAAAAAGCGTGCGTCCTCGGTTTCCCCTGAGTGGTAGGCTCGTGCTTGTTTGTTCGGTTTACCGCTGCAACCTCTAAAATGCATCATCACTGATAGCCAGCCTTTGTTGGCAAAGGCATGCATCAGTCCGTGAGCGTAAGGGCTGTTAAAACTTCCTTCTAAACCATGAAAGAGAATAAATATAGGCTTATTCTGCGCAGATGGTGCTTGCCAGTGTTCACTCCATGCCAAATCAAGAAAATCGTCATCAGCGGTGATTAATGTTTCCCAAACTGGAGTAAACAGAGGTTGCCGACGAATAAACCTAGGCATGAGCGTTTGGATATGTGGGTTTTGAATGCTCCAATGCGGAGAAAAGCGATTAATCATGAATTTGCTTATTAAATATCTCGGCGAGTTGCTGCGCACCTAGTTGGCGGCAATAGTCGTTGATTAAGTGGGGCTGAGTCACTGCTGTCAGGGGCAATTGATGAAGTACCGCGACAATATCGGCTTGTTGTTGGCGTTCGAGTTGCAACTCAAATTGTAGAGACTCACGATATAAAGACTCGGGTAAATGCGCTTTGGATTTTCGTCTTAACTCTCTGAAATGCAGCAATAAAGGCTCAGTGCGAGCAAGGCTTTGTATTACCTTAGGCCACTGCGAATCGGCAAAAGAGAGGTGCTGTTCATCAAGCCATTTTACCGTGAGCAGCAGATTTACATTGCCGTGAAAATGGTTTTGCAGGTGCAAGCACGCCTCTTTGATCTCCTGCACACAGTAGTAGCGCAAACTAAATTGCCACAAACTATCTAGGGTCAAAAGACGGTTCGGCGTGCTGTCCATCCGTTGTTATTCGTTATCCAGCTCTTGTTGCATTTCTTCTAGAGTTTCTTGATCTGTCATCCATTCCATTTCCACTTCCTCAAGTTCCGATTTTGCACTGGCTTGCTGGCTGAGCACTTGAGTAAGTTTAGCTTTGTTTTCCGCCTGATACAGGTCGGTATCGCTAAGTTGCTCTTCGCATTGCTCTAACACCTTGTTGAGCTTATCCATTTTCTTTTCTAAAGCGGTGATATTTTTACGAATGGGCGCGGTGAGTTTACGAAACTCAGCTTCTTTGCGTTTTTGATCTTTTTTCGCCGCCGCTGAATGCACAGAAGATTTAGGTTCATCACTCGATTGCGCTTTTTTGATCTCTTTTTGTTGCTCGGTTAGCCACTTGTAGTAGTCGGTTAAGTCACCATCAAAAGGTTCAACTTGTTTGTCGTGAACTAGGTAAAGGTCATCGGTGGTCGCACGCAGTAGATACCTATCGTGACTGACGATAACCATGGCACCTTCAAAGGTTTGCAGAGCCATGGTCAAGGCTTGGCGCATGTCTAAATCAAGGTGGTTGGTTGGCTCATCCAGTAGTAGCAAGTTAGGTTTTTGCCACACCAGTAACGCCAGCACTAAACGGGCTTTTTCACCGCCAGAGAAAGGCGCAACTTTATCAAGCGCTTTATCGCCTTGGAAGCCAAAGCTACCTAGGTAGTCACGCAACTGCTGTTCAGTATGCTTGGGTGCAATTTGCATTAAATGTTGTAGCGGAGTTTCATCAGGATGCAGCGTTTCTAATTGATGCTGAGCAAAGTAACCGATTTTTACCCCTTGCGAGTAGGTAAAATCACCGCTTTTCGAAGCCAGTTCACCAGACAGCAATTTGATTAGTGTTGATTTACCTGCTCCGTTACGGCCAAGCAGGCCAATACGACTACCAGGAACCAAGTTTAAGCGAATCTTTTCTAAGATCAGCGTGTCGTCATAACCCGCTGATACGTGATCCATCATGACAATTGGGTTTGGCAGCGCCGCAGGTTCACGAAACTGGAAGCTAAATGGATTATCAAATTGCGCAGGCAACACTTGCTCCATTTTCTCCAAGGCTTTAATACGGCTTTGTGCTTGGCGCGCTTTTGAGGCTTTATAACGGAAGCGGTCAATATAGCTTTGCATATGAGCCACTTGTTTTTGTTGCTTTTGATACATGGCTTGTTGCAAGACCAGTTTTTGCGCACGCTGGCTTTCAAATGATGAGTAGTTACCTGTGTACTCATTCAATTGTTCGTTTTCAACATGGATGATACGACCCACGACAGGATCGAGAAAATCCCTATCATGGGAAATGAGCACTAGTGTGCCTCGATAGTTTTGCAGCCAACGTTCTAGCCACATTACCGCGTCTAAATCTAAGTGGTTGGTTGGTTCATCAAGTAGCAATAGATCAGAGCGACACAGCAGTGCTTGGGCAAGGTTTAAGCGCATGCGCCAACCCCCCGAAAACTGGGTGAGGTTCCATTGCATTTGCGCTTGAGAAAAACCTAAACCATCCAGTAACTCTGCCGCGCGAGCACGAATTGAATAACCCCCAATGGTTTCAATTTTGCCATGCAGTTCAGCGACCTTGTTGCCGTCGTCAGCCAGTTCAGCTTTGGCTAAATCGGCTTCAAGTTGGCGGTATTCTCTATCGCCATCGATGACATATTCGATTGAAGTACGCTCTAAAGCAGGGGTTTCTTGGGCTACCCAAGCTAGCTCCCAGTGTTTGGGCTGTTTAAAGTCGCCGGCATCAATGCTCAATTCACCTTTCATTAAAGCAAATAAGGTGGATTTACCACATCCATTCTTGCCAACAAGGCCCACCTTGTCTCCCGGATGAATAGTGGCAGAAGCATCTTGTAAAAGTGCTTTACCGCCGCGCAATAATTGAATGTCTGAAATCGTAATCATGAAAATGCTAAGCGTTAATCGAATATGTTGCTCGCATATTAGGGGGAATAGGGGTAAAAGTCGATCCCTTGACATGATAGGATGAGGGCAATGTAACAGTTAAGGAAAGTGTCAAGGAATGACAAAGCTGTCTGCTTACCCCTCAAGTGTCCCTCGAGTGTTGGTCATATACGCTCACCCTGAACCGGATAGCTCGGTGGCTAATCGGTGCATGATTGATCAAATCAAAGAATTGCCCAATGTTACTGTTCACGATTTATACGCTGAATATCCCGACTTTTTTATTGATATCGCATTAGAGCAGCAACGTTTACTACAGCACGATGTCATCGTGTTTCAACACCCTATGTTTTTGTATTCGTGCCCTGCCTTGCTCAAAGAGTGGATGGATCGCGTGTTGGATAAAGGATTTGCTTTTGGCTCTCACTGTGCGCTGCAAGGAAAGCATTGGCGCAGTGTGATAACGACCGGAGGGCAAAAGTCAGCCTTTTCTCCGCAAGGCTATAATAAATACCCTCTAGAGCAAATATTACAACCGTTTGAGTTGACCGCTTTACTGTGTCAGATGCATTGGATTGAACCTATGGTTTTATACTGGTCACGTACGATTCCTGACACCGAGCGTGCGCAACATGCTTTGCAATATCGACAATGGTTGGCAAATCCTCTGGCTGAGCAAGCGGATGTGGAAGGGGGCAGTAATGGCGCTAAATAATGAACTCATTGAAAGCAGTGTATTGTTTTTAGGTGCGGCCGTTATCGCAGTGCCTTTGGCACAACGATTGGGGCTTGGCTCAGTATTAGGTTATCTGCTAGCGGGAGTGGTGATTGGCCCATGGGGACTGTCTTTAATTAATGATGTCGATGCCATTTTGCACTTCTCAGAGCTTGGGGTGGTGCTGCTGCTGTTTTTAATTGGCTTGGAACTGAACCCTAAAAAACTGTGGGCGATGCGCATCCCTATTTTAGGATTAGGCGGAGCCCAAGTGGTTATATCGACACTGTTTATCTCTATGGTGGCATTCCTATTGGGTCAATCATGGATGAGCAGTATTGCCATTGGCATGGGTTTGGCGTTGTCATCAACCGCTATTGCACTGCGAGTGATTGATGAGCAAGGGTTGGCGGGAAGTGAAACCGGCCAGTCAGGATTTGCGGTATTGCTGTTCCAAGATATTGCGGTGATTCCTATGTTGGCTTTACTGCCTTTACTAGCAGGAGAGGTTGCCGGTAATTGGGCTGATGTAGGGATGACATTGTTGGCCGTGGTGGGCTTATTGGTAGCTGGACACTTCTTACTTAGGCCATTATTTCGATTCGTACTCTCAACTGGAACGCGTGAGTTATTTACCGCCGCTGCACTGCTGGTGGTCTTTGGCATTGCGGTAACCATGCAACATCTTGGCTTGTCGATGGCGTTAGGTACATTTTTAGCGGGAGTGTTGTTGGCTGAAAGCGAATACCGGCATGAGTTAGAAATCACGATTGAACCTTTTAAAGGCTTATTGCTTGGGCTGTTTTTTATCTCGGTGGGGATGTCGGTCAATCTAGGCTTACTATTTGATAGTCCTTTATTGATTCTCGCAACGGTAGTGGGGTTAGTCACCGCCAAGGGGCTCATTTTATATGTACTGGCACGTCTGTTTGGCATCAAGTCTAAATCGCGCAGTCGAATGGCGGCAATTTTAAGTCAAGGTGGCGAGTTTGCTTTTGTTATCTTTACTGCGTCATTAGCGCTGGGTCTGTTATCTAATTCTGTGGCTAGCTTTTTGTTGGTGGTGGTCAGTTTGTCTATGGTGACCACGCCGCTAATATTAAAAGTACAGTCGTGGATTTATTCGCGCAGCATTAATAGCAGTGATGAAGCGGAATCTCACGAACAGGTACGCGATCGAGAACCGCGAGTTATCGTGGCGGGCTTTGGTCGTTTCGGCCAAGTGATTGGTCGTTTGATGTACGCTAATAAAGTAAAGCTGACTATCTTAGAAAGCGACCCAAGCCAGATAAAACTATTACGTAAATTTGGTTATAAAGTCTATTTTGGGGATGTCACTAATATCGACTTATTACGTTCAGCAGGCGCTGAAAATGCAGAAGCGATAGTGCTGTGTACTGATGCCCCTGATGAGATCATTCGCACTGTTGAGTTATGCCAGCAACATTTCCCTAATTTAAAAGTCTTTGCTCGAGCGCGCAGTCGCGTAGAAGCCTATCAATTACTCAATCATGGCGTGCCAGGTTATTCACGAGAAACCTTTTTGGGCGCGTTAGATTTAGGGCGACAATTGTTGGTTGCGTTAGGTATGCACCCTCATCAAGCCACTCGCGCCGCTAAGCATTTTAATAAGTTAGATAATACTATGCTGAAAGAGTTGTTGCCTCAGCATAGTGATGAAAGTGATTTAGCCCTGCGAGCTAAAGAAGCACGTAAAGAGCTAGAAGAGATCTTTGGTCGAGAAATAGAAAACGAACGTCAGTCGAGCAATTACTGGAATAGAAATGATGAAAATTAGAAAACGATTTATTGCGGGTGCTGAATGTCCAGAGTGTCACGATATGGATAGCTTGCGCTGGTGGGAAGTGAATAATATCGAATGGGTAGAATGTGTGAGTTGTGATTATAAACAGCCTCGTTTGCCCGCAGAAAAGCAACAAAAAGCAAAAGATCAGGATATGATTGGGATCTTTAAACCAGAATAGAATTAAGCGCTAGCCATGGCAAAGGTTAGTCTGTATTATTGCGCCTCTTTTTTGAACAGTTGAATAACCAACTTTTTGGAGTGACTATGAAAATCGACAATAACTCAGTAGTAAGTCTTGCATATCAAGTAAAGCTTGAAGAAGGCGTAGTTGTTGATCAAGCCGGTGTGGATGCACCATTGGATTATCTACACGGACACAACAACCTAGTAGTTGGTTTAGAAAAAGCTCTTGCTGGCCGCGCAGTTGGCGACAAGTTCAGCGTGACTGTAAGTCCTGAAGAAGCGTACGGTGAGCACAGCGACGCTATGGTGCAACGTGTTCCTGCCAATGTATTCCAAGGCGTAGATGAACTAGAAGTTGGCATGCGCTTTTTAGCAGATACAGACCAAGGCCAAATTCCTGTAGAAATTACAGAAGTTGACGGTGACGAAGTTGTTGTTGATGGTAACCACATGCTAGCAGGTCAAACTCTAACGTTTGACGTAGAAGTAGTGGCGATTCGTGAAGCAACAGAAGAAGAAGTTGCACACGGCCACATCCACAGAGAAGGCGCTCATGACCATGACGATCATGAATGCTGTGGTGGTAAAGGTGAGTGTGGTAAAGGCGACGACTGCTGCTCTAACCACTAGACTGCTGCTTTAACTACTAAAAGTTAAATCACTTAGACTTAATTTAGAAAGCCTCCCTAATCGGAGGCTTTTTTCGTTTTACAGGTAGTGCCGTGATGTGCAGCAAATAGAGATTAGTAATGAGGTGGTGGGGTCTCTTCAGATGGATCGGCAAGGTTAGAGGTATCCATGTTTTTCACTTTACCCACTACGTATTTCATTTGTGTTTGCATTCTTGAAATCAGTAATTGTTGCTGACTTAGTGCATCATTAAGTTCATCGATGGTTTGTTCTTGAAATGCCGCTTTACACTCAAGATCATCAATTTTCTGATTAAGCTTTTGGATTAGTGTTGAAATCTCTGTTGTATCTGACATTGCATTGAGCCTATAAAATCGATAACGGGGAGCAGTTTACCTTAGATTACCTGTGCCTTCATCTCTATATCCTACCCTTATAACCGAATACTGGCAGGGAAATAGCCGTAGGGTTGGCGGGAAATGGACTCTTATAGAAGCCAATCAGGCGATTTAACTCGCTTACTAGGGAACTAATCTAAATAGTAGGGTCTAAGTCCCTATCTCACACATTTTTACTTAGAAATGACAATTAAAGGTTGTGTAGGCGTAATTATAATTCGCACACTGACCTGTAATTTGTTAATTTTAATA
Source organism: Vibrio halioticoli NBRC 102217 (assembly GCF_000496695.1). Classification (GTDB taxonomy): domain Bacteria; phylum Pseudomonadota; class Gammaproteobacteria; order Enterobacterales; family Vibrionaceae; genus Vibrio; species Vibrio halioticoli. Next base: position 126,212 of record NZ_BAUJ01000003.1, read on the forward strand.
AAATATTAACGGAAACAATTTGCACCTAATAGTGCTTAAAGTAGTGGCTAAGCCATGATTTGGAGAAATAAATGAAATCAATGCTAAAACTTTCTCTGCTTGCAGCAACAGTTGCCCTAGCAGTTGGTTGTCAAAAAGAAGAAGCACCAAAGACAGACGCAGCAGCCCCAGCCGCAACTGAAGCAGCCGCTCCAGCAGAAGCTAGCGCAATGCAGTTTAAATCTGACGACGATAAAGCGGCATACGCAATCGGTGTTTCATTTGCAACTTACCTAAAAGCAAGTGTAGAGAAACCAAAAGAGATTGGTATTGAGCTTAGCGATGAAATGGTACTGAAAGGTATTACGGATTCATTTGCCGGTAATGCTGGTCTTAAAGAAGATGAAATCCGTACGGTTCTTGAAGGTCTAGACGCTCGCGTTAGCAAGAAAATGGCTGAAAAAGCCGCGGCTAAATCAGCAGCAGCATTGAAAGCTGGCGAAGATTTCCGTGCTGATTTTGCTAAGAAAGATGGCGTAACCAAAACTGATTCTGGCATCCTTTACCAAGTTGAAAAACAAGGTGACGGCGCGACTCCTAAAGCTACCGACGTAGTTAAAGTTCACTACACAGGTACTTTAACGGACGGCACTAAGTTCGATAGCTCTATCGACCGTGGCGAACCAGCAACATTCCCACTTAACCGTGTGATTCCTGGTTGGACTGAAGGTCTGCAACTTATGAAAGTGGGTTCTAAATACAAATTTGTTATCCCACCAGAGCTAGCTTACGGCGACCAAGAGTCTCCAGCTATCCCTGCTAACTCTACTTTAGTGTTTGAAGTTGAGCTGCTAGGTATTGAAGCTCCAGCGGCACAGCCTGCTACTAAGTAATAGCAAATAGGCTTTATAAAACCGAGGCTTGCCTCGGTTTTTTGCATTTTGTTTATGATTTAGATCAGAATATTAATGTGTTAATTCAGGTTGCTCTCTCTTTTTTCAAATAATCTGATAAACTTTAACTTATTATTTGAATTATTAACTGGATAGATACGTGAACACTGAAATTATTGATGCTGAATCGCTATTAGAGCTGGATTCTGTTGATATCAAACCTTTTACAGAGCACGACAAGATCATCCTGCGCTCGTATGAAGCAGTAGTTGATGGTATTGCCAGTTTGATAGGACAGTTTTGTGAGATCGTTCTGCACTCGTTAGAAGATCTTAATACCTCGGCTATACGCATAGCCAATGGCGAAAATACTGGCCGTCAGGTAGGTTCTCCAATTACAGTTCTTGCCCTTAAAATGTTAAAAGACATTGAAGGTTCAGAAAGAAACTTCTCTCGCTCATACTTTACTCGCGCCAAAGGTGGGGTATTAATGAAATCGATTACTGTGGCGATTCGCAATGGCGATAACCGAGTGATTGGGCTTCTTTGTATCAATGTCAATTTAGATGCTCCTTTCTCGCAAGTGCTGACTTCATTTATGCCAACTGAAGAAGCACAAGCTGCGGCTTCGTCAGTGAATTTTGCCAGTGATGTTGAAGAGCTGGTGGATCAAACCGTTGAACGCACCATTGATGAAGTGAATGCGGATAAGATGGTGTCGAATAACACTAAAAACCGTCAAATCGTCATGGAACTGTATGACAAAGGTATCTTTGATATAAAAGATGCTATCAGTAGTGTGGCCGATCGTTTGAATATCTCGAAACATACAGTGTATTTGTATATTCGTCAGCGTAAGACTGAGGACGAGTAATTTGAGCTTAACGTACACCTTAGTGGTGAATGGTGAGGTATATGGTGAGCAGTCAAGTTTGAATGCTTATCAGTTTGCCAAAGCTCTGATCAACAAAGGCCACCGTTTAGTGAATGTTTTCTTTTACCAACAAGGCGTCACAAACGGCAACGGTTTAACTGTGCCTGCTAATGATGAATTTGATTTGGTTTCGGCGTGGCAGCAGTTGGCAGCAGAGCATGGGGTGTTATTGCAAACATGTGTAGCGGCAGCCTTGCGCAGAGGTATGGTCGGGCAACAAGAAGCCGAGCAACACCAATTGGCGCAATCTAATCTTGCCGATGGTTTTGAACAGTCTGGATTAGGCAGTTTAGCCGAATCGTTACTGAGTCAGGATAGGGTAGTGCAGTTTTGAAAAGTATTGCCTTTGTATTTACGACCTCACCACACACTACAGCTGCTGGGCGTGAAGCACTTGATGCGGTTTTAGCAACTTCAGCATACAGCGAAAATCTGTCACTGTTTTTTATTGGTGATGGTGTCAGTCAGCTATTAAAGCATCAACAACCGCAATCGATATTGAGTCGCGACTATATCTCAGCATTTCGACTGCTGGATTTATATGAGATAGAAGATTTGTTTGTCTGTGACGCTAGCCTTAATGACTTTGGCTTTTCTGCGGATGACTTATTTTTGGATGCGCAGTTACTCAGCGGTACTGAAATTGCCCAAAAACTGGCCGCTTGTGATGTGGTATTAAGGTTTTAAATTATGTTGCACATAGTAACTCGTTTGCACTTTGTAGAGACTCTATCTTCGTATGTGCTAGAAAAAGACAGCATATTACTGGTTGAAGAGGCCGTGTATGCCATCAATCCTAAGCACAAATTGCACGCTTGTTTGCCTAAGCAAGTGACGCTTAAGGCTTTGCAGCCTGACGTGAGCGCAAGAGGATTAGAAGCGGTGTGTGCGACACATATTGAATGTGTCGATTTTGCCGGTTTTGTTGACCTTACAGCAGAGCACAGTAAATCCTTAACTTGGTAAATACCCCCTAAAAACGATTCTAGATAGCGAATATAGTATCGATCTGTCGCGGATCGGCTCAGATGTTAAAAAAGATCTGTATATTTCTTGACACCCCTCCCGTCCCCGAATAGAATTTCGCGTCCCTAATTGCACTAGTGTGATAGGGCTTAGATTTTTCACAAAGCTTATTTTAAGTAATCAGGAGCTAGTTAATGGCAACTATTAACCAGTTGGTACGCAAGCCACGTGCAAAGCAAGTTGTTAAAAGCAACGTGCCTGCACTAGAAGCGTGCCCACAAAAACGTGGTGTATGTACTCGTGTTTACACAACTACACCAAAAAAACCTAACTCAGCACTTCGTAAGGTTTGCCGTGTTCGTCTAACGAACGGCTTTGAAGTGACTTCGTACATCGGCGGTGAAGGTCACAACCTTCAAGAGCACAGTGTTGTTCTTATCCGTGGCGGTCGTGTTAAAGACCTTCCTGGTGTACGTTACCACACTGTTCGTGGTGCACTTGACTGTGCAGGCGTAAATGACCGTAAACAAGGTCGTTCTAAGTACGGTGTGAAGCGTCCTAAGTCTTAATGCCCTTCTTGTTATAAAGAAGCGTTAAGTAAGGCCAAACATTAAAATTACATATTAATTTTGAAGAAACTGTAAAGTTTTGGATAACCTGAAGAAGACAACGGAGAAATTCCTATGCCACGTCGTCGCGTTATTGGTCAGCGTAAGATCCTTCCAGATCCTAAGTTCAAATCTGAATTGCTGGCAAAATTCGTTAACATCCTTATGGTTGACGGAAAAAAATCTACTGCAGAAAAAATTGTTTACACTGCACTAGAAGTTATGGCTGAGAAGTCTGGTAAAGACCACTTAGCTGTATTTGAAGAAGCTCTTGAAAATGTTCGCCCAGCGGTAGAAGTTAAATCTCGCCGTGTAGGTGGTTCAACTTACCAAGTACCTGTAGAAGTACGTCCGGTTCGCCGTAACGCACTTGCTATGCGTTGGTTGGTTGAAGCTGCGCGCAAGCGTGGTGAAAAATCTATGGCTCAACGCCTAGCTGCTGAAATGCTAGATGCGTCTGAGAACAAAGGTACTGCGGTTAAGAAACGTGAAGACGTTCACCGCATGGCTGACGCTAACAAAGCGTTTGCTCACTACCGCTGGTAATCCCTCGGTAAGACCTTTAATGCAGCGAGCCTTGCTCGCTGCATTTCTCTATTTTTCAGAAAGGAAAAATAGGGTCTATTCATATTTTAAAAGCCTATATTTTTAAAACATTAATAGTCCCTAATAAGAGGATAGAATCGTGGCTCGTAAAACTCCTATTGAGCGCTACCGTAATATCGGTATCGTAGCTCACGTAGATGCAGGTAAAACAACCACAAGTGAGCGTATTCTATTCTATACCGGTCTCTCTCATAAAATTGGTGAGGTTCATGACGGCGCAGCTATCATGGACTGGATGGAGCAAGAGCAAGAACGTGGTATTACTATCACTTCTGCGGCGACCACCACCTTTTGGCGCGGTATGGAAGCTCAATTCCAAGATCATCGCATCAACATTATCGATACCCCTGGACACGTTGACTTTACTATCGAAGTAGAACGCTCATTGCGTGTACTTGATGGTGCCGTTGTCGTTTTCTGTGGCGCATCGGGTGTTGAGCCTCAATCTGAGACAGTTTGGCGTCAAGCAGATAAGTACCATGTTCCTCGTTTAGTGTTCGTTAACAAAATGGACCGTACAGGCGCTGACTTCCTGCGCGTTGTTGACCAAATTGAAGAGCGTCTTGGTGCAACTCCAGTGCCTATTCAATTGAATATTGGTGCTGAAGATGAATTTGCAGGTGTTGTAGACCTGATCAAGATGAAGCGCATCAGCTGGAATGAAGCTGATCAAGGTATGTCTTTCTCTTATGAAGATGTCCCTGCTGATATGCTTGAAAGCGCAGAAGAATGGCGTACTAACTTAGTTGAAGCAGCCGCTGAAGCTAATGAAGAGCTGATGGATAAGTACCTTGAAGAAGGTGAGTTAACGGAAGCAGAGATCAAACAAGGTCTACGTATTCGTACTCTTAACAACGAAATTGTACTTGCAACTTGTGGTAGTGCCTTTAAAAACAAGGGTGTTCAAGCAGTACTTGATGCAGTTGTTGATTTCTTACCATCACCTGTTGATGTACCCGCAATTCAAGGCGTTGATGAAAACGAAAATGTTGTTGAGCGTCATGCCGATGATAAAGAACCGTTTTCTGCATTAGCATTTAAGATTGCAACAGACCCGTTTGTAGGTACTTTAACCTTCATGCGCGTTTACTCTGGAGTTGTCAAATCGGCTGGAACAGTCTACAACTCAGTTAAAGAGAAAAAAGAACGTCTTGGTCGTATTGTACAAATGCACTCGAACAAGCGTGAAGAAGTGAAAGAAGTGTACGCAGGTGACATCGCGGCCGTTATCGGCTTAAAAGATGTGACGACAGGTGATACATTGTGCGATCAGAATCACAAGGTGATTCTAGAACGTATGGAATTTCCTGACCCTGTAATTCAAATTGTGGTAGAACCTAGATCTCAAGCAGACCAAGATAAAATGGCCATTGCTTTAGAAAAGTTAGCTGCAGAAGATCCTTCTTTCCACGTAGAAATGGACAACGAAACGGGTCAAACCTTGATCTCTGGTATGGGTGAGCTTCACTTAGATATCATCGTTGACCGTATGAAGCGTGAATTTAACGTTGGTTGTAACGTAGGTAACCCTCAGGTTGCTTACCGCGAAGCAATTCGTGGCAAAACCAAGGTTGAAGGTAAATTTATTCGTCAAGGTGAACGTAACCAGTATGGTCACGTATGGCTTGAGCTTGAGCCATCAGAACCGGGCGAAGGTTTTGTTTTTGTGAACGATATTGTGGACGGTGTAGTTCCTAGCGAATACATCAGTTCGGTATCGAAAGGTATCGAAGAGCAAATGATTAATGGTGTGCTTGCTGGCTATCCTATGCAGGATGTCAAAGCGACCTTAGTTGATGGTTCTTACCATGATGTCGACTCAAGTGAGATAGCGTTTAGAATCGCTGCCTCAATGGCGTTCAGGGAAGGTGCACTTGATGCACAACCAGTTCTCCTTGAACCAATGATGAAAGTTGAAATAACCACGCCAGAAGACTGGATGGGTAGTGTAGTAGGTGACTTAAACCGTCGTCGCGGCATTATTGAAGGCATGGAAGACGGAACTGCTGGACTCAAAGTTGTCCGTGCGCAGGTACCATTGTCTGTCATGTTTGGCTATTCAACTGACTTACGTTCAGCGACACAAGGCCGTGCTTCTTACTCTATGGAGTTTAGTGAGTACGCTGAAGTGCCGAAGAATGTGGCTGATGCTATTATTGCCGAGCGTGGTTAATCATTTAGGCGCTAAATAGAACTGATGAATTTTTTCAAATCAGTGCGCCTAAATATTGCGCTAAAGGCGTTTGATGCTTAAAATAGCAAATTCTGGCGCGCCTCGACTATGTTCGGTCGCGGCGAATCATAACTAGGAAGGAACACGATCGTGTCTAAAGAAAAATTTGAACGTACGAAACCGCACGTAAACGTTGGTACTATCGGCCACGTTGACCACGGTAAAACAACTCTAACTGCAGCTATCTGTACTACTCTTTCAAAAGTATACGGTGGTGAAGCTAAAGACTTCGCATCTATCGATAATGCTCCAGAAGAGCGTGAGCGCGGTATCACAATCGCTACTTCTCACGTAGAGTACGATACTCCAGAACGTCACTACGCACACGTAGACTGTCCAGGACACGCCGATTATGTTAAAAACATGATCACTGGTGCTGCTCAAATGGATGGTGGTATCCTAGTTGTTGCTGCAACTGATGGTCCAATGCCTCAAACTCGTGAGCACATCCTACTTGGTCGTCAGGTTGGTATTCCTTACATCATCGTATTCATGAACAAATGTGACATGGTTGATGACGAAGAGCTACTTGAACTAGTAGAAATGGAAGTTCGTGAACTTCTTTCTGAGTACGAATACCCAGGAGATGATCTTCCAGTAATCCAAGGTTCTGCACTTGGCGCACTAAACGGCGAGAAGCAGTGGGAAGACAAGATTGTTGAGCTTGCAGAAGCACTAGATTCTTACATTCCACTTCCAGAGCGTGCTGTTGACCAACCGTTCCTACTACCAATTGAAGATGTATTCTCAATTCAAGGTCGTGGTACTGTTGTTACTGGTCGTATCGAGCGCGGTATCCTACGCGTAGGTGACGAAGTAGAAATCGTTGGTATCAAAGATACTACTCTTACTACTTGTACTGGTGTTGAAATGTTCCGTAAACTGCTTGACGAAGGTCGTGCTGGTGAGAACGTTGGTGCACTACTACGTGGTACTAAGCGTGATGACGTTGAACGTGGCCAAGTACTTGCTGCTAAAGGTTCTATCAACCCACACACTAAATTTGAGTCAGAAGTATACGTTCTTTCTAAAGATGAAGGCGGCCGTCATACTCCTTTCTTCAAAGGTTACCGTCCACAGTTCTACTTCCGTACAACTGACGTAACAGGCGACATCACTCTACCTGAAGGCGTAGAAATGGTAATGCCAGGTGACAACGTTCAAATGACTGTTGAGCTAATCGCTCCAATCGCAATGGACGAAGGTCTACGCTTCGCAATCCGTGAAGGTGGCCGTACTGTTGGTGCTGGTGTTGTTGCTAAGATCTTTGACTAATATTTAGTTAAAATCTTGCACACTTCTTCATAAGAAGAAACTGCATTTAAAAGGGAAGCTTAGGCTTCCCTTTTTTTATGCTAAAAATAGTGAGGGCAGTACAGGGGAGGGTGGATATTAGTGCTAGTCTCTAGTGGCTTTACGTAAATTACGATTAATTTTCGCTCACCTCTTGCATCCCCCTCTACGATCTGTATAATCCTTCGCACTGACTTAAGTCGGTTGTGAACCAATGAGCACTGAGGAGCTAGGGAAACCTAGGTAACGTATACTCAGCTTATGTTCGCGGTTAATACAATTAATAAACTAGCTTTATGCTATAAGTTAATCGAAAATTAGCTGACAATGCTTCCTGATTTTGGAAGCTACGGTTTCACATAAATCAATCGGCATTCCCTTATTAATTTAAGAGTGAGTGGCGATATTGTTTGTGTATTTAATTATTAATTGGAGCTCTGTCTCATGCAGAACCAACGTATTCGTATCCGCCTTAAAGCTTTCGATTATAAACTAATCGATGCTTCAACTGCGGAAATCGTTGAAACAGCAAAACGTACCGGCGCGCAGGTTCGTGGTCCTATTCCACTACCTACTCGTAAAGAACGTTTCACTGTTCTTATCTCTCCACACGTTAACAAAGACGCACGTGACCAGTATGAAATTCGTACACACAAGCGTTTGATCGACATCGTTGAACCAACTGACAAGACTGTAGATGCTCTTATGCGTCTAGACCTTGCTGCTGGTGTTGATGTTCAAATCAGCCTAGGTTAAGGGAGATTAGAAGAATGATTGGTCTAGTCGGACGTAAAGTGGGTATGACCCGCGTATTTACCGAAGAAGGCGTTTCTATCCCAGTAACTGTAGTGGAAGTAGAAAACAACCGTGTATCACAAGTTCGTACTCTTGATACTGATGGTTATTCTGCAATCCAGATTACAGCTGGTGCTAAGAAAGCTAACCGCGTTAATAAAGCCGAAGCTGGTCACTTTGCGAAAGCAGGTGTTGAAGCAGGTCGCGGTCTTTGGGAATTCCGTTTAGAAAACGGTGAAGAGTTTGAAGTTGGCGCTGAGCTAAACGTAGAACTTTTCAATGAAGTAAAAAAAGTAGACGTTACTGGTACTTCTAAAGGTAAAGGCTTCCAAGGCGCTATCAAGCGTTGGAATTTCTCTACTCAAGATATGACTCACGGTAACTCCTTGTCTCACCGCGCACCAGGTTCAATTGGCCAATGTCAAACTCCAGGTCGCGTATTTAAAGGCAAGAAAATGGCTGGTCACATGGGTGCTGAGCGTGTAACGACTCAAAACCTAGAGATCGTACGTGTTGACGCTGAGCGCAATCTGCTTCTTATTAAAGGTGCAGTACCAGGCTCAATCGGCGGCAACGTTATCGTAAAACCAGCTGTTAAAGCATAACGTCTAGGAGTAAGTAATGGAATTGATGGTTAAAGGTGCTGATGCACTAACTGTTTCCGAGACTACTTTCGGACGTGACTTCAACGAAGCTCTTGTACACCAAGTAGTTGTTGCTTATGCAGCAGGTGCTCGTCAAGGTACTCGTGCTCAAAAGACTCGTTCTGAAGTATCTGGCGGTGGCGCTAAGCCATGGCGTCAAAAAGGTACTGGCCGTGCACGTGCTGGTACAATTCGTAGCCCAATCTGGCGATCAGGTGGTGTTACTTTTGCTGCGAAACCACAGGATCACAGCCAAAAAGTAAACAAAAAAATGTATCGCGGTGCTATGAAAAGCATTCTTTCTGAGCTTGTTCGTCAAGAGCGTTTAATCGTTGTTGATAACTTCTCAGTAGAAGCACCAAAAACAAAAGAGCTAGTAGCTAAGCTTAAAGATCTTGAGCTTAACGACGTTCTAATCGTGACTAGTGAAGTAGATGAGAATCTATTCTTAGCTGCTCGTAACCTTTATAAAGTTGATGCACGTGACGTAGCTGGTATTGATCCAGTAAGCCTAATTGCATTCGACAAGGTTCTAATTACTGCTGATGCAGTGAAGCAAGTTGAGGAGATGCTGGCATGATCACTGAAGAGCGTCTACTAAAAGTTCTACGTGCTCCACATATCTCTGAAAAAGCAACTATGGCTGCAGAGAAAGCGAACACTATCGTTTTCAAAGTAGCAAAAGATGCAACTAAAAAAGAGATCAAAGCAGCTGTAGAAAAGCTATTTGAAGTTGAAGTTAAGTCTGTAAATACTCTTGTTCTTAAGGGTAAGACCAAACGTCAAGGTATGCGTGAAGGCCGTCGTTCAGACGTGAAAAAAGCTTACGTTACCTTGAAAGAAGGTCAAGATCTTGACTTCGTTGGCGGTGCGGAATAACAGGAGTAGTTAAGAATGGCTATTGTTAAATGTAAGCCGACTTCCCCTGGTCGTCGTCACGTAGTTAAAGTTGTTAACGCTGACCTGCACAAGGGTAAGCCATACGCTCCACTTCTAGAGAAAAACTCTAAGAATGGTGGTCGTAACAACAACGGTCGTATCACAGTACGTCACATCGGTGGTGGTCACAAACATCACTACCGTCTAGTTGACTTTAAACGTACTAAAGATGGCATCCCAGCGAAAGTTGAGCGTCTAGAATACGATCCAAACCGTAGCGCAAACATTGCTCTAGTTCTGTACGCAGACGGTGAGCGTCGCTACATTATTGCACCAAAAGGCATTTCAGCTGGAGATTCAATCCAGTCTGGTGTTGATGCGCCAATCAAAGCAGGTAACACTCTGCCGATGCGCAACATCCCAGTAGGTTCAACTGTACACTGTGTTGAACTTAAGCCTGGTAAAGGTGCACAAATTGCTCGTTCTGCAGGTGCATACGCACAAATCATCGCTCGCGATGGTGCATATGTAACTCTACGCCTACGTTCAGGTGAAATGCGCAAAGTTCTTTCTGAGGGTCGTGCTACGATCGGTGAAGTTGGTAACTCTGAGCACATGCTACGTGAACTAGGTAAAGCTGGTGCTTCACGCTGGCGCGGCGTACGTCCAACCGTACGTGGTGTTGTAATGAACCCGGTAGATCACCCACACGGTGGTGGTGAAGGTCGTACTTCTGGTGGTCGTCACCCAGTATCACCTTGGGGTCAGCCTACTAAAGGCTTTAAGACTCGTAAGAACAAGCGCACTGACAAGTACATCGTACGTCGTCGTAACAAGTAATCTATAAAGAGGAATCGCCATGCCACGTTCTCTCAAGAAAGGTCCTTTTATTGACCTGCACTTGCTGAAGAAGGTAGAGAAAGCGGTGGAAAGCGGAGACAAAAAGCCTATTAAGACTTGGTCCCGTCGTTCAATGATCATCCCAACAATGATTGGTTTGACCATCGCTGTCCATAATGGTCGTCAGCACGTACCAGTATTCGTAACCGAAGAAATGATCGGTCACAAACTGGGCGAATTTGCGCCAACTCGTACTTATCGCGGCCATGCTGCAGATAAGAAAGCCAAGAAGAAATAAGGAGTAGATAATGGAAGCTTTAGCTAAACATAACTTTGCTCGTATTTCTCCACAGAAAGCTCGCCTTGTTGCGGACCAAATCCGTGGCAAGAATGTTGATCAAGCACTAGAAATCCTAACTTTCAGCAACAAAAAAGCTGCTGTGCTAGTTAAGAAAGTTCTTGAATCAGCAATCGCGAACGCTGAGCATAACGAAGGTGCAGATATCGACGATCTAAATGTCGCTAAAATCTTCGTAGATGAAGGTCCTATCATGAAGCGTATTATGCCTCGTGCTAAAGGCCGTGCCGACCGTATCTTGAAGCGTTCTTGCCACATCACAATTGTTGTTGCAGACGCTTAAGACTAGGAGATAAGCAATGGGTCAGAAAGTACATCCTAATGGTATTCGTCTTGGCATCGTCAAGCCTTGGAATGCTACATGGTTTGCTAATACCAAAGATTTCGCTGACAACCTAGACGGCGACTTCAAGGTACGTCAGTTCCTTACTAAGGAACTTTCAAAAGCGTCTCTTTCACGTATCGTTATCGAACGTCCAGCTAAGAGCATTCGTGTGACTATTCACACTGCTCGCCCTGGCGTTGTTATCGGTAAGAAAGGTGAAGACGTTGAGAAGCTACGCACAGCTGTAGCTAAAATCGCAGGTGTACCAGCGCAAATTAACATCGCTGAAGTACGTAAGCCTGAGCTAGATGGTCAATTAGTGGCTGATAGCATCGCGTCTCAGCTAGAGCGTCGTGTTATGTTCCGTCGTGCTATGAAGCGCGCGGTACAAAACGCAATGCGTCTTGGCGCTAAAGGTATCAAAGTAGAAGTAAGCGGCCGTCTTGGCGGTGCTGAAATCGCGCGTACTGAATGGTACCGTGAAGGCCGTGTGCCACTACATACCCTTCGTGCTGACATCGATTACGCAACTTCTTCGGCTCACACCCAATACGGTGTGATCGGCATTAAAGTCTGGATCTTCAAAGGTGAAATCCTAGGCGGTATGCCAGCTGCTAATGCAGTAGAGCCAAAGGCTGACAAGCCTAAGAAGCAGCGTAAAGGCCGTAAGTAAGGAGTCGACAGATGCTACAACCTAAACGTACTAAGTTCCGTAAGGTTCAGACTGGTCGTAACCGTGGCCTAGCTAAAGGTACTGAAGTAAGCTTCGGCGAATTCGGTCTTAAAGCTGTTGGTCGTGGACGTATTACTGCTCGTCAAATCGAAGCGGCACGTCGTGCTATGACACGTCATGTTAAACGTCAAGGTCAAATTTGGATTCGTATCTTCCCAGACAAACCGATTACTGAAAAACCTCTTGAAGTTCGTCAAGGTAAAGGTAAAGGTAACGTTGAGTACTGGGTTGCTCAAATCCAACCTGGCAAGGTTATGTACGAAATGAATGGCGTACCTGAAGAGTTGGCACGTGAAGCGTTCCGCCTAGCGGCACGTAAACTGCCTATCAAAACAACATTTGTAACTAAGCAGGTGATGTAATGAAAGCACAAGAGCTACGTGAAAAGAGCGTTGAAGAACTTAACGCTGAGCTATTGAATTTGCTACGTGAACAGTTCAACTTGCGCATGCAAGCTGCGACTGGTCAACTACAGCAAACACATACTCTTAAAGCTGTACGTCGTGATATCGCACGTGTTAAAACCATATTGACTGAGAAGGCAGGCGCATAATGAGCGACAAAATCCGTACTTCACTTGGTCGTATCGTAAGTGACAAAGGCGATAAGTCTATTGTTGTTGCTATCGAGCGCATGGTTAAACACCCTATTTACGGCAAGTTCGTAAAGCGCACGACTAAGATCCACGCACATGATGAAAACAACGAGTGTAGCCTAGGCGATACCGTTGAAATTCAAGAGTGTCGTCCACTGTCTAAGACTAAATCTTGGACTTTGGTAAAAGTTGTAAAAAAAGCGAAAGTTTAATTTTCGTTAGTTTTTAACAACTTAAAGCGGCTTCCAGGATTTTTTGGGAGCCGCTTATTTTTTGCCTACCCAATTGGGTAAAAGGGTGTTACAATTCGCATCCCTTTAAAGAGGCAGCCCGACCCGAGAGGGTCTAGTTTTTAATATTTAGCGGAGCACTAACAATGATCCAAATGCAAAGTACACTTGACGCTGCAGATAACTCTGGCGCGCGCAAGGTAATGTGTATTAAGGTTCTGGGTGGCTCACACCGTCGTTATGCACATATCGGTGATATCATCAAAGTTACTGTTAAGGAAGCAATTCCTCGCGGTAAAGTAAAAAAAGGTGATGTACTGAAGGCGGTTGTTGTGCGCACTCGTAAAGGCGTACGTCGTCCAGACGGTTCTGTCATTCGCTTCGACCGTAATGCTTGTGTATTGTTGAACGACACTACTGAGCAACCAGTCGGCACTCGTATCTTTGGCCCAGTGACTCGTGAACTTCGTAATGCGAAATTCATGAAGATTGTTTCACTGGCTCCAGAAGTACTATAAGGAGCAGTAAAATGGCAGCTAAAATCCGTCGTGATGACGAAGTAATCGTTCTTGCTGGTAAAGATAAAGGCAAGAAAGGTAAAGTAACTAAGGTTCTGACAACTGGTAAAGTTATCGTTGAAGGTATCAACCTTGTTAAGAAACATCAGAAGCCTGTACCGGCTATGAATGTTCAAGGTGGTATCGTAGAGCAAGAAGCAGCAATTGATGCTTCAAACATTGCAGTCTACAACGCAGCTACAGGTAAAGCAGACCGTATCGGTTTCCGTTTCGAAGATGGCAAGAAGGTTCGCTTCTTCAAGTCTAACGGCGAAACCGTTTCTAACTAAGAATAGAGTAATTTGGAGTGAACTATGGCGAAACTGCATGATTACTACAAGTCGTCTGTAGTCGCTGAACTTACCAAAGAGTTCAGCTACACAAGCGTCATGCAAGTCCCTAGAATCGATAAGATCACCCTTAATATGGGTGTGGGTGAAGCAATCAACGATAAAAAGCTTCTAGAAAACGCAGCTTCTGATATGGCAACGATCTCTGGTCAAAAGCCACTAATCACTAAAGCGCGTAAATCTGTTGCTGGTTTTAAAATCCGCGAAGGCTACCCAATCGGTTGTAAAGTAACCTTGCGTGGCGAACGTATGTGGGATTTCTTGGAGCGTTTGATTAACATCGCTCTACCACGTGTACGTGACTTCCGTGGTGTTAGCGCTAAGTCTTTTGACGGACGCGGTAACTACAGCATGGGCGTTCGCGAGCAAATCATCTTCCCGGAAATCGACTTTGATAAAGTTGATCGCGTTCGTGGTCTTGATATTACTATCACGACTTCTGCGAGCACCGATGAGGAAGGCCGAGCTCTGCTGGCTGCCTTTAACTTCCCATTCCGTAAGTAAGGTGAAGGGTTACTGTTATGGCTAAACAATCTATGAAAGCACGCGAAACTAAACGTGCTAAGCTAGTAGCAAAATTCGCTGAAAAGCGTCGTGCGCTTAAAATCACTATTAGTGATGTTAACGCATCTGAAGAAGAGCGTTGGGATGCAGTTCTAAAACTACAATCTCTACCACGTGATTCAAGTGCATCTCGTCAGCGTAACCGTTGCAACCAAACTGGTCGTCCACACGGTTACCTACGTAAGTTCGGTCTAAGCCGTATTAAGGTTCGTGAAGCTTGCATGAAAGGCGAGATTCCGGGTCTTCGTAAGGCTAGCTGGTAATTGCCACTTAATCATTTGGAGTAAATCGTATGAGCATGCAAGATCCGATTTCGGATATGCTGACCCGCATTCGTAACGGTCAGTCAGCAAATAAAGTTGCTGTAAAAATGCCTTCTTCAAAGCTTAAAGTTGCAATCGCTACTTTGCTAAAAAACGAAGGTTACATCACAGACTTCGCTGTTGAAAGCGGAGCAAAACCAGAGCTAGAAGTTACTCTTAAGTACTTCCAAGCAAAACCAGTAATCGAGCAAATCCAACGTGTTTCTCGTCCAGGTCTGCGTGTCTATAAAAATAAAGACAGCCTTCCTTCAGTGATGGGTGGTTTGGGTATTGCTGTAGTGTCCACTTCCAAAGGTCTTATGTCTGACCGCGCCGCTCGCAAAGCGGGTCTTGGTGGTGAGATCATCTGCTACGTAGCTTAAGGAGTAGAATATGTCTCGTGTTGCTAAAGCACCTGTCGCTATTCCAGCTGGAGTAGAGGTGAAGATTAATGGTCAAGAAGTTACTGTGAAAGGCCCTAAGGGTGAACTTTCTCGCGTTTTCAACAACGCAGTAGTAATTTCTCAGGAAGAGAACAACCTAACTTTCGGTCCACGTGAAGGTGTAGCTGGTGCTTGGGCACAAGCTGGTACTGCGCGTGCACTTGTAAACAACATGGTTGTTGGTGTTACTGAAGGCTTTACTAAGAAACTAGTTCTTAAGGGTGTTGGTTACCGTGCTGCTATCAAAGGCAACGCTGTAAACTTGACTCTAGGTTTCTCTCACCCAGTTGAGCACGAAGTGCCAGCGGGTATTAAAGCCGAATGTCCTAGCCAAACTGAAATTGTTCTAACTGGTGCTGATAAGCAACTAGTTGGTCAAACAGCGGCTAACATTCGTTCTTACCGTGAGCCTGAACCTTATAAAGGTAAAGGTGTTCGTTACGCAGATGAATATGTGCGTACCAAAGAAGCTAAGAAGAAGTAAGGTAACACTATGGATAAGAAAGCATCTCGCATCCGTCGTGCTACACGTGCACGTCGTAAGATTGCTGAACTTCGTGTGAACCGTCTAGTAGTACACCGTACTCCTCGTCATGTGTATGCACAGGTTATTGCACCAAACGGCTCTGAGGTTATCGCAGCTGCTTCTACTGTAGAAAAAGCGATCCGTGAGCAAGTTAAGAACACTGGTAACGTTGACGCTGCTAAAGCTGTAGGTAAAGCTATTGCTGAGCGCGCTATCGAAAAAGGCATTTCAAATGTTGCTTTCGATCGTTCTGGTTTCCAATACCACGGTCGAGTAGCGGCGCTAGCAGATTCTGCTCGCGAAGCTGGTCTGAAATTCTAAGGTAGGGTTGATCGATGGCTAAAGAACAACAACAAGCTTCAGATTTGGCGGAAAAATTAATCGCCGTTAACCGTGTTGCTAAAACGGTTAAAGGTGGTCGAATCTTTAGTTTTACTGCACTAACAGTAGTTGGTGACGGTAACGGTCGCATAGGTTTCGGTTACGGCAAAGCTCGTGAAGTACCTGCAGCGATTCAAAAAGCAATGGAAAAAGCTCGTCGTAACATGGTTACGATCGCGCTTAATGAAGGTACTCTTCACCACGCGGTGAAAGGTCGTCACACTGGCTCTAAAGTATACATGCAGCCAGCTGCGGAAGGTACTGGTATCATCGCCGGCGGTGCGATGCGTGCAGTACTAGAAGTTGTAGGTGTTCGAAACGTACTTGCGAAAGCATACGGTTCAACAAACCCTATCAACGTAGTTCGCGCGACTATTGATGGTTTAAGCGGCATGAAATCTCCAGAGATGATTGCAGCTAAACGTGGTCTAACTGTTGAAAATATTTCGGAGTAAGCACCATGGCAACTATCAAAGTAACTCAAACTAAAAGCTCAATCGGTCGTCTACCTAAGCACAAATTGTGCTTACGTGGTCTAGGCCTTCGTCGCATCAACCATACGGTAGAACTTGAAGACACGCCTGCAATTCGCGGCATGATCAACAAGGTTTACTACATGGTTAAAGTTGAGGAGTAATCAGAATGCGTTTGAATACTCTATCACCGGCTGCTGGTTCTAAGCCTTCTAAGAAGCGCGTAGGCCGTGGTATCGGTTCTGGCCTTGGTAAAACAGGTGGCCGTGGCCACAAAGGTCAAAAGTCACGCTCTGGCGGCAGTGTTCGTCCAGGTTTTGAAGGCGGTCAAATGCCTTTGAAACAGCGTCTACCTAAGTTCGGCTTCACTTCTCGTAAGAGCCTAGTGTCTGCTGAAGTTCGTCTAGCTGAGCTAGCGAAAGTAACTGGTGACGTTGTAGATCTAAACAGCCTTAAAGCTGCTAACGTAATCACTAAGAACATCGAATTTGTAAAAGTTGTTCTTTCTGGTGAAATTAACAAAGCTGTGACTGTTAAAGGTCTTCGCGTAACTAAAGGCGCTAAAGCTGCTATTGAAGCTGCCGGCGGTAAAATCGAAGAATAATCTTCGAGGGAAAGGTACAGATGGCTAAAAAACCAGGACAAGATTTTAGTAGTGCAAAAAGTGGCGTATCGGAATTGAAAACACGCCTGTTATTCGTAATAGGTGCCTTGTTGGTGTTTCGTGCGGGTTCTTTTGTGCCGATCCCTGGTATTGACGCGGCTGTACTTGCCCAACTGTTAGACCAGCAACAAGGTACCATCGTTGAAATGTTCAACATGTTCTCCGGTGGTGCACTTTCGCGTGCATCTATCTTGGCCCTTGGTATCATGCCGTATATTTCGGCATCGATTGTGGTCCAATTGCTAACTGTTGTTCACCCTGCTTTAGCTGAGCTAAAGAAAGAGGGTGAGGCTGGCCGTCGTAAGATAAGTCAGTACACACGTTACGGCACGCTCGTACTTGCAACATTCCAAGCTATAGGTATAGCAACAGGCTTACCGAATATGGTCGACAATCTGGTTGTTATCAACCAAACCATGTTCACCCTGATTGCAACCGTAAGTTTAGTAACCGGCACCATGTTCTTAATGTGGTTAGGTGAACAAATTACAGAGCGCGGAATTGGTAACGGTATATCGTTAATCATCTTTGCAGGTATTGTTGCAGGATTGCCTAAAGCAATCGGGTCTACAATTGAGCAGGCGCGTCAAGGTGAATTGCACGTGCTTCTTCTACTGTTAATCGCAGTAATTGCATTTGCTGTTATCTACTTTGTTGTATTCATGGAACGTGGTCAGCGTCGTATCGTCGTTAACTACGCCAAGCGTCAACAAGGTCGTAAGGTATATGCAGCGCAGAGTTCACACCTACCATTGAAAATAAACATGGCTGGTGTAATCCCTGCAATTTTCGCATCAAGTATTATTTTGTTCCCAGGAACATTAGCACAGTGGTTCGGTCAGAACGGCGAAAGTGCGACATTCGGTTGGTTAACTGATGTGTCACTAGCATTAAGCCCAGGTCAGCCGCTATATGTTATGCTTTATGCGTCAGCGATTATCTTTTTCTGTTTCTTCTACACGGCGTTGGTATTCAACCCGCGTGAGACAGCAGATAACTTGAAGAAGTCTGGTGCTTTCGTACCCGGCATCCGCCCAGGAGAGCAGACAGCTAGATACATTGATAAAGTAATGACTAGACTAACCCTTGCAGGTGCTCTATATATTACCTTTATCTGTCTGATTCCCGAGTTCATGATGGTCATGTGGAACGTACGTTTCTACTTTGGCGGTACATCACTACTAATCGTAGTTGTTGTAATCATGGATTTCATGGCACAGGTACAGACTCATCTGATGTCACAACAGTATGATTCTGTGTTGAAGAAAGCAAATCTGAAGGGTTATGGCCGTTAATTCGGTTGTAGTTCCAGATTTCATTTACGGAGTTTAGCAATGAAAGTTCGTGCTTCCGTTAAAAAAATCTGCCGTAACTGTAAGATCATCAAGCGCAACGGTGTTGTGCGTGTGATCTGCAGTGAGCCAAAGCATAAACAACGCCAAGGCTAATTAGCAGAAGTTTTTACTTGAAAAATTGGGTAGGTTCGAGTATATTCCTCGGCCTACCTTTTGCGTGCAAAAGAAGTAGTATGCCGCAGCGTATCCTAGACGGGCTCTGCTGCGGATAATTCTTTACATAAGTACTAGGAGTGAATAGTGGCCCGTATAGCAGGCATTAACATTCCTGATCATAAGCATGCTGTGATTGCATTAACTGCAATCTTCGGCATCGGTAAGACTCGTTCTCAAGCTATTTTAGCTGAAGTGGGTATTGCTGAAAATGTTAAGATCAGTGAACTAACTGAAGATCAGATCAATCAACTGCGTGATGGTGTAGCTAAATACACTGTAGAAGGTGATCTACGCCGTGAAGTATCAATGAACATCAAGCGTCTTATGGACCTTGGCTGTTACCGTGGTCTTCGTCATCGTCGCAGTCTACCACTACGTGGACAGCGTACTAAAACCAACGCTCGCACCCGTAAGGGTCCGCGTAAGCCGATCAAGAAATAGTCGGAAGGGTAGAGTACAATGGCAAAACAACCAACTCGCGCACGTAAACGCGTTCGCAAGCAAGTAGCTGATGGCGTAGCGCACATTCATGCTTCTTTCAACAACACAATCGTGACCATTACTGACCGTCAAGGTAACGCACTAGCTTGGGCTACTGCAGGTGGTTCAGGTTTCCGTGGTTCTCGTAAGTCAACTCCGTTCGCAGCTCAGGTTGCAGCAGAGCGCGCTGGCGAAATGGCTAAAGAATATGGCCTAAAGAACTTGGAAGTTATGGTTAAGGGCCCAGGTCCAGGTCGTGAGTCAACTATCCGTGCACTAAACGCTGCTGGATACCGCATCACTAACATCGTTGATGCAACTCCGATCCCTCATAACGGTTGTCGTCCACCTAAGAAACGTCGCGTTTAAGTTTCGTTTTTAGGAATATTGGAGAAAGAACATGGCTAGATATTTGGGTCCTAAGCTGAAGCTTAGCCGTCGTGAAGGTACTGACTTATTCCTTAAGTCTGGTGTCCGCGCGATCGATACCAAGTGTAAAATTGATAACGCACCAGGTGTACACGGCGCTCGTCGCGGTCGTCTATCTGAATATGGCGTTCAGCTTCGTGAGAAGCAAAAAGTTCGTCGTATCTACGGCGTTTTAGAAAAACAATTCCGTAACTACTACAAAGAAGCTGCACGCCTTAAAGGCAACACAGGTGAAAACCTGCTTCAGCTTCTAGAAGGTCGTTTAGATAACGTAGTTTACCGCATGGGCTTTGGCGCAACTCGCGCAGAAGCACGTCAACTAGTTAGCCACAAAGCTATCCTAGTTAACGGTAAAGTTGTTAACGTTCCTTCATTCAAAGTAGCGGCAAATGACGTTGTTTCAATTCGTGAGAAAGCTAAAACGCAATCTCGCATTAAAGCCGCTCTAGAAGTTGCTGAACAACGTGAAAAGTCAATTTGGATTGAAGTAGATGGCAGCAAAATGGAAGGCACATTCAAACGTTTACCAGAACGTTCTGATCTGTCTGCTGACATCAACGAACACCTGATCGTCGAACTTTACTCTAAGTAAGGTTTAAACTAAAGAGAGGACACAATGCAGGGTTCTGTAACAGAATTTCTTAAGCCACGTCTTGTTGATATCGAACAGATCAATACGACACACGCAAAAGTAACTCTTGAGCCATTAGAGCGTGGTTTTGGCCATACTCTTGGTAATGCACTTCGCCGTATTCTTTTATCTTCTATGCCGGGTTGTGCCGTAACAGAAGTTGAGATTGAAGGTGTGCTACACGAATACAGCACTAAAGAAGGCGTTCAAGAAGACATTCTTGAAATCCTACTGAACCTTAAAGGTTTGGCTGTACGCGTAGCGGAAGGCAAAGATGACGTGTTTATTACACTGAACAAATCAGGCTCAGGCCCTGTGGTTGCAGGTGACATCACCCACGATGGTGATGTAGAGATCGCTAACCCAGAGCACGTTATTTGTCATCTAACCGATGACAACGCTGATATCGCTATGCGTATCAAAGTTGAACGTGGTCGTGGTTATGTTCCAGCTTCATCTCGCATCCATACTGAAGAAGATGAGCGCCCAATCGGTCGTCTACTTGTTGACGCAACTTACAGCCCAGTAGACAAAATTGCCTACGCTGTAGAAGCGGCACGTGTAGAACAACGTACTGACTTGGATAAGCTTGTTATCGATATGGAAACGAATGGCACTCTTGAGCCAGAAGAGGCAATCCGTCGTGCAGCAACTATACTTGCTGAACAATTGGATGCTTTCGTAGATCTTCGTGATGTACGTGTTCAAGAACCAATCGAAGAGAAGCCGGAGTTCGATCCTATCCTACTTCGTCCTGTAGACGATCTTGAGCTAACAGTTCGCTCTGCAAACTGTCTAAAAGCAGAAGCGATTCACTACATCGGTGATCTTGTTCAGCGTACTGAAGTAGAGCTTCTTAAAACCCCTAGCCTTGGTAAGAAATCACTTACTGAGATTAAGGACGTGCTTGCTTCTCGCGGCTTGTCTCTAGGCATGCGCCTAGAAAACTGGCCACCAGCGTCAATCGCTGAAGATTAACCGATATTAGTTAGAAGGATTAGGTCATGCGCCATCGTAAGAGTGGTCGTCAACTCAACCGCAACAGCTCACATCGCAAAGCGATGTTCAGCAATATGGCTAGCTCTCTTGTACGTCATGAAGTTATCAAGACTACATTGCCAAAAGCAAAAGAGCTACGTCGCGTAGTTGAGCCTTTGATTACATTAGCTAAGACTGACAGTGTTGCTAACCGTCGTCTTGCATTTGCTCGCACTCGTGATAACGAAGTTGTGGCAAAACTATTTAACGAACTAGGTCCACGTTTTGCTGCCCGTCAAGGCGGTTACACTCGTATCCTAAAAGCTGGTTTCCGTACTGGCGATAAAGCACCAATGGCATTCATTGAGCTTGTAGATCGTCCAGTTGCTGAAGAAGCTGCTGAGTAATAGTTCAGTTAGAACTAAAAAGCCGAGCATTTATGCTCGGCTTTTTTGTATCTGCTATTTGGCTATTCGATAAATTTTATCTTCACGCTGCTTTATCAACTATCCCCATAAACTCGACAACGAACCTAATAAGCCACTACTGGCACCTTCAGAAGTCAGGTATTGCAAAATAACCGGTGCAAACTGAGATACTAATGAAGGATCAAGCCCTAAACTTTCAAAGGTACTCTTCACCGAATCCATATTGGTGATCATTGAGGTCAATCCGGTAGATCCTGTAAAGCTACTTAGCCCCGGAATAAGCGAGCTTAACTCACTGGCATTATCATCAGATAGCTGAGTTTGAGCTAAAGATAATAGTGCGCCGGCACCACCTGCCGCTTGTGTTGGCGTGACGTCCAGTTGGCTACTCAGTAGATCTGTAAGTGGTGTGCTTTGCGCTGAGTTTAGCTGTTGCGAGATTTGTCCGGTAAGCGCAGACATGTCAGTTTTCTTATCTTCATCGTCATCTGAGCCAAAGCCAAAGAATGCATAACTTGGCGTACTTAGCACCAAAGCGCTGATTAAGGTTGATACAGCTATTCCCTTCATTTCCAATCCCTCGTAATTTAAAGTTCTTCATACTGATATGAATTGCTTTAAGTCTAGGAAAGGATTGATAGCTTTGCTCGGAACTGGCAATAAAAAACGGCGCCTAAGCGCCGTCGTATCATTAGTTGAAAACCAATTCGTGGTTATTGATTCAATGCTTGCTCAAGATCGGCAAGAATATCGTCAATGTGCTCAATGCCAACCGACAAGCGAATCATTTCAGGCGCTACGCCCGCATTCTTCTGCTCTTGCTCAGTTAATTGGCGGTGAGTGGTGGAAGCCGGATGACAGGCTAATGACTTAGCATCACCAATGTTTACTAAGCGTTTAAATATTTGTAGCGCATCATAAAACTTCACCCCAGCTTCGTAGCCGTCTTTTAAGCCAAACGAAAGGATGCTAGATGGCTTACCTTGCATATATTTTTGTGCGAGTTCATAGAAAGGTGAGTCAGGTAGGCCTGCATAGCTCACCCAGCTAACTTTTGGATGGTTTTGCAAGTAGGTAGCCACCTTAATCGCATTCTCACAGTGACGCTCCATACGCAGTGATAAGGTTTCTAGACCTTGCATCAACATGAAGGCATTCATTGGTGATAATGCTGAACCGGTATTACGCAAAGGTACTGTGCGTGCACGGCCGATGAATGCAGCTTCACCAAAGGCTTCAGCATATACTACGCCATGGTAAGAAGGTTCCGGCTGATTCAATACAGCGAAACGTTCTTTGTGCTCTGCCCAAGGGAATTTACCTGAGTCGATGATCATGCCGCCTAAAGTTGTACCATGTCCGCCTACATATTTAGTCAGCGAGTGCACTACGATATCAGCGCCGTATTGGATTGGCTTACATACTGCGGGTGTGGCAACGGTATTATCCACAATGACAGGTACGCCTTTGGCGTGTGCGGCAGTGGCGATGCCTTCGATATCCACAATATTACCGGCAGGGTTACCGATAGATTCGCAATATACCGCTTTCGTTTTGTCATCAATTAACGCAGCCAGTGTCTCAGGCTTATCGTCAGCGGCAAATTTTACTTGGATACCTAAGCTTGGGAACATATGAGCAAACAGGGTGTAAGTGCCGCCGTATAGCTGAGGTGTCGAAACAATATTGTCACCCGCTTGCGCGAGGGTAAGCACCGCGTAGTGGATTGCAGAGCTGCCTGCACTTACCGCTAGACCTGCAATACCGCCTTCCAGGGCCGCCATACGCTTTTCTAATACATCATTGGTTGGGTTCATGATACGAGTGTAGATATTACCAGGAACGGCTAAATCAAATAAATCAGCGCCATGTTGAGCATCGTCAAATTCATAGGCGACAGTTTGATAGATTGGAGTGGCACATGATTTAGTGGTTGGGTCCGTTTCATAGCCATGATGTATTGCAAGAGTTTCGTCTTTCATTGGTTCTTCCTGTCCTTGTGAGCGAAATTAGAATTAAGATGCCATGTTTTACTATGGGTTCGCAAGGGCAGAGATAACAAGTTTTTGATATTAAGCAGATATAAAAAAAGGCTTTCTCCGAAGAAAAAGCCTTTATAAAACAATAGCTATGCGAGAATTACAGGATGTCCAGTAGTTCTACTTCAAATACTAGAGCTGCGAACGGAGGGATTGCAGCGCCAGCGCCACGCTCACCGTATGCAAGATCTTGTGGGATGTACAGTTTCCACTTAGAACCAACAGGCATTAGTTGCAGTGCTTCAACCCAGCCTTTGATAACGCCAGTTACAGGGAACTCAGCTGGTTGACCGCGAGATACAGAGCTGTCAAATACAGTTCCGTCAGTTAGCTCACCGTGGTAGTGAACACGTACTTGTGCTTCAGATGTTGGAACTTCACCAGTACCTTCAGTCAGTACTTCGTATTGAAGACCAGACTCAAGAACAGTCACTTCTGAACGAAGAGCGTTGTCAGCTAGGAATGCTTCGCCATCAGCAGCAGCAACTTTAGCTTGTTCAGCACGTGCAGCTTCTACGCGAGTGTGAAGTTCTTGAAGAGCGTTGTTGATTTCATCAACTTCGATTGCTGGCATGCCGCCAGTCAATGCTGTTGCGATACCTGCCGCGATTGCGTCAACGTTTAGGCCTTCAAGACCACTGCCAGCCAGTTGCTGACCCATTTGTAGACCGATACCGTAGCTAGCTTTTTGCTCTACAGTTTCTAATTGAACTTCAGACATAGTTGTCTCTCTCAGTTTTTGATATAAAGGCGCAAGCATACCAGTTCTGATTGAAGTTGAAAATTGTTGCTAAGGTCTGATATTCGATAGTGGTCAAATAATGTAGAAAAATTAAACCTAGGCCTAAATTTTGCTCTCAAATTGGTTAATTAAGCCTACTACTCGGTCAAATTAGTGCTCATTTGCAGTTAATTGTGTTTAATTATCTTTCACTGAGACCGAGGGTGTGTTCATTGCACTGTTTTTTTTATATCCTGATAGAAATGGATAAGTCGGAGTGATATAGGATGAATCGACGTACCCGCTCTAAGACACATACAGAAATGTTGACAGACAAGTGGAACCAAATAGAGTGGATGGCGCTACCTTCAAAGATAAAACAAGGGGTTACAGCTTTCCCTAAGTGGCATCGACGTGCGCTAATGATACTGGTACCTGTCACCTTAATACTCATTATTATGCCCGAACCTAAAGTCTCGGTTGATAAAGAAGTGAGCACGCCTGCCAATCAAAGAGTTTCTGTGCCTATTAATACTCGAGGTTTAAGTGAGCAAGGCACAAACACTGTGATTGCCTCTGGTTCTGAAACGAGTAGTCAAGATTCGGTGAATGGGCAGTGGATTGAGTACACAGTAAAATCCGGAGATACGTTAGCGAATGTATTTCGTAACAACGATCTATCGATGACCGATCTCAATGCCCTTGCTAAAATTGAAGGCGTAGACAAACCACTGAGCCAAATCAAGCAAGGTCAATTGGTTCGTTTTAAACGCGATGTGAACGGACGTTTAGATATTCTGCAACTAGAAAGCTCTGAAGAGTCGGTCATGTTTTTCCGCCTTTCAAATGGTGGCTTTGGTCGCAGTAAATAAACGCTATATTGCCTCTCGGCGCATGTCTATATGAGGAATCCCATCTTCCAGATAAGGTTTTGAGAATGCCTCAAAACCATGTCTTTGATAGAAAGCTTGTAAATGAGCTTGCGCACCAATCTCAATAGCTTGATTGGGCCATAGTCGCTGACATTCTGTTACCGCTTTTTCCATCAACTGGTGACCCAGATTGAGCTTTCGCGCTGTAGCGCTGACCACCACGCGCCCTATACTCACAGTAGGATATGAAATCCCCGCAGGAATTAAGCGAGCCACCGCAAGTACCTCATTATCTTGTAAAGCGATTAAATGCTTAACCCCTTGTGCATGATCTTTATTATCCAGTTCTGGATAAGCACAATCTTGTTCTACTACGAATACATCCACCCGCAGTTTAAGAATTTGATAAAGAAGGTGATTGTCGATTTCATCGAATGCGAGTAGTTGCCAATCGAGCATGAGCAGAAGTACCAGTGTCAGTAGAGATTAAGAACAATAGGTTAGCATAAGTAAATGTTGCTGTACTGAGCGGTATAGATGAGTGGTAACCAACTTAAGCTGAACAATGAGTCATTCTTAATATCCTAAGTCATCAGTTTGTTTTTAAGTCGATTAAGGAATAACAGATACAAATATAGAATTTCCAGTTATAAACTGTACACGGCATAATCATTTCACTCTTATAACAAGGATGTGATTATGCTCGACACTGTTGTTCCTATTAGCCCTCGCACTGCGATTGATTCAAAGCTGCCTTATACCGCACTACAACCAGGACAAGTGGCACTTGTTGGCGCAGGACCGGGTGATCCTGAGCTTTTGACCATCAAAGCATTGAACATGCTAAGACAAGCAGAAGTGATTCTGTATGACTACCTAGTGTCGGATGAGATCTTATCTTTGGTATCAGCCGATGCGATTTTGGTTTGTGTGGGCAAACGAGCAGGAGCGCACAGCGTCCCTCAGCATAAAACCAATCAGCTGTTAGTGGACTTTGCTAAACAAGGCTACCGAGTCGTGAGAATTAAAGGTGGCGATCCCTTCATATTTGGTCGTGGTGCAGAAGAGTTGGAAGTATTGGTGGATAATGGAGTTAGCTTTCAAGTTATCCCTGGCATTACCGCAGCATCTGGCGCGACAGCGTATGCTGGAATACCGCTGACACATCGAGATTATGCTCAGACGGCAATGTTTGTGACTGGGCATTTAAAAGATGAAGATTCGTCAGTAGATTGGTCGACCTTAGCGCGTAAAAATCAAACTCTGGTTATTTATATGGGTTTAATGAAGTCGAGCATTATCGAGCAGCAACTCACCCAGTATGGACGCGCGGCAGACACACCGATAGCGATTATTGAGCGCGGAACTCAAGCAGCACAAAAGGTCATTTATGGCAATCTATCGCAATTGAGTGAGCTATCTAAACACGCGGCATCTCCAGCCTTAATCGTAGTGGGAGAGGTGGTTGCTTTAGGTAAAAAACTAGCGTGGTTTGATACCGATGGCGTGCAAACAGAGCAGGCTCACGCTCAAGTAAAAGTAAAGTAAATTAAACATAAAAAGCCATACATAGACCCTCTATGTATGGCTCATCTTCCATTTTATCGCACTGTTATGTTAATCACTTAATCATCATACGGTTCCAGCGATGTCCCGTTTAGCAGGTAGCCAGTTTCGGCCAGTTCATGCTCGACGGTTTGCGCTTTTAGCTCACCGACCACATACACCACATCCCACAATTCTTGTACTGGCGCACCACTTGGGAATTTCACATAGATGATTTGGTTTGGTGGCGGTGGCGGAACGTGAATACAAGCACCAAAGTAAGGGACTAAAAGAAACTCAGTCACGTTATTCGCATCGCCTTCCAGTGGAATAACAAAGCCTGGGATTTTTACTTGGCTGCCATCAAGTTCGGTACGCACAGAACCAATTTTAGCTTGCGGTGCTGCGCCACCATCGTGTGATGAAGGCATCGGCATTTGTTGTTGATCAAATTGGGCGCGTTCACTTTCAGGAATCAGATCAATCCAATTCAGCTCTAGTGGTTCAGCGTGGGCTAACAGTGATGACAGGGTTAGTGCCAACATAAAAAAACATTGTGTGAGCTTTTTCATTGATAGTCTCTTAAATTCGAATAGTCATGCCATCAGCGAGTGACTGGCGATATGCTCTAAAGGCTGGAATGAAGCCGATGATAACACCAGCTCCAAGAACTAACCCGATTAAGGTCCATTCATGTGCGGTTAGCATACTTAATTCAATACTAATGCCATAGAGCTTTAGGATGATGGGTTTCAGGATAAATAACATAGCGTAAAGGCCCGCAACCCCCGTCACAATACCAGCCAGAGTTAGAGCGGTCGCTTCACTAATGAGTAAGGCAAAAATGTGTTTAGGGCGTGCACCCATAGCGCGTAATATGGCCATTTCTCGGCGGCGCTCTTGTAGGCTGGTAAGCAAGCTACTGAGCATACCAAGTAAACCTGAAATCACGACAAATCCTGACACAACCAGTAAAGCTTGTTCGGCAATGGACATCATTCCCCACAACTCATGCAGTGCAATACCCGGAAGAATGGCACTTAACGGCTCTTTGTTGTAGGTATTGATTTGTCGTTGCAGAGCAAAAGTCTGAATTTTTGATTTGAGCCCCAACATAAAGGCGGTGATCTGCTTAGGTTGGAAATCCATTTTTTTCAGTGCATCAGCGCCAGGGTTGCCGCCTAAATTGGCTCCAGATTCCCACCCTACGTGAATGGCTTCGATGGCTTTTAGGGAAACGTGCACCGTTTTATCTACCGGTGTGCCTGTTGGCGCTAAGATCCCCACCACTTTAAATGGAAGGTGATCGTGTCGGGCAAACCCTACGTCGGAAATGCCGTGCGCAATAATGATCTCTGTGCCAATTTTATAACCCAGAGTTTCTGCGACTTCTGAGCCAATGACAGTTTCGAATAATCCGGTAAATGGCTTACCTGCGCTCAGTTTTATGTGTTGTTTTTTGCCGTATTTAAAATGGTCAAAATAGGCTTGGGTCGTACCCATGACTCGAAAACCTTTGTGCGAGTCGCCAAGAGAAATAGGGATAGCCCAATCGACAACCGGGCTATGGCTAAACTCTTCAAAGCTTTTCCAGTCAATATTATTAGTAGCATTACCAATACGAAAAACAGAATAAAGAAGCAGGTTTACTTGGCCTGAGCGAGCACCAACAATTAAATCTGTACCAGAAATGGTGTTGGAAAAGCTGTTTTTCGCTTCGGTACGAATGCGCTCAACACCCAGTAATAAAATGACGGAAATAGCGACCGTCAAAATAGTGAGAAAAGCGGTTGTTTTTCGGTTTGAAAGGCTTTTCCAAGCTAAATGTGCAGTGGTGTTCATTTGCTTACTACCTCGGCTTTAACTTGATTGAGTTCTTGAAGGTTGAGGCGAGTATTGAACAGGCCTTCAAGGGTTGGATCATGGCTAACAAAAACCAAGGTCGATTTGGCTTGCTCTGTCTGCTCCATCAATAGCTCTAAAAATGCTGTGCGATTGGCAAAGTCTAATGAGGAAGTGGGTTCGTCAGCAATAATCAGTCGTGGTTTGCCGATTAAGGCGCGCGCTGCAGCGACGCGTTGCTGTTGACCAATACTGAGCTCGATAACGGGTTTATCTAATAACTCTTCTGCAAGGTGGAGGCGCTGTAATAGTTGGCGTGCTTGTTGTTTTAGGTCGCCATCAACTCCGTGTTTTCTTTGCTGTGAAAATTGGCAAGGAAGAATCACATTATCAATAACAGATAAATAAGGCAGTAAATTAAATTGTTGAAAAATATAGCCTATATTGTCAGCGCGAAAACGATCTCTTTGAGTTTGCGAAAGGCTAGATAATTCGGTGTCTAATACTTTAAGGAAGCCACTGTCACTGGTCGCGATACCGGTAAGTAAGCTGAGAAGTGTCGACTTGCCACAGCCACTAGGCCCTTTAATGAAGATGTGCTGACCTTGTTTAACCGTAAGTGTCGGTATATCTAAAGTAGGTTTGGAGTTACCCGGCCATGAGAAACGAACGTCTTTGAGTTCGATTACGGTATCTGTTTGAGAGTGTGTAGTCACTATGTTTCCTATTACAATCTGCCGAAAAGTGACGAGAAATGGTCACTACTTTTAGTTTAGTAGTGACCATAGAGACTAAAGCTTAATAACGCTGTTGCCTTTAGTGAGCTCTGTAGCAAGTTGAGCTGAATCTGTTAGCAAGTTTGCGTGGATAACCTTAGTGCCACTAAATAGCTTGAACCAATTTGTGTCAATTTGAGTCAGTTTACTCATATCTTTACATTGATATTGGTATGCAATGTTAAATTGACCATGTCCGTCATGATGCCCGTCGTGGTCGTGGCCTTCATGTGCATGATGATCGTGTCCGTCATGGTCATGCCCGTCGTGATCATGGCCGTCATGGTCGTGCCCCTCGTGGTCATGGCCTTCATGTGCGTGATGATCGTGCCCGTCATGGTCATGTCCATCGTGATCATGGCCTTCGTGGTCGTGACCCTCATGGTCATCATGATCACCCTCAGAAAGAGCAGGAGTCACTTCTTTAGTCGTGAGTGTACAACCCGCTTCATCACTGATTTGCAAAATAGAATCAGCAGAGTTTAAGTGCGCCATTGCTTTATCAAAAATCTTATGTTGCTCTTCCGTTTTTGGCATATGCTCAAAACCGATCACATCAGCGCCTGGAGCACGGATTTCAACTAAAAGATCTTGGCCGTCTTGAGCGATATTTAGCTCAACGCTGCCGTGTACATGAGCACCATGCTGACGGAAATGTTCTTCAGCGTGAGCTGAGATAGATGTTACCGCTAGCGTCAGAGCACTTAGGGAGAAAAGTAGTGGCTTAACAGCTTTTATCATTGTTCTAATTACCTATTGATGCAAAGTCGACGTATTGTAACGTCGGTATTTTTCATTCATATTTCTATATGGCTGTTATTTCTACTCAATTGAACCTCAAAAAGGCGTCAATATCATGACAAACAAGCCAATAGAGCTCATTTAGACAGCGAAGTTTATATGGTTGGGCTTATAGGTTACTTTTTACTAAAGAGATAACATGCTGTATTTCTTTAGGAGTTAATTCACCATCTTTAGCCCAAAGGATCTCTCCGTTTTTACCCTGAACTGCAATCATTGAGCTTTTTGCTTCAAGGTCCCATGCTTTAGCCACCGCACCATGTTCATCTAAGACAATAGAAGAGTATGGGAAATCACGTTTGCTATCTTCAGCACTGGATTTAACAAAAGAGCTGGTACCCCAGATAGCATCATCTTGATTCACAATAGTGGTCGTTTGATACTTATCTTTTGGGAAATCAGCACTAATAATCGCATCTATCATAGGCTTGTTTATTGCCTTAGCTGCAGAGCGCCCAGCGATAGCTTGGATTACGCGAGTTTTTCCTACCATGCTTGCTGAATCCCACTGATGATATGTTATATCATCCTGATTGGCTATTACTTCTCCAAAACTGGAAACATTCACCGCAGGCGCAGTTTTTCCAGTTGGCATATTCAGTGCCCATGAAGAACAAGGCACAGTGATAGCTAATACAGTGAGTAGGGTTTTTATTTGCATGTTTAAATCCATTGTTATGTGAATAGCCACTTATAAGTATGGCAACTACAAGTGATAATTTGCCTTAAGTATATGGTAAGTAGATTTATTTACACCTGTGAAGTTCCATATTAGTTCTGTGGAGGGAAGCAAATTCCTGTTCCGCCGAGGCCACAATAACCGTCTGGATTCTTGGCTAAATATTGTTGGTGGTACTCTTCGGCAAAATAATAAGGACCGGCTAAGGCGATTTCAGTGGTAATTGAAGCCTTGTCTGATTGCGTGAGCAGTTGCTGATAGGCTGTTAATGATGCTTTAGCAATACGCATTTGTTCATCGTCATAGCAATAGATAGCCGAGCGATATTGTGTGCCGGCATCATTGCCTTGACGCATCCCTTGAGTCGGGTCGTGTTTTTCCCAAAACAGTTGCAGTAAAGCGTCTAGGGAGATCTGTTGTGGGTCGAAAATAACACTCACTACTTCGGTATGTCCGGTTTGTCCGGTACAGACTTCTTCATAGCTTGGGTTTGGTGTATATCCACCGCTATAACCCACTGATGTTGAAATTACTCCTGCTGTGTTCCAGAAAAGGCGTTCGGCTCCCCAAAAACAACCCAATCCGAGTAATATGTTTTGGCAACCTTTCGCCGGTGGCGCGGTCAAATCAGTATGATTAACAAAATGATGACCCAGTTTAACGATAGGATTTGTGCGCCCAGACAACGCATCTTCCTTTGAAATCATGGTATGTTTATCAAACATGTGCTCTCCTAGCAAAAGTAAGTGTTTTTTAAATTTTTTATCACGGATCAATCCTTTATACTACTTAGTCGACCCATGGGGAAATTTTCTGCCTACACATCTGTCTCGTTACAGGAAGTACAGTAACCATTAAAAAATGAATCAACGCGTAATACGGATATTTATCGCTTTTGTCCTTTTGGTTGTAAGCCAAATGTGTCGAGCCGAGGCAACTCTCAACATCAACGGCCTTTCTAGTGAGGTCGAAGATAACGTTGAGGCGTATTTGTCTGCCATTCCAGAAGATGAATATTCCACCTCCCTTCGTTTTCAATCTCGTGTTGAAGATAGCATTGTTCAAGCCGTTAGGGCTTTGGGCTACTATCATCCAATCCTTCATTTTACTGTGAATGAGGAAGATCAAAAGCTCACGGTTGATGTCAAACTTGGCGATCCTGTAATGATTGATACTGTTGATATCAAGGTTAGCGGAGAAGCCAAAGACGATCGTGAATTTGCAGCCTTGATTAAGTCGAGTAACTTAAAAGTAGGTAAACGACTCAATCATGGTGAGTATGACGCACTTAAATCAGGCTTGCGTAATCTAGCGTTAAAACGAGGGTATTTTGAAGGCGACTTTAGCACTACTCGTTTAGAGATCTCTCCAGAGCTCAATAAAGCCTTTATTCATCTTCACTATGAAAGTGGTATTCGATATCGCTTTGGTCCAACTAAGATCTTGGGCTCTCAGATAGAAGAGCAACGAGTACAATCTTTAGTTCCATTTGAGCAGGGTGACCCTTATTTAGCCAGTAAGATAGGTTTGCTCAACCAAAACCTGTCCAGTACATCTTGGTTTTCAAGCGTATTTGTTGAGCCAGATTTGAGCCAAGTGGGTGATGGAAATAGAGAGTTGCCGATGACTATTCAGTTGTCACCACAATCACGTCACCAAGTCGAGACCGGTATCGGTTATTCGACCGATGTTGGCGTGCGAGGATCATTAAATTGGCGACGACCTTGGCTAAATCCACAAGGCCACAGTTTCGATAGTAGCTTCTCTCTTTCTAAACCAGAGCAAGAGATTGTGGTGGGTTATAAAATCCCTTTAGAAGATGTGCTGCGTGAGTACTACCGTGTTCAATATGGTATGAAGCATCTTGATAATAACGATACCACCAGTTTTGAATCCAGCTTAGGTCTAGAGCGACATTGGGCTTTGGATAGTGGTTGGCATCGAACCGTATTTATCCGCTTACTTAATGAAGATTTTACTCAGGGTTCTCAAGAAGATAACTTCACTATGTTGTTGCCTGGTGTGTCGTTTTCTAAAACACGTACCCGAGGTGGTCCTATGCCAACATGGGGTGATAAACAGTCCATTACTTTTGAGTATGGCGATCCGGCGCTGTTCTCCGAAGCTCGAGTTTTAAGGGTTCTGGGACGAACCACATGGATTCGCAGTTATAAAAAGAATCATCGTGGCATATTTTATGTCGGTGGTGGCGCAAACTTTACTGAGTCGGTATTTGACCTTCCGCCATCGTTACGTTTTTTTGCTGGTGGCGATAATAATCTGCGTGGTTATGAGTATGAATCCATCTCTCCAAAAGACGACGAAGGTAAGCTCACCGGGGCTAAGTTTATGGCCACAACCAGTTTAGAGTATCAGTACCGTGTTTATGGGGATTGGTGGTTAGCGACATTTGTAGATTATGGTGATGCATGGAACGAAACCCCAGAATGGAAAACCGGCACCGGTGTTGGTATTCGCTGGGCTTCTCCAGTAGGCCCTGTAAGGCTTGATTTTGCCTTTGGTTTAGATGCTGATGAAGGAACCGATAAGTTCCAGATTCACTTTGGTTTGGGACCGGAGTTGTAACTATGACAGAGCCAAAAAAAAATAATCAAGCCAACGCAGCTGCGCCAACGCCAACTAAGAAAAAACGTCCGTTATGGCGTCGCATTCTATGGACTCTTACCCATATATCGTTAGGTGTATTGGCACTTATTCTGCTTATCCTTATTTTGCTATGGGGACTGCTATTTACCAATCCCGGTTTAAACAGCATTCTTTGGGCGGCGGAAAAATTTGTCCCTGAGCTAAAGGTTGAAAGTACAGAAGGGGCGCTGCTTACTGATTTTGAGTTACACGGCATTGCCTATGATAACCCTGATTTAACCGCTGCCTTAACCGCCGACAAATTAGAGTTGGATATTCAGCTGCGCTGCCTTGCCGAAATGAAAGTGTGCATTAAAACTTTAGGGGTTGAAGGGGCCAATTTCTCATTAGCCCAACTGCCTGTGAGTGAGGATGTCGCCGAAGAACCAAGCGAGCCACTCACCAGCATTTCATTACCCTTTGGCTTAGGTATTGATATTGAGCGTTTATATTTCAACGATATCTCGCTTGACGTGTTAGGCAATAAAGCGGCATGGCGAACGTTTGAAAGTGGCGCAAAAATGCGTTTTGATAACCTTATTTTAAGCCCTACCATTTTTGATGGTGGTAGAGTCACTCTTGCTCCAAGCAAGGCAGAACCGCCCTCAAGCACGCCACCGCCTACCACAAAAGCTTCTGATGCACCGACCGATATTAATATCGTGTTGCCTGAAATATGGATACCACTGAGTGCAACGGTGCAAGACATTACGGTAACAGATTTTAAAATCACCGAACCTGCGGTTGAAATAACTCGAGCGCATCTGGTTGGTGAGGCCCACGGCAATAATGTCACGATTCAACAGTTTGAATTAGTGATGCCACAACTGGATTTAAATTTAGATGCCACCGCTGAGCTCAAGGGCGATTATCCTTTATCGCTAGATCTGGATGCAAAAATAAAACAAACCACCTTAGCAGGGCAATCTTTGTTCTTAAATGCCAAAGGCAGCGCCGCTGATTTGAGTTTAAATGCAGGGTTAAGGGATCTCGTGGTTGCTGATCTCGATGCTAATTTAGCTTTGCTTGATCCTAATATTCCATTTGATATTGATTTGACCAAAACCAAGGTGCAGTGGCCATTGCGCGGTGAAGCCGATTACAAAGCGCAAATTGCTCGTTTACAAGCCAAAGGCTCGTTAACCCAGTACGCACTGGATTTACAAGCGGCAGCTCAAGGTAAGCAGATCCCTGATGTCAATTTAGCTGTGGATGGTGAGGGGAATTTAGAGCAGATAGATCTGAAAAACATCAATGTACAAACACTTAAAGGTGTCATCAAAGGGCAGGTTTTAGCCAATTGGGCCGCTCCAATTAACTGGGATGCGAAGTTGAACTTACAGCATATCCAGCCAGGAAGTTATTGGCCGAATGCTGAGGGTGATATTAGCGGTGATATAGAAACTACCGGACGTTTGCCAACAAAAGGTGGTTGGGAAGTTGAGTTATCTCATCTGGATATTGACGGTATTTTCCGTAACTACCCGTTAAATATTAACGGTGTTTTGCAAGCGAAGGACATTTCCGGAAAAGGTGACTTTAGGGTTAATACTCCCGGTATTGTGGTGGCGCATGGTCAGAACAATATTCGAGTGTCTGGTAACTTAGACCAAAATTGGAATATTGATACTCGGTTAGATATTCCTGAAATCAAAAACACAGTGCCAGATGCCTCAGGTAAGGCGATAGGTTTAATTCAGGTTCGTGGGCCATTTGCGACCCCTGAGATCATTGCTGATGTTACCGCCACTAAAATTGCTTGGCTCGACCAACTCACTGTCGCATCTGTTTCCCTAAAAGGGGATGTCACCCCGCTACCTGCGCCGCAAGGCGATCTCGATGTCGTAGTGGCAGGGCTGCAGCATTTAGAACAAAAAGTGAAACGCAGTGAATTTAGCTTTAGCGGCTCTGAAGAGAATCATCGAGCCTCTTTTAGTATCGATTCTGATGTGTTGCAAGGGGGCTTTAGCGTTCAAGGTTCGTTAGATACTAAGCAAGGTATTCAATGGAAAGGCGAACTGCAAGATGCCAGTTTAACTACAGTGCAAGGTGAGTGGGTTGTCGACCACAGTCCCAAACTGGCCTATGACGGCAACACACAAAGTGTTTTTGTGGAAGCGCATTGCTGGTTACAAGCCGATTCTAAATTGTGCTTAGACAAAGATGTGAATGCTGGTCAGTCAGGGGAAGTTTTTGCCAGTATTCAGAGCTTTAACTTCTCACAGGTTGCCGCTTTGATGCCACAAGATATTTCGGTTGTCGGTACCGTTGATGCCACAGTGCGCGCCAAATGGTCGCCAAGCGCATTACCAGAGCTAGAGATGAAAGTGGATCTTCCACAAGGTAGTGTAACTCAGCAACTTGATCGCCCTTTGGTCGTAGGTTGGAATCGCATTGATGTTACCGCTAGCTTGCTCAAAGATGACTTAAAAGCCGATTGGGATATCGACCTAACCGATAATGGTGCGGTGAAAGGTCGGGTTGAACTGGATAAAGTCTCCAAAAAAGACAAACAGATTGATGCGCAACTGCAATTGCAAAAAATCACTTTAGATATGCTTGCTCCAATGTTCGGTGAGTTCAGTAAAGTGGCGGCTGATATCAATTCTGATATTAAGCTCAAAGGGCCGGTAACTAAGCCTCAAGTGTTTGGTGATTTTAGAGTAGAAAACATAATAGCCACCGGTGATATTAGCCCTGTGGATATCACAGGTGGTCAGGTAGTTGCTACTTTCTCTGGCTATCAAGGCAAACTGGATTCAACCATAGTGACCCAAGACGGTGACTTATTGATGAAGGGTGATGGAGATTGGCAAAATATTGATGATTGGAGAGCTAACCTCAGTTTGTCAGCTAACCAATTATTGGTCGAAGTGCCGCCAATGGTTAAAGCTAAGGTTGAACCCGATATTGATGTTGCAATATCTCCGGGATTAATTGATGTCAAAGGTGAAGTACGTTTGCCGTGGGGACGAATTACGGTTGAAGAACTTCCGCCATCGGCAATTTCAGTCTCTTCTGATGAAGTGATTGTGAATAAAGACCTGCAACCTTTAGAAGAAAGTAGCAAGTTCCCATTTGAAATAAAAACCAATATTAAGGTGGTGATCGGGGATGACTTCTTACTGAGCGCCTTTGGTTTGAAAGGCGGTCTGGTGGGTGAAATGAACGTTTCGCAAAAGAACAATGCACCGTTTATTTTGGGTGAAGTGAATATCGTTGATGGTAAATATCGCTCATTCGGTCAAGACTTACTTATTCAAGAGGGTAAAGTTCAGTTCAATGGTCCGGCCGATTTGCCATACTTATCCATTAAAGCGATTCGTAATCCAGATAACACTGAAGATGATGTTATTGCCGGAATCAAAGTTACTGGCCCTGCTGATGAACCAAGTATTGAAGTGTTCTCAGAGCCATCCATGCCGCAAGCCAATGCCTTATCATATATTTTGCGAGGACAAGATCTGGATAGTGAGTCCGGTGGCAATGCGATGACCACTGCCTTGATTGGGCTGAGTTTAGCTCGTAGTGGACGTGTGGTCGGTGAAATCGGTGAAGCCTTTGGCGTAAGTGATCTGCAACTTGATACCGCAGGTAGCGGAGATGATTCGCAAGTGACTGTGAGTGGCTACATTCTACCGGGGTTACAGGTTAAGTATGGCGTTGGGATTTTTGAATCTATTGGTGAATTTACCTTCCGTTATCGTTTAATGAAGGATCTCTATTTAGAGTTGGTTTCAGGTACCGATAGTGCAGTAGATTTGTTGTATCAGTTTGAATTTGATTAATCATATCAATCACACTAAGTAAGTGAGTATTTTAACAAGCTAGAATGACCCGTTATTTAGTACGATTGGTATCATAGACACAGGATGAGGGTATGCAGCATTTAGTTTTTGTTTACGGAACCTTAAGGCAAGGCGAGTCTAATCATCACCTTTTGCAAGAGAGTGATTTGCTTGGCATCTATGAAACACCCGCACAATATTCTTTGTATGATTTTAGTGCTTACCCTGGCATTGTGGAAGGTCACAACAGCATCACAGGAGAAGTGTATAGAATCAGTGATGAGGTGTTGGCTAAATTAGATATTTTGGAAGATATACCCATTGAATACCGCAGAGAGACTATCGACACCACCTTTGGTGAAGCTTGGATTTATATCTATCAGGGCACTGAATCAGGTAAAGCGATAGAGTCTGGAGACTGGAATCTACGTAATTAGTCATACAAATAACCCTAAAAATTATCTTCATTAAACAAGGAAGTAAGATGAAAAAACCGTTAATAGTATTGGCATGTATCATGCTATTTGGCTGCGTGGGCAAGCCGGAAAAAGTGGCCGCAGTTAAGGATTTTCAATTAGACCGCTATCTAGGTAAGTGGTATGAAATTGCGCGTTTGGACCATTCTTTTGAACGAGGAATGAATCAGGTCACTGCAACTTATTCAATGAAGGAAGACGGCGGAGTTCAGGTATTAAATCGCGGTTATTCTACCCAAGATAAAGAGTGGAAAAGTGCTGAAGGCAAAGCCTATTTTGTCGATTCTAGCGATGAGGGCTATTTAAAAGTGTCCTTCTTTGGCCCATTTTATGGCTCTTATATCGTCTTTGAACTTGAGAAAGAAAACTACGATTACGCTTTCATCTCAGGCCCTAATCATTCCTATCTATGGTTATTGTCTCGAACTCCTGAAGTGAGCGCCGAGATACAGCAGAAATTTAAAAGCCAAGCAGAAGAGCTTGGCTTTGATATCAGTCAATTAATTTGGGTCAAACAGACCGCAGATTAATATTCGTCAGGGTTCTGTGCGATAAACTCATGCAGCGTATCGATCATTGAGTTTGAACCAGTAAAGAACGGAACACGTTGGTGTAGTTCTGTTGGTTTAAGCTCCATGATGCGCTGTGTACCGTCAGTCGCTTTACCACCTGCTTGTTCCATCAAG
This sequence comes from Vibrio halioticoli NBRC 102217, assembly GCF_000496695.1. GTDB lineage: Bacteria > Pseudomonadota > Gammaproteobacteria > Enterobacterales > Vibrionaceae > Vibrio > Vibrio halioticoli. The sequence continues at coordinate 164,711 of NZ_BAUJ01000003.1, forward strand.
AATGCAATTGGGTTGCACTCATAAAGAAGACGCAGTTTACCTTGAGGGTAAGAACGAGTGCTTGGGTACAAGAAGATGCCGCCCATTAGCAAGTTACGGTGGAAGTCTGATACTAGAGAACCGATATAACGAGAGGTATATGGACGTTTAGTTTCAGTGTCTTCTACTTGGCAATACTTGATGTATTTCTTCACACCTAGTGGGAATTTAGCGTAATTACCTTCGTTGATAGAGTAGATGAATCCATCTTGAGGAATCGTCATGTTTTCATGAGATAGGCAGAAAACACCAATTGAAGGGTCATACGTAAAGCCATGAACACCTGCACCTGTTGTGTAAACTAGCATGGTTGAAGAACCGTAGATTACATAACCAGATGCAACTTGCTCTGTACCAGGCTGAAGAAAATCTTCTTCTTGAGCTGGAGAGCCAATTGGCGAGATACGACGGTAGATCGAGAAGATAGTACCAACAGAAACATTCACATCAATGTTGCTTGAGCCATCCAGAGGATCCATCAACACAACATATTTAGCGTTTTGGTTTTGCTCTTTAGTAAAAGAAACCGCTTGGTCTTCTTCTTCACTTGCAATACCACACACTTGGTCACGAGCTTCAAGGGCAGCCTTAAAGTTATCGTTCGCAAATACGTCAAGTTTTTGCTGTGCTTCACCTTGAATATTTTCTGCGCCAGCAGCACCAGTGATATCAACAAGGCCAGCCTTATTGATCTCTCGGTTAACTAGCTTAGCAGCAAGACTGATAGAAGAGAGTAGTGACGATAATTCACCACTTGCAGCAGGAAAGTCATTCTGCTTCTCTACAATAAATTCACCTAGCGTTCTTAAATTGGACATGGGGGATTCCGTTTATTTGTATGACAAGTTCTTTTTTTAGGCAAATATACAGCACAAAACATATTAAGACACGCAAACTAACCGATCTATTTCACAATTTTCTGACTTTAATCACTTGGAATTGTATACGTTCGTGTCCAGAATCTAGTTAGAATCTCTTAATACGGCTTATTGGTGTGCTTAAAAAATAAAGCCACCGCGCAAGGATAACAGGAAAGTTATGCATATTCATATACTTGGCATTTGTGGCACCTTCATGGGAGGTGCTGCGGTATTGGCAAAACAACTGGGTCATAAAGTGACAGGCAGTGATGCCAATGTTTACCCTCCAATGAGCACTCTTTTAGAGTCAGAGGGCGTTGAAATTATTCAAGGCTATGATCCTCAGCAATTAGAACCGCGACCTGATCTTGTTGTCATTGGTAATGCAATGAGCCGTGGCAATCCATGTGTCGAGTATGTTCTAGACAATAATTTGAAATACACATCAGGCCCACAATGGCTACAAGATTTCTTACTGCAAGATCGCTGGGTGTTGGCTGTAGCTGGTACGCACGGTAAAACGACCACTTCAAGTATGCTGTCGTGGATTCTAGATGACTGTGGTTACGAGCCGGGATTTTTGGTCGGTGGTGTATTAGGTAACTTTGGTCAGTCAGCGCGCTTAGGTAAGAGTATGTTCTTTGTGGTTGAAGCCGATGAATATGACAGTGCCTTTTTTGATAAGCGCTCTAAATTTGTCCATTACCATCCACGCACTTTGGTGATGAATAACCTTGAGTTTGACCATGCGGATATTTTTGACGATTTGGAAGCGATCAAACGTCAGTTTCATCATCTGGTGAGAACCGTTCCGAGCAATGGGCGTATTTTGGCACCTGCCGATGACTCTGCTCTGAATGATGTGCTCTCTCGCGGCTGTTGGAGTGAGACTGAGTTTACGCATAAAGATTGGCAAGCGAATAAACTGCACGCTGATGGCAGTCATTTTGAAGTTTACTTTGAACAGAAAAAAGTTGGCGAGGTACAGTGGGATCTCGTGGGCGACCATAATGTGAATAATGCATTAATGGCCATCGCGGCGGCTCGTCATGTCGGTGTAGTACCTGATTTAGCGTGTGAAGCATTGGCTCGCTTTATTAATACCAAACGTCGCTTAGAGCTGAAAGGCGAAGTGCATGGGATTACGGTTTATGATGATTTTGCTCATCATCCAACCGCCGTTGAACTGACTCTTGATGGTTTACGTAACAAAGTGGGTGAACAAAGAATCTTAGCGGTATTAGAGCCGAGATCCAGCACCATGAAAATGGGGGTGCACAAAGACACATTGGCCGCTTCATTAGGTTTGGCCGATAAAGTGTATCTCTATCAGCCAGACACAATTCAATGGTCAGTGAAGGATGTGGCGAAGCAGTGCTTACAACCGACTTTTACTTCGGACTCTGTCGATGACATTGTTAAAGAGTTAGTGGCTGAGGCTCGCAGTGGCGATCATATTCTGATCATGAGTAATGGTGGCTTTGAAGGCATACACGGCAAACTGCTAGATGCCCTACAAACAGCAGGTAATTCATGCCAATAACACAACCAATAGACGCACAGCAAAAAAGCATCACTTTGGCGATGACCGGAGCATCGGGCGCTCCGTATGGTTTAGCCTTGCTGAAAAAACTATTGGCTGCGGATTATCGAGTTTATTTTTTGATTTCATCAGCAGCGCGAGTGGTATTAGCCACAGAGCACAACCTAAAGCTTCCGAGTGGCCCAGATGCCATTAAATCTGCGCTTGTAAAGCACCTAGAGTGCGATGAAGCTCAGCTGGTGGTGTGTGGCAAGGAAGATTGGTTTTCTCCAGTAGCATCGGGCTCAGCTGCCCCTAAGCAAATGATTGTTTGTCCTTGTTCGGCGGGCAGTCTTGCCTCTATTGCGCATGGCATGTCGGATAATCTTATCGAACGCGCTGCGGATGTGGTGCTTAAAGAGCGTGGACAATTGATCTTAGTGGTGCGAGAAACGCCATTTTCGACCTTACATTTAGAGAATATGCTCAAGCTGTCCAAGATGGGGGCAACCATTATGCCGGCCGCACCTGGTTTTTATCATCAGCCACAAACTATTGAAGACTTAGTGAACTTTATGGTAGCGCGGGTGCTCGACCATGTTGGGGTTGCGCAAGATTTAGTGCAGCCTTGGGGTTACGATAGACGTCAGTAATCTTATTTATCTAGGACTCAGAGCTTGCTCTGAGTCCTAGTTTGTTACGCCTTGCTAAAATTAATAAAAGCGAATGCCTACAAGTTTTCCTCTGCAAACTCTGCCAAGCGACTGCGCACCACACCGTTTAAATGCACATTGGCCGAACCTTCAAAGTTTTTAAAGCGCTCAACCATATAAGTCAGTCCCGATGTCACTGGGGTTAAATAGGGTGAATCTATTTGCGCTAAGTTTCCTGAGCAGACAATTTTCGTCCCCTCACCACAACGAGTGATGATGGTTTTTATCTGCGAAGCGGTCAGGTTTTGACACTCATCGAGTAACACAAAGGCATTTTGAATGGAGCGTCCACGCATAAAGTTGATGGATTTAAACTGAATATTGGCTTTCTCACAGATGTACCTGAGTGAGCCTTCAGTACAGTGATCGTTTTTATGCAGTGCTTCCAAGGTATCGGTGACAGCCGCCAACCATGGCAACATTTTCTCTTCTTCATTCCCGGGTAAAAAGCCAATCGATTCGCCAATTTCGGGAGTGTTGCGAGTGACGATGATTTTATCAAACATCTTTTGTTCAACAGACTGCTCCAATGCCGCCGCCATCGCCAATAGAGTTTTACCACTACCTGCCGCGCCCGTTAGAATAACTAAGTCGATATCTGGGTCGAGTAGGGCATTCAACGCCATGCCTTGATAGATGTTTTTCGGTTTAATGTCCCAAGCGCGACGACTCATTAATTTATCTCGTCCGAGATCTTTTAAGGTGATGGATTCTTCTTCAATGCGAGTGACACGAGTGGCAAAGTCGCTGTCGGTATCCAACACATACTGATTGATATACGGCTGTTCTATGGTTGATTGATGCACTAAATGATGGGTTTTTCCGGCTAATGCGATGGAGTTAACCTCATCGACTTTATCCCAAAAATTGCCCTCGCATTGGACGAAACCCTTGGTTAAATACTGCACGTCATCAATTAATTGGTCGGTGCGATAATCTTCAACGTAACGAACTCCTGCTCCCTTGGCTCGCAACCGCATATTGATGTCTTTAGTGACCAGAACCACATCTCGCGAAGCGCTCTTTTTTTGCAGATGGATAACCGCATTTAAAATTCGATTATCACCGGCTTTATCGGCAAATGCTTTCACCGTTTCGTGCAGTTCAAAGTCGGCCAATATGGATAAAGTGCCGGTTGATTTGGCTTCTGTGTTAAAGCAAATACCTTCTGATATTTGTTCAGGAGTGGCTTCTCGGAAAATATCTTCCAATGTGCGAATGGCAATGCGTGCATCACGAGCAACATCTCGTTTACTGTCTTTGATACGGTCGAGCTCTTCGAGTACCGTCATTGGGATGACGACGTCGTGTTCTTGAAAGGAAAAAATAGCGTGCGGTTCGTGAAGTAGGATGTTGGTGTCGAGTACAAAAATCTTACGTTTTCTATCACCCATAAGCGGCTCCTGTGCTTATTTGATGTTGTGAAACCTAAGTGTTCTCAATATTCAGTTTGATAGACCGATGAAGAGAGCACAACTAGATATCGTTAACCTCTTCTATTTTTAGTCTAGTTTAGTTTCATTTAGTTGACAGTTTGATTGCATGATTTATGCCCAGTATGTGTAAGGTTTTTCGTGCTCCTAATGCCGCAATGTACTATGATTACGCCCTTTTTCTGGCAGGAAACTTAGGTAAATTTGCTTAAATTTCTTCTACTATTGTTAGAGTTAAATTGATAAAGGGTTTTAGCTGAATGGCATTTGCGATTGGTCAACGTTGGATTAGTGATACAGAAAGTGATTTAGGGCTAGGAACGATAGTGGCAATTGATGCCCGAACGGTTACCTTAATGTTTGCCGCCTCGGAAGAAGAGCGACTGTATGCCATCAGCGATGCTCCAATCACGCGCGTTACTTTTGCGGTTGGTGATACCATTGAAGCGCATGAAGGTTGGTCACTTACCGTCACTGACGTGACAGAAGACAAAGGCGTACTTTGCTATACAGGTACCAGAGAAGATACCGGTGAGCAAGGCGTTGAGCTTAGAGAAATATTTTTAAGCCACCAAATTCGATTTAATAAACCGCAAGACAAACTGTTCACCGGACAAATTGACCGCATGGACAACTTTGTACTGCGTTATCACGCATTGAACAATCAATATAAGCAGCATAAAAGCCCTCTGCGTGGCCTTACCGGCATGCGTGCTGGCTTGATTCCTCATCAGCTATTCATTGCCCAAGAAGTTGGTCGTCGTTACGCACCACGTGTGTTATTGGCTGATGAAGTTGGTTTAGGTAAAACCATTGAAGCGGGCATGATCATCCATCAGCAAGTGTTGGCTGGTCGCGCTGAGCGAATTTTAATTGTTGTGCCAGAAACCCTGACTCACCAATGGTTGGTTGAGATGATGCGTCGTTTCAATCTGCATTTCTCAGTATTTGATGAAGAGCGCTGCATTGAAGCTTATGCAGATGCGGCCAATCCTTTCGATACTCAGCAATTAGTTTTGTGTTCATTGGACTTCTTAAAAAACAGCGCTAAACGTCATCAACAAGCGCTAGAAGCTGACTGGGATTTGCTGGTGGTTGACGAAGCTCACCACTTAGAGTGGAGTGTCGATGCGCCGAGTGCAGGCTATCTAGCGGTTGAATCTTTGGCTTCAAAAATACCTGCGGTATTACTGCTAACGGCTACCCCTGAGCAATTAGGTCGCGAGAGTCACTTTGCCCGTCTGCGCCTATTAGATCCTGATCGTTTTTATGATTATCAAAGCTTTGTCGATGAAGAAGACAATTACGCACCCGTTGCTGAGGCTGTAAGCCAGCTTCTGTCTGGGCAAGCATTGCCTAACGAGGCTAAAAATCAAATAACTGAGCTGTTGTCAGAACAAGATGTTGAGCCAATTTTTAAAGCGATCTCTGATGATCAGCATCCAGAGCAACAAGCGCTAGCCAGACAAGAACTGGTGGATAACTTAATGGATCGCCATGGCACGGGTCGCGTATTGTTCCGTAATACTCGTGCGGCAATTAAAGGTTTCCCTGAGCGCCGCGTACACTTATTACCAATGACAATGCCCGAGCAATACGTGCGCGCCATTAAAGTCTCTAAGATATTTAATGTTGATTTATCTTTAGAAAAACAAGCGGGCATCATGCTCTACCCAGAAGAGGTATTCCAAGAATTAGGTGACTCAGGTTCTTGGTGGCAGTTTGATAGCCGCGTGGATTGGTTGATTGAAAAAGTAAAAGAGAAACGTGCGGATAAGATCTTAGTGATCGCATCTAGAGCGACCACAGCACTACAACTCGAACAAGCATTACGTGAGCGTGAAGGTATTCGTGCAACGGTATTCCATGAGGGAATGTCGATTATTGAGCGCGATAAAGCGGCGGCCTATTTTGCCCAAGAAGACGGCGGTGCACAGGTGCTTATTTGTTCAGAAATCGGTTCTGAAGGTCGTAACTTCCAGTTTGCCAATCAGCTAGTGATGTTTGATTTACCATTTAACCCTGATCTTTTAGAGCAGCGTATTGGTCGCTTGGATCGCATCGGTCAGAACTCAGATATTGATGTGTTTGTACCTTATCTTGAAGGCAGCTCGCAAAGTGTATTAGCCCGTTGGTACAACGAAGGTTTAAATGCGTTTGCGGAAACCTGCCCAACTGGTCGCACGGTTTACGAGCAATTTGCTTATGAATTAACAGAAATGATTGCGACAGGTGATAGCTCAACGCTGGATGATGTGATTGCGCAATCAGTGAAAATTAATCAGCAGTTAAAACAAGACTTAGAGCATGGTCGTGACCGTTTGTTAGAGATGCACTCTAATGGTGGTGAGCGCGCGCAAGAATTAGTGGAAAAAATTGCGGCAAAAGACAATGACACTCAGTTTGTTAGCTTTGCCCTGAGCCTATTTGATTGCATAGGCTTGAACCAAGACGATAAGGGTGAAAACGCTCTTGTGGTTACCCCATCAGAGCATATGTTAGTGCCTAGCTATCCGGGGCTTCCTTATGACGGCGCTACGATTACTTTTGACCGTGATACTGCACTGTCTCGTGAAGACATGAACTTTATGTCTTGGGAGCACCCAATGATCCAAGGCGGTATTGATCTATTATTAAGTGAAGGGGTAGGCGCATCAGCGGTTTCTTTGTTAAAAAACAAAGCGCTACCCGTTGGTACTATGCTGTTAGAGTTGGTTTATCTAGTGGATGCACAAGCACCTAAGCGCAGTGGTATCGCTCGCTTTTTACCGCAGACACCGATTCGATTGATGTTAGATGGCAAAGGGAATGATCTTTCAGCGCAAGTTGAATTTGATAGCTTTAACCGTCAATTAAGCCCAATTAACCGTCATATGGCAAGTAAACTAGTGACTTCGGTACAAGCTCAAGTTCAAGCATTAATTACCAAAGGCGATGAAGTGATACTGCCTAAGCATGAGCAGGTGAAACAGCAAGCTAATGCTGAAATGAAAGCCAGTTTAAGTGCCGAACTTGAAAGATTGCTGGCACTAAAAGCGGTGAATCCAAATATTCGTGATGAAGAAGTTCAAGTTATTGAGCAGCAAATCACTGAATTAGAAGGTTTCATCTCTCAAGCTCAAATCCAGTTGGATTCATTGCGCTTGATCGTTGTTTCTCACAATTAGAGTGAAATAGAGCATGGCCATGATTGAGTACAATCCACCCACAACCCCTTGGATCGATATTGTGTACCAAGATGACTATATCTTGGTGGCAAATAAACCGGCAGGCTTACTGTCGGTTCCTGGACGAGAAGCAAAACACTACGACAGCTTATGGAGTCGTCTGGTGGTAGATTATCCAGAAATCCAAGTCGTGCATCGCTTAGACATGGCCACCTCTGGCTTGATGCTGTTTGCTCTAACTAAAGACGCAGAGCGACACATCAAGAAGCAGTTTCAATACCGTTTGACCCATAAAATCTACTACGCTCGTGTGTGGGGTGAGCTAGAAGAAAAAGAAGGCATAGTTGATCTGCCCCTAATCTGTGATTGGCCCAATCGACCAAGGCAGAAAGTGTGTACTCAAGATGGAAAACCGTCGCGCACTGACTACCAAAAAGTTCAGCAAGAAGCGCAAACCTGTATTGTACGTTTGTTGCCAATTACCGGACGCTCCCATCAGTTACGTGTGCATATGAGTGAAATGGGACACGCTATTGTCGGCGATGAATTCTATGCAGAGGGTGAGGCAAGGGCGTTTTCCGAGCGCTTACAATTGCATTCGACCGAGCTGAGTTTTTATCATCCAAAAGACAATAAATTAGTCAGTATGTTTGTGCCATGTGACTTTTATCCTGAGGCAAAACCGTTAGTATTAGAGCTCTATTTAGCTGAGCCTGAGTTACCTGATTACAAAACTCTGCCTAAACATTAAGGATTTTGCATGTCACAGTCGTTACCTAACGTTGTCTTTTTAGATAGGGCAACTATTCCTGCGCACGTTCCATTTCGCACACTGAATTTTCCTCATCATTGGGTTGAGTACGATTACACTTCAGCGCAGCAGGTCGAGGAGCGCATACAAGGTGCTGATATTGTCATTAGTAACAAGGTTGTCTTGAGCGCAGATATTTTAAAGAAACAGCCACAGATCAAGTTGATCGCTGTGTCAGCAACGGGCACTAATAACGTGGATCTTGATTACTGTCGCCAGCAACAAATCGCAGTGTGCAATATTCAGGGTTACGCCACTCAATCTGTACCAGAGCATGTGATCGCCATGATCTTTGCTTTAAAGCGCAATCTATTTGCCTATCATCAAGATATTGCCAATGGTGTTTGGCAACAGGATAAACAGTTTTGTTTCTTTACCCATCCCATTAATGATATTGCAGGTTCAACAATTGCGATTATGGGAAGTGGTAACTTAGGGCAAGGGGTGGCGACTTTAGCGCGCGCTTTAGGTATGCAGGTGATCTTTGCTGGTCGTAAAGGTGAACAGCAAAGTAAGCAAGGTTACGTGCCTTTTACTGATGCACTGCAACAAGCGGATATCGTTTCTTTGCACTGTCCATTAACCGAATCTACTACTAATCTGATTGGGCTTGATGAACTTAAATTGATGAAATCGACCGCGGTGCTGATAAATACGGGACGTGGTGGCTTAGTCAATGAGTCTGACTTAGTCGAAGCACTTAAATCTGGTGAGATTTCTGGCGCAGGGGTGGATGTGTTTACTCAAGAACCGGCAGATAACTCGAATCCGCTATTAGCCAATATCTCATTACCTAACTTGTTATTAACCCCTCACGTGGCTTGGGGCAGTGATTCTGCTCTTAATCGCTTAGTGAGTATTTTGTTCGATAATATTGAACAATTTATGGCGGGAAAACACAGCAATCGAGTGGTTTAGCCTGTTACTGCTTAAAAAGATAAAGCACCACTGATGGGTGCTTTATCCATTCTTCTATCAGCCTTGTGGTTTAATCACTAACACGTTCACAGGCGAGTTATGTACGACTTTGGTTGCCACTGAACCTAGTACCACATTATCAATCCTTGAACGCTTATGGCTTGGCATTACAATCAGGTCAGCACCGAGCTTTTCTGCATAGTCAATGATAGTTGCATAAGGTTTGCCTTCGGCGATATGCACATGGTAAACCAACTCAGGGTCAATAAACTTATCTGCGAAACTGCGTAATTGTGCATCAACATCTTTCTTCATATCTTTAATCGCATCTTGTGGAAAATAAGTTGCGACCATGGACATATGAATTCCAGGTAATACGTTTAGAAGATGCAGTTGTGCGTTACTTTGTTTAGCATGCCAAATGGCCGCTTTTAATGCTTTGTCACTGAAGCCTTTTTCATTTAAGTCAACGGGAACTAAGATCTGTTTATACATGAGAAATGCTCTTGAGATTGCGTCGTGTCTATTGCCCCATAGAGCAGACTATGGGGCATTGAGCGAAATCAAATTAAGTGGTGATAGACTCTCTAGTTACGCGTCGTTTTTGATTTAAGCCCATTAATATCACTAAAATAAGCGCAGGCAAGAACACCCACTCTTTCATCGGGCGCTCAGCTTTTTGGATGATATGTTGAATTTGCCAATCAAAATCGATCCCAGAAGCTTCGGCAGGACTGCCAAACTCCACCATATCAACGATGACATTATCATCATTGTGAGACAGCATTAAGCCCATTGATGAGATGCGATCTTCAGCAGATACAGCATTATCGTCAAAAGGCAGGCGCACTGTTTTAGCAATGAACTTTCCTTCAATGTTTTCACCGGCCACTCGCATTTCCAGTGTTTGCCCTACAGGCATTTTCTGTACTACTTGCGAGATTTCTGAGGCGGGCACTTCTATTTTGGCTGGGTAGATTTGATCCCACCAAAAACCTGGTCGGAAGAAGGTGAAGGTCAGTAACAATAAAGCGATGGTTTCCCACCATTTATTTTTAGTAAACCACCATCCTTGCGTGGCAGCAGAAAACAGCAACATAGCGGTGATGGCAGAAAGCACCGTAAGTAATAAGTGCCACCAACTGTCGATCCCCATCATTAGTAGTTGAGTATTAAAGATAAACATAAACGGCAAAATTGCAGTACGTATATCGTAAGTAAAACCCTGAATACCAGTGCGAATCGGATCGGATTTAGCAATTGCGGCCGCAGCAAAAGCGGCTAAACCGACAGGCGGTGTATCATCGGCAAGAATACCGAAATAGAACACAAACAAGTGCACGGCAATAAGTGGAATGATCAGCCCGTGAGCGGCACCTAGGGTGACGATAACCGGAGCCATCAAGGTAGAGACCACTATGTAGTTTGCGGTAGTTGGTAGTCCCATGCCGAGAATTAAACTGATAATGGCAGTAAATAGAAGCATCATAATGATGTTGCCACCAGAGATGAACTCGACGAAGTCAGTCATCACTAAGCCAATACCGGTAAGGGTCACTACGCCCACTACAATACCTGCCGCCGCCGTTGCTACGCCAATGCCTATCATATTACGAGCGCCAGATACTAAAGCTTCCAGTAGATCGTGTACGCCCAGTTTGAAGGCGGCAAAGGTGTTGTTTTGCTTGTTAAACAGATCCATCAGTGGACGCTGAGTCAGCAAGACAAAAATCATAAATACACTGGCCCAAAATGCCGATAAACCCGGAGAAAAGCGTTCTACGGTTAAGCACCAAACAAGCACTACGATAGGCAGTAAAAAATGCAGTCCTGATTTTACCGTAGGGCCAACATCTGGAATTTCTGTTAGCTCTGGGTCCATTTCAGCGTGTTCTTGATAGCGAGATGACACTCGAACAAGGCCAACATAGCTCAGCAATAACGCCACGGTCACAATAGGCGTTGCGGCGGCGCCAAACACATCTTTGGTCCAGCCAATGCCGTAATATACCGCAGCACTGATGACGCATAAGCCTAAAATGGTGCCGATAAAGGAAGTAAGGCTTTGCAGTTTGGTTGGAGTATGTCGGCGTGGCAGTCCTTGCATTCCTGCTTTGCAGGCTTCCAGATGCACAATGTAGATAAGAGCAATGTAGGAGATTAATGCAGGTAAGAGCGCCGCTTTAATCACTTCGACATAGGATATTCCGACGTATTCCACCATCAGAAACGCCGCCGCGCCCATAATGGGTGGCGTCAGCTGACCATTGGTTGAAGCGGCAACTTCTACCGCGCCCGCTTTGGTGCCCGGAAAGCCCACTCGCTTCATCAGTGGAATGGTGAAAGTCCCCGTAGTGACTACGTTTGCAATGGAAGAGCCAGAGACTAAACCTGAAAGTCCAGAGGCGACGACAGCCGCTTTGGCTGGGCCTCCGCGCATATGACCAAGCAATGAGAAGGCCACTTTAATGAAGTAAGCGCCTGCTCCTGCGCGCTCTAGCATGGCGCCAAACAATACAAACAGGAAAACAAAGGAGGTAGAAACGCCCAGTGCAATGCCGAAAACCCCTTCGGTTGTCAGCCATAAATGCGACATCGCTTTGTTTAAGCTCGCCCCTTTATGTGCAATAACATCTGGCATATGTGGACCACCAAAGGTGTACAGTAGAAATACTGCGGCTACCACCATCAGTGGTGGACCTAATGCGCGACGTGTTGCTTCCAGTAGCAATACCATTCCGGTTACAGCGGCCACAATATCAAAAGAAGTGGGTGCGCCAGAGCGTCCTGCGAGTTGGGTGTAAAACAGATAGATATAAGCGGCCGATAAGCTACCGACTAACGCCAGAACCCAATCAACGACAGGAATTCTGTCGCGAGGTGAGCGTTTCATTGCCGGGTAAGCGGTAAAGGCTAAGAAGATAGCGAAGGCTAAGTGAATAGAACGAGCCTCAGTATCATTTAATATGGCGAAGTTGAAAATAAACGGCAGTGGTGATGCATACCAAAGCTGGAATAGTGACCAGCACAAAGGTACAAACCAGAGAATTTTTCCAGCAATTCCGAAGGGATTACGTGCTCCCGTATCGGCTTGCGCGACGATATCTTGGGCTTCTTGAGACGGAGTCGTTGAATGTGTCATTAGTGTATCCTAATTCTGTTGACGCAGGCGGGCTAAGAGCTGTGATTGGTATCACCAATAGTTCTAGAGCAAGCCGAAATACTAGCCAATAAAAATTACAATATAGAAAGGTACTGCCAAGTTGTGGCAAATAAAAAGTCCCACCTGAAAGGGGGCATTGACTAGTGGGGATGGTGTTTCCCAATACTACAAATAGGTTGAAAAGGAGGCCGAAGCCTCCTCATACCAATCGCAATAATTAAGTGATTGGTATTATGGTCAGCTACTTACTTAAGTAGGCCGACTTCTTTGTAGTACTTCACTGCACCTGGGTGAAGTGGAATGGAAATACCATCTTTTACCATGTTTTCTTTTTTCAAATTAGCGAAAGCAGGGTGTAGACGTTTGAAGGTATCAAAGTTCTCAAATACCCCTTTTGCCACGGTATAAGCAACTTCATCAGAAACGTCCGATGTGGTTACCATAGTTGCTGCAACACCGAAGCTTTTCACGTCAATGTCTGTACCACGATACATGCCAGCCGGAACTGTGCTAAATGCGTAGTATGGGTTGTCAGCAACGATCTTGTCGATCTGTGGGCCAGTCGCAGGGACCAGTTTTGCATTACAAGAGGTTGTTGCTTCTTTGATAGAGCCATTTGGGTGACCTACCATGTAGATGAATGCATCAATCTTGTTATCACAAAGTGCTTGTGAACGCTCAGAACCTTTTAGCTCAGAAGCCAGTTTAAAGCTGTCGTTAGTCCAGCCCATTGCGTCCATTACAACACTCATAGTTGCACGGTCACCAGAGCCAGGGTTACCAATGTTGACACGCTTGCCAGCTAGGTCAGAAACGTTGTTAATACCAGAATCTTCGCGTGCGATTATATTAAAAGGTTCGGTATGAAGGGAGAATACCGCACGTAGTTTCTTGTATGGGCCTTGCTCAGAAAACTTGCTAGTACCGTTGTAGCCGTGGAACTGCCAATCAGACTGTACGATACCAAAATCAAGCTCACCAGAGCGAAGAGTGTTGACGTTGTAAATAGAACCGCCAGTGGATTCCACTGAACAACGAATGCTGTGATCGTTGCGATCTTTGTTAACTAACTTACAGATAGCGCCGCCAGTTGGGTAATAAACACCCGTTACTGAGCCTGTACCGATAGTAATGAACTCTTGAGCAGAAACAACGCTTGCACCCATAACTGCAGCTGCAATCGCGCCAAACTTAATTGCTTTCTTAAATGCCATGATGTTTTCTTCCTTATGTCCATGATCATACCAACAGCCTTCTATGTGCTGTTGAGGTTTCCTGTATGGAAACGGCATCTTTTTCAACTCCTACAATGCCCATAGCACTTAAATGACGTTATTTTTATCGATCTTGTCGCATCTTTTAAGCGTAGTTCTCTTTAAAGAAACGCTCAACATAACATCAATAGTGATAGGGGATTTGTTGAAAAAGTGTCTGCATCATATCAAAAAACAACCAGAAATAGGGTGCATAGCAAGATTGACAGTACAAAATCAGTTGCTTATGCGATTAATTTAAAAGGTTATTTTCAATAAAAGTCTTTATAAACAGTTACTTATGGTTTTTGCGGTCAATAAGGAGTATTTTATAAGGATGTGATCGTTCTCACAGCCTGAAAATCAGGCTGTGTTAGTGGAAAAATTATATTTTATCCAACGTATTCAAAGAGTTCGCAAACAGAGTCGAAGAGTTGTTTGGTGTCAATTTCTAGGGTTGGGGTAATGAAGATGGTGTCATCGCCAGCGACAACGCCAAGAATGCCTTCCGACTTACCTAGAGAGTCAAGCAGTCGAGCAATCAGTTGCGCACCGGCAGGGCCAGTATGGATAACAACAAGCGCATTGTTGTAGTCGATGCTTAAGACTAATTCACGCAATGAGCTTGATACTGTTGGTACTCCAAGCTCTGCTGGCAAGCAATAAACCATTTCCATTTTGGCATTGCGAGTTCGAACAGCACCAAACTTGGTGAGCATGCGCGAGACTTTAGATTGATTGATATTGTCAAACCCTTCGAGCTTTAGTGCTTCAACAATCTCACTTTGTGAGCCGAAACGTTCTTGTTTCAAAAGGGATTTGAACTCGCGGACTAAATGGTCCTGTTTTTCGCTGTTTCGCATTACTTGTTCCACATATTATTGATTTTATGTTTACTGGAGAGCTTTACCTCAGTCAGTACAGTGTCTCATAGAACGGGATCATTCCCAAGTAATGGGATTGTTACTCGATAAAAACCTCTTATTTAGTGTGTCAATTCGTGATGAAGGGCAGGCATTAGCAGGAATAGAGGTGCGATGAGTGAGTAAGGTCGCAAAGGTGTGGTTGCGTAATTGTAAATGCAAAGTAAATATTATAATTTCAGGCTTAATATATCACGGAACAAAACTACCTCTAAATTATCCAAGGAGAACACAATGAAAGTCGCTGTTATCGGAGCTGCTGGTGGTATTGGACAAGCACTAGCCCTACTATTGAAAAACAACCTTCCTGCTGGTTCAGATCTAGCTCTTTATGACATTGCACCTGTAACTCCTGGCGTTGCTGCTGATCTTGGTCATATACCAACTCCAGTAACTGTTTCTGGTTTCTCAGGGGAAGATCCAACACCCGCATTGGTCGATGCAGATGTTGTATTAATCTCGGCAGGTGTAGCTCGTAAACCGGGTATGGATCGTGAAGATCTATTCAATGTAAATGCTGGTATTGTCAAATCATTAGCAGAAAAGATCGCAGTGGTTTGCCCAACAGCATGCATCGGTATTATCACCAACCCAGTCAACACAACCGTAGCAATTGCGGCTGACGTACTGAAAAAAGCTGGTGTATACGATAAGCGTCGCTTATTTGGTGTGACAACTTTGGATGTGATTCGCTCTGAAACGTTTGTCGGTCAATTGAAAGGACTTGATCCAACCAAAGTTAATGTACCTGTTATTGGTGGCCACTCTGGTGTGACGATTCTTCCTCTCCTTTCTCAAATTGAAGGTGTGGAATTTACCAGTGAAGAAGTTTCTTGGTTAACTATTCGTATCCAAGATGCGGGCACTGAGGTTGTTGAAGCAAAAGCCGGCGGTGGTAGTGCAACCTTGTCAATGGGGCAAGCAGCTTGTCGCTTTGGTCTATCATTGGTACGCGCACTGCAAGGTGAATCTAATATCGTTGAATGTGCTTATGTTGAAGGCCGAGGCGAACATACGCGATTCTTTGCTCAGCCTGTGAAGTTGGGTAAAGAGGGTGTTGAAGAAATATTAGATTATGGCGAGCTGAGTGATTTTGAAAGATCCTCTTTAGACGGTATGTTGGAAACATTGTCTAACGATATCAGTAAAGGCGAAGCATTCGCTAAATAGCGGTTGGCTGACTTGTTTTAGGACGGGACAAATTGGATACGAGAAGCGGATCATGATGATCCGCTTTTTTATTTGTTAGATGTCGTATTTGTGATCGGCGCTAAACATGATTAATGCAAAGAGCGATTACTTGCTGCGTTTAACGGCAAGGTGCGCCAGTGCTTCAAGCGCTTGTTTTTCAGGGGAGTCAGCCAGTTTCGTTAAAGCGGCAATCGCTTTATCGGCTTCCTGATTCGCCACTTTAGTGGTGTATTCTAACGCGCCAGTTTGATGCATAGCCGCTAAAATGTCATCGAGTCGATCCATTCCGTTGGCTTTTTCAATGGCTTCAACAATCATCTCTCTTTGTTCCTGTGAGCCATTCTGCATAGCGTACAGCAACGGAAGGGTAGGTTTACCCTCTGCTAGGTCATCACCCACGTTCTTACCCATCTCTTTGCCGTCAGCGGTGTAATCTAATACATCATCAATGAGCTGGAATGCGGTGCCAAGATGGCGACCGTAGGTTTGCATGGCTGTTTCCATTTCAGGGCCTGCTTCTGCCAAAATAGCCGATAACTGAGAGGCAGATTCAAACAGGCGTGCGGTTTTAGAGTAGATCACCTGCATGTAGCTTTCTTCTGTTGTTGAGGCATCGTTGCAATTCATTAATTGCTGAACTTCACCTTCAGCGATGACGTTTACCGCTTCACTCATTAGCTCAAGGATCCTCAAAGATCCTAAGCTAGTCATCATTTGGAAAGAGCGAGTGTAAATATAATCACCGACCAATACGCTAGGTGCATTACCAAAAGCGGCATTTGCGGTTTCTTTGCCGCGTCGCATATCGGATTCGTCTACCACATCATCGTGTAACAAAGTTGCCGTATGGATGAATTCAATGAACGCAGCTGCCGTAATATGACCTTCACCTTGGTAGCCTAACGCACGAGCTGATAGGAGCGTGATGAGAGGGCGCAGACGCTTTCCGCCACCACTGACAATGTAGTAACCCAGTTGATTAATCAGAGTGACCTCTGAGTTTAATTGGGCTTGGATTGTTTGATCTACTTTTGCCATGTCATCGGCAGTGAGGTCCTGGATAGCACTAAAGTCCATGATACTTCCGGTTTTGAGTTGCTACAAAGGGGTAGCTAAGATGATAATTAATGTCGAATTTTACACTAAAAAACGTTGCTAAATACAGCTGTAAAAGGCATCATTCTCACACTTTTATGTGGCGATTATCTTTTCGCCTATTTTTTTAAAATATGGCTTGTTTTATGTGATGCGTTCACGTAGAATCTGCGCCCTATTGATAAATTAGTTAGCGCACACCCAAACTGCCCAAAACAGGCAAAGGCTGTGCGGAAAAAGCGGAGTAAAATATGTACGCTGTTTTCCAATCTGGTGGTAAACAACACCGTGTAAGCGAAGGCCAAACTCTTCGTTTAGAGAAATTGGACGTTGAAACTGGTGCAACTGTTGAGTTTGACTCAGTTCTTATGATCGCAAACGGTGAAGAAATCACTGTTGGTGCTCCTCTTGTAGAGGGCGGTAAAGTTGTAGCTGAAGTGGTTAAGCACGGTCGTGGCGATAAAGTAAAAATCGTTAAGTTCCGTCGTCGTAAGCACTCTCGTAAGCAACAAGGTCATCGTCAGTGGTTCACTGAAGTGAAGATCACTGGCATTAACGCTTAAGTTTTAGGAGAGTTAAACAATGGCACACAAAAAAGCTGGCGGTTCTACTCGTAACGGTCGCGATTCAGAAAGCAAACGCCTAGGTGTTAAGCGTTTTGGTGGCGAATCAGTTCTAGCGGGTAACATCATCGTTCGTCAACGTGGTACTAAATTCCACGCTGGTAACAACGTTGGTATCGGTAAAGACCACACTCTTTTCGCTCTTACTGAAGGTAAAGTGAAATTTGAAGTTAAAGGTCCTAAGAACCGTAAATTTGTAAGCATCGATTCTGAGTAATTATTACTTAGAACAAGCTGAATTCAAAAGCCCTGCCAATTAGGCGGGGTTTTTTATTTTATAGGTACTCGGTTTCTTGGTCCTGGGTCCTAGAGATGATATCGGTCTCTTATGATGATTGATAACCCCTAGGGTCTAGCACCCAGATACCTAGAACCAAACACAATTGGATCTGCTACATTTGATCCAGTCGGGTATTCACACCAATACGGAGTGAGAAATGAAATTCGTAGATGAAGCAACAGTAAAGGTAGAAGCGGGTGATGGCGGTAACGGCATCGTAAGTTTCTGGCGTGAAAAGTTTATTACAAAAGGTGGTCCTGATGGGGGCGATGGCGGCGACGGTGGTGATATCTACCTTGAAGCTGACGAAAACCTTAACACACTGATTGATTACCGTTTCCAGCGCTTCTACGCCGCTGATCGTGGTGAGAATGGTCGTGGTGGTAATTGTACCGGTAAACGTGGTAAAGATTTGACGCTTAAAGTGCCAGTGGGTACTCGCGCCGTTGATATTCATACCAATGAAACCGTCGGTGAAGTGGCTGAACACGGCAAAAAAGTCATGATCGCGAAAGGTGGCTGGCACGGCTTAGGTAACACGCGCTTCAAGTCATCAGTGAACCGCGCACCTCGTCAAAAGACAATGGGTACCAAAGGCGAGGTTCGTGAACTTCGTTTAGAGCTATTGCTGTTAGCTGACGTAGGTATGCTTGGCTTGCCAAACGCAGGTAAATCTACTTTTATTCGCTCAGTTTCTGCGGCTAAACCAAAGGTAGCGGATTATCCGTTTACCACACTTATTCCTAGCTTAGGCGTAGTCAGTGTGGTTCCGGAGAAAAGCTTCGTAGTTGCTGATATTCCTGGACTTATCGAAGGCGCAGCTGATGGCGCAGGCCTTGGTATTCGCTTCTTGAAGCACTTGGAACGTTGTCGCGTGCTACTGCATATGATCGACATCATGCCGATCGATGAAAGTGATCCAGTGCAAAATGCATTGACCATTATCGATGAACTTGAGCAGTACAGTGAGAAGTTGCTGAACAAGCCACGTTGGTTAGTCTTTAACAAAGTGGATCTTATGCCAGAAGATGAAGCGAACGAAAAGATCCAAGAGATCTTGGATGCGCTTGGTTGGGAAGATCAATACTTTAAAGTGTCTGCAATCAACAAGCAGGGTACTAAAGAGTTATGTTACAAGCTGGCTGACTTCATGGACAATCTACCTCGCGAAGCGGAAGAGATTGAAGAAGAAGACAAAGTTGACTTCATGTGGGATGACTACCACAAAGATGCTATGTCAGGTAGCAATGTAGTGACTGAAGATGACGATGATTGGGACGACGATGAAGAAGATGATGGCCACGTAATCTACGTACGTGATTAGTATCTTCTATAGACAATCATTTGATTTATAAACATAATAAAAAGAGCCTTGAATTTCTATTCAGGCTCTTTTTTTATTTGGCTGTACAGTTTCATCTCAAGGATATGAGAGTATGTATCTGAACAAGAAAATTTCTGATCTTGACGCGTTTATTTTTGCTCGTTATCGCATCGTACACGGCATTCGTATTGCAGTTGCGTTTGTTTCCACACTGATTGTCACCTCCTATTTTGCGCTACCTGAGCGTTCTTGGATCTTGATTACATTATTTGTGGTTATCGGTCCTATGTCTTATCTCGGCAACGTATTACCACGAGCATGGCACCGAGTGCTAGGCACAACTATTGGTGCTGTTTCAGGGATTTTAGGTCTGGCGATGAGTCAGCACTCTATGCTGTTGATGTATCTATGGTGCTCTATTGTGATCTTCCTCAGTGGTTACTTTGCTTTAGGAAAGAGACCTTATGTAGGGATTCTAATAGGTATCACGTTGGCGGTAACAGTAGGTTCTTCGAATACGCATATTGATGTTGCTGTGTGGCGCGGTTTAGATGTGACTCTTGGTTGTATCATTGCGGTATTATTTTGTCTTATTCACCCGCAACGAGCTTTTATACATTGGCGTTTACGTACCGCCAATACATTGACTAACTTCTCTAAAGTTTATCATCTTTCATACTCTCCCAATGTATTAGAAAAGCCTAGTTTAGAGCCTTATCAAAGCATCATCATGAAAGAAATGGCGGTGATTAACACCCTTATTTCCCCCTCGGTAAAAGAAACCAAACTGAAACGTCAGTTACTGGACGCCATTAACAATCAAATGCGAAATCTATTAAATACCATAGGGTTACTCAACCACTCTTATTGGAGTGATAGAGAAAGTCATTTGAATATGTTGTGGTCTAAGCCTTTGAATAGTTGTCAGAAGCAGATAGAACAAGAGTTGCAAGACCTTGCCTATTTAGTGGAAAAGGGCGAGATTCGAGGCGGTTTGAATGTGCAAGGTATCGATGAGATTACCCGAGAACTGAAAAGCAATATCGCCGAGTTGGGCGGTGAAGAGTCTAACATTTATGGGTATGTATGGCTTAACTTGAAGTTAATTGAAGATCTAGGGGATTTAAAGAAACTGCTTGTTTTAGCCTTAAACCTCTCACAAGAGCACTAATGATATTTTTATATGCAATAGTGGTTGTTTTTAATCAATTAAAATTCAATTACGGGTATAGTTTTTTAAGTAAAGCCAATAGAATGTTGGCTTTATTTTAAACGATTTGTAAAGTAAGAATGGAATCTGAACAACGCTCAATCTCTCGCCTCATTGCTCAAGCAGGGCAAATGTTACATGCGCATGGTGCTGAAAGTGCTTTAATTGTCGGTATTATGGAACGTATTGGCCTAGCGTGTGGTATGGATGAGGTTCAAGTCTCTGTGTGTGCCAACTCCTTTGTCGTAACAACCGTAACCAGTGAACACTGCATGACTACGGCGCGTCGCTGTGCTGATAGAGGCATAAATATGCGAGTGGTAACGGAAGTTCAGCGTGTTTGCATTATGCTAGAAAAAGGCATACTTGATCATAATTTAGCGCAACAGAAGTTAGATAAGATCACCCCTGAGCGTTACAATCGTTGGCTCGTTGTATTCATGATCGGCTTATCGTGTGCATCCTTTAGCCACCTTGCTGGTGGTGATAAAGCGGTCTTTTGCATGACATTTTTGGCCTCGTCAATTGGCATGATTGTGCGACAAGAGATTGGTCATCGCCACTTTAATCCGATGCTTAACTTTGCCGTGACCGCTTTCGTTACCACCTTTGTATCGGCGCAAGCGGTTGTGTTTGAAATTGGCAACAGCCCAAATGTTGTTATGGCATCGTCGGTGTTAATGTTAGTTCCCGGATTCCCCTTAATAAATGCTGTAGCTGATGTGCTAAAAGGCTATATCAATATGGGCATTGCTCGCTTTGTGATGGGTAGCTTACTGACACTTGCCACTTGCTTGGGAATCGTCGCTGTTAGTGGTGTGTTGGCCATGTTTGGAGTGATGCTATGAACGAGTTCTTTTCATTATTACTCGCGCTAATCGATGACATGTTTTTTGCCGCCATTCCTGCAGTCGGCTTTGCGTTGGTGTTTAATGTCCCTAAAAATGCACTTTTCTATTGTGCTTTAGGCGGAGCGGTCGGGCATGGTTCGCGTTTCTTTATGATGCATTTTGGCATGCCTATAGAATGGGCGACTTTGTTTGCCGCTACCTTGGTGGGTTTTATTGGCGTGATTTGGTCACGTCGTTTTTTGGCACATCCAAAAGTGTTCACCGTGGCGGCCATGATCCCTATGGTTCCGGGGGTGTATGCCTTTAATGCTATGATAGCGATGGTAGAAATTAACCAAACAGGCTATACCCCAGTATTATTTGCCAGTTTGATAGAGAATTTCCTGACCGCAATGTTTATCATTGCAGGACTTGCAGTTGGGCTCGCTATGCCTGGATTGTTTATTTATCGTCGTCGTCCTATCGTTTAAAGGAACATCAATGATCATTAGTATGATTGCCGCTATGGCTCACAACCGTGTTATCGGCAAAGACAACCAAATGCCGTGGCATTTACCGGCAGATTTTGCTTGGTTTAAAAAGTGCACTATGGGTAAGCCTGTGATTATGGGTCGTAAAACCTATGAGTCTATTGGCCGTCCTTTACCGGGTCGTCATAACCTGGTGATTAGCCGTGATTCACAGTTGCAAATTGATGGTGTCACTACGGTTACTTCGGTTGAGCAAGCATTAGAGTTGGTTGCGGAGCAAGCTGAGGTGATGATTATTGGTGGCGGCTCTATCTATCAACACTGCTTACCTTTAGCCAACAAGCTGTATTTAACTCATATTGATTTAGAAGTAGCAGGAGATACGCAATTTCCTGATTGGGGCGAGCATTGGACACAGAGCTACAGTGAAACCTTCGCCGCTGATGAGAAAAATGCGCATGCTATGGAGTTTGTTGTTTTAGATAAAGTAGATAAGTAGGTAGATAAGCTGAACTCAATCAGCCTATCGATATAAATCTATATATAAATTTTTAGTTTTAAAGCGCTGCTTGAGTAAAGTAGCGCTTATCTTCCCATCTGAGCAACGTCATATAATTTCCCCACACACAGCCAGTATCTAATCCGATAACTTGTGGCGCGTCGATGCCCATCAATGCGGCCCAATGTCCAAAAATGGCTTTTTTCGATAGCGGCTTGCGCTGGGTAAGTTCAAACCAAGGCAGTAGCTTACTCTTGTCTTCTTGATCTGGTGGCAGCTTGCTGGCCATGTCTAAGCGACCATCGTGGTAGCAATAACGCATGCGGGTGAAGGCATTGATGATAAAGCGCAGACGCTCCATTCCTTGTAGGGAAGGGTGCCAAATGTCGGGAGAGTTACCGTACATTTGTTTTATTAATGACTGCCAATTATCCCCACGCAGTTCCGATTCTACTTCTGCGGCGGCGGCTTTGGTTTGTGATAAATCCCATAGAGGGTATATCCCAGCATGGCTCATCACAAATTCAGGGTGCTCGGCTAGCAAAGGTTGCTGGCGAAGCCACTCGATCAGTTGTTCGCAATCTTCAGCGTCTAAAATAGGTTGGGTTTTGTCTCTTGGCTTCGCGCTATGAATACCTAATGAAACGGCAATCAGATGTAAGTCATGATTACCCAAAACGACTTTAGCAGCATCGCCTAAATCTCGAATAAAACGCAATGTTTCTAGTGATTTTGGTCCGCGAGCGACCAGATCACCGGCGACCCACAGTGTGTCTTGCTGTGGGTTAAAGTGAACTTGTTCAAGTAATAAAAGGAGTTCGTCCAAGCAGCCTTGGATATCGCCAACGAGATAGTTAGACAAGTTGTGGCCTCAAATTAGTTAATGATATTGGGTACAGAAAGGCTAAATGGGGATATTTGAGCGCGAAAGCGCTTACCCTCAGTGGTTTGCATGACATAGTGGCCTTGCATCACGCCGACAGGGGTTTTTAACGCTGTACTGCTGGTGTAGGAGTAATCGTCATTAGAATCAATGACAGGTTGCTCTCCGACCACGCCATCGCCTTCTACCGTCATTTCTTTGCCATCACCATCGGTGATTAGCCAGTATCGAGAAAGCAGTTGTACAGGGGTGGGGCTGAGGTTTTTTATGGTGATCATGTAAATAAATACATAGTGGCCGCTCTCTGCTTCAGATTGCGCCTCTATGTATTTAGTTTGCACATGACATTTGATACAAGGTTGACTAACGTCCATATTCGGTCTCCTTGCTAAGGTGATTAAGCCTTAGTGATTGTCTGCAAGCCAGTTGGCCATATCGACAAATTGTTTCAGAGTGAGGTTCTCTGGGCGCATGCTTGGATTGATATCTAACTGCTCCATAACTTCGGCACTAATTAGCGAGCGGTAGCAGTTACGAATGGTTTTGCGACGCTGGTTAAAGCCATCACGACACACTCTATCAAGCCATTTTAGATCTTTTGCTGGGTACGGTAATACTTCGTATGGCATTAGGCGTACTACAGCGGAATCTACTTTCGGTGGTGGTACAAATGCGGTTGGTGGCACTTCCAATACTGGCATTACTTTACAGTAGTATTGCGCCATAACCGTTAAGCGACCATAGGCTTTAGTGCCAGGGCCTGCGGCTAAGCGGTTAACCACTTCTTTTTGCAGCATAAAGTGCATGTCTTGGATGTCTTTGTGAAATTCAAACAAATGGAACATCAAAGGGGTCGAAATGTTGTACGGCAAGTTACCAAAAATACGTAACTTATTGTTTGGCTTTACCAATTGGGTAAAGTCAAAACGCATAGCATCACCTTCATGGATAGTCAGCTTAGAGCTTAAATCCGGGTGATTGCGTAAGCGTTCAGCCAGATCTCTATCTAGCTCAATTACGGTTAACTTATCAACTAATTTACCCACAGGCTCAGTAATTGCGCCCAAACCAGGGCCAATCTCAACCAAGTTTTGGCCTGGTAGTGGGTTAATAGATGAAACGATTCCGTCGATAATGTACGGGTCGTTTAGAAAGTTCTGACCAAAACGTTTACGCGCTTTGTGTCCTAAGTGGACATCATTTCTCATTGTTTTTTCTCAACTAATTCAATCGCGTGGGACAGTGCAGTTTGGAAACTGCCTGTATCCGCGTTACCTGTGCCGGCCAAATCTAAGGCTGTACCATGATCGACAGAGGTTCTTATAAAGGGTAGACCCAGAGTAATATTAACGGAACTTCCAAAGCCTTTGTATTTTAGCACTGGAAGTACTTGGTCGTGGTACATACCCAAAATCACATCCGCATCTTCTAGATACTTGTGATTAAAAATGGTGTCTGCAGGTAGTGGACCAACAATGTCCATACCTTGTTCTCTTAGCTTATCTAAAGTGGGAGAAATCGTTTCGATTTCTTCTTGCCCTAAACAGCCGTCTTCTCCCGCATGAGGGTTTAATCCACACACATAAATGCGAGGGTTTGGCAGAGCAAACTTAGTGACCATATCCTTATGTAGAATCTGCATAATTTGCTCGATTCTTTCTTCGGTTACTGCTTTTGACACATAAGCCAATGGAATGTGTGTCGTCACCAACGCAACTTTGAGTCCTTCTGTTGCCAGCATCATCACCACCATAGGGGTATCGGATTGCTCAGCGAAAAACTCGGTATGCCCACTAAAGGCAACACCAGCTCGGTTAATGACCCCCTTGTGCACGGGGCCGGTAACTATAGCGGCAAACTCATCATTCATACAGCCTTGTGCGGCTCTTTCTAAAGTTTTTAGAACATAATGGCCGTTAGCTTCGTTGAGCTGACCAATTACGGTCTGCTGGGCCAATGGAATGTGTTCTACTACCAATTGGCCTTTTTGCTGCGGTGTTGGCTTGCTATTGGCATCGTAATCAACAATGTCGACCTCAATACCAAGATGCTGTGCGCGCTGTTGTAGCATCTCTTTATCGGCGCACACCACCAATTGGTGCGGATAAGGATTATCCGCTAACGATAAAACAAGATCTGGGCCAATACCGGCAGGTTCACCGGCCGTAATAATGATTCGGTTACAATGCATCGTCAGCCTCTTCAGTATCTTGTTTGTCGAGTCTTTCAATGAAAGCACTGGCTCTTAATTCTTGCATCCAGGCTGAGGCTTCTTCGTTAAACTTACGATTAAACAGAATGCGATAAGCTTTATTGGTCATAGCGCTGTCGGTGCGGTCTTCTTGACGGCGATCCAGCACTTCAACAATATGCCAACCATGTACGGTTTCAAATGGTTCGCTGATTTGACCAACAGGCAATGTTTCTACTTGGTGCTTAAATTCAGGTACATACAGATCCGGCGTTTGGTAGCCAAGTTCACCATCATTGGCCGCAGAGCCTGTATCGGCACTGTATTGTCGTGCTAGCTCACCAAAGGTAGCTTCACCAGATTTGATTTTACGAATGAAATCATACAGCTCACGTTTAGCGCCTTCATCACTCAAAATAACCGAGGTTTTAATCAAGATATGACGAGCATTGACTTCGGTTACGGCAACTGTTTTTAGTCCTCGAACATCATTCACTTTTAAGATGTGGAAACCAATACCGCTACGGAAAGGACCAATAATGGCGTCTTTACCTTGTGAGGTGATTTGGTCAGCAAAGATTGTCGGCATTTCTTCTTTGTGCATCCAACCCCACTCACCACCTTCTAAGGCTTTTGGACCTTTTGAGTATGCGATAGCGAGGTCGGCAAATTTCTCACCATTTTTGAGTCTTTCGACTAGCTTATTGGCTTGTTCTTCTACTTCGGCTTTAGATTGATCGTCATTGAAACGCAGTTGGATGTGACTGATATCGTAGTTCACATTTTTGTTGGTTTCTTTGGCTAACATACCTGCCAATGTTTCGACTTCTGCAGGCAGGATATTAATGCGACGACGAACCAATGCATTGCGCGCTTCAGAGATAGCCACTTCAGTGCGAATTTGCTCTCGGAACTCAGTGTAGCTAAGACCTTTTGCTTTTACGCTCGCCAACAGCTGAGCTTGGCTTTGATTATTTTTTTCCGCGATACTTTGGATAGCTTGATCAAGGCGATTGTCATCAATACGAACGCCAATACGCTTGGCTTCTTGTGATTGCAGTTCATCCATAATCAACTTATCGATGACTTGCTCTTTGAGTACGTCGCCTTCAGGAAGTGCCTGTTTATTTTCTTGGACGTTGAGCTTAAGTGTTTTCATCGCACTATCGATATCGCTTTGTAAAATCACGCCATCGTTAACGATTACTACTACTCGGTCTAATTCAACTGGCGCTGCTACAGTCATAGCAGGTATCAGTATTAGGATCATCGAAGCAATGAGTCGTTTAAACATATTCATTTGTTTTCCAATACATCTTAATGATCACCGGTGTATTCCAGTGAAGTTTTAGTTATTCAAATAGAAAGGACGACCGTAACCTAGAGCGTTACCTCCGTCACCATAATCTGTTCCAAAATTAGTGCCAAATCCAATAATGCCGACATTGAAGCTAATATTCTCTTCATATTCCGGCCCTGGAGTATGAACTCCAACATTATCCCATGAGCGTAATTGGTCAGTGTAGGTGATACCCACATACCAACAATCAGAGGTATAAGTGACTCGAGCTAATGCTTCTAGCATGATGTTTTCAGTTGTATCGTAGAAGTATTGGCCGTTTACATTCCAGTTTCTATTGATTTTATATCCGCCTAATAAACCCACTTGTGAGATACCATCAGTGGTGATGTTATCGAGGTTTATAGAACTACCTACGGTCTTATCAAGGTAGCTTTTGGTGACATAACGATAGTTTGTCTGTATGTATCCTGCACCTTGACGATACTCAATGGTGCTATCGGCTAACTGTATTTCCGCTGCGCTAATATCATATTGTAATCCGCCATGATAGAAGAGGTAGTCATTGAAGTTAAAGTCACTTTCAATCGCCCAAGCCGAGTAGTTAGAATCAGCTGGATCTGTATCGCTAGAGTTGGTGTTTAAGTAGTAGATCTGACCAAAGGAGAGGTTCATTCTCTCTTTGTAGCTAGAGTCGTAAAAACGAGTTGTCGCACCATAACTGATTTGGTTTGCGGCCGCTATTTTATCAACGCCACTGTATTTACGAGTTCTGAATAAACCATAGTAGTCTGTTTGCAACAGGGTGGTATCGTAGTCGTAAATATTACTTTGATCTTTATACGGTACATACAAGTACTGCATTTTTGGTTCTAGTGTTTGAGTGTAACCATCTAAGAAAGTGGTGTCTCGCTCAAGGAACAATGTCCCGGTACTACGAAACTCTGGCAGAGATCGAATCACTTCCGAGTCGAGATTTTTAGGATCGGTAATATCGTCCAGATCTTGATGGTAATACGTCCCCAATAAACGCCCTTCGGTTTCCCAACTGCCCCAAGTGGTATTCAGTGGCACAGTGAAGCCAGGTTCAATATGAACACGGGTAGCGTCTTTAGGTTTCACTTTACGCGCGTCATCGGTAGAAAACTGTGTAACGTGACTGATTACGTCGAAATCTAAATTAGGCATCAGCTGAGGATAAAAATAGTGCGCACTCAACTGCGGTAACATCCGGTAAGGGAGGTTAGTTGTGGTGGATAACAACTGAAAATCACGCACTAGTAAGCTGGTGTCCCAGTGTTCATTACGATAAGAGACTTTACCTTGTTGTAGCAACTGTCCGTCTTCTCGTTCACCTATGTCAGAAGATATGTCTCTAAAGTAATAAATGTCACTGACTTTTGCGTAATCGACTTCGAGTTTCCAGTTTCGGTCAAATACACCAAAGTGGTTGTAGCCAAAGCCCCAACGATCACCAAGCTCTGGATATTTTTGATCGTCAGCTAGGTATTGAGCTTCTATCTGACCGCGACCCCAGTCACTAAGGTATCTAAACTTAGCATCGGTTTGTAATCCACGTTCAGACATATATTTGAACGTAGTTTCTAAATCATAATTGGGTGCAAGGTTCCAATAAACTGGAACATCTAATTCAAATCCATCACTGGTGCCATAGGCTACCGTTGGATATAAGAAACCCGTTTTACGATTATCGCCAATAGGCACGGTTAACCATGGCAGATAAAAAACAGGAACTTTCTGGATTTCAAAGCGTGGGTTATACAGCGTCGCTTCTTCGGCTTCTTGGTCTATTTCAATTGATGATGAAACCAAGCGCCATGAGTCATCATCTTCTGGACAAGAAGTGATCGAGCCATCTTTCAACTCATAATACAGCTTACCTTCTGCTCGAATAACTTTGGCATCACCACGTCCGCTTTGACATAGCAGTTGATAGTTGGCCATCTCAAGGGTGGTAACATCGGTATCAAGGTTGGTAGTAGCGGTATCGGAAACTGTCTTGATTTGACCGTTGGTCATTTTTACGTTGCCTTTGGCAACTATGGTATTTTGATCTTGATAGAGAGTGACACTATCGGCATTGACGCGCTTAGTTCCTTGCGTCACTTCTACATTGCCACGATAAGTCGCTTCCTTACCGTTGATTCCATCAAGAGAATCGGCTTCAACGTTGGTCGGTAGCGAGTTTGCTTGTTCTGCATCATCAGGAGGTAGGCACTGTGACGTCAGATCAAAGGTTTGGTCTTTGGCTGCAGAAAGCAGTGCGGTCAACTCAGCAGCCGGAGCAGAATCTTGCTCTGGTGTTGAATTGTCTGTGGAGTCATTCTGAGAGTCATTAAGATCAACATTTGCAACCGATCCTTGATCTTCAGGGGAGTTCTCCTGCACACTAGTTTCCGCCTGCGCATTTGTAACCAACAATGCGGCGGTTATTGAAAGAGCTAGCCAGGTGCGGGGAAATTTTGACATCGAATAGAAACTTCCTTGATGATGAATAAGTCCGTAGACTGTAGTTGACCGTTTACTCGGCAGAATGTTCCTTATGATAATAGAATTTGGAGCATCAGGCACTAAAAGAGCACATTACTCTATAAAAATTAGTAGATTGAGAAAAAGCATGCATTTTTTTGGCAAAATATTAGGCGCATTTTTTGGTTTTTTGTTCGGTGGCCCCTTTGGCGCGCTACTTGGATTGTACATTGGACATAGATTTGATCGAGCAAAAACACTAAGTCGAGCTCGTCAAAGTGGCTTTGGAGGATTCCAAAGAGGCGCAAATCCGGCGCAACAAGCAGAATTCTTCCAAGCGGCGTTTTCGGTGATGGGGCATGTTGCTAAGGCAAAAGGTCAAGTTACTGAGCAAGAGATTCAACTTGCAAGCATCATGATGCAACGTATGAACTTGGATGAAAATCAAAGGCGAACAGCTCAAGAAGCATTTCGCCAAGGCAAGTCGGCCTCGTTCCCGCTGCGTGATGTGTTAAATCGAGTACGCGAAATTAGCCGTGGCAGACACGATCTGACGCAGTTCTTCCTTGAGTTACAGATTTCAGCGGCATTTGCTGATGGAAGTTTGCATCCTAAAGAGCGCGACGTGTTACACATTGTTGCCGAGGTGCTTGGCTTTAGCGCGGCTCAACTAGAGCGCCGTTTAAAAATGCAAGAAGCCGCATACCGCTTCCAACAAAGTGGCGGCTTTGGTGGTCAACATTCTGGTGGTGGTTATCAGCAGCAAGCAACGACTCAAGATCAATTGGCTGCGGCTTATGAGATTCTGGGTATCGAAGCATCCGCTGAACCAAAAGAGATTAAACGAGCTTACCGTAAATTGATGAATGAGCACCACCCAGACAAACTTTCAGCGAAAGGCTTGCCACCTGAGATGCTGGAAGTGGCAAAAGAAAAAGCACAAGAGATTCAACACGCCTATGATGTAGTTAAGAAAGAGAGAAACTTTAAATAGGCAAATTGATGACATTGAGTCATAGCGACGTCTTACACTATTGGTTTACAGAGTTGGCACCACAAGATTGGTTCCGCTCCAATCCAGATGTTGATTTGCAGATCAAGCAGCGTTTTATGTCGCTACATCAGCAAGCCGTGCAATGTGAGCTTGCTGATTGGCGCGTCTCCGCTAGTGGACGTTTAGCTGAAATTATTGTACTCGATCAGTTTTCGCGCAATTTATACCGGCAATCAGCGCTCGCTTTTGCCAATGATTCTTTAGCGTTAGCCTTGGCGCAAGAAGCGGTTTCTCTTGGGGTAGATAAAACACTGCCTTTGTCGCAAAGAAGCTTTCTGTACATGCCGTACATGCATAGTGAGTCTTTACTTATTCATCAACATGGATTGCAGTTATTTACCCAAAGTAATCTTGAAAATAATCGCGCATTTCACTTAAAGCACACCGCAATTTTACAGCGCTTTGGCCGATATCCTCATCGTAATCAAGCCTTAGGCCGAGTCAGCACACCTGAAGAGGTAGCTTTCCTTTCTCAGCCCGGCTCTAGCTTCTAGTTTCTATTTAGCTGTCTCATTTAACTGCCAGTCGTAGTCGTAAGTGATTTTGCCATTAAAAGTGGCAAGCTTATCTGCGGTGGCTAAGTCATCGCGATATTGTGCGATGTGCTGCAAAACGCCTTTTTTACCGCCAAAGTCCACGGCAAACCAATCGTAAATCGAGGAGAGTTGTAGTGCTCCATTACTGACTTTTACCCCTTTTTCGCTATTGATAAACGCCTTGGCACTTTGTGTCAGTAGCTGCTCAGTATTTTGCGCTGTAAAGGCTTGAGGTTGTAGGTTAGGGCAACCTAAACTGGCACAGTTGACGGCGTAGTGAGTGCGAGGGTCGTTCCAGATAGGGCGTAAAATTCGATGTTCGATATCATTTAACGTTAAAGATTTTCCTGTCACGCTGAGCAGTTTGTCACCCCACGGACCAAAGCTAAATAAACCACCTAGTTTAGTAATGGATTTGACGGGGTAATTATCAAGGATGAGTTGCACAGTTAAACCATTATATAGATTTACCCAATACGCGTACTGCTCGGCTTTTGAGTATTGGCGAGGGTCAATGTTCGCCAGCGATGCTAGATAGTTTTTTAGGCGCTGTTTGTCAGCAGTAGTGACGGATGAATAGCGAAATAGCGTCAAGTCCCCTTGGGTAACGAGATAAGTATCTAGAATAGACTGCCATTGGCTGTGATCAATGCTTTGCTTGCTTTGGCTATGCACATCCCAGTATGACCAAAGCTCAGACTTGGGTGCGGCGAAGCTGTTGCAGGAAAACAGTACAAGAATCAGTATCCATACCTTTGACATATCTCTCTCCATCTCGATTGCAAAGAAAAACCCAATAAAAAAGGCCTTGTATCAACAAGACCTTTTAAGCATAGATTCTATTTCAGCGAATAATGATTAACGCATAAATGCAGGGATATTCTGCTCATATTCCGTGATTTTCTCAACGTGCTGCAGCGTTAAGTCTATGTTATCCAAACCGTTTAGTAGGCAATGGCGGCGAAACTCATCGATTTCGAAGCTGTACTGTTTAGCATTGGCTGTGACCAACATCGCTTCTAGATCAACGGTAATTTCAGCCCCTTCATTCGCTTCAACAAAAGTAAAGATTTCGTCTACTTCAGCTTCAGTTAAACGCACAGGTACCATTTGATTATTGATAGAGTTGCCATAGAAAATATCGGCAAAGCTTGGCGCTATCATCACTTGAATACCGTAATCAGCCAGTGCCCATGGGGCGTGTTCACGAGACGATCCGCAACCGAAGTTTTCACGCGCTAGTAGGATGCTTGCACCCTGATAACGTGCTTCGTTCATGACAAACTCAGGGTTAGCTTGTTGACCTGCATCATCAAGAAAACGCCAGTCGTGGAACAAATGCTGGCCAAATCCGGTGCGCGTCACTTTTTGTAGAAACTGCTTTGGAATGATGGCATCGGTATCGACGTTAGCAGCGTCAAGAGGGACAACTAAGCCCGTATGTTGTTTAAAACCTGACATGTTCTTTCCCCTTACTGCTGTTCAAAAGTGCGGATATCAACAAAATGGCCGGCGATAGCGGCTGCGGCTGCCATTGCTGGGCTAACTAAATGTGTACGGCCTTCACGACCTTGACGACCTTCGAAGTTACGGTTGCTGGTAGAAGCACAGCGCTCTTGTGGTCCAAGACGGTCATTGTTCATGGCTAAACACATAGAACAGCCCGGTAGACGCCATTCAAAGCCTGCTTCAATAAATATTTTATCTAAGCCTTCGGCTTCCGCTTGTGCTTTTACTTGCTCTGAACCTGGAACGATAAGTGCTTGCACATGGCTCGCTACTTTACGCCCTGCAGCGACTTTGGCGGCAGCGCGCATATCTTCGATACGAGAGTTGGTACAAGAGCCAACAAATACTTTATCAACAGGGTATTCTGATAGAGATTTTCCTGCTTCTAATCCCATGTAAGCTAAGGCTTTTTCTGCAGACGCTTTTTCTACAGGGTCAGCAAAGCTAGCCGGATTAGGGATTGGAGTATCAACCGAAATTACCTGACCTGGGTTTGTGCCCCAAGTCACCTGAGGTTTGATTTCGGTAGCATCTAAGGTAACGATCGCGTCAAATTCAGCGTTCGCATCAGATTGTAGACCTGACCAGTATTCAACCGCGTCATCCCAATCTTTGCCTGTTGGAGCAAATTTACGGCCTTTGATGTAATCAAAGGTGGTTTGGTCTGGAGCAACCAATCCCGCTTTTGCGCCAAGTTCGATAGCCATGTTGCATACGGTCATACGGCCTTCCATAGAAAGGTCGGTAATCGCTTCACCACAGAACTCAACCACGTAGCCAGTGCCGCCAGCAGCGGTTGTTTTGCCAATGATCGCCAGTACGATATCTTTTGCGGTAATGCCGTGTGCAACCTTGCCCTTAACTTCAATCTTCATGGTTTTTGCACGAGACTGTTTTAGGGTTTGAGTTGCTAACACATGCTCAACTTCAGAGGTACCAATACCAAAGGCAATAGAACCAAATGCACCGTGAGTGGCGGTATGTGAGTCACCACACACAATGGTCATGCCCGGTAGGGTAATACCAAGCTCTGGGCCCATAACATGCACAATACCTTGATATTTATGGTTTAAGTCATAAAGACGAACCCCAAACTCACCACAGTTTTTCGACAAGGTTTCCATCTGGATGCGCGCCATTTCACCAGAGGCATTAATGTCTTTGGTGGTCGTAGAAACGTTGTGATCCATGGTGGCGAAGGTTTTGCTCGTTTGACGTACACGACGACCTTTTTCACGCAGACCATCAAACGCTTGTGGTGAGGTCACTTCGTGCACTAAGTGTCTGTCGATGTACAAGATAGGGTTTTCGCCTTCAGCTTCTACCGCAATATGTGCATCATAGATTTTTTGATATAAAGTTTTAGCCATTGTTACTTCCTTTTTCCTTGGCAATTTACTTGCCAAGGAAACTCATCTATTGGTTAAGAGTTCAAAACATACTCAGCAATTTTATCACCCATCTCAGAGGTGCTTAGAGCGGGTTTGTCACCGGCAAGGTCGGCAGTAAGCTCGCCTGCGGCTAATGCTTTCGAGACTGCATTTTCAATATCTTTAGCCGCATCTTCTTCGCTTAGGCTGTAACGCAACATCAGTGCCGCCGACAGAATTTGTGCGACTGGGTTAGCGATGTTTTTGCCAGCAATATCAGGCGCACTGCCGCCAGCAGGTTCGTATAAACCAAAGTTGCTCGCGTTTAAGCTTGCAGAAGGAAGCATACCCATAGAGCCTGTGATCATGGCACATTCATCAGAGATGATATCGCCAAAGATGTTTGAACATAGCATGATGTCAAATTGCGACGGGTCTTTGATAAGCTGCATAGTCGCGTTATCGATGTACATATGCTTAAGCTCAACGTCAGGGTATTCCTGAGCCACTTCTTCCACCACTTCACGCCAAAGAATAGAGCTTTGTAGAACGTTCGCTTTATCGATGGAGTAGACATTTTTGTCACGCAGACGAGCTGATTCAAAGGCGATACGCGCAATACGCTCAATCTCATAGCGGTGGTAAACTTCGGTATCAAACGCTTTTTCATTTGCGCCTTCACCTTCACGGCCCTTTGGTTGACCAAAGTAGATGCCGCCAGTAAGTTCACGTACCACCACAATATCAAAACCACGATCTGAGATATCAGCACGCAGTGGAGAGAAGCTTTCTAAGCCCTTATGAATTTGTGCAGGACGAAGGTTACAGAACAGTTGGAAATGCTTACGCAAAGGAAGTAGAGCACCACGTTCAGGCTGATCGTTTGGTGGTAGGTTTTCCCATTTAGGGCCACCCACAGAGCCAAATAAGATAGCATCAGCAGCTTCACAACCGTTTAATGTTGATTGTGGTAGTGGTGAACCGTGGTTATCGATAGCAATGCCACCCACGTCAAATTCATCACGTTCAAATTTAAGTGAATGCTTACTTTCAATAGCATTCAATACTTTATGAGCTTGTTGCATTACTTCTGGGCCAATACCGTCACCTGGTAGTACGGCAATCTTGTAAGATTTATCTGCCATGAAATGGTCTTCCTTAAATTTATATGTTGGTTTCCTCCTCTTAGATGCTGCATAAGAGGAGGTGATAGTGTTTAAACTGTTGCTGTGTGTTTCTTCTGCTTTATTTCTTCAATTTGGTCAGCACGATGGATGCTATTAATTACGTGTAGCAATGCTTGTCCTGAGGCTTCAACAATATCCGTTGCCAAACCTGTACCATGATATTTGCGACCTTTGTAGTTAGCGATAATATCGGCTTGACCTAGACCGTCTTCACCTTCGCCTTTTGCGGTTAGGTGGAATTTATCTAGCACAATCTCGTAACCCGTTAGGCGATAAATACACTGATACAAGGCATCTACCGGACCATTGCCTACCGCAGCTTCACATTTTTCTTCATCGCCACATAGCAATTTGATGCTGGTGGTTGCCATGATGCTGCCGGATTGAACGCTCAAGTAGTTCAACTTGAAGTAGTCATCTTCATCTCGTAAATTAGCAAAGTGCATCAATGCTTCTAGGTCGTAGTCGAATACTTGTCCTTTGTTATCAGCCAACTTCAAGAAATCAGCGTATAGAGTATCAAGGTTATATTCTTCTTCCTTGTAACCCATGCTGTCCATATGGCTTTTCACAGCTGCGCGACCAGAGCGACTTGTTAAGTTAAGTGCTTGGTTCTTAAGACCTATGGATTCAGGAGTCATGATCTCATAGGTATTTTTGTTCTTTAACATGCCGTCTTGGTGAATGCCTGATGAATGACTAAAGGCATTCGCGCCGACAATGGCTTTATTGGCTTGAATAGGCATATTACAAAGCTGTGAAACAAGTTTGCTGGTGCGATGAATCTCATCGTGTTTGAAATTAGTCTGTACGCCCAAGAAGGATTCGCGAGTTTTGATGATCATAGCGATTTCTTCTAGTGAACAGTTACCTGCACGTTCACCGATGCCGTTGATCGTCCCTTCCACTTGACGAGCACCAGCTTGTACAGCGGCAATTGAGTTGGCCACTGACATACCCAAGTCATCATGACAATGGACAGAGATAATGGCTTTATCTATGTTCGGCACGCGGTTAAATAGGGTTTCGATAATACTGCCAAATTCGTTTGGTACTGTGTAGCCAACGGTATCGGGAATGTTGATGGTATTCGCGCCAGCATTAATCGCCGCTTCAACCATGCGACATAGATTATCGATTGGCGTACGACCGGCATCTTCACAAGAAAACTCTACATCGTCTGTGTATTTTCTGGCGTGTTTAACGGCATTGACACCCATCTCAATCACATCGTCGTAGCTACGGCGAAGTTTGTCTTGCACGTGCACGGTCGATGTTGAGATAAAGGTGTGAATTCGGAACTGGTCAGCCACCTTTAACGCTTCTGCCGCTGCATCGATATCTTTTGCCACTGCGCGAGATAGGGCGCAAATGCGGCTGTTCTTGATGTGTTTGGCAATGGTTTGTACCGATTCAAAATCACCTGGCGAAGAAATAGGAAAGCCAGCTTCAATAACGTCTACGCCCAATCGTTCTAGCGCGTAGGCAATCTGCAATTTTTCCTTAACTGTTAGGCTTGCAGAAAGTGCCTGTTCACCATCTCGTAGTGTGGTGTCAAAGATAATGACTTGATCGCTCATATTGGCTTCCTTTTCCAGCGTTATCGTTAAATTTATATACAAAAAAACCCGCATCTAAGTTGCGGGTTTCTGTTCATCTTGGTGGTGTTTTTCGCCCACTAGCAACCCGCGTGTTTATGTCACGATCAGGAGGAGCAGTAGTGAAGTTGAAACAACGAATTTCATTTTAAAAAACAATCCATCAATGAAGTTAACAAATTAATACCGCGATTTGACTACAATCGTCAAGAGGAAAGTTGAAAAAACATTCAATAGAGATGGCGAAAATGAAACTGTATTATTATGATTTTGGTGCAAGTCATTGAATAAATTAAACTTATTGGTTGGCGTGGCTTGCATTTGTTTTATGTATATTTACGCTGCTGTATTCGCCATACTCGATATGCGCGCATGTGACGCATTGGCATACAGAGGAAATTTTCCTTTAATATGCATCAAATAAAGCGACTTCTCTGAATTCACTAAAAAGCATGGGTAAACTCGGCAATGTTTCGATATTATTGCTGGCAATATCATTACTTTAGTCACGACCTCAATTAATTAAAGCATCTCTGCGTCTATAGAGTATTGCTTCTGCGTAACCTCAGTGTTCTCTCATTTTAAATGATGAAGCAAATTGGCTAGAAACTAGGATTCGAATTCATGAAATTTAATCGCAAGCTACTGTTCTTTCCCGCTGTTATTGTTGGAATTATTATTTTAATCGTGGCTATAGAAACCCGTCCGAAAGTACCGACTAAGCCTGCCGGAGATAGGGCAAAGCCGGTAAAAGTAATGGCGATGAAATTGACTCATATCGCCCCAGAAGCCATTGGTTTTGGGCAAGCTTCTGCCAAGTTTGAGTGGACTGCGATTGCTGAAGTGTCAGGAAAAGTGGTTTATCGCAATCCCAATCTTGAGCGTGGTCGAGTGCTTAAAGCGGGGACTGAAGTGTTGCGAATCGATCCGCTCGATTATGAATTGAAGCTAGTGCAAGCCAAAGCCGATTTGAGTTCTAGTGAAACCCAGCTTAAGAAATTAGCTATAGAGTTTAACAACAATAAAAGTAGCTTAGCGATAGAAAAGAACCGCCTTCAGTTATCAGAAACAGAGTTAAAACGTCTGCAAGATTTGAGAAACAAAAAAGTAGCCTCGCAATCTGATGTGGATACTCAGCAACAAGCGTATCTTGCGCAGCGCAAACTGGTGCAAGATAGTGAAAACAAAGTCACGCTTTATCCAGATGAAAGAAAAGTTGCACAAGCCTTGGTTGAGGTGAACAAAGCTAAAGTTAAAGAAGCCGAACGCGCTCTTGCAAAAACCAGTATTGTTCTGCCTCGCGATTTACGTATCTCCTCGGTTGATATTGAGCTTAACCAAGTGGTTAACTTGCAACAAAATATGCTGACCGCTCAAGGGTTAGATGTTATGGAAGTCGAAGCGCAAGTGTCGATTCATGATATGCAGTTATTGACGCAGAGCTTAGTGAGTAAACCAGGTACCGATGCACGCTTCCCTGATTTATCTCGCTTACAAGCCTCAGTGAGTGTTTCTAGTGGAAGTTATACCGCAGTTTGGCCGGCGAAAGTGACTAGAGTTAGCGACTCCGTTGATCCTACTCACGCCACCATTGGTGTGATCTTGGAGATCCAACAAGGTGTTAAAGGTATGCCTACGCCAACAGCATCCATGATCAGTGGCATGTTGTTGCGCGCTAAAATAGAAGGTGTGCAATCACCGCAATGGGTTATCCCTGAAATGGCATTGCATGGCAATAAAGTGTATCTGTTTGAAGATGGCAAACTGAAAATCCTACCCGTTTCGGTGCAATATCGCCGTGATCAGAAAGTGATCGTTAGCGGTGATTTTAAAGCAGAAGATCGCTTAATTTTAAATGATCTATTACCGGCACTTTCTGGAATGCAGCTTAAGTTAGAGAAAGCGGC
This sequence comes from Vibrio halioticoli NBRC 102217, assembly GCF_000496695.1. GTDB lineage: Bacteria > Pseudomonadota > Gammaproteobacteria > Enterobacterales > Vibrionaceae > Vibrio > Vibrio halioticoli. The sequence goes on from NZ_BAUJ01000003.1 coordinate 203,081, forward strand.
TGATGAGTCTAAGCCTGTGGAGGATGCGGCGTGATCCGATTTTTCGCAAGGCATCCGACGGCTGCCAATCTATTGATGCTACTGATTTTTTTAGTGGGTGTGCTATCACTACCTACCATTAAGCGTGAAACGTTTCCTGAATTTTCACCACCTTATATCATTGCTTCAATTGCCTATCCGGGCGCTTCACCTTTAGAGGTTGAAGAGAGCTTGTGTGTGCGTATGGAAGATGCTGTCGATGGTTTATCTAATATTGAAGAGACGACCTGTGACGCTTTAGAAGGCAGTGCCAGCTTAGTCTTAAAGCTTAATGGCTCTGCTGATATCGGGCGTATGCTGGTGGATGTACAGACACAGATTAACGCCATCAATGACTTCCCGGATGAAATTGAATCTCCAGTCGTGCGTGAGCTTGACTGGAATGAACCTGTGGTTGATGTCGCTATCACAGCCGATATGAATTGGCCTGATCTTAAAGCGTATGCTGAGAAGCTAAAGCGGATCATGAAACTTGATTATGGCGTTTCATTGGTAGATGTATCGGGTTTTTCTGATCACGAATATCGGGTAGAACTCAATACTTATGCGATGCGTCAGTTGGGTTTAAATGTCAGTGATATCGCCTCTCAAATTGGTAAGCAGAACGTAAAATTACCGAGCGGTAATATAGAAACGCCGCAAAAGAATTTTCTGATTCGTTTTGATGAAAGGCAGGTAACGCCAGAGCAATTGCAAAATATTGTGGTGGGTTCAGGTCCAAATGGTGCGGCGGTACGATTGCGTGATATTGCTAAAATTACCGATCGCTTTGAGTTAGATGAGCAAAAAGTGCTGTTTGATGGCAAACCATCGGCCATTTTAAAAGTCAGCAAGAACAAAGAAGATGATGCGCTAAGAATCAAAGATGATGTAGTGCGCTTTGTTGAGGCGCAGCGGGCTGTTGCACCGCAAGGCGTAACGATTAGCATGACCAATGATCTGTCATCGGTATTGTGGGACAGATTAACCATGATGGTGCGTAATGGCTGGCAAGGTATTGCGCTGGTCTTTGTCACTATGTGGCTATTTTTTAGTTTACGTTACTCTTTCTGGGTTGCAGCAGGCTTGCCCGTCGCCTTTTTAGGTGGGTTGTTTATGATGGCCAATCTAGGTCTATCCATAAACATCATGTCTTTGGTTGGGTTATTGATGGCCATCGGTATCATGATGGATGATGCGATAGTGATTGCCGAGTCGATTGCCGCCCATTTGGATCGGGGAGAAAGCATCGATGATGCGGTGCACTTAGGGGTTAAAAAAGTGCTGCCGGGAGTGGTTTCTTCATTCCTAACTACGGTTTGTATTTTTGGTAGTTTGCTCTTTTTGGATGGCGAGATGGGGGCAGTACTAAAGGCTGTTCCGCAAGTCTTAATTCTGGTACTGACTCTAAGCTTAATTGAAGCTTTCTTGATATTGCCTCATCACTTAGCTCATTCACTACACAGTGCGAAAAAGGAGCGTCCTGATCTACGTTTTAAAACCGCCTTTTTAAGAAAGTTTGATGAGTTTCGCAATGGCACATTGGTACGCGCTGTAGATAAAGTGGTGGAATATCGCTACCTGTTTATGGGCTCGGTTGTAGCGGCGCTACTTATTTCGGTTTCTTTGCTCGCAGGCGGCTTTTTGAAATTTGTACCTTTCCCAGATTTAGATGGGGATATCGCCGAAGCACGTATTATTTTGCCGCCGGGTTCGACATTAAGTCAGACCGAAATCGTCGTCGATCGTTTGGTTAATTCTGCGCAAAAACTGGACAAAGAGTGGACTGAAAAAGTAGAAAATGGCGTACCGCTCATTCAACATATCACCACTAGCTATAACACCAATGCCGATGCGGATGAATCAGGGCCACATATTGCGACCGTACGTTTAGATTTATTAGGCGCAGAAGAGCGAAACACGGTATTAGACGAGTTTATTGATGCGTGGCGCAGTGATGTGGGCGAATTAGCCACACCAATATCTCTAGTCTACAAACAGCCTACTATGGGGCCGGGTGGACGCGCTATCGAGATTCGTTTGCAGCATGACAACTTAGAGTCATTGAAAGCGGCCTCTAACGAAGTGCAGTCATACTTGAATGAGTTTGATGGTGTGCACGGCGTGCTTGATGACATGCGTATGGGTAAGGAAGAGGTGCTAGTAAAACTGCGTCCCGGCGCTGAAAGCTATGGTGTAAATGGGCAAATGATTGCCAGCCAATTGCGCGGCGCTTTTTATGGTCAAACTGCTGATGAGATACAAGTTGGCGTAGAAAATATCAAGATTGAAGTGCGCCTAGATAAAGATGAAGCGGGTAATCTAGAGCATCTAGAAAACTTCCCAATCATCATGCCAAGTGGCGCGCAGATCCCGCTGGGGACTATTGCAAGTTTTGATTTTCAGCGCAGTTACGTGCGTATTCAACGTATTAACGGCATGAGAACGGTGGCGGTCTTTAGCGATTTAGATACCTCAAAAGCCAGTTCTGGGGAGATCATCAGCACTTTTAAAACTCAAGAGCTGCCTAAACTGCAAAAAGAATACCCCGGTATTCGAGTGGACTTTGACGGTGAATCGAAAGATACCGACAAGACCAGCTCTTCTATGGGTAAAGGATTCTTAGTCGGTTTATTTGGCGTGTTTGCCATCCTCAGTTACCAATTCCGTAGCTACTTAGAACCTTTCGTGGTGATGCTAGCGATACCATTGGCATTGATTGGCGTTATCTGGGGGCACTTCTTACTTGGGCATAATATGAGTATGCCAAGCATTATGGGCTTTGTTTCTTTAGCCGGTATCGTGGTCAATGACTCAATCTTGTTAGTGCAATATATACGCTTCCATATTGATGAAGGTGATGAGGTTCGAGATGCGGTAGTAAAAGCGAGTCGTGAGCGTTTTCGCGCCGTGTTTATTACTTCGATGACCACAGCAGCGGGTTTGCTACCGCTATTATTGGAAACCAGCCTGCAAGCTCAGGTTATTCAGCCATTAGTTATTTCGATTGTATTTGGTATTTTCACTTCCACGATATTGGTGCTGTTTATGGTTCCTTGTGCTTACACAATTTTGGCTGATTTTGGCAAAATTAAAAAGCATGAAGCAATTGATATTTGACTATAAATCAGTGGTTTACATCGGGTAAGAAAAAACCACTGAAAATGTAATTTCAAAGCAAACAAAACGTCACTTTTCTGTCATTTAACTTCCTTAGTTTAGGTGTTAACTAAATTAAGGGAGTAAGGCAGTGATATGAGTATCTTTGATTTTAACCGTCAAGATGTACAGCACATTAACCCTATTGTTCGTTTCGACCTGACGTTTTCGCTATTTTGTATGGAACACAAATATGCGGATCGAGTTAGCCAAATTAGTAGAGCTGTATCGCACTCTGGTGATGGTCATCTTTATGTATTCTTGGCTTTAATTGCTTACGTTGTCGATTCAGCGACGGGAAGTCTATTTTTAGCTTGCGGGCTATTAGCATTTGCCATTGAATTACCGATTTACTGGCTAGTGAAAAATGGCTTTCGTCGTCGTCGTCCTCATGAATTATCACCACGATTCATTAACTATATAGAACCTTCAGATAAGTACAGTTTGCCGTCTGGGCATACTGCTGCTGCCACTATCATGGCAATTAATATTTCTCTATTTTTCCCGACGTTAGCGATTATCGCTGTAGTTTGGGCAGGTCTTATTGCGTTATCTAGAATTCTTCTTGGTGTGCACTTCTTTAGCGACATTGTTGCGGGAGTGGCGCTTGGAGCGGCTAGTGCTTTTACTGCTATGGCGATCATAGGGGCGTAACATGAAAATATTATACGGTGTACAAGGTACAGGAAATGGTCATATTGCGCGTGCACGCGCGATGGCTGAAGCATTCAAAAACCGTGATGGTATCCAAGTTGATTTCGTCTTTTCTGGGAGAGAAAAAGAGAAATACTTCTCGATGGAAGCATTTAATGGTTATCGCGCCTTTTCTGGGCTGACCTTTAATTCCAACAGTGGCAAGGTGGATTACCTAAAAACCGCCACCAACAATAACTTAGTTGAGCTGCTGCAGGACATTAATACATTAGATGTTAAGAGCTACGATTTAGTCTTAAATGATTTTGAACCAATAAGTGCATGGGCAGCCAAAAGGCATAAAGTGCCGTGTATTGGCATTAGCCACCAAAATGCGTTTCGCTATCAAGTGCCTAAAAAAGGCTATGGCTTGATGGATAAAACCATTATCCATCACTTTGCGCCTTCGGATTTTCAACTGGGATTGCACTGGTATCATTTCGACCAACCTATTCTACCGCCTATCGTACACAGTGGCGGGGCTCATAATGGTGTTGAATCTAGAAGTGCAGGAGAGGACTTCATATTAGTCTATCTTCCTTTTGAAGATTTAAAGCAAGTGGCTGAGTTGCTGCAGCGCTTATCTGATTACACATTCTGTTGCTATCACCCTGATATTAAAGAAGTGTACGACTTGGATAACGTGCAATTTCGTCCTCTGTCCTTTACCAATTTTCAACAAGATCTGGTGCTTTGTCAGGGCGTTATTGCTAACGGTGGATTTGAATTGCCATCTGAGGCGCTTTCTCTGGGTAAAAAACTGCTGCTCAAACCATTGAGTGGGCAATTTGAACAGCAAAGTAATGTGGCCACTCTAGAGTATCTTGGTCTGGGAAGCGCTATGTTGGTGTTGGAGCCGAGTATTATCCGTAAGTGGTTAGAGGAAGAGAAGCCAGATCCTATTCATTATCCGGATGTGGCTGGGGCTATCTCTGATTGGGTACTTGAAGGTAACTGGGATCAACAAGCTCAGTTGAGTGAGAACCTCTGGAAGCAAGTGAGTTTCCCTAGCCATATTACCCATCTGCTAGATTGATAATTAGACGAATGGGTGGCGTATAATTAGTTGGGTCAATGATTTGGCCATGCGTCACCACTTCGATCTATATGATTAAATTATGTATTTGTCGTACAAATCATACGTATTTTTTATCAAAAACAGTGTTTTTTGTTTTTTTATATTATCAGTAAGTTGCTGTTTTATAGTGGTAATATATCTCTATAACTAAAATCTACTCATTCTTTATCAATTTGCTTGTTCTATAGTGATGATATGAAACATATTAGTTTCAATGAATATTCATCCTATTAATGGTTTGCTGATTTAACGGCTTACCCATTACAACAATAATAGAGAGAAGAGCGGATGTTGGCGAGTAGCAGTGCACATGATTGGCAACAAACAGTAGACCCAAAAAATGCCACTTTACGTGGTGTTGATCTAAATTTACTCATCGTATTTGATGCTGTTATGCAAGAACAGAATATTACTCGTGCAGCAAAAAACTTGAATATGTCTCAACCTGCAGTGAGCAACGCCGTTGCTCGTTTGAAGGTGATGTTTAAAGATGATTTGTTCATGCGTAAAGGACGAGGCATTTCTCCTACATTACGTGCTCGTCAATTATCCACACCAGTGCGTCAAGCTTTGCAATTGGTGAGAAATGAACTGCCCGGAACATCGTTTGATCCGGCGACTTCTAGCCGCATATTCTCGATTGCTATCGGTACGCCAAACGATGTTCGTTTTGCTCCTGAATTGATCAAGAACACAGCTAAGAAAGCACCTAGCGTTAAATTGAACTTAGATTCTTTGGGTGGCACATCTCTACAAGAACGACTCATTCAGCAAGAGATCGACTACATCATTGGCTACACTTATTTTGACAATGCTGACTTTGTAAGCACAGAGATCTTTAGTGATGAGTTGGTGGTGATTTGTGCCAAAGACCATCCTCGTCTTGGTCAATCGAGCAAAATATCAATGGAGCAACTGCTGCACGAACAGCATGCCAGTTTATCGCCAACCAGTGATGTGATGGATTTAAACCATATCGTATATAAAGATTTACAAGTTCAATCTTCATACCGTGGCGCAACGCTTGGCAACTTAATTGCGGTAGCCGCGCAGTCTGAATTATTGTGTGTTGTTCCGCGTTGGGTTAAAGAGTTTTTCCCAACCAGTTTAGAGCTACACGCTATGCCGTTTCCGGGTGAGCAGACTCAGATTAGAGCCTATCTAACTTGGCATGAATCTCGACAAAATGATGCCGCTCATATCTGGATGAGAGACCAATTAATGGCCGTGTGTGGTGAAGTGGTTGCTAAAGGGTAATTAGAAGTATCCAGTAAAAATTCATGAAGCATCGATAGCGAACGTTATCGATGCTTTTTTTATGAGCAATATTGCACTGATACTGCTCTTACCAGTGTTCAAAAACAAGATTCATGTCCAATTTTGAAGCAAGAAAACGCGAGTGTAATTGCCTTTTTTTTACTCGACTGTAAACTATCTGGCTAACTCAGCTTACAGGTGTAAGCCAAAAGGTAGAGGTATATGGCCAGTTCAGAGTTTCACATTGTTAAAAAAGTTCGTCAGCAAGTTGTAGACGGAGGAAGTCGCATTGCACTTAAGCACAAAATTCATGGTGCTTGGCAGGGGATTTCTTGGTCACAGTTTGGGCAGCAGATGGATGCTGTTTCGATGGCGCTTTTGACTCAAGGATTGAGTGTTCAGGATAAAGTGGGTATTTATTCGAATAATATGCCGAAATGGACAATGGCAGATATTGGTGCGCTACAAGCACGCATAGTCACCGTTCCTATCTATCCAACTAATACTGCAGAGCAGTCTGCTTATGTTCTGCAAAATGCAGACGTAAAGGTTTTGTTCGTAGGTGAACAAGAGCAATATGACATAGCCGTTTCAATCTTCGATCAGTGCGAACAACTAGAATTGATCGTTGCTATGTGTGACAGTATTTCACTTTCTGAAAACAACTTCAGCCAGTCTTGGGATGATTTTGTTAAAACACAAGAGCACACAGCAGAAGTAAAAGAAGAATTTGAGAAGCGCATACAAGATGCCAACTTAGACGATCTAGTGACATTAATTTATACCTCTGGCACCACAGGCCAGCCAAAAGGGGTAATGCTAGATTACGCTAACTTTGCATCGCAGTTAGAAGGGCACGTAGCTCGCCTAAACCTAAGTAAAGACGATGTATCTTTATGTTTCTTGCCACTGTCACACGTGTTCGAACGTGCATGGACTATGTTTGTGCTGTTTACCGGTGCGACTAATGCTTATCTTGTGGATACGATGCAAGTACGTGATGCGTTGGGTGAAGTGAAGCCAACCGTAATGTGTGCGGTGCCGCGCTTCTATGAGAAAATTTTCTCGGCGATTCATGAAAAAGTATCGCACTCTTCCTTCGCTAAAAAAGCCATGTTCACTTGGGCGGTTAATACGGGAGCAAGAATTGCTCTATGTAAGCAAGAACAGCGTAAACCATCCTATTTATTAAAACGCAGCCATGCCTTAGCTGACAAGCTTGTGCTAAGCAAATTACGTGCTTTATTGGGCGGTAATATCACCATGATGCCATGTGGCGGCGCTAAGCTTGATGAGACAATAGGTCGCTTTTTCCATGCCCTAGGTCTTAACGTGAAGCTAGGTTATGGTATGACTGAAACGACGGCTACAGTATCATGCTGGGATGATCCGAAATTTGATCCTGATTCAATCGGTACCTCTATGCCGGGGGCTCAGGTTAAGATTGGTGAAAATAACGAGATTTTAGTTCGCGGTCCTATGGTAATGCGTGGTTATTACAAGTTACCGGAAGAAACTGCTAAAACGTTTGATGAAAATGGCTTCTTGAAGACTGGTGATGCCGGGCATTTTGATGAGAATGGTAATTTGTTTATCACTGATCGCATCAAAGAGTTGATGAAAACCTCTGGTGGTAAATATATTGCGCCACAGGTAGTAGAAGGCACCATAGGTAAAGATCACTTTATCGAGCAAATTGCCGTTATTGCAGACACTCGTAAGTTTGTTTCGGCGCTAATCGTACCTAGCTATGAAGCCTTAGAAGTGTACGCCAAAGAATTGAACATCAAGTATCACGACAAAGTGGAATTATTAAAACACAGCCAAGTTGTTGAAATGCTAGAAGAACGAGTCACTGAGTTACAAAAGAACTTAGCGAAGTTTGAACAGGTTAAGAAGTTTAAATTACTGCCTAAAGCCTTCTCTATGGAAAAAGGCGAACTAACGCCAACTCAAAAGCTACGTCGTAAAGTCATCAATGATCGTTATCAAGACGAAATTGAAGAAATGTACCATGAAAAAGGCAAAGCTAAGGCAAAGCCGAAAAAGTAGTGAGTTAACTTAAATAAAAATGATCCCCGCAGCTTTGATAAGCTCGCGGGGATTTTTATTTGGGTCTATGAAAAACAATGAGTTAGAAGCGGTTAATCATGGGTGATGAGTCTTTAAATATTTCTGTTAATGAAATGTGTTTTTTAGCGTAGACAGAGGCGGGATAAAAACTGTATGGTGGAAAGGTAACCCTACATTTGCTATGGCGGAGGTAGGAACATAGTCAGTTATTGTTGAGGCGAAAAACAAGCCGTTTTGACAAGGAATAATAGACTTTAGGCTACGAATAAGCCCTAACTATGTAAACCCAACGAATAGATAACCCAAGTTTATTCGTCAATGGTAAGGAGAGAGTTAATGGAAATGTTATCTGGCGCAGAAATCATCGTCCAGTCATTGATTGAAGAAGAAGTTGAGCAGATTTTTGGTTACCCAGGAGGCTCAGTTCTCGATATTTATGATGCCCTGCATGCAAAAACCGACCAAATTAAGCACGTTTTAGTTCGTCATGAGCAAGCCGCAACCCATATGGCTGATGGCTATGCCAGATCTACGGGTAAACCCGGCGTAGTGCTGGTCTGTTCAGGCCCTGGCGCAACCAATACCGTCACCGGCATCGCAACCGCCTACATGGACTCCATTCCAATGATTGTTATCTCTGGCAACGTGCCAAATAACTTAATTGGTAATGATGCCTTTCAGGAGTGCGATATCGTCGGTGTTTCAAGACCAATAGTGAAGCATAGCTTTTTAGTTAAACGTGCTGAAGATATCGCAGAGACCGTCAAAAAAGCCTTTTTTATCGCCTCAACAGGTCGACCTGGTCCAGTAGTGATTGATGTCCCTAAAGACATCATGAATCCGCAAATTAAGCTCCCTTTCCAATATCCAGACAGCATTAAAATGCGCTCTTACAACCCAACAACAGCTGGGCATAAAGGGCAAATTAAGAAGGCGTTAAAAGCCCTTCTCGAAGCGAAAAAACCCGTATTGTACGTTGGTGGTGGCGCGGTTATTTCTGAATCAGATCAATATCTGCTTAGCCTCGCTGAGAAGCTACGACTGCCAGTAGTCAGCACATTGATGGGCTTAGGCGCTTTTCCTGGAATGCATGCTAACTCGCTAGGCATGCTGGGCATGCATGGCACTTATGAAGCCAATATGGCGATGCATAATGCCGACCTTATTTTTGGTGTTGGGGTTCGATTCGACGACCGCACCACCAACAATTTAGAAAAATACTGTCCAGATGCAAAAGTTATTCATATTGATATCGACCCATCCTCAGTATCGAAAAATGTGCGCGCGGATCTGCCGATTGTCGGTTCTGCCGATAAAGTGCTGGAATGCATGGTGTCATTGTTAGAAAACCAAGATGCAAGTAACGATCAACAAGCACTGCAGCTTTGGTGGAATGAGATTCAAACCTGGCGTGAGCGCGATTGTCTAGCCTATGAAAAGTCCGCCGATAAAATCAAGCCTCAGCAGGTGATAGAGACCTTACACAAGCTGACCAATGGCGATGCCTATGTGGCTTCCGATGTGGGCCAACATCAGATGTTTGCGGCCTTATACTACCCATTTAAACAGTCTCGTCGTTGGATTAACTCCGGTGGTCTTGGCACTATGGGCTTTGGTTTGCCAGCTGGTATGGGCGTGAAGTTTGCTCATCCAGAAGAAGAGGTGGTAGTGGTAACCGGTGACGGCAGTATTCAAATGAATATTCAAGAGCTGTCGACGGCGTTGCAATACGGCATTCCAGTGAAAATTATCAACCTAAATAATCGCTTCTTAGGCATGGTTAAGCAGTGGCAAGATATTATCTATGAAGGACGCCACTCCAATTCTTATATGTCTTCGGTACCTGATTTCGCCGCCATTGCAGAAGCCTATGGGCATGTTGGTATGCGCATTTCCTCTCCTGATGAGTTGGAGTCAGGGCTGCAAAAAGCGCTCGATATGAAAGATCGTTTGGTATTTGTAGATATTAGTGTTGATGAAACAGAGCATGTTTATCCAATGCAAGTGAAAGGCGATGGCATGGATAGTATGTGGCTAAGTAAGACGGAGAGAACATAATATGAGACACATTATTTCCCTATTAATGGAAAACCAACCGGGCTCCTTGTCGCGAGTGGTTGGATTATTTTCTCAGCGTGGTTACAACATTGAATCGCTAACCGTTTCACCGACAGACGATGAAACCTTATCTCGTTTGAACATCACCACCGAAACTGATGAACTGCAACTAGAACAAATTCAGAAGCAGCTACACAAATTGATCGATGTACTTAAAGTTCAGGAAGTGACAGAGTCGGACTACATTGAGCGTGAACTGATGATGGTCAAACTTAAAGCCTCTGGTTTTGCTCGCGCTGAAGTAAAACGTACCGCTGATATTTTCCGTGGCCAGATTGTGGATGTCACTGCCTCTCAATATACGGTGCAACTGGCAGGCACAAGCGAAAAACTGGACGCTTTTATTAAAGCTATTTCTGAAATCACCGATGTGATTGAAGTGGCGAGAAGTGGTGTGGTTGGACTGGCTCGTGGCGAACGAGCGTTGAAAGCTTAGTTACCAATACTGCGTCGACTCAAAAGAATAAGTGAACAAACACCACATATTCTTTTGAAAGTTAAGCCTTTCTATCGAGCCATCTCTATTATTGAGGTGGCTTTTTTATGTTGGAATGTTTAGCAAACGTAAATGTGGATCGCAATATGATTGCGTGGTGCTTTTTTGAACGATACACTGGTTGCAGTGAGTTTTTAGACACGTTATCGCTGAGTCAGATAGGGATTGCCTAACTTTGTGATCATCATAGAGGCACTGTATGTTACGAACTGCATTTGTAAGATTGGTTGTAGGTGGATTGCTGGGAATGGCAATGGTATTTAATGCCGTTTATTTCCTTCCGTTAGTTCTGTTAATGAACACTCATCGTCGTGAGCTATTTTCTTTCTAGCAAAATATATCTTTTAAAAAAGATATAAAAAAGACATAAAAAAAGAGAGCCCAAAGGCTCTCTTTTTTGTATCTGTTAGGTCGCTGTAAATTACAGTACGTGTACAGATGCAGTGTTAGTAGTACCTGAAGCAACTAGCGCGCCAGAAACCATAACTACGATGTCGCCTTTCTTACCAAAACCAGCTTCAAGAACATATTCTTTACCGTTTTTGTAGAACTCATCAGTGCTGTTGATAGATTCAACAAGAACTGGACGAACACCCTTAGTAAGAACTAGCTGTGCAGCAGTCTTAGGGTTAGTAGTTAGAGCAACGATGCTTGCTGTTGGGAAGTATTTACGTACAGAACGTGCAGACTTGCCGCCTTCAGTAGCAACGATGATTAGAGGAGCTGCTAGTTTCTCAGCTGTGTCTACTGCGCCTTTACATACTGCTTCAGTGATGCGTAGACGTGGGCTGTCTAGACGAGAACCTAGTTCAGCTTTAAGCGCGCCGTCAGTACGGTTAGCGATTTGAGCCATGATAGTAACAGCTTCAACTGGGTACTTACCTTTAGCAGTTTCACCAGAAAGCATTACTGCATCAGTACCATCCATGATTGCGTTAGCAACGTCACCCGCTTCTGCGCGAGTTGGACGTGGGTTTTGAATCATAGAATCAAGCATTTGAGTTGCAGTGATAACAACTTTACGAGCGCGGTTACATTTCTCAATCATCATTTTCTGAGCGAAAATAACTTCTTCAGGTGGGATTTCAACACCTAGGTCACCACGAGCAACCATGATGCCGTCAGAAGCTTCAAGAATTGCATCGAAGTTATCAACACCTTCTTGGCTTTCGATTTTAGAAATGATGTGGATGTTTTCGCCACCGTTAGCATTTAGAAGCTCACGGATTTCTTTAACGTCTTCTTCTTTACGGATGAAAGAAGCAGCAACGAAATCAACGCCTTGCTCACAACCAAATTTAAGGTCAGCTTTGTCTTTCTCAGAAAGAGCAGGAAGTTGAACAGAAACGCCAGGAAGGTTAACACCTTTGTTTTCGCCTAGTGCACCGTTGTTAAGAACTTTACACTTAACTTCAGTTGCAGTAGTAGAAACAACTTCCATTTCGATTAGACCGTCGTCTACTAGGATAGTGTTACCAGCAGATAGGTCGTTTGCGAAACCAAGGTAAGTTACAGCAACGATGTCTTTGTTACCCACTACAGAAGCGTCTGTAGTGAAAGTGAATTCTTGACCAGCTACTAGATTAACGTCATTGCCGCCTTCTAGTTTGATTGTACGGATTTCTGGACCTTTAGTGTCTAGAAGGATAGCCAGTTGTTTACCAACTTTAGCCATAACTTCACGGAAGTTTGTGATACGGCCAGCGTGCTCTTCAAAGTTACCGTGAGAGAAGTTCAGGCGCATTACGTTCATGCCTGCATTTACTAGTTCAGTTAACTTCTCTACAGATTCAGTTTTAGGGCCAATCGTACATACGATTTTGGTCTTTTTCATGGAAAATACTCTCCGGTAAGTATTACATAAGTTTAAATAGGGTACTGGCGGCTATATTACTTCATTTGTAATTAAATTACAAAATTCTACGGAGTCGTCATGAATGATGACTCGAAAGTAATTATAGGTGGCCTTGATGGCTTATCACACAAAATCAACCGTTTTTAGACCGACTTTTGTATTGTTTTTCGCCATATTTATCGTTAGATCACGAATTCAGCAATATTTGCTCTGTGATTGTTGATAATAATTTTGTAATAAAGTTTCTTTCTGGTGTCGGATTCTAACACCGAAACAGGGCAAATTCACGGTTTAGAATTGTCTTAGAACAAGGTTTTAGCGCAAAAGAATTATTTTTAACAATAAAATAATTCTTTTCGAACAAAAATGACTTTAATTCATAAGACTAAGTAGTTTGAAATGCATAAAAACCTCACTATTAAGCGTGATATATTGAAGCGTTAATGAGTGAAAAATACACGATAATGGTCAAGGTAGAGTGAGTATGTTGAAGCTTGGTGTCATAGGCAGTAACTGGATTACTGAACGTTTTATTAAAGCAACTCAAGAGAGTCACTCTTTTTGGGTGCATGCTATTTATTCAAGAGAACTCGAAAAAGCACGAGAATTCGCAGCAAAATATGACGCGCCATATTACTTTGATTCACTAGAGGATTTGGCGAACAGTGACGTAGACGCTGTTTATATTGCAAGTCCCAATTCGCTACACGCCCCCCAAGCAATACAGATGATGGAGCAGGGTAAACACGTCATTGTTGAAAAGCCTATGGCATCAAATTATCGGCTAGCCAAGCAGATGTATGCAGTGGCGGAACGGAACAAAGTTGTGCTGTTTGAAGCGTATATGTCGGCATATTTACCTAATTTTACTATTGTTCGGCAAAAAATGGCTCAACTGGGTACGCTACGTAAAGTCTTTATGCAGTATTGTCAGTATTCTTCGCGGTACCAAAAATTTCTTGATGGTGATAACCCCAATACTTTTAATCCTAATTTTTCAAATGGTTCAATTATGGATATTGGGTTTTATTGTATAGCAGCTTGTATTGATCTGTTTGGGGAGCCGCAATCAATTCAAGCAAGTGCAACTTTGTTAACGTCTGGGGTTGACGGCCATGGGAGCGTAATCCTCAATTATGAGGGGTTTGATGCTGTTATTATGCATTCAAAGGTGAACGATTCGTACCTTCCTAGTGAGATACAAGGGGAAGATGCTGCACTGCAAATTGACATGATAGCCCTGTGTCAAAAGGTTGAATTGTATCAAGGTGGTCAGTTGCCTATTTCTATTGGTGTACAACAAAACGATAACCCTATGTACTACGAAGCACAGGCATTTGCTCAAGCCATACAGGCGGGGGGAATTTCGCCTGAGGCAAAACAGCGAGCTCTTTCAACCGCTAAAATTATTACACAGATCCGTTTGCAAACAGGGGTGGTATTTCCTGATGATAACGAATAGAGAAACTGACTTAACGAGTATTAATTAGCTTTTTATTTGTGTGGTAGTCTAAGTGATCTCTTTATTTATTATGGAATACGCTCATGCAACAAGCACACTTTTACCCAATTGGTGTACCAGGAACAAAATGGACATCAAAAGAGGTTCAAAAATGGCGTGAAAGCCAAATAATTCAACGTTCTTATCAACAAGATGTCGTGCTAAAAATGGATCAGATTGGTGATGAATTTGAGCGTATTCAATATGGCGAACTTGAGTATGACTTAGGTTGTTATCCACTGTTTGGATTTAAGTCGAAGTCATGGGATGAGCACAAACCTACGGTGCTGATTACCGGTGGTGTGCATGGTTATGAAACGAGCGGAGTGCAAGGTGCGCTTTTGTTTTTAAAAGAAACCGCCTCTCAATATTTAGCTCACTTTAATTTGCTTGTTGCACCATGTGTGTCTCCATGGGGATACGAAATTATTAATCGTTGGAATCCTGATGCTATCGATCCCAACCGTTCATTTATAAAAAATAGCCCAGCATCAGAATCTGCATTAGTGATGAAGTTTGTACAAGATCTAGGGGGCGAAATTTTCGCTCATATCGATTTGCATGAAACTACCGATAGTGACGAGCAAGAGTTTCGTCCGGCATTGGCCGCTCGTGATGGAAAGCGCTATATAGAGGGTTCGATTCCTGATGGTTTTTATACCGTTGGTGATACTGAAAATCCATGTGCGGATATGCAGGCTGCTATTATAGAGTCAGTACAAAAGGTCACCCACATTGCGCCTGCCGATCCAGATGGCACAATTATTGGATCTGAAGTAGTACAACATGGTGTTATCAATTATCCACTACAGGCACTAGGTTTGTGTGCTGGCTTTAGTCAGGCAAAATACACCACAACAACAGAAGTCTACCCCGACAGCACCAAGGCAACTCCGGAGCAGTGTAATCGTGCGCAAGTGGCAGCCATTATTGGTATGTTGGATTACCTTATTGCATTATAAGTATTTTTTAGCGATATTTTTAGCACTTACCTGCGGTGATGTGTTGCGTCTATCGCCAGTAAATTATCACAAATAAAGCCTAAGAGGTGGTGACAGTGGTTGCGTCATTAATCACCACCTTTTTGCTCATCAATATTGTCAGATCCTTCCATAACATAGGCACCACCACTAGGGTTAGCACCACATTTGACATAGGAACCGCTAACCAAACACCATCCACACCAAGCCATTGTGGTACAAAAAATAAGAAAGGGAGTTGCACAACCATATTGCCTATCGATACAAACATGGCCTTGCCTGCTTTTCCTACAGCCATGAAATAGACTGACGCCAAAAATAACACGCCATCGAGAAATAACGCACATAAATGCAAGCGCATTCCGGCAACAGCTGTTGCGATTAACTCTGTTGAATCAGAAAACCAACGAATAAAAAACTCAGGAAATACTACAAGAAGGGCAACGGTGATAATCCCTGAAATTAGCACCACTTTAAGGGCTAACATTAAGGTTCCTTTGATGCGGTGATAGCGCTGTTCACCAAAGTCATAACTGATCGGCGGTTGCATGCCCGATGCTATCCCTTCCGCAAACAGATAGTACATGGTGGCGATATAGCCAATAATTGCGAATGCGCCTACATGAACTTCACTGCCGTATTCCATTAACAGTCGATTGTGCAACGCAATCACAAAAGAAAAATAAGCAAACATCACCATGCTAGATGCACCTAAGTGACAGATGCGAATCGCTTTCTTCATATCGAATGCTAGGCGAGTGAGTCGAATTTCAGCATGATGCGACAGAAAATAAATTATTCCCAATAAGATGACCACCGATTGTGACCACGCTGTTGCAATAGCAGCACCTTGCAGGCCCTGCGCTAATACACCTATATACAGGTAATCCAACACAATATTTAGGACCGCGCCAATGATAGTCAGTGTGGTGGCAATTTTAGGGCTGTTGTCATTGCGTACGAGCATAGGTATGACGGCTGAAGCTATTGCCGCAGGGGCGCTATAGATAAAGACTTTTAAGTAATCATTACCGTGCAGGAGTGAATCACCCATTGCGCCTTGCAGTATCAATAACTCTTTTCCCCATATTGCCACTATAGGCATAGATATGAGTGAGAATACAATGGTTAAGCCTATAGAGGTTTGTAATACCAAGGCTGCTTTTTGGAATTGCCTTTCCCCTCGAAACATAGAGAGTAAACTTCCAGCGCCCATGCCAATTAAAATGCCAAATCCCATTACCGTCGCAATAATCGGCCAGGCCATATTGATACCCGCAAGGCCGGCATAACCGACATAATGACCAACAAAAATCCCATCAATAATTTGATATAAGCCATTAATTAGCATTGCAGCCACAGATGGGATAGCAAATCGCCAAAATACTCGGCTTACCGACTCATTCTTTTTAATTATTTCTTCGGTCATTTTAGATTTAGACATGAATAGATTTGGCTCTATTATCTAGAAAAACAGCAGATATGAAAGACAATTTATATATGAACATGGGTGGGCTACAAGCAAAGCAATACATTAGAATCTATTTGTATGATTATTGTAACCATTTAAAAAATAAAGATATAATGAGTCTTGTTGATTAAATTTAGGTTATTTGGCTTGTTTTTAATGATGATGTTTTGGGTGTTTATGGTTAATGAAAAGCAACTTAAGGTTGCACAATTAGCACTATGAAACATTCTTGATACAACGTAAATTCTGCGTTCACTTTAATTCAACCACGAAATAAGCAGAAAATGGCAGATCAAAACCCTACATCGTTTGAATCTCTTTTACCTCCACAGATGGCAGAGCGCGCCGCAGAGGTGGGAGAAAGCAAAGTAAATAAAAACCAATTAAAATCTTTTCTACTCGCAGTTGCTGCAGGTATGCACATCGGTATTGCATTCGTCTTTTATACAGTTGTCACTACGGGCGCTGCAGAAATGCCTTATGGCATGGCTAAACTTATGGGGGGATTGGCGTTTAGCTTAGGTCTTATTCTTGTGGTCATTACCGGTGGTGAATTGTTCACCAGTAGCGTATTAACTTTGGTTGCAAAAGCCAGTGGTCGAGTGACATGGCGCGCCCTTTTTAAAAACTGGGCGGTTGTGTATGTGGGCAACTTTGTGGGCGCATCTTTGCTTATCATCATTATGATGATTACTAAAGAGTATATGAGTGACGGTGGGCTGATGGGGTTGAATGCCATGGCTATCTCACAACACAAATTGCATCATACATTTTGGCAAGCTGTAGCTCTTGGGCTTATGTGTAACCTATTAGTATGTCTTGCTATTTGGATGACATTTAGTGCTCGTTCGCTAACAGATAAAGTGGTTATTTTGATTCTTCCTGTAGCGATGTTTGTGGCATCCGGTTTTGAGCATAGTATTGCGAATATGTTCCAAGTCCCTATGGCGATTGCGATTAAAACTTTTGCTCCGGCTGAGTTCTGGCAAATGACCGGCGCTAACATTGCGAACTACGCTGACCTTAATGTGGCCGACTTTGTTGTTAATAACCTGATTCCAGTCACCATAGGCAATATCATTGGTGGTGGCCTGTTTGTCGGTATCTACTTCTGGATGATTTATCTTAAAGAATAATCCGTCTGTGGCGAATAAATAGAAAGCCCCTTAATAACTTGTTATTAAGGGGCTTTTGCTTATATTTTGCTTATGGGAAGTTTAGCTAGCGGTTACTGCCGCCGCATCTTCAACATTTGATGAAATTTTTTCTTCCGCTTTATTGGCTTTGGCAATTAAGAATAATCCAATAAGAGGTACAACGATAGCGGTGTACGGGATCATGCTCGCACCAAGGTGTCCATCCAATACCATTCCACCAAGGAAGCCACCAAATGCGTTTGCCAAGTTAAAAGCAGAGATGTTGGCGGTCGCTGCTAGCTCTTGACCTTCACCACCATGGTTCATAACTCGTAATTGCATTGCAGGTACATTGGCAAATGAAGCAATACCAAATATAAACAATGAGATAACAAACAGCACTTTATTGTCGGTAAATACGCCAACCAGTAGCAGTGAAGCAATTAATGCAACAGCCCAAAACATCGATGCTTTAGCGAGACTTTTATCTGAAGAGCGTCCGCCTAAGGTGTTACCAATAATTAAACCAACACCAACTAAGACTAATATCCAAGTAACAGAGTCTTGCCCAAAACCAGTCACGTGCATTGCGATAGGAGCAATGTAGCCATACAGAGTCATAAACCCTGACCATGCAAAAGCGGTAATGGCCAAACTGATCAGTAGCATAGGGTTTCTAAAGGCAAGTAGCTGAGTTTTGATGCTTTTGGCTTCACTATGACCTGATGAGTGAATAGCAAGCATGATAAACACAAGTGCTACAGCGCCAAATGCGGCTACGGTGAAGAAGGTGTTGCTCCAACCGAATGTCAAGCTGATCCAAGTACCAGCAGGAACGCCTAATACGTTGGCTAAGGTGAGGCCCGCAAACATTTGTCCTACCGCTCGTCCTGCCATTTTTTCTGACACTAGATTAGTGGCAACAACAGCGCCAATACCATAGAAAGGACCTTGAACTAGGCCTGCAATAACGCGGCTAACCAATAGTAAAGTGTAATTAGGTGCAAGAGCTGAAAGAATATTGCCTAAGATAAACAGTCCCATTAAGCCAATGAGAACGTTCTTTTTATTGAACTTAGCAAGGTAGATGGTCAATATTGGACCACCAATGACAATGGCTAATGCGTAAGCACTGATTAGGTAGCCGGCTTGCCCTTCTGTAATGGATAGCGAGGTGGCTATTTGCGGCAATATGCCTGCAATGACAAATTCGGCGGTGCCTATGGCAAAAGCTGCCAGTGTTAATATCCATACCTGCATTGGCATTTTTTGTTGGTTCATTTTCAGCTCCGATAGTTATGCTGACGGGATTATCTGTGGATATTATGGATTGTTATGCATAATTTGATAATTGGGTTAAAAATGAATACATTATTTAGAATGGTTAAATAGTAAAGGGCGGTTATGGGTAAATTCTCGGATATGCAGATGTTCGCTGTCATTGTTAAATTGCAAAGTATGGCAGGGGCTGCGCGTGAGTTAGGAGTATCGCCGGCTTCTATTACTACCCGCTTGAAGACGTTAGAAGATCGCTACGGAGTTAAATTATTAAACCGTACTACTCGACATATTTCATTGACTGATTCTGGTGAGATTTACTATCGCTCGTGTTTGGATATTTTAGACAGTGTCTATGAAGTAGAAAACCTCATTACCAAAGGGGTTCGCTCTTCGCAGGGCCCCATAAAAATCATCGCCCCAAAAGATATAGGTAAACGACTCATTTTACCTATAATCACCAATTTTACAGCCAAGTACCCTGAAGTGACGCCACACCTTTATCTTAATGATCATGTCCACAACGTGACCGAAAGTGGTGTTGATATTGTGATTCGCTATGGGGAGTTGGATGATGTCAACATCATTGGACGACGATTAGGCGAAAGTGAAAGAGTATTGTGCGCCTCACCGCAATACTTAAAACAACAGGGTGTGCCAAATACGCCAAACGATTTAAAAGATCATGCCGCTTTGGTGATGTTGAGCTCTCAACAGGAGCTAAAAACTTGGTATTTTCGAAAGGGTGCCAAATTACAATCTGTGGTCGTCAATCCTAAGTACTTGTCTGATGATGGAGAGATCATTAAGCAACTGGCCTTAAGTGGGTATGGGATTGTGATGAAGTCACGCTTAGATATTCAATCCGATGTTGAGCAAGGTCGCTTGTGTACAGTGCTTGATGACTATGTAAAAAATTTCAGCTCTGCAACCACAGAAAGCAGCACTGATCTTAAAGTGTATTATCTGGATAAAAGGCATCAGCCAAAACGAATTCGTTTGTTCTTAGATTTCCTATACGAGGCTTTTGCTGAGCACGAAAAAGAAAAGGTCTGATAGTTAACAAATAATAAGTGTTAGCTATCAGACCTTTATTCGAGCTAATAAAAGGTAGCGTTTTTCCTAGAGTTAGGCGTTTGCTTCTTTAGTTTGCTCTTGTTCATCTTTACTACTGTCTTTCGTTTCTTTATCTGAGAATATATCCGCTACTTTCTCTCTTTCTAAAGTGCCTTCTAGCTCGCCTTCATCATTAATCACAGGTAATGAGTAATCCGATGAAATCGCTTCAGTCAGAACCTCCTCAATGGCAGATTCACAAGAGATAGTCGGTACATCTTCATACAAGCTAGGTTCGATATTATCGATAGCATCGTCATCGGCCGCTTCTTGCAGCGCTTCTTCGGTAATTAAACCTTGATAACCCTCATCGGTAACATGGTAGCCATAGTCATGGACAGAGTTTCTCATCTGTTTTAGCGCACCTTCTATGGTGCTGTGAGTAATGCGTAACGATGGTTTTTGCATTACCGTTTCCACTGTCAGTGCTCGAGCTCTGTTGACGTCTTTTACAAATGCTTCCACATAAGCGGTAGCAGGGTTAAGTAGAATTTCATCAGGAGTCCCTTGCTGGACCAATTCACCGTCTTTCAAAATGGCAATTTTGTCACCGATGCGCAGTGCTTCATCAAGATCATGAGTGATGAATATAATGGTCTTATGTAGCTTCTCTTGTAGTTCAATCAACTGATCTTGCATTTCACTTCTAATGAGAGGATCAAGTGCAGAAAAAGCCTCATCCATCAATAGAATTTCAGCATCAGTACATAAGGCTCGCGCTAAACCCACTCGCTGCTGCTGTCCGCCAGAGAGTTGAGAAGGGTATTGATCATCGTAGCCCTTAAGCCCAACAGTCTCTATCCATTGCGACGCTTTATCCAAACGTTGAGCTTTATCCACCCCTTGGATTTCTAAGCCATACGCCACATTGTCGATGACTTTGCGGTGCGGCAATAAAGCAAAACGTTGGAATACCATCGACATTTTATGACGACGAAATGCTTCCAGTTCTTTAGGTCCATATTGCATAACATCTGTCCCTTCCACGTCAATTTGCCCCTCAGTTGGGTCAATTAAACGATTGAAGTGACGAATCAACGTGGATTTCCCTGAACCCGACAAGCCCATGATGACAAAGATTTCACCATTGTTAATTTCAAGGTTGATGTCTTTTAGCCCAACAGTGTGACCGGTTTTAGCTAGCACATCGTCTTTACTCAAGCCTTGTTTGACTAAAGGCAAAACAGACTCAGGTTTAGGACCAAAAATCTTATACAGGCCGGAGATCTTAATTAGAGGTTTAGTCATGTCTTAGATCTCCTAAATGAGCTTGGGTGCGTTTGGCATAAGCCTGGGTTGAGCGGTCAATAAGAATGGCTAACACCACAATGGCCAAGCCATTGAGTAGGCCTAAAGTGAAGTATTGGTTAGTAATGGATCTCAATACCGGCTGGCCTAAGCCTTTCACGCCAATCATAGAAGCAATCACCACCATAGATAGCGCCATCATTACTGTTTGGTTGATACCTGCCATGATAGTGGGCATTGCTAAAGGCAACTGCACCCCAAATAGGCGCTGACTGCGGCTTGCGCCAAAGGCGGTGGCCGCTTCCATTACTTCCTTATCAACCAAGCGGATACCGAGGTTGGTTAGGCGAA
This sequence comes from Vibrio halioticoli NBRC 102217, assembly GCF_000496695.1. Taxonomy (GTDB): domain Bacteria; phylum Pseudomonadota; class Gammaproteobacteria; order Enterobacterales; family Vibrionaceae; genus Vibrio; species Vibrio halioticoli. The sequence continues at coordinate 224,909 of NZ_BAUJ01000003.1, forward strand.
TTACCGGCGGAATCGCATAGATGACAACGGCAATAAGCCCAGGAATTTTGCCAATACCTAATAGCATGACCACAGGAATCAAATACACAAAAGCGGGCATAGTTTGCATGATGTCGAGAATGGGAGTAACAACACTTTGCACTCGATTAGAGCGTGCCATTGCTATGCCTATCGGGATACCGACAATAATGGCGAGCGCTGTACAAACCGTAATAATACTTAGGGTGCGCATAGTGTCGTCCCACATCCCTAAATAGCCAATAAAGAGCAGTGCGATGACACCACCAAGGGTGAGTTTTAATGAGCGACTGGCAAGATAGATAAGGGCGGTGATGACTGCCAGTACGATGAACCAAGGCGTGGCAAGCAATAGCTTTTCAAACCACACCAAAAATGAAAGAAGGGGATCAAATAAGGATTCGATGAAGTCGCCATATTCTCTCGAAAAATCTTTATACGCACCGTCTAATGTTTTACGGATGGTGCGCATGGTTGAGCGATCGATTTCGGGAAAACTGGACAACCAACTGCTATCGAACATATACATTCCTTTATATAGTCGAAAGGGTAACTGATTGAGTTACCCTTTATTTTATGGCTTATGAAGAGATTAGAGGTTGCTAGTGATTTTCTTAGCAATTTCTGGAGAAACCCACTGTTTCCAGATTTCAGGTGAAGTCTCAAAGAAGTGATACATGGTGTCTTCTGAACTGGCTTGTTCGTCTTCCATCCATGCTAACAGCTTGTTCATATCGCTGTTTTTAAAGCCACGTTTCGCTAGGTATTCCATTGCTGCCGGGTTTTTGCTGGCAAAGCTAGAGACGACCACCGTGTTGACAGGAGAGGGTGGATACATAGAAACTGTTTTGGTTTCACAGCCTTCAACCGCAATACAGTTCACAAACTCTTGTTCGTTGACACCGCTACCAAAATCAACTTTCACCATGTCGTACTTACCCAGTACTGCGGTGGGCGCCCAATAGTAACCAAACCAACCTTCTTTACGTTCGTAAGCTTTCGCGATAGAACCTGAAAGACCAGCACTTGATCCAGAATCAATCAGTTCAAAGCCGGCTTTGTCGAGTTCTAAAGCTTTAAATAGATTGCCACCCGAAATCTGACACCCCCAACCTGCAGGGCAACCGTAGAAACCCGCTACATCAGGATCTTCAGGGTGAGTAAATAGTTTCGCGTGCTTTTTGACCCCTTCGATAGTCGCAAGCTCTGGGTACTGTTTAACGAGATAAGATGGCACCCAAAAACCTTCTTCACCACCGTCAATTAGTGCTTTACCTGCATAAGCAAGTCGACCTTCTTCGACGCCTTTTTCAATCGCGTCTTTAACTGAGTTAGTCCAAAGTTCCGGTGCTATATCGGGTTGGCCTTTTTCAATCATGGAAGTGGCGGTAGGCATGGTGTCGCCAGGAGTCAGTTCAGCGTCACAGTCGTAACCGTGTTCAAGGATAAATCGGTCGATATTGGCAATAACACTCGCTGAATTCCAGTTCATGTCAGCGATAGTCACTGTGCCACATTCTGCTGCTTGAGTTTGGCTTGAAACACTAGCAATTATTGCTAGTGAGGCTAGTTTCCATTTCATCATAAGTCCTTTTGTATGATTTGGTCTCTTTTAAAGAGTACATTATATCCGTTGGCTATTACACCCCTAACTCTTTAGAACTAAAATGATGGAAGCACAGTTAATGACACTGGAATTTGCTGTAAATCTATACAAATCAAGGCTTGTAGGACGAAAACCATCCATTTTTAATGAGTGTATATATGCATATTTGAACGTGTGAAATTTTGTTGCTGAGGCAAAGAAAGCACTAATAACCGTGTTTTTAGTGGGAAAAGTAACGGTATATCAATCCTATGTAAGCTGTAATTGTACGTATCGGCTAGTGCATGGAGTTGGTGGTGGCGTATTCACATAGCCATGCAGACATTAAGGTTGATTATTGATGAACAAAAAGGCAAAGTGCACCTGTTTATTGAGGCGCTACAGATTTCCAGTATAACTTTAAGTAATATTACCTATGGGGTTTGTGTATTTTTATGCAAATTAAATTAATAGGTAATGAGTCATTAAATAACAAAATAGCCTTTTAATAGATCATTTTTGGTAACTGAGCCTTATTTTTTTCGTAAAATGGTTTCATTCGGTTCGGACCTGTATATCCTTAAGATTACCAATGAAATTCAAGGATTGAATCTTCATGAGAGCAACCCCTTCACTCAAGCTTAGCACCCGTTTGGTTGCATTTGTGACCATGATAGTTATTGGCGCAGTGTTTATCCTCTTTGTGGGAGGCGCACTATCGCTTAAACAACTTGGCGAAGAGTACACCAAGCATTCAGTGCAAAGCGTGACTAAAGTTATCGATCAGCAACTCCTCGAGCACGTCAATACCAGTGAGTTGCGCCGTTGGATACCTAAACTGATTAAAGCCAGTAATATTATTGAGCTCGAAGTCACTACGCCTCATGCGGTTGTTTTCCAGTATAACGACACTGAAACTCGATACGATAAAACGCGATTAATCTCTATTTCGACGCCACTTACGCTCAACCCATCGCACACCGTTAATATTAAATTGTTGCCTCCTTATATTGGTTATCATTACTCCGTTGGGGCACTGTCATCAATTACTCTAGCGTTTGGTTTAATCGTTATTTGTTTGATTCAAGGGGTTCGCTGGTTAAAGGTTCAGTTGCATGGTTCTGAATTATTAGAAGAAAGAGCCAGGATGATATTGGCAGGTCGCGTTGAACAATACGCGGTGGGGGATCATCTCGAATGGCCGTATACCGCCAGTGAGGCTCTGGATAAGTTAATTGCAGAGTTACAAGATGCACGACAAGAAAGAAGCCGATTTGATACATTTATTCGCTCTCAAGCCTTCCTTGATCAATTAACAGGCGCGGCTAACCGTTTGTCTTTTGATAATAAATTAGAGTCAACCCTCACAGAAAGTAATGCTGCGGGTGGTATTATTATCATTCAGGTTAATGATTGGGCTGAGATTCGAGGTCCAGAAAGTAAGCAGCAGAAAGATCGCTTAATCATTGCTTTAGGCGATGCTCTAACCAATTGTATTAATCGTTTTCCTGATGTGGTTTTTGCGCGTTATTTTGACTCTACGTTTGCGGTACTTATTCCAAACCAGTCGCAAGTTGAAGTGTCTAGCTTAGCCTCTCAAATATTAAAGCAAGCCAGTAAGTTAGCGCCTTTGCCCGAGCATGATCCTGATAATTGGATTCATGCAGGTATGACAGTGTATAAACAAGGTGAGCGTAAGAGCGATATTTTAAATGAAGTTGAAACCGCACTAAAAAGTGCACAATTGGAAGGTTCTAACAATTGGAGTCGCTTTAAAAAACGCAGTATGCCGTCATCAGAAAGAGGCAGTGTGCGTTGGAGAACTCTTTTTGACCAACAATTGGATGCAACGAAATTAACCTTAATAAAACAGCCGTGTTATTTATTGGATGACACAGGGGAAGTTGAGTTAATTCATCATGAACTGTTTAGCAGAATACGTGATGAAAAAGGTGAAATACTAAAAGCATCTAAGTTTAGCCCAGCAATACGACAAGTAGGATATGAGCGACAACTTGATCGGAACGTGTTGATAAATGTAGTTAAATTTTTGAAGCAAGACAGTCTAGATTCATGTTACTCTATCAATCTCTATGCACAACCGTTTAGGTATCGTTCTCATTTTGATTGGTTTAGAAATGAGTTACTGCAATTAACACCTAAACAAAGACAAAGATTAGCATTTGAGTTTATGGAAGGGCCGATGGTGACTTACTTAGACTCTATTCGTCGAGTGTTAAAAATGCTATCTGCTTTAGGTTGTCAGGTCATTGTTAATCAAGCTGGACGCACCATAATTAGTTCGCACTATATTAAGGATTCGACCATTGATTATCTCAAATTGCATAGAAGCCTAGTACGCAATATAGAAAGACGCTCAGAAAACCAATTGTACATTCGTAGCCTTATAGGGGCATGTGCAAATACAGAGACCAAAGTAATAGCGGTTGGTGTAGAGACAAAGCGTGAATGGCAACAATTAGTTGAGCTGGGAATAGACGGTGGTCAAGGCCGTTTCTTTGCAGAAGAAAGTGATTTTATTGCCCCGGTTATATCTCAACCATTGACGGTTAAATCGACTATTCCAGGAAGACGGAATAGGTGGAAAAATAAAGTAACCAATAACTAATCAGTGTTTTTTATTGGCTCTAAAAATACTAAGTGGTAATACAAAATGACATGGTTGTCGAAATTGAAGAACTTAAAATCATCAAAGGATGATGATTTTCAATTAGTCATTGTTATTCAGGCAGATGGAGTTTATCTGTCGGATTTATCCCATCCGCAAAAAACACCAGAACTTTACTCAATAGCACATGGTAATTGGGAGAATGCGCTTAAAGAGGCCCTTTCGAACAAGTCTACTAAAGGTAAGGCTTGTATTGTTCTTGGCACTCAGCATTACCAAAGTTATCAGATAGACAAGCCTCAAATACCAAAAGAAGAGTGGCCGGTTGCGCTGCCTTTCTTACTCAAAGATCTCATCTCCGAAAAATTCTCTGATATTGTGGCCGATGCCAGTTTGATGCCTGATGGACAAAAGGTACAAGCTTACATTATTAGCAAACACACTCTGCAAACCCTATTAGATGTGTGTAATGCGCAACATGTGACTGTCACCAGAGTCATCACTGAAGATGAAGTTTGGGGGCATTCCACTGAAGCACAACAGAGTTTTCTGCTACTAAGACGCAGTGTGAATGACGGCTATAAATTAGCTGCCTATGTGGATGGCACACCTGTTTTTCATCGTAGCTTACGGGGTATTGCTGCTCCCATTACTGGAGAGCATGGCACTCCATCTATGTACGACTCCCTTGCTCTGGATATTCAGCGAAGCGCAGATTACTTAACGGCTTCTTTACCACAAGCATCATTTCGCCATTTATTCGTTTGTTGTGATGAAGACAATGTTGAAGAGTTAGTGGCTAAACTGCAAGATACGGTCAACCCTAAAATTGATGCTTTGTCACAACCACATTTACCTTGTGGAATAGAGTTGTGTAACACTGTCGCGCAATTATCCTCGTATAGCATCAACTTGTATCCTAAGCATCTGCGACCAACGCAAGAGTTACTTACTCTGAATAAAGTGGTGGCATTGTGGGTGGTTACTTTTGTAGTTATTGCAGGCTTAGCTTATTTAGAAAAACAACAAGCACAAAGTATTCAGCAACAATTAACCAGTATTCAAACTCAATCTGAGTTGTTAAATAAAGAAAAATCCAGCCTGCAACAGCAACTTGCAAGTCATACGCCCACTCAAGCAAAATTAAATGCAGCCAAGAGAATTGAGCAAGATATTGATGCGAAGAAGAGCTCACTACAAGCGGTTGGTAAATTTGATGAGTCACAAAAAGTCGGCTATTCAGGAATTATGGATGCTTTAGCTTCGCAAGCAAGAAACGACATTTCACTACAACACATTCTTATTACCAGCACTCGTTTAGACCTTAATGGCGTAGCAAGTAATCCGAAAGCGGTGCCGAGTTGGGTCAATCAGTTTAAGAAAGAGCTCGCATTAGTAGGAAGAACCTTTGAGTCATTACACATTGCTAGAGACAAAAAAAATGTAGTGACATTTGAGCTTAAATCTAAGGCTGGGGTGAAATAATGAAAGAGCAATGGCTATTATTTTGCGAACGATTCTCTAATTTAAGTGAGAGAGAGAAGTGGCTAGTCTCAGCGGGTGGTTGGGTCAGTATTCTTTTAATTTCATTAACCTTCTTATTAGACCCTGCTACTGAGACAAGACAGAGCACGCAAAGAAACTTAGAAAGAGAGCGCAGCGCGGTTCAGTTAACTCAAGCCGATATTAATGTGCTGGTGGCTAAGTTAAAACGAGACCCAGACGCTGAGATTAATAAAAAGCTAAAAAGCCTAACCCTGTCAAACCAGCAGCTTTCTGAAGAGCTTTCTAATGTGGTGGATAGTTTAATCGCTCCTAGCCAGATGGCTGAGTTGTTAGAAACGGTCTTAGGTAGTAGCAACAACCTCAAGTTAGAGTCTTTGCAGTCTCTACCCGCAGAATCGATTACCAAAACCAGCGATAGTGCCGGTTACTTTTTGCATCCAGTCAAAATCACTATCTCCGGTCGATATTTCGATATTAAGGATTTTTTGGCGAAGCTTGAAGGCATGCCTGTGAAATACTTTTGGCGAAGCTTTGATTATAAGGTGCAAAAATATCCTAGAGCGGAGTTAGTTTTAGTGGTTTACACCCTAGGCACGAGACAGGAGTTTATCAGTGGTTAGAGTGATAGCGATTACCCTTTTATTTCTTTTAAGTTCAGTGGCGCATGCGGCTCAAGACCCAACGGCACCACTAGGATGGTATGGCAAGAAATCAAGCAATGTGGTTAAGCGAAAAACAGCGCCTTTGCCAACTTTGCAAAGTATCGTTTGTGATGATGGATCTCAGTGCTTTGCGATGCTCAATGATAAGATTTTATCCAATGGGCAGTTTGTAGCCGGTTATCAGATTAAAGCGATAACTTTTGAACGAGTTACCTTGGTTCGTGCCGGAAAAACTTGGAACTTAGAAATTTTCAACTCAGATATCAGACAATAAGGCTTTATTAAATTTATGCGTATTATTTTCCTAGGGATGGTTATCGCTATTTTATCTGGATGTTCAATGGGCCATAGAGACCCTGTTGAGGTCAAGAAAGCTTTGAATGAAGCAGCGAATCAAGCAAATAGCAAAAGTTTGGACGAACTGCCTGACTCAGTGCAAGCTGATCTGATGCCTGAATTAGAAGGCTTATCCTCTTCTGAACAACCGACGATTAAGCGCTTTAGAGTGCAGGCAAATGGCGTTCCGGCTAAAGCCTTCTTCGCCAACTTAGTCAAAGGTACTGAGTTTAGTGTTGCTATTCATCCTGATGTTACGGGCAGAGTGACAGTAAACTTAACTGACGTCACTATGGATGAAGTGCTCAATGTCGTGCGTGATATCTACGGATACGATGTTGTTAAAAGTGGCAAAGTCATCCAAGTTTACCCTGCAGGACTGCGTACTGAGACTATTCCTGTTGATTACTTACAGCTGAAACGAATTGGACGTTCTTTAACGTCGATTACCAATGGCTCAGTATCATCTAAAGATGATGGTTCTAGTAGTAGTAGTGACTCAAGCTCATCGAGTTCTTCTTCAAGCACATCCACCGAGAAAACCGGCGGTACTGATATTGAAACCTTGAGTGAAAGTGACTTCTGGACTCAATTAGAAAAATCAGTGTCAACTTTAATTGGTGCCAATGGTGGACGCAGTGTTGTGGTGTCGCCACAAGCGAGTGTGATTACTATTCGTGCTATGCCAAATGAAATTCGTGAAGTTCGCCAATTCCTTAACGTGTCTCAAAAACGCTTACAGCGTCAGGTTATTTTAGAAACGAAAATTTTAGAAGTCACTCTAAATGATGGCTACCAACAAGGCATTGAGTGGAGCAACATGAGTGCTTCTCTTGGCGGTGCTGATGTTGTGGTAAACCGCGCGGCTTCTACGCTAGCAGGTTTAGATCCTATCGCCGATCTATTAGGCGGCTCTACCAGTGTTACGGTGTCAGATGGTAACTTCCAAGCAGTACTGAACTTTATGGCAACTCAGGGGGACTTAAACGTTCTTTCTAGCCCAAGAGTGACCGCCGCCAACAACCAAAAAGCGCTGATCAAAGTCGGTGAAGATGAATACTTTGTGACTGACGTCAGCAGTGTAGTGGGCAGTGGTGATAACGCGAATGTTGCGCCAGATGTTGAGCTAACGCCGTTTTTCTCAGGTATTTCTTTGGATGTGACACCGCAAATTGATGACAAAGGCAATGTATTGCTGCATGTGCACCCAGCAGTTATTGATGTGTCGACAGAAGTAAAATCTATCGATCTTGGTGATACCGCAGGCGTGATTCAATTGCCACTGGCTAAAAGCTCTATTCGTGAGTCAGACACGATTATTCGAGCGTCGGATGGCGATGTTGTCGTTATCGGTGGTTTGATGAAGTCATCAAATAAAGATGTCGTTTCAAAAGTTCCTTTCTTAGGTGATATCCCAGGTATTGGACACTTATTCCGTAACACTGTGAATTTAAGTGAAAAAACCGAGCTGGTTATCTTACTTAAACCAACGGTTGTTGGCGTGAATACTTGGCCACATGAGATTGAGCGCTCACGAGATTTATTGAACGAATGGTTCCCTGAAGGGCAATAATGTATTTTTCTCGATTTGGTTTTAATCAACCGCCGTTTGGCCTAACGCCAAATACTGAGTTGTTTCACGGATTAGCCCCACATTATGAGGCGATCAATACCGTGATGTCTGCAATCAGTATGGGGGAAGGTGTCATTAAGTTAACTGGAGAAGTGGGCACTGGAAAAACCATGGTGTGTCGCATGCTGATAGAGCAACTAGAGCATGACTACTCATTGGTTTATCTACCCAATCCGGTACTTGATGGCGATGGCATTCGCTTTGCGATAGCGAAAGAGCTGCAAGTTGATACGACAGATCAAAGAGCGATTGTAGACAATATTCAACAAAAATTATTGCTACTTAGAGAAGCAGGAAAACCTGTAGTGGCTTTGATTGATGAGGCGCAAGCGTTAAGTGATGAAGCGTTGGAAACCATACGTTTGTTTGGCAACCTTGAAACCATCAATAGTAAGCTACTGCAAATTGTATTGATTGGACAACCAGAGCTAGAAGAAAGGCTCTCTTTGCATCATTTACGACAATTTCGACAACGCATCACCTTTAGTGCCGAGCTAAGACCGTTAACCTTAGAAGAAACCGCGGCATATATCGATCATAGGATCACCTCTTGCGGTGGTAGTAAAAACTTGTTTAATTTGCGTCAAAAGAAAGCCATTTGGCGGTCGGCGTCAGGGATTCCAAGAATCATTAATCAGCTGTGCCATAAGGCATTGTTGTTGGCTTTTACTTGCGACAAACAAACCGTCGCCAATCGACATTTGTTCGATGCAATGAAAGATACCTATGTAATGCAAAAGCCAAAATATAAAACACCATGTTTATGGGGATGGCAACAAGTATGAGTGTAGTGAATAGCGCCCTATCTAAATTAGCGGATAACGATAAACCGCAAGGGCAAAGCATAACCAAGGCCGAAGTGCCTAAAATCAAACGCTCAAAACCTTTGGTCTGGTTGATTGCTGGATTTACCATTAGCATGGCTATTGGTGGCTGGGCTGTATCGCAACAAGAAAAAGACCTTGGATACAGCACATCATCAGATGCCATTACCACTAAGCAAGAATCTGCGCCGGAAACGACGGTGTCTGAAATGGCATCACAGCAACCAAGCCAACCGTCCGCCGAACAAGCTCAGCCAATGAGGCTTTCCCCGACGCACAGTAAAGTGCAACAATCGGTGAAAATTCACAGTGCGCAACCTATCGTGCCCGTCGCTGATCCTGTCAAAAAAGAGGCAACGAAACAAACTGTTGCTAAGGTGAGTGCCAATGAGCCAAAAGCTCAGCCTGTTGTCGTTAAAGCGAAAACTGTACCAGTTAAAGTAAAACCCGCTCCGGCTAAAACAACGACTGCTGCAACTCAGCCTAAACCTGTAGCTAAAACAGCAAGAGTTAAAGCTGCGCCAATAAAAGCTCAAACTAAAGTCGAAGAGCCGATTTTACTGGCAAAAGTGAACACGCCAACGAGTCAAGAAAGTGTGACGGTTGAACATGTTGAGTTAACCCATAGAGAGCTGGCGGATAAGTCAGTTGCGATAGCCGAGAAGGCAATTGACTCCAATGATGTAAATACAGCGTTTACTGAATACAACAAAGCTTTGCGCTTAGTGCCGGGTGATGAAAATATCCGCCAAAAATTAGCGGCACTTTACTATGGAAGAAAAGACCTGAGAAAAGCGGCCACAACGTTGCAAGACGGCATTCGTCTTAATGACCAGAGTGAAGCGCTTCGCTACTCATTGGCTAAATTGTTGATTAAAGAACAGCAACCAGAGGCTGCGCTCAGTGTATTAATTACGGTGCCAAAAACAGCCAGTAATGATTATCTGGCGTTGCGTGCAGGCCTAGCTCAAGAAGTGAAAAATACCGATGTTGCGCTAGAGAGCTATCAAATACTGTCAGAAAAAGATCCTAAGAATGCCCGCTGGTGGTTAGGGTTGGGCATTTCCCAAGAGCGCAGTTTAGATTATAAAAATGCACAGGTTTCTTACACTAAAGCGATAGGCTTAGTCGGTGTTTCTAGCAAAACACAGTCCTTTATTCGAGACCGTTTAAAGCTTCTTAAATCATTAGAAGGGGACGATAGTGGCAATTAAACTTGTAAAACGCTTAGGTGATTTGTTAGTTGAAAGCAACATTGTTTCCGAAGAACAAGTACAGCAAGCTCTTGATGCACAAAGACAAACGGGGCGAAAGCTCGGTGATACGCTTATTCAGTTAGGCTTTATTTCCGAAAAGCAGTTACTTGAGTTTTTGTCTCAGCAATTAAACTTACCACTGATCGATCTTAACCTAGCGCAGGTAGATGTGGATGCCGTGCAGTTGCTTCCCGAAGTGCATGCACGCCGCCTAAGAGCCTTAGTTATCGATTGTCGCGAGCATGTTGTGCGCGTGGCAATGAGTGACCCTGCCGATCTGTTTGCTCAAGAATCGGTACTGCGTCTGCTATCAAATTACGACATTGAATTTGTTATCGCCGCAGAGCATCAATTAGTGTCTGGTTTTGATCGTTATTATCGTCGCACTAAAGATATCGCTTCATTTGCCGAACAGCTGCACGCAGAGCACCAGCCTACCGACAGTTTTAACATTTCGGCAAGCGATGATTCAGACAGCGATGAAGTGACCGTTGTTAAGCTGATTAATTCCCTGTTTGAAGATGCAGTACAAGTTGGCGCATCCGATATTCATATTGAACCAGATGAAAACGTGCTTCGTTTAAGGCAACGTGTCGATGGCGTTTTGCATGAAACCATTTTAAATGAAGTGAATATAGCCTCGGCATTGGTGCTTCGTTTAAAACTGATGGCCGATCTGGATATCTCGGAGAAGCGTCTACCACAAGATGGTCGTTTTCATATTAATGCCAAAGGGCAATCCATTGATATTCGTATGTCGACTATGCCAGTGGAGTTTGGCGAGTCGGTGGTAATGCGTTTGCTCAATCAAACCGCAGGTGTGCGTCAGTTGGACGAAACAGGCTTACCTGAAGACCTATTACAGCGCATTCGTTATCAATTGAAGCGTCCCCATGGAATGATTTTGGTTACCGGACCGACAGGTTCAGGTAAAACCACCACCTTGTATGGCGCACTGACAGAACTTAATTCTCCGGGTAAGAAAATCATCACAGTGGAAGACCCTGTTGAGTATCGATTACCACGAGTGAATCAGGTGCAGGTTAATAGTAAAATTAACTTGGATTTCTCCACCATATTGCGAACTTTCTTACGTCAAGATCCCGACATTATTCTAGTGGGTGAGATGCGTGATAGAGAAACAGTCGAAATCGGCTTGCGTGCGGCTTTAACCGGTCACTTAGTATTAAGTACTTTGCACACCAATGATGCTGTGGATAGCGCATTGCGTATGATGGACATGGGCGCGCCGGGTTATCTCGTTGCAAGTTCGGTTCGCGCTGTATTAGCGCAGCGTCTTATTCGTCGTGTCTGTACCGATTGCGGTGAAACTCACAGTGTTAGTGAGCACCAACAAACTTGGCTGCAAGCGCGCTTCCCAAATCAATCTCATGCGACCTTTAGTAAAGGCCGAGGTTGTCAAAGCTGTAACTTAACAGGTTATAAAGGCCGTGTTGGTGTGTTTGAATTACTAGAATTTGATCAAGCGCTAATGGATCTGTTGCGAGCCAATGACGCCGTTGGTTTTACCCAGCAAGCCAGACATACCCAAGGGTATAAACCTTTATTGGTATCCGCAATGGAGTTGGCGTTGCAAGGGGTTGTAAGTTTAGAAGAAGTGATGACTTTAGGTGAGGGTGACAGCTCTGGCCTTATTGAACCGTATATTTTGTAGGGGTTTATGGCTACTTTTAAATATCAAGGACGAAACCTCGAAGGGCAAAAAGTCAATGGCCTCGTCGATGCGGCTACCCAAGAATTAGCGGTAGAAGCATTGATTAACAAAGGGATCATACCGACTTCACTGCGTTCAGGTAAAGCGAAGGGAACAAGCAACTTCGATTGGAAGGCAATGTTTGTTCCTGCGGTGCCGCTTGAAGTGTACGTGATATTTTGCCGCCAAATGTACAGCTTAACCAAAGCGGGTATTCCGCTATTACGCGCCATTCGAGGCTTAACCTCAGATGCGAGTAACAAGCAACTTAAACAAGCATTAGAAGAAGTGGGTAATGAACTGACCAATGGTCGCAGTTTGTCTGCATCCATGCAGCTTCATTCGCATGTGTTTAGCCCTTTATTTGTGTCTATGATTTCCGTCGGTGAAAGTACCGGACGTCTTGACCAAGCGCTATTGCAGTTGAGCCACTATTACGAGCAAGAGTTAGAAACTCGTAAACGCATAAAAACGGCAATGCGTTATCCGATATTTGTGTTGTCCTTCATTGGCATTGCGATGTTTGTGCTTAACGTTAAGGTTATTCCGCAATTTGCCAGTATGTTTGCTCGCTTTGGGGTCGATCTGCCATTACCTACGCGCATCTTGATTGGAACGTCGAACTTTTTCGTGGAGTATTGGACCTTAATTATCGCAGTCATTGTCGGTTTACTGTTTGCTTTTCAGGCTTGGATCAGTCGCGCCGAAGGGCGGGAAACTTGGGATAAAATTCGACTGCGTTTCCCTGTTGTGGGGGATATTGTCAATCGTGCGCAACTGGCGCGTTTTTCCAGAACATTTTCCTTGATGCTGCAATCAGGCGTTCCGTTAAATAATGCATTGGCATTATCAGCCGAATCCATGGACAACAAATATTTAGAAGCACGCCTATTAGAAATGAAAGCGGCGATTGAGGCAGGCTCTGCAATTTCCAGTGCGGCAAAGAGTACTGGAATATTTACCCCATTAGTTCAGCAGATGATTTCGGTCGGGGAAGAAACAGGTCGCATAGATGAGTTGCTGATAGAAGTCGCTGATTTTTATGACCGTGAAGTGGATTACGATCTTAAAACACTGACTGCTCGCATAGAGCCAATCTTACTGGTGATCGTTGCCGGAATGGTGCTGATCTTAGCATTGGGTATTTTCCTTCCGATGTGGGGAATGCTGGATGCGATACAAGGATAATTGTGGAAACAAGTTATCGAAATTCTAACTTAGTGCAACTGGCTGCTTGGGGCAGTGTTGTGCTGATTTTAATTGCAGTATTGTTGACTGCGATGCATCGAATAAGGACGGAAGCCGAAAGCACATTAGTATCGTTAATCGCCAGCAAAGCACTGTTTAGGGCTAACCATTTGCGTCAGCATTGGGAGATGCATGGCAAGCCTATGCAAACCAAGATTAACGATAAAACAGTGTCGTTTAATGATAAAGGCTGGGTAAAACCGATATTGGATGAAGCACAAAGTTGCGAAGCATGGCAGACATTTATATTGCCAAAATCTAAGCAAGAGTATTCACCTATATCGGTCGAATTGTTTCAGGAGGGTAACGTGTATTCATGTGCCTATACTTTTAGTAACCAAGAGGTGTTAGTGATAAAAATGGTTGGAGGAAGTCTATCTATTCAAAAGGAAAGTTGAAGATATTTCGTACATCTATGTCTATTTATAAGTAGATTATTTAAACAATAAGTATATAATCTGCCGTCCAAATTTATACCCAAGAGGGATTTTTATGAAACGTAACTCCGGTTTTTCTTTGGTTGAACTTGTTATCGTTATCGTGGTGCTTGGTCTGTTAGCTGTTGCTGCATTACCTAGATTCTTAAACGTGACTGACAAAGCAAAAGAAGCAAGTGTAGAAGGTGTGGCTGGCGGATTCGCTACCGCTGTATTATCGGCTCGCGCGCAGTGGGAAGCAGAGCAACGTCCTCGTGCCGTTACAGATAATAAAAATAGTAATTTTGTTGATTATGATGGTAGTTATTTTCAATTAACATCATCTGAGCTAGGAAATGGAACTGATTCTGGTCTTCGTGATGGTTACCCTATCGCATTTGCTGATGATATTAAACCAACAACAACGTCACCTGTTAGTTTGAATGAAACTGCTTGTGTAGAATTGTTTGAAAACTTACTGCAGAATCCACCGAAAGTAGGTACAACGACTGAAGCTGGTAATGACAGTACAATCAAATATTCAGCGCAATTTATCAATGATAACTGTCGCTACACCCAATTGAGCGGTAATCAAACGGCTCCTGCACATTACTTTGATTATGATGTGTCTAAAGGCGCAGTTAACGTAGTCTTAAATTAATGAAAGTGGCATGAACGCTTTGTAAGATTAACCAGTAGTAGCAATGATCTTTTGGGTATTGTGTTGCTACTACTGGTGTTTAACGTAGTTTTAGAGCGTTTTTGTCGTACTTTCATGTAGTAACTGAAAAAGAGCAACACACTTTGATATAATCCTTATCAAAACAAGGGATTATAAAAATAAAAAATGAGTCGATATGTTATAAAAAAGTATGCATATCACTTGTTTATATTATTTTACGAGTTAATATATTTAGTAACAGTTCAAGTATGTTAAATACATAAAAGGTAAAAAATATGAAGAAGCAAGGCGGTTTTACACTTATTGAGCTTGTAGTAGTTATCGTTATTCTAGGTATCCTAGCCGTAACAGCTGCTCCTCGCTTTTTGAATCTACAATCTGATGCACGTGAGTCTTCTCTACAAGGCTTGAAAGGTGCAATGGCGGGTGCAGGCTCTATCGTTTATGGTAAGGCTGCGATTGAAGGCAAAGAGCGTGAAGAAGTTAGTGGAGCTTATCCTACTTTGGATGACTCGACACAAATTAATTTTGGCTATCCTGCTGCAACAACAGGTGGTCTAGTTAAGGTTGTTCAAGGACTAGAAGACTCTGATGAATGGGTCTATGCAGAAGATACTCCAGGAGTCGTTGGTACTGCTGGAACTCTAGTAGCAACATTTTCCGGCAATGCATCAGGTGCAGTAGCTATTAAAAATACTGGTTGTTATGTTCAATATACAGAGGCTGACTCGGAAACATCAACTCCTGATATTAGCGTAACTGCTACTAGCTGTTAATAAATAGAATTTATAAATTGGCTTCACTTTGAAGTGATTTCCTAAAATTGAACATTTCTATTAAGTGAAGTTTAAGGTCTGATTTCGATACTTTTTCGAAGTCAGACTTTTTATTTTAATACATAGATCAATTATAGTCTTCTGCATACTCCTTATATGATACTTCACTTATGATATCTGACGATTATTTACTGGTTTAGAACAAAGATTTATAGTAGTAGTTAAGACGTCAATTTATAGTAAAAAATTAGTACATCTCTTGTTTAAATCACCTCAGAAACTAAGCTATTTAGTAACAATTAGAATTGGGCATATAAAGGGAACAACATGAAAAAACAAGTTGGCTTTACGCTTATTGAACTTGTCGTAGTTATTGTCATTCTCGGTATCCTAGCTGTAACAGCTGCTCCTCGCTTTTTGAATCTACAATCTGACGCACGCAAGTCTTCTTTACAAGGCTTAAAAGGTGCGATGACTAGTGCAGCATCTATTGTCTATAGTAAGGCTGTGATAGAAGGTAAAGAAGCTACAGCTACAGCAGATATCGAAGGGATCGATATTGTATATGGTTATCCATCAAATAGTGATACGGGAATAATGAAAGCTGTGGACGGCTTAGAGAAAGATTGGATGCTTGTATTTTTAAACGGTTCAGATATGACCTTTACATTTAAAGGACAAGATTCCAGTCAGTTTACTGATACAAATGGCTGTTATGTTCGATATGATCCGGCGATAAGTACCGCAGCTAATTTATCAGCCAAAGCAACCGTTGTTGATAATGATTGTTAACTTAAAATATTAGACTCCAGAAGGCCGACTTTGTCGGTCTTTTTTATGCGTCTAATTAAATAACATATTTCCTAATGAAATTAATTTTAATTATATATAAGGCCTATCATTTCAATATTCACCTCACTGCGTATCGCAAATAAAGGATTATATATCCAAATATAACCTTCCATAACGCCATGTATTCTAAAAAAGAATATTGCTATCTACCGTAAATTTGACCTATAACGCCTATTTATATTTACTTACAAGTTAACCTACTTAGCAATAGGTATGTTAGGTTATATAAAAGGCGGCAAAATGAAAAGGCAAGGTGGTTTTACACTTATTGAGCTTGTAGTGGTAATAGTTATTTTAGGTGTTCTAGCTGTAACAGCAGCTCCTCGCTTTTTGAACTTACAATCTGATGCACACAAGTCTTCTTTGCAAGGCTTGAAAGGTGCAATCACCAGCGCAGCGTCTATTGTTTATAGTAAATCAGTGATTGAAGGGAAAGAAACTCAACCATCAAGCACTCTGATAGAGAATATTGATACTGCCTACGGTTACCCATCAGCGACGTCTACAGGTATTCTTTTGGCTATTCAGTCAGGATCAGATAGTGATAAATTAGCATCCGGTATTATTGACGATTCATTATTTGCAACTTTTTCAGATACTGCTTCTGGAGCTATGGCAATAAAGCGTACACATTGTTACGTAACGTATACTCAAGCCTCCTCCAGTGCTTTACCAACTGTAGATGTAGAAGATTCTGGCTGTTAATTATTAACATCGAACTAAGGTCAGTAATCGCTGACCTTTTTTATTCCCAACAATCATGCTATTTCTTAGCGAGATTGCATTCAATTCTATATAATCTAATTACTTACGTTTTCATTGGTTAGGGACAAGCAATGGATCACCAGCCTATTGCAAAGAATATAAAAGGTTTTACCTTGGTCGAGCTGATTATTGTCATAATCGTGGCTGCGATTTTGTCTTTGTATGCCTCAAGTAAATATATTGGTGTATCACAGTTTTCCGCTCAAGCCGCACAGCAGCAAGGCATTGCTGTTATTCGGCAAATTCAGCTTGGTAGAATGCAGTCTAATATTGAAGATAGTAGCTTACTTCATCAACGATTTCGCTTAGTGGTGACGGGGCAATGCTTAGGTTCGCAACAAGCCTGCACCACCAATACCCAACCTCTGAGCAATGTAGTGGTTCTAGAAAATCAAGATATGAACTTTTCGCCTTCAATGACCATTGATTTTGATTTACTGGGCAACCCCACCTGCAGTTCAGGTTGCACTACGCCAGTAGCAGGTCAGTCTATCCGTATTCTTGTTGCTAGCACTCAAGATCAGCAAGAGATCTGCATCAATAGTCAGGGGTATGTTTATGGCTGTTAAAAAGCAGGCTGGTTTTACACTTATTGAAAGCATCATCGCTATTGTTATCTTGGGGATTGCTCTGATCACCTTGACCAGTTTCCTATTTCCTCAAATCAGCCAATCAGCCAAACCTTTTTACGAAGTGCGAGCATCGGCGTTAGGCTCAAGCTTGATGACTGAAATCTTAGCCAGAAACTTTGATGAACACAGTGATCATGATGGTGGAAGATATCGTTGTGGTGAAAGTGACTATATTGATAGTTCCGCTCAACCTATCCTATGTACCGCAAGTGCCGATTTTGGGCCTGACAACAATGAGCCGCCGGCATTATTTAATGACGTGGATGATTATATAGGTTGTTGGTACACCACCTCTGATTCGCAAAATAGCTGTATTGATAAAACTCATGGCGGGAAATTAACTGATATTTTTGGTAGTGATATCAGTGGCGATTATTTAGGTTTTAGAGCGGAAGTGAAGGTTGAATATGACCATGACACTCGCTTAGGAGATGCCAGTCAGGATTTATTTAAAAAAATCACAGTCACGATTACCGCTAGCCAATATGGGGATTTCAAATTTATCTCATATAGAGGGAACTACTAATGAAACAACGTGGTTTGACTCTGATTGAAATGATCATCACGATCATAATTCTCGCAATTATATTTTTAGGCATTGCAGGTTTTGTGGAGTTTGGCACTAAAGGATATGTGCAGTCTGTAGATAGACAGCGATTACAAAACCAAGCTCGTTTTGCTATAGAAAAAATGAGCCGAGAGATACGTTATGCTGTGCCTAATAGCTTTAAAACAGTCAGTGATGACTTAAATAAATGCTTAATCTTTTACCCCATCCAATATTCTGGTTTCTATAAATTTGTAGAATCCACAAAGCATGTAGAGTTTGTGGTTAGCAATGAAGACTATTCACATCCACATACCTTTTCAACAGATACTCGATTAGTCATAAACCCCAGTCGAATAGAAGATTTAGAGGAGTCCGGCTCTCAGGCTGTTGGTTTAGGAAGTACCACTACATCAACCTTGGGACACTACTTCTCAGTGGCAATGAACTTAACTAGTCAATCGAGTGCCAAGCGACATTTTATCTATCAAGATAAAACGGTAACTTACTGCGTAGAACGTACCAGTAGCAGTGACGAAATAGGAAGAATAGTGCGTTATTATGGCGATATTGAGCCCAATACCGCTATTACTGATATTAATCATAATATCGGAGTGATAGTGGCAACAGGTCTTGCCTTTAGTGACAGTGATTTTATTTACCAACAAACAGCTCTTCAGCGTGGCGGGTTAGTTCACCTTGATTTATTGTTCAAAAACGGTGACGAGCAGAGTCAATATAAACATGATGTGCAGGTGAGTAATGTACCGTAATAATCAAGCATCAATGAACTCCCAAAAAGGTAATGTGTACATCATTGCGGTTTTTATTATCGTAGTTTTAGGGATGTTGACCTTAAATCTCACCAGAATATCGTGGTCAAACCAAGATACATTAACTCGTGAAGTATTGGGTAAGCAGGCGTCAATGTTAGCCCAATCAGCCAATGAGTGGGCTTTGACTTATTTGTTTCCGTTAGATGGAGACGATGACTATACAACCTTATCCACTCGCTGCGACACGCTGGGATCTGACGCAGTCAATGCCACCACAGCTCTGGTTGAAAATAGCGGCGTTTCTTGCAGTGCCCCAACCATTTCTTGTGAAACATCACCATCAAATATACCTGCAGATATGGACAACATCCCTGAAGAATTAAAACACCTCTCTATATCATCCAGAGCTATCTGCAATGATGGCAATACCTTTGAAGTAGAGCGTCAGCAAACGGTTTGGGTTCGAGGAGTTAAAGATGAATAGGTTGTATTCTTTTGTTGTATTTATTTTCTTATTCTTGTTTTCTCATTCTGTTTTTGCAGAAACTTGTTCGGTGGCGGGGAATAAAGATTATGTGGTTCAGTTTCAGGTAGTTGGTTCAAATTATTATCAAGATATCGCATTTACACATGGTAAAGATAAGTATGTATTGTGGTACACCCAGCAGGAAGAACCGTTAGAAGAGAATGTTTATCATTTTAATGAACAAGGCTTATCGCTTGGTCAAACTTATACAGTTCGGATTGAAGTCGAGCACACGACTGGAAATAGTAATATTGCTAATTATTATTTGATTGTGAATGGTATGAAGGTACATCAGGATACTCAAAATAATGTTGCTGCGAATGGTAAGCTTGAAGGGACTGGTACTAATATCAGTAATCTTGAGTGTGGGGAGTCAGTTGATCTTCCTGAACTAGAACAATGTGCTGCATTTCCCCGCGTTGTACAGTCTTGGTCATCATCATCATCATCATCATCATCGCTTAATATCCTTGGTGGTGGTTCTCGTATTTTTGATGCCCATGATGAAAAAAGTGGACATGTTGGTTTTGGGACCGTAGTGGATCAATCTCACGAGGGTTATGATCAGCCAGCTTGTGATGGTGATATCAATGGAGGAGGGGTACGATGTATTGCAGAGCCGTCATTGTTAATATCAGAGCCTGCGATTATCCCATTTTCATCAAGGGATGAATTGACATTTGATAAAGAGGTTCGTGATATCCCTGAAGGGAAATACACTAATGTATCTTTGAACGGTTGGGGGGAATATCGACTTACAGGAACATATTACGAATTTGACTCTTTGACACTTCCTGGTTCTGTTAAGTTAGTTGTTAAAGATAATACGTTAATACGGCTTAAAACTTTCACTATCAATGGTAGTTCTACGTTAGGCAGTTCCGATCATTCTGATGGTATTCCTGAAAATATTACTATTTGGGGTGAAGATAATTCAAATATTAATATTGATACTTCTACTCCTTTTTATGCCAATATTTTCAGTCGGCAAAGTGTCAATTTAGGTGGTGGATCAATTATTATAGGCTCTATTACTGCTTTTGAGATAAATATGAGCGGTAATAGAATTCAGAGGGTTGAAGATAATTGTGAAGTGCCAACAGTGCCAACAGGAAAGACATTCATTATCCAACCTAAAACAGCACAAGCTTTGACCTGTGAACGCATCCCTGTTGATTTTTATGTAGTAGATGATAATGGTCAACCAATAACTGGTTATAGCAATAATTTCAATGCTAATGCCATTGATCTTCCTAATGGAAGTGCATGCTGGTCAGAACAATCTAGTGGAGGCACCTGTACTTCTACGGCTTTAAATAGTCAGTTCATAAATGGAGCAAAACGACTTTATCTGCAAAGTACAACAGTTGGGAATTTAAATGTTACAGCTACAGTTGCTTCAGATAATTTAAGTGCAACAGAAGGCCCTTACAGGTTTGTACCGTTTGGATTTCAGTTTGAACCAAAACCAGCAAAAGTTATTGCTGGAAAGCCGTTTACAGTACAAGTTAAAGCTTTAGCTGATACTGGAGGAGCATGCGAAACTATCGATAATTATAATGGTACGAAAGATCTGACTCTTAGCTCTACTAATTATCAACAACCTTCTTCAGGGAGTAAGCTGGTTACCGCTACAGACACTAATTTAGTATTTACTCAAGGGATTGCTAATCTCGAGTTAACTTATCGGGATGCCGGTCATGTATCAGTTACCGTGTCTGATCCTGATTGGACTAAAGAGCAGTGTGGTGCCGATTGTGAAGATTACCAAGGTAGTTGGACTGGTTTATCGGGTAATGTTGATATTTATTCAAGGCCTTATACTTTTGCTCTATGTAATATTCAGGCTAATTCAGGAAATGGACCTGTGATTAACCCTCAAGGGACAGCTACTAGCGGAAATGGTTTTACTGCTGCTGGTGATGAATTTTCTTTATACAGTAAACCTATTATTTGGGCTAATGGTGACTCTGAATTAGGTATCGTTGATCTAAGTAGCAAAGACTTTTGTAATTATGAAACAACACCAAACTATTCCCAAAGTGATGCTTTGGCAGCTAAACAAATCTTATCTATTCCGACAGATAAACCTCACTCACCAGTAGGTGGAAAGGTTGGAATCTTATCTGGAGGCGTTGAAAAGTTACACACTGACATTGTTAACGGGATTTATACTTTTTCAGGGCTATCTTGGAACGAAGTCGGCAGTATTTTATTAACCTCTAATCTTGATGGGCCTTATTATGATATGACGGTTAACCCATCAACAATACCTGTAGGACGTTTTTATCCAGCCAAACTTGCCTTGATTGAAGATCATATCGTTTATCCTCTAGGGCAAGAAGAAAATGGCAACTATGTCGGCTTTGGCTATATGAATCAACCTGTTGGGCATGATTTTATTGTAGAGGCTCAGAATAGACAAAGTGAACCTACTTACAACTATGGCTTATTTGCAGACAACCTTATGGTTGATATTGACTATCTAGCGATTGATGGAAATGATGTGGATTTTACTTCCCGATTAGATAGTGCAACTTGGGTTGATTTAAGTTGGAAGGGAAGTGATTGGGGAAAAGCAGACATTTATGGTGTGGCTAGCAATGCACGTTTAGCGCCACATACTCAAGATTTTATGATGTCAAAATTACCCGATCCTCAGCCATCAACAACTAATTACACTACAATTCCGGACGGACCTTATGATGGTTCAAATTCTCAATTTGGTCTTTGGGTTAGCAATAAAGTTGATGGTGTAGATTTTCAAATATTAGACCTTAATGGCGAAGGTATAAGGCTATCAGAACAACCTGATTTTCGTTATGGAAGAATGCACTTAAAAGATGTTGCTGGTAATTCAGGGCAAGAGATACGAGTTCCGCTTCGTACAGAATATTGGAAATCCTCTGAGTTTATTATTAATAAAGATGATCGCCGTAGTGAATATAGTGCTCCACAACATTTTTGTAGCAAAGTGATATGGACTAATGGAAGTAATAGCTCTGCTAGCTTAAATGGTTTTGATACGGTCACTGAAGGGAAAAGCAACAAGTTATCAGCCACACACGTCAAGGAATCTGATTCTCATAGAGAGCAGGTACGTTTATGGTTGAGACAAGGAATGCTATCACCACAACGCAGCGAAACCAATATTGACTGCTCAAAAGCCACGTCATACACCAACCAACCTTGGCTTCAATACAATTGGAGAGACAAAGGCGATGAAGACCCTTCGGCTGTCGTTACTTTTGGTGTCTTTAGAGGTAACGATCGGATCATATTTAAAGGTGAGCGGGCGTTAATTGGTAACGAAAACTGACTTTTTTAGTGCCTAAGTCAGGACAGCGTCAGAAAAAGGCACTTTATATCAATCTTTGTTGTCCAATGCCTTGCCCAATAAGTGTGGCATTGGTACATTTAATACAATTTTATCTTCCAAAGATTGTGAGAAGAGCGCTTAGTTATGTTTAAAAAAATTCGCGGAATGTTCTCAAACGACCTGTCTATTGATTTGGGTACAGCGAACACACTCATTTATGTTAAAGGACAAGGCATTGTTCTTGATGAACCGTCGGTAGTGGCTATCCGCCAAGATCGCGCAGGTTCAACTAAAAGCGTTGCGGCCGTTGGCCATGACGCAAAGCAAATGCTAGGACGTACTCCTGGTAATATTTCAGCGATTCGCCCGATGAAAGATGGCGTAATTGCAGACTTCTTTGTTACTGAAAAAATGCTTCAGCATTTTATCAAACAAGTTCATGACAACAGTTTCTTAAAACCAAGCCCACGAGTTTTGGTTTGTGTTCCTTGTGGTTCAACACAAGTAGAGCGCCGTGCGATTCGTGAATCAGCACTAGGTGCAGGTGCTCGTGAAGTGTACTTGATTGACGAGCCAATGGCGGCGGCAATCGGTGCGGGTCTACGCGTATCAGAACCAACCGGTTCTATGGTTGTTGATATCGGTGGTGGTACGACTGAAGTTGCGGTTATCTCACTAAACGGTGTGGTGTACTCTTCTTCTGTGCGCATCGGTGGTGACCGTTTTGATGAAGCTATTATCAACTATGTTCGTCGTAACTACGGCAGCTTGATTGGTGAAGCAACAGCAGAAAAAATCAAACATGTGATCGGTTCAGCTTACCCTGGCGATGAAGTAGAAGAGCTAGAAGTTCGTGGTCGTAACCTTGCAGAAGGCGTGCCGCGCAGCTTTAGCCTAAACTCAAACGAAATCCTTGAAGCACTGCAAGAGCCTCTATCTGGCATCGTTTCTGCAGTTATGGTTGCACTAGAGCAGTGCCCACCTGAACTGGCTTCGGATATTTCTGAAAATGGTATGGTTCTCACCGGTGGCGGCGCGCTACTGAAAGATCTAGATCGTTTGCTAACAGAAGAAACTGGCATCCCTGTTGTTGTGGCAGAAGAGCCGCTAACTTGTGTGGCTCGTGGGGGCGGTAAAGCTCTTGAAATGATTGATATGCACGGCGGTGACTTATTTAGTGAAGAATAAGTCTTCCACTGAATCACACCCACTAGTAACAAAAACGGGTAATGAAGAATGAATCCAATCTTTGGCAGAGGTCCTTCTCTGCAATTGAGACTCTTTTTTGCCGTATTACTATCAGCCAGCTTAATGTTGGCTGATAGTCGTTTAGATACCTTCTCAAATGTACGATACGTGTTAAACAGTTCTGTCGCTCCAATCCAGTACCTTGCTGATCTACCTAGAAGCATGTTTGGCAAGCTTTATGAACAGGTAAGCAGCAAACAACAACTGTTGTCGACCAATAAAGCGCTCCGTGAACAGCTACTGAAAATGAACAGCGAACTGTCGCTGCTCTCTCAATATAAAGAAGAAAACCAACGCTTTAGAAAACTGTTGGGCTCTAGCTTTGTGCGAGATGAAAAAAAGGTAGTGACGGAAGTGATGGCGGTAGATGCCTCTTCATATCACCAACAGATCATGATTGATAAAGGCCGTGTCGATGGTGTTTATCAAGGGCAACCTGTGATTAATGAAAACGGTATTGTTGGGCAGGTCACTGAAGTTGGCGCTCACAATAGTCGAGTGCTACTGCTGACCGATGCTAACGCCGCAATTCCAGTGCAAGTCATTCGTAATGACATTCGAGTGATTGCCGCAGGCAGTGGCGATTTGACGCAAATGCACTTGCAGCACATCCCAAGTAATTTTGATATTCAAGAAGGTGACGTACTGGTCTCATCTGGTTTGGGTGGTGTGTATCCTGAAGGGTATCCAGTGGCGACTGTAAATAAAGTTCAAATAGATAACCACCAACCGTTTTCAACCATTACCGCCATTCCAGCGGTAGACTTTGGGCGTTTGCGTTATCTGCTGTTGGTTTGGCCTCAGCAAACGTCGGCCAATGAGCAACCAACGCTGATTGAATCTGTACCAGCCACAGCAACCGAACAGAATCCAACAACAGCACAAGCCGGAGAAAAAGATGGCGAATAGTATCTTTGGTGGCAAGCTTGTTATCTGGACGACTTTTTTAGCCGCTCTGATTCTACAAACTATCCCTTGGCCGGGCACAATGGATATGTTGCGTCCGTCATGGTTGGTATTGGTCACCTGTTATTGGGTGATGGCCGCCCCGCATAGAGTGAATGTGGGAACAGGATTATTTTTAGGTTTATTGTGGGATCTTCTATTGGGTTCCACGCTAGGTATTCACGGCTTGATGATGGCAATAGTGACTTACTTAGTGGCGATTAACTTTTTGGTTATTCGCAACATGGCATTGTGGCAACAAGCGTTGGTGATGGCGCTTTTGAGCATGTTAAGCATTACCATAGAGTTCTTTGGCGAATTTGTTATTCAAGATGTGGTCTTTAACCCTGCATCACTGTGGGTAGCCCTTATTAACGCTATCCTTTGGCCATGGCTATTTTTATTATTACGTCGTGTTCGCCGTATTTGGAGAGTAAGATAAGTGATGCAGAAATCTCTTATTTTAGCGTCAGCGTCGCCAAGAAGACGTGAACTTTTATCTCAACTAGGCTACGAATTTACTATACTTATCAGCAATATAGATGAAGTTCGTAATGCAGGGGAATCCCCTAGCCAATATGTACAGCGATTAGCTGAAAATAAAGCGCAAGCTGTCCTTGAGCAAGCTCGCTCTGAAGGCATAGTTGAACCTATCGTTATTGGCTCAGATACCATTGTAACTCAGGGTGAGTGTGTATTTGAAAAGCCAGGTTCTGTGCAAGAAAGCTTAGAAATGCTCGGTCAACTGTCGAACGCAAAACATCAAGTGATGACGGCAGTCTGCGTTTCTGATCTTCATAAAACAGAGACCATTATTTGTATTACAGACGTATGGTTTAAACCTCTCAGCCGCCAAGAAATAAAAGATTATTGGTTGACTGGTGAACCATGCGATAAAGCAGGAAGCTACGGAATTCAGGGTATAGGCGGAAAGTTTGTTACGCGCATTGAGGGCAGTTATCACTCAGTCGTAGGGCTACCTTTATTTGAAACCGAACAGCTCTTGCACCAATTTTTATAAGTTTTAGAGGTGCGCCATGAGTGCAGAGTTATTGATCAACTCAACACCGAGTGAAACTCGGGTTGCTATGATTGAAGGCGGTGTCCTTCAAGAAGTTCATATAGAAAGGGAAGCGAGACGAGGCATTGTAGGCAATATTTACAAGGGTCGAGTCAGCCGTGTATTACCAGGGATGCAAGCGGCGTTTGTTGATATTGGTTTGGATAAAGCGGCCTTTCTACATGCTTCAGATATTGTGCCTCATACTGAGTGCGTTGCCGAAAACGAAAAACAGCAATTTAAAGTGCGTGATATCTCGGAACTGGTTCGCCAAGGTCAAGATATCGTGGTGCAAGTGGTTAAAGATCCCCTTGGCACGAAAGGCGCCCGTTTAACCACCGATATTACTCTTCCTTCTCGTTATTTAGTCTTTATGCCTGGTGCAAGCCACGTTGGCGTATCACAACGTATCGAATCAGAAAAAGAGCGCAATCGTCTTAAAAAAATCGTCGCCCCTTATTGCAGTGAATCCGGCGGATTTATTATTCGAACGGCTGCTGAAGGCGCGGATGAAAAAGAGCTGGCTCAAGATGCGGCTTTTTTAGAGCGCTTGTGGGAGAAGGTGATGGTTCGCCGCTCCAAATACATTACCCGTTCAACACTATACGGAGAGCTAGGGCTTGCTCCGCGAATTTTACGTGACTTTGTCGGTACTGAATTGTCTTTAATTCAGGTCGATTCACGTATGGTGTTTGAATCATTGCTTGAGTTTACCGAAGAGTTTGTCCCTGAATTAATGGACAAACTGGTGTTGTATGATGGTGATAAACCTATCTTTGATTTATACGATGCCGAGAGCGAAATTCAACGCTCACTTGATCGTCGAGTCAATTTAAAATCAGGTGGCTCGCTGATCATAGATCAGACAGAAGCAATGACGACGGTAGATATTAATACCGGAGCCTTTGTCGGTCGTCGTAATTTAGAAGAAACCATTTTTAATACTAACCTCGAAGCAACCGAAGCTATTGCTCGTCAACTTAGGTTACGTAACTTGGGTGGCATCATCATTATAGATTTCATCGATATGATCAGTGATGAGCACCGCAAGCGTGTGCTTGCTTCACTTGAAGCGGCTTTAAACAATGACCGCGTTAAAACTAATATCAATGGTTTTACTCAACTAGGATTAGTTGAGATGACACGTAAGCGCACTCGAGAAAGTATCGAGCACGTATTGTGTTCAGATTGCCCTAGCTGTGAAGGCCGAGGCGCAGTAAAAACCGTTGAAACCGTATGTTATGAAGTGCTTCGTGAAATCACACGAGTTAATCGTGCTTACGATGCAGACCGATTCTTAGTTTATGCTTCATTGGCGGTTGCGGATGCATTGCAAGGTGAAGAATCTCACGCATTAGCCGAGTTAGAACTGTTTATAGGTAAAGAAGTTAAAATCACAGCCGAACCGCTTTATGTTCAAGAGCAGTTCGATGTTGTAATGATGTAGGGTAGTGATTCATTGGCGTCATTCTCAGTTCGACTAGAGCGACTTTTTCTCTCGCTATTAGTGTTTATATTTGTATCTTTAGCGGTGCTTGTCACCGCTTTACGCATTGCTTTGCCTCGGTTAGATAACTATCAACAAGAAATCGAAACTTGGGTAAACAAAGCGTCTGGCCTTAACTTCACCATTGGTGAGGTACATGGGTATTGGAAAAATACTCATCCTTCTCTTTCTCTATCAGGCTTACAAGCAGACATTCCTAAAGGCGTAAAAGCTTTTTCTGTTGGCGAAGTTACCGCTGAATTTGATCTGGTTGATTCTCTATTAAGTTTGCAACCTAAGATCAGCGAATTAACTGTGAATGGGTTGCATATTGATATCAGTGATATCGATCTATTCCACCGCAGTAATACAAATAGTGAGCCGCCAAAAGAGGGTGAGCAACAACTTCTAAAAAATCTAGAAAATCTAATTCTGCGTCAGTTAAGTGAATTTTCACTCAAAGATTCGACCTTAGTGTTTAAAGATGCTGCGGGAGATGTGCGTGAAGTGGAAATCGAAAACCTTAACTGGCACAACAAAGCCAATCGTCACCGTGCTGACGGGGTGATTAGTGTTAAAGACGTTCAACTGAACAGCGTCAGTGTTATTGCTGATTTTACGGATAACGATGGCATTGCTGATATCAGTGGTGACTTTTATCTGCAAGGAAATAACTTCAATATTACCCCTTGGGTTTCCCCTTATTTAGCCGATGGTATCGTGGTAGAGAAGGGAAGAGTGAGCCTAAACACTTGGGTTTCTCTTAAAAATAACCAACCTATTGATGCTTATCTGGAAATTTCTCCATCGCGTTTAGAGTGGAAAGACAAACATAACAAAAAGAACTCCATTTCCATCCAAGGTGGAGTGATGAAGCTAGATCCCACTGACGATGGCTGGCAAGTGAATGGTCAAGATCTTGCGTTTCGCTCGAATGGCTCGCAGTGGCCAGAGCTTAACTTTGCTTTGCAATGGGCTCCAGAGCAGTGGAAGTTAAATGTTAATCAGATAAAAATCGGTAGCTTAACACCGATATTAGATTTACTGCCGGATATGGAAAAAACACAAGACTGGATCAATACCGTTCAACTTGGCGGTGAAGTGACGGATATGCGTGTTTCCATGGGTAAAGGCATAGAGACACTTCGTTATTCAGCCAAACTTAAAGATGGACGCATGAAGCAATGGGAATTACTTCCGGGTTTCCATACTTTAGAAGCGCAAGTCTTTGGTCGCTCCGATCTGGCGAAAGCCAAAGTCACCATGATTGATGATGTATTGCCTTACGGCGATGTATTTCAAGCACCACTACGCATTCGTCAAGCTGAGCTTGATTTAGTTTGGCAATCCGATGATGACGGCTGGCGACTATGGTCAGACAAAGTCACCGCCGCGACACCGGATCTACAAGTGCTCGGTGCTTTTAAGCTCGACTTCCCGAAAGATGCACCTACATTTTTGTCTTTCTACGCAGAAGCCGATTTACTTAACGCTGGTGAAACGTGGCGTTATTTGCCTACCTTAGCCTTAGGCCGTAGCTTGACCGATTACCTTTCTGCAGGCATTCAAGGTGGTACGGTAAAAACCGCTAAATTGCTTTGGTATGGTGAACTGTCCAAGTTCCCATATCGTAAAAATGACGGTGTGTTTCAGGCTTGGGTTCCATTGCGAAAAACCAAATTTAGCTTTAGCACAGCATGGCCAGCATTAACCGATATGCAACTTGATTTGCTGTTTGAAAACGAGACGATGTTCTTAGATTCTAGAGACGCAAAACTGCTGAATATCCATGCCGATCGCATCTCAGGTCAAATTCCTCAAATGCATGGCGATGGGCATATTGAGCTGTTTGCCGCAGCCAAAGCGGAAGGCTCTGATGTGCGAGACTACATGAGTGCTACGCCGTTAGTTGGTTCGGTGGGAGCAGCATTAACTACCATAGATATCAAAGGACAAGTTGACTCACAGTTCCAGCTTTACATTCCATTTAGCGAGGGTGAAGACGCGAGAGCGTGGGGCTATGCTGACTTAAAAAATAACAATATCAATATTACTGCGCCGCCAATGATGCTGGAAAAAGCCACCGGTCGTATAGAGTTTGATAATGATGTGGTTAGCACTTCTGGTTTAAAAGCAAGGGTATTGGATCAACCGATTTCGCTCGACTTTACCGGGCAAAATGCCGAGGCGAGCTACGACACTCGTATTGATCTTATTGGTGACTGGCAAGTTGATCCCTTAGTGCCATACCTTGGTAAAACTTGGCTAGAGCCTATTTCAGGTAGAGCGCCGTGGAATATGGGAATTGATTTACAAATCAATGATGTAGGCTTTACCTATCAGTTGGATGCTAAAGCAAACTTAACGTCAGTGGCGAGTACTTATCCAGCGCCAATGCGGAAAAAGAAAGGCGAAGTGTGGCAAGCTCGCATGCAGGCATCAGGCAACCAAGAGTCAATCTCTGCCAGACTGCAATTGCCAAAAGCGAAGTTCCAAACTGAAATTGATATTACTCAGGGAAGACCGGTACTTAAAGCGACCAATACCATTATTGGTTCGGGCAGTTTTCGAGTTAGCCCGATTGTTGGTCATCACGCCTCTTTGCGTTTACCAGAGTTTGATTTAGACCAATGGATGCAGGCATTAGACCGTTCCACTGTGGGACCTAAGCCGATTGTTAGTGAGCTGAATGCCCCAGAGTTTCCAATTCCGCAACGTATACAGGTACAAACTACTAACCTTAAAGCAGGCGGTTTAGATTGGAATGATGTGGATTTGTTGGCTCGTAATCGCGGTAATAAGTGGGATTTCAACGTAGATAGCTCGCAGTTAAAAGGTAAAGCCGATTACGATGGGAAGCACCTAGGTGTACATTTATCTAAACTACAACTGTACTTAGCCGATCCTGAAAACCTTGTTGATGAGTCAATTGTCGATCGAGGTGATCGTAAAGAAACTAAGGCGGGCAAGCCGTTAATTTCAGACTTTGATAAAACCTTCTTTGCCAAAATGCCGAGCTTTGATTTACAAATCGATGATTTTTGGATGCAAGGTTATAAAGTGGGTCAGGTTGATGTGGTGATGAAACACGATGGTGACCGCATTGTGTGGGACAAAGCCAATTTAACCAGTGGTCAATCGAGCTTATTAGCCAGCGGCTGGTGGAAGTTAACAGATAAAGACAGTACTACTCATTTAGACTTTAATGCTAAAGGCGAAGATAACTCGGAAATCATGGCAAGGTTTGGGGTGAACTCAGGCATTCAAAAAGCGCCATTTGAGTTTAACTCCTCTTTAGATTGGAAAGGTTCGCCGTGGAATATTCAGATGGATACCCTCAATGGTACGCTAGACGCAGAATTTGGCCGTGGGGTGATTTCTGATGTTGGCGGCGCGGCTAAATTACTGGGTATGTTTAGCTTAGACTCCTTGATTCGCCGCATGCAGTTAGACTTTAGTGATGTGTTTGATGATGGTTTAGCTTTTGATTCTATCGAAGGTAAAGGCAAAGTCGAAAATGGTATATTTGTCACTAACGATCTACAAATGGATTCGATATCCGGCGATATGACCATTCGTGGTCTAGCAAATTTGAATACTCAAATGGTGGATGCGGAAGTGACCTTTAAACCTGACGTAACGTCAGGTATTCCAATGCTGACCGCTTTTGCCGTAGCGCCACAAACCGCTTTATACGTATTGGCTATCAGCACTGTTGTGGCTCCGGTAATTGAAGTTATTACTCAGGTCACCTATGAAATCAAAGGGCCAATGAACGCTCCGAAAGTGCGAGAGAAATCGCGCCGTAAGGGAGACTACGAAGTACCTAAAAAACTTCGCTCTGAGTCATAGGGAAGCCATATATGCAGCAACAAGTAACCGTCGGTTTAGTGCAGATGACATCAACTAGTGATGTCATGCAAAACTACCAATACATTGAACAGCAGGTGAGGGAATTAGCCGCGCAGCAGTGTCAGTTAGTTATTACTCCAGAAAATTGCTTGCTGTTCGATAATGCTGAAGGTTATCAAAAACTTGCAGAGGAGTTGGGTGCGGGGCCAATTCAGAGTCAAATAGCTAAACTGGCAAAAGAGTTGGCGGTTTGGATTGTCATCGGCTCTTTTCCTATTCGAGCGCCAAAAGGTAAACTCTACTCCACAAGTTTAGTGTTTAGCGATCAAGGAGAGTTAGTTGCCGACTACGCCAAAATGCATCTATTTGATGTGGAAGTGGCTGATGGACATGGTAGCTATCGCGAATCGGATTGCTTTGCGCACGGCACTGCGCCAAAGATAGTTGAGACGCCTTTCGCGAAACTCGGCTTATCGATTTGTTATGACTTACGATTCGCCAATCTGTATAACGTCTTGCGTGACGGTGGTGCGAACATATTACTAGTACCTGCCGCTTTTACTGCGGTGACGGGAGAGGCACACTGGGAAGCTCTGCTTCGTGCGAGAGCTATCGAAAACCAAGCTTGGGTGATTGGCGTAGGCCAATGTGGGCAACATTCTGCCAGCAGACAAACTTGGGGCCATTCTATGGTGATTGATCCTTGGGGTAAGGTCATTACTACAGCGCAAACCACCCCCTGCAATTTAATTGCTGATATTGAATTACATCAAGTGGAGCAAGTTCGTAAGGCAATGCCTGTTGCTGCACATCAAAAATTTTTTAGCCTCATTATCGATGAGGAAAATGAGTAAATTATGACAATTGAAACAGTAGAACAAGAGCTGTTGGCTTCAAGTGGCCTAACAGACCAAGATGTGGAGCGTACTCTTTCTTTGATTGCCGCTCGTGATATCGATTATGCGGATGTTTACTTTCAAGCGAGCTGGCATGAGACCTTAATTTTAGAAGACAGCATCATCAAGGATGGGTCATTTAATATCGACCGTGGCGTGGGTGTTAGGGCTATCAGTGGTGAGAAAACAGGGTTTGCCTATTCAGACCAGATTCAAGCTGACAGCTTAAAACAATCGGCAATTGCCGCTCGAGGCATTGCAAAGCAAGGGCAAACCGCGCAAGTTCAAACTTTCTCTCGTCACAACTCAAACAAGGTTTATTCAAGTGTTAACCCGCTGCAGAGCCTTGAAAAGCAACAGAAAATTGACCTACTGAAAGAGCTTGATATGTACATTCGTACTAAAGAGCCTTTAGTGAGCGAGGTGAACATCAGTTTAAGTGGTGTGTATGAGCAAGTGCTTGTTGCCGCTACAGACGGTACATATGCTACTGATATTCGTCCATTGGTGCGTTTATCTATTAGTGTACTCGTGCAACGTGGTGATCGCCGTGAGCGCAGTTCTTCAGGCGGTGGTGGTCGTTACGATTACCAACGATTCTTAGCGATGGATGGTAACAAAACAGTGGCTATGCACTTTGCTGATGAAGCGATTCGCCTGGCTTTAGTTAACCTTGAGTCTGATGCAGCTCCTGCCGGTGCTATGCCTGTCGTGCTAGGTGCAGGTTGGCCGGGTGTATTGCTACATGAAGCAGTGGGTCATGGCTTAGAAGGCGATTTTAACCGTAAGCAGTCATCAGTCTTTTCTGGGAAAGTGGGTGACAAAGTTACTTCCGATCTTTGTACTATTGTGGATGACGGCACTATGGTGGATCGCCGTGGTTCGTTAAACATTGACGATGAAGGGGTTGAAGGTCAATACAACACCTTAATTGAGAACGGCGTTCTTAAAGGCTACATGCAAGATAAAATGAATGCGCGTCTTATGGGTGTCGCACCTACAGGTAATGGCCGTCGTGAATCATTTGCGCACTTACCTATGCCTCGTATGACCAATACTTACATGTTGCCGGGTCAACATACACCTGAAGAGATCATTTCAACCGTCAAAAAAGGCATCTATGCGCCAAGTTTTGCCGGCGGTCAGGTTGATATTACTTCGGGTAAGTTTGTATTCTCAACCTCAGAAGCATACCTGATTGAAAACGGCAAAATCACTCGTCCAGTGAAAGATGCAACCTTAATTGGCTCTGGTATTGAAGCGATGCAGCAGGTGTCGATGATAGGTAATGATTTACAAATTGATCAGGGTGTTGGCGTGTGTGGTAAAGCGGGACAAAGCGTTCCTGTCGGCGTAGGTCAACCAACGGTTAAACTTGAAACCATCACAGTTGGTGGCACAGAGTAAGGGACACATACACACTGTAATGATAGGAAAGCCCATCATTATAGTGTGTACAATAAAGCGATTTAAGCTTCGCTGTTCAGATCTTTTAAGATCTGGAAAATCTCACGATATGCTTTAGGCGGCTTACTGGCTGCCTTTTCTTTATTTGCTTGGCGAGCTAATTGGCGTAGACGTTGTCTATCAGCTTCAGGGTACAAGCTAAGCACTTCTTCAATTGCAGAGTCACCTTCAGCAACAACGCGATCACGCAATTCTTCCAGTTTATGCAATTCAGCCGAAGCTTGAGAGTGCTTATTGTGATGTTTATCGAGCGCTGCTTGAATGGGTTCAATCTCAATTTGACGCATCACTTTGCCAATGTATTGCAGTTGACGGCGTTTGGCTTCGTTTTTAAAGCGTTGTGCATCTTTAATGGCATCAGCAAGATCTTCTGGTAACGGGAATTTATCCAGTACACCCGGTTTTAGCGCCACAAGCTCTTCGCCAAGTTTTTGCAAGGCTTCCATGTCTTGCTTCATTTCGGTTTTACTTACCCAAATGATTTCTTCTTCTTCTTCCCAAGGGGCTTTCTGGTTTTTTCTGGCCATAATTTGCTCTTAGTTACTCAATTTTGAATGCGTATTGCGCATAATTTCCGTTATTTTAACAAACAAATTGGGGAGAATGGAAAAAGCTTGGTATTCTAAACACAATTGCCTGCAAATAATTGATTTAACTATGGACGCTAGACAACAAATTGCCCAACAAAAAGTAGAATTAGAAGAAGCGGTTGCCAAAGCCCTTGCATTGGCGTCTGCCAAAGCCGATGGCGCAGAGGTAGCGATTAATAAATCTACGGGTCTGAGT
This sequence comes from Vibrio halioticoli NBRC 102217, assembly GCF_000496695.1. Taxonomy (GTDB): domain Bacteria; phylum Pseudomonadota; class Gammaproteobacteria; order Enterobacterales; family Vibrionaceae; genus Vibrio; species Vibrio halioticoli. The sequence goes on from NZ_BAUJ01000003.1 coordinate 259,351, forward strand.
GTATCCACTCGCATGTGTGAAGTAGAGAATGTCGAGTTTAATAGCGATGGCGCTCTAGGCATCACAGTTTACCGTGGCCAAAGAAAAGGAAGTGCATCCACTTCAGATCTCAGCGAAAAAGCAATCGCACAAACGGTTGCGGCTGCCTTAGATATTGCCAAGTACACTTCTGAAGATCCTTGCGCTGGCCCTGCACCTGCTGAGTTGATGGTTAAAGAAGTGAAAGATCTGGACCTTTTCCATCCTGATGAGCCAAACCCTGATCATGTTGCGAAAATTGCTATTGAAGCTGAACAAGCGGCTTTGGCGTACAGCGACAAGATCAAACAAAGTGATGGCGCAAGTTATGATTCTCACTATGGCATTCGTGTTTACGGTAACTCACATGGCGTTCTGGCCAGTTATCCGTCAAGCCGTCATAGCGTTAGCTGCAGCGTCATTGGTTCGGGTGCCAATGGTGATATGGAGCGCAACTATAGTTATAGCGTTGCCCGTAGAGCAGAAGATCTTTGGTCTGCTAAAGAAGTCGGTTTAAAAGCGGCACAAAGAACCATACAGAGCTTAGATGCTCGACGTATTGCTACTGGCGAGTATCCCGTGATGTTTGCCGCTGAAGTGGCTACAGGGCTAATGGGACACTTAATTGGTGCTATTAGCGGTGGCAGTCTTTATCGTAAATCCTCTTTCTTACTTGATCATCTTGGAAAGCAAATTCTGCCAGATTGGTTCAACGTAAATGAAAAGCCGCATATTCTGCGAGGTTTAGCTTCTACGCCATTTGATAGCGAAGGTGTGGCGACTAAAGATTACGACATCATCACCGATGGCAAGTTGGCAACTTACTTGCTGACCAGTTATGCCGCTCGCAAGTTGGGTATGACGGCTACAGGACACGCTGGTGGTATTCACAACTGGTTTGTTCAATCTACCGGACAAGATTACCAAGCCATGCTTAAAGAGCTGGGTACTGGCTTTTTAGTGACAGAATTAATGGGTCAGGGCGTGAATGGCGTTACCGGTGATTATTCACGTGGCGCAGCTGGGTTTTGGGTGGAAAACGGGGTGATTCAATACCCAGTTTCAGAAGTGACCGTTGCGGGCAATCTCAAAGAGATGTTCCAACGAATTGTGGCGGTAGGCAATGATGTTGAAACTCGCTCACAAATTCAAACCGGTTCTATGCTGATTGAATCGATGAAAGTTGCGGGTGTTTAACCTCTATCCACCTTTGTAGTTATTAAAAAAAACGAGCTGAAAAGCTCGTTTTTTTTATGTTGGTTAGTTCGAATACTTAGCTAGCGAAAAGCACCTAGAGTAAGAAAATCGTCGCCAGCCCCAAAAAGACCGATAAACCAATTACATCTGTAATGGTGGTCAACGCCATACCGCCTGCTAACGCAGGATCTATGTTCATTTTCTTCAATATTATCGGAATGGTAACGCCGGCGACCCCTGCCACAAATAAGTTGGTGAGCATTGCGGCGGAGATAATAAAGCCGAGCATCCAATCGTGTTTCCAGAACACAACAATTGCGCCAATAATTAACGCCCAAAGTACGCCATTTAAAAAGCCGATAGCCGCTTCTTTCATTAGCAGTTCTTTGCGGTTACTGTCACCGATATAGCCAAGTGCTAAGCCACGAATCACCAAGGCAACGGTCTGGTTACCGGCTACGCCACCCATAGAAGGGACTATGGTCATCAATACAGCGATAGCGGCCATTTGTTCTAAGGTGGCTTCAAACATGTTGGAAACAGAAGCGGCTGCTAGGGCGGCCAGTACATTGACGCCTAACCAGACACTACGGCGACGCGCTGATTTGACTACGGGTGCAAAGGTATCTTCGTCATCATCAAGACCGGCTAAGCTCATCATGGAGTGCTCAGCATCTTCCCTAATGATATCAACCACATCATCAATGGTAATACGCCCGACCAAGTGCTGATTTTGGTCAACAACCGGCGCGGATACCCAGTTTCTACGTTCAAACAAGCTCGCCACATCCGTATCGCTAAGATCCACCGCAATGGCTTCATCGGCGTGGGTCATGACTTCGACGACGGGGACATCAGGTTGTGTAGTTAGCAGGGTGGTGAGTGACAGGTTACCAATTAAACGGTCATCGTCGTCAATCACATACAGGGTATCAGTGGCTTCAGGCAGTTCGCCTTTCATTCGCATATAACGAAGCACAACATCAATATCAACATCGCCACGTATGGTGGTAACGTCGGTATTCATTATTCCGCCAGCGGTGTCTTCTGGATAGGAAAGGGCGGTTTCGACACGCAATCGATCCGCAGAATCCATTTGGCTTAGGACTTGTTGTGATACGTTATTAGGTAAGCTTCGAAGAACGTAGGCTACGTCATCGGTATCCATGCCTTCGGTTGCTTCTGCCAGCTTACCGGGAGCCATTTTGGATACGAGGTTATCTTTGACGTCTTCACTTAGCTCATCAAGAATTTCACCGTAATCTTCAGGGTCGGTGAGTTGCCATAGTACTTCACGGCTTTTTCTTGGCGACGCTTCAAGAAGGTGGGCAATGTCCTCTGGCTCCATAGATTGGAGCTGGCGCCTAACGAAGACAAAGCGGCCATTATCCAGCGCATCACTCACTTCTTGAAGCGTTTGGTGGGCTTGATCAAACTCGATCTGTTCCGCCATTATTTGCCTCCATTAGGTGTGTACACTAAATAAATTAATAGAAGGATATTAGCCTATTTTATTCAAGGGGTTAATAAGTTCTTAAATCTAAAACGAATATTTTAATAGACTGAGTGAAAATTATACCAATCACACTAAACAAGCTAGAGTGAGCAGTTATTTAGTACGAGCGGTATTATTCATCTTCTTCGAATTTTTCTTCGATGAGGGCGCACACCGCTTGTAGAGCCTGCGGTGCTTGGGTGCCGTTGGCGGTCACTGTGACGTATTCTCCCTGCGCAGATTCGAGCATCAGTAGTGCCATTACGCTATCAGCGTCGGCACTATTGCCGTCATTACTGACGGTAACTTTAGCATCAAAGCTTTGGGCTAATTCGACAAGTTTTACCGCAGCGCGAGCATGCAATCCCAGTTTATTAATGATGAGTAAGCGACGAGATTGGATCACTTTTGTTGCTCTAATTGATTGTGACGAATAAGCACTTGTTGCCCTTGTGCAAGAAAGTATTCACCGATTTGTTGAGTAAGGAATACCGAGCGGTGCTTACCGCCAGTACAGCCAATCGCAACTGTAAGGTAGCTACGATTGTTTTTTTCTAGAGCCGGAAGCCAACGTTCAATAAAAGCTTGGATTTGCTCTTTTAGCTCAACTACATCGTCAAAGCCGTACAGGTAATCACAAATGGGTTTATCTAAACCGGTTAAAGGTCTTAGCGCTGGTTCCCAGTGTGGGTTCGGCAGGAAGCGAACATCAAATACATAGTCAACATCAGAGGGCAGTCCATGTTTGAAGCCAAAGGATTGAAAGACCATGACCAACTCTTGGCCATCGCGGCCTAGGATACGCTTTCTCACCATTTCGCTGAGTTCGTGAATAGACAGTTTACTGCTGTCTATGACCAGATCGGCTCGTTCTTTTAATGCAGACAGTAAGATCTTTTCTTCTACAATGGCTTGCTGAAGGGATCGTGAATCTTTGATTAATGAGAGAGGGTGAATGCGTCTGGTTTCGCTATAGCGCTTAACTAGGGTTTCTTCGTTGGCTTCAAGGTAAAGAATCATCACTTGAACGGAGTCATCTAGGGTTGTCAGTACCGCAGTGACTTGCTTTGGGTTACTCGGTAAGTTACGAATATCAATGCTCACCGCAACTTTAGTTTGTTTTGGGCTCAGACCGTCGACAAAAGAGCTAAGCAGGGCTACTGGAAGGTTATCGACACAATAGTAGCCTATATCTTCTAAGGCACGTAGAGCGACGCTTTTTCCGCCACCGGAATTACCACTAACAACAACAAGTTGGCGAGATTCAGGCATTCTTTTATCCCTTTGGACACTCAATCGATTCTGCAACCATTATTTCAAACAGCTCTTCATCGGATTTTGCATGGCGAAGCTGTTTAAGAATTTTTTTGTCATTCAGGCGTTCCGCCATACAAGACAGTGTTTTTAAATGTTCTTTGCATTGATTTTCTGGAACTAGCAGCGCAAATAACAAATCAACCGGACGATTGTCGATAGCATCAAATTCAATGGCTTCATCACATTGTAATAGGACGGCAATCGCCTGGTCTGAATTACTCATTCGTGCATGTGGAATGGCAATACCGTTGCCAATCCCTGTGCTGCCTAGTTTTTCTCTGCCGAGCATACATTCAAATAGATCCGTGGAATCTTGGCCTGAATGGGTTGCTGCAATTTGGCTAATAAGCTCTAGAGCGCGCTTCTTACTAGTACAATGGACTGCACTTTTGGTGCAGTCCAAAGACAATACTTGATTAATTTGCATGGTTAATGGCTACTTAACTTCTCTTTATGCTTGGTCAGCTGGCGAACCAGCTTATCGACTAATGCGTCGATGGCTGCATACATATTTTCTTCTTCAGCGGTGGCGTGAATGTCGCCTTGGCTTACATGGAGCGTAGCTTCCGCAATATGGTTAACTTTTTCAAGTTTTAAAATAACTTGAACGTTATTAATGTGTTCAAAGAAACGCTCGAGTTTCTGAAACTTAGTATCAACGTACTCTTGAAGTGACTCTGTAAGTTCTACATGGTGACCAGTGATATTAATTTGCATAAGCGTTCCTTCTGTTAAGGCCTAAACTAGGCGTTTTCGTTGACTAGAGGGGGCGATACCTAATGATTCGCGGTATTTTGCCACTGTGCGTCTTGCAACTTTTACCTCTTGTTCAGCGAGTAGAGCGGTAATTTTATTATCGCTCAATGGTTTAGCTGTGTTCTCTTCTGCGACCAATTTTTTGATCAGTGCACGAATCGCAGTCGAGGACTTATCTTCTCCATCATTATTACTAACATGACTGGAGAAAAAATATTTTAGTTCAAAAATACCACGTGGTGTGTGCATATATTTCTGAGTTGTGACGCGTGATATAGTCGATTCGTGCATATCAATCGCCTCGGCTACATCATTTAAAATCATTGGTTGCATTGCTTCAGCGCCTTTTTCGAAGAACTCCTGCTGAGTTTCAACAATGCATCTGGCGACTTTAAGCAGGGTATCACTGCGACTTTCAAGGCTTTTGATTAACCATTTTGCTTCTTGCAGTTGGTCTTTAATGTATTGGCTGTCACTGCTGTTTGCCCCTGTAATAGTGGCATACTGCTGGTTGACCTCAAGTTTGGGCATATCGGTATTATTGAGAAAGACCGTCCACTTGCCGTTCACCTTGATCACATTAATATCGGGTACAACGTATTCAATATCACTGTTGCCAATTTGACTACCCGGTCGCGGGTCTAATTGTTGGATAAGCTGCAATATGGCGATTAAATCGCTTTCTTTGAGCTTAGTGTCTTTAATGATTAATTTGTAGTCGCGATTAGCTAAATGTTCGATATGATTTTTTAAAATCTCACAAGCTTGCTGTTTGCGTGGCGTCTCATCAGGAAGGGCATACAGTTGCAACAATAGACATTCTTGTAAATTTCGAGAGCCGACACCAAGGGGTTCAAATTGCTGAATACGTTTGAGAACCGCAACTGTTTCATCTTCTTCGACATCGGGAAGGGATAAACTGGCAGTAATATCGGCGGTAGAAAGCGTTAAGAAACCTTGATCGTCAATGGCATCAATGATGGCAATCGCAATCGCATGATCGGTCTCAGAAAAAGGAGTGAGTTCTAACTGCCACAGTAAGTGATCAAAGAGACTGGTTTGAGTTTCTCCTTGATAGATAGGCAATTCATCATCAAGAGCCACACCAGTATTGCCTGAATTGGAGCTGTACACGTCCTCCCAAGAGGTGTCGACAGCAAGTTCGTCACCAATGGAGTTAGAGGCCATTAATTCAGAACTGTCTTGTGCGCTCGGTTCTGTGCTTTCTTGCTGGTTGCTTTCTTTTGGAGATTCGGTTTTTTCTTCCGATTGAGTGCTCTCTTCGGAAACTTGCAACAAGGGATTAGAGTCTAATGCTTGCTGAATCTCTTGTTGAAGCTCAAAACTAGACAACTGCAATAAGCGTATGGCTTGTTGCAGTTGTGGGGTCATGGCAAGGTGTTGACCAAACTTAAGTTGTAATGCTGCTTTCATAATTATGAGTCGCCTGCAGTGGGCCGTCTAGAGACGGAACTGTTCACCGAGGTAAACTTTCTTAACCTGTTCGTTGCTAAGCACTTGCTCGGGCGTACCTTCGGCAATTAAGTGTCCTTGGCTTACGATGTATGCTCGCTCACATACGTCCAGGGTTTCGCGCACATTGTGGTCAGTGATAAGTACCCCTAAACCACGATCTCTTAAATGTTCAATAATCTTTTTGATGTCGATAACGGATATTGGGTCGACGCCCGCAAAAGGTTCATCCAGCAGAATAAACTGCGGATTGGCGGCCAATGCACGTGCGATTTCCACACGGCGACGTTCACCACCGGAGAGAGCCATACCGTTACTTTTACGAATGTGTTGAATGTTGAATTCGTCTAATAGCTCTTCAAGCTTTTCATCTCGTTCTTGTTTTGAGATTTCATTGCGAGTTTGCAATACCGCGTAAATGTTATCTTCAACAGAGAGCTTTCTAAATATAGACGCTTCTTGTGGAAGATAGCCAATGCCCATTCGAGAACGACTGTGCATCGGTAGAATACTGATATCCTGATCATCAATCAGAATTCGTCCTTCGTCACGAGCAACTAATCCCACAATCATATAAAAAGAGGTGGTTTTGCCTGCGCCATTTGGCCCTAGTAGACCTACGATCTGCCCCGATTCTACTTGCAGGCTTACGTCTGCAACCACTTTGCGGTTTTTATAGCTTTTCGCTAGGTGTTCAGCTTTCAATACTGCCATAGGTCGACTATTTATTCTCTTTTGGTTGAGGTTGTAGCACGGTTGATACTCGAGAGCCTTTACCACCCTCAGCGATCATTTTTTCGGTGGTGATATGGTAGATAATTCGTTGGCCGTTGATCGTGCTGTCATCTTGAGCCAGCATCGCCTGTTTGATCATAATTAATTGATCTTGAGACATATCGTAATACAGCTCTTCTGCATGACCGTGAATAGTTTTGCCATCATCGGTTTTTTGAGAGAACTTAGCGAGCTTTCCATAAGCTTCAATTTTTTTTATGGCGCCGTCACTAGGGTTACGATAGACAATGACCTTGTCCCCTTTCACATTGATACTGCCTTGGCGCATTTTTACGTCACCAATAAAAGTAACCTTGTTACTCTTCATATCAAGTTGTTGACTGTCAGAGTCGATGTACACCGGTTGCTCTGAATCGGTAGAGAGCGCATAAACTGAAGGAGACAGTAATATTCCCAGTAAAAGACTAAGGCTTAGCTTTTTCATAGATCCCTTTTACATGATTGAACAAGACGGCTTCATTTTTATCCAAATTTCCCTGCATGGCTTGGCCAATATTGAGAAACTGAGGTCCTTTTAGAGTCACTTGGACGTCGGAACTAAAGTCTTTGCTGTCGAGCTCAATTGTCATTTTATCTGTAGTTAATGTTTCAAAACTGGCGTCAGGAAGTAAATTTGTCGCAATGACATTTCCGGCTAACGTCAGTTGATGATTCTTATCTAAAACGGCGGTATCTGAAACCACTTGCCACTCTTCGACTGTCCCATCACGATACACATACATTATGAGGTTATCAAATAGGGTGTCGCCACTGGTTGCGTAGTGATCCAGTTTTTCGGAACTGATTTTGTAGCTACGAATACCGTCAAGATCGTAAGTGGTGTTGGTCACTTGGCGTCCGGTAAACATAGGTAATTCAGTGCTAGGTTCAACCTGAATAACCTCTTGTTCTTGATTTATCAGTAGATAATAACCGGATACACAGATAATACCGATTAACACTATCTGAAAAATGCGAGAACCCGTCATATACTCAGACCTTTATGTTGCTCTAATTCTCCACGAGCTTGCAAAATAAGGTCGCACACCTCGCGTACTGCGCCATGGCCGCCCTTTATTTTAGTGACATAGTTAGCTCGTTGTACTAGCAATGGGTGCCCATCGTTGACGCACACTTTTAATGCGACTTTTTCCATCACGGGCCAATCGATCAGATCATCACCGATATAACCGGTATGTTCAGGCAAAATATTGAGCTTATCGATAATGTCATTGTAGGCTTTAATTTTGTCGTCTTGCCCTTGATAGATGAGCGTTATGCCCAAACCGCGCATACGATTTTCGACGATTTGTGAGCGACGTCCAGTGACGATAGCGATTTCGATGCCGGCGTTCATCAGTGATTTTATGCCGTAGCCATCACGTGTATGAAAAGTTTTGAGTTCTTCGCCAGCATTGCCCATGTAGACGAGACCGTCAGAGAATACGCCGTCTACATCACAAATAAGCAGCTTAATTTGTTTTGCTATAGCAAAAACAGGCTTTGAAACTGGACCGTATAGAGAATCGACCATTTCATTCATGAATTACATTACTCCAGCTTTTAAAAGGTCGTGCATGTTGAGCGCGCCAACCAGTTTATCATTTTCACATAGCAATAGGGCAGTGATACTGCGCTCTTGCATCATATTCAATCCTTCTACAGCCAACAGAGATGGCGATGCGTAGCTTGGATTTTTTGACATTACATCACCAATAACGGTGCAGTGGATGTCGATTCTTTTATCGAGAAGGCGTCGCAAGTCGCCATCGGTAAATATGCCTAAGATTTTGTCTGCATCATCGACAATGGCGGTCATCCCTAAGCCTTTTTCGCTTATCTCAATCAAAGCATCTTTGATTAAAGCATCTGCTTTAACTTTAGGAACATCTGTACCAGTATGCATAATGTTTTCTAGTTTTAGTAGTAACTTACGCCCCAAGGCGCCGCCAGGGTGAGACAGCGCAAAGTCTTCTGCGGTAAAGCCACGTGCTTGCATCAAAGCCATTGCCAGAGCATCTCCCATCACTAAGGTGGCCGTGGTGCTGCTTGTTGGGGCTAACTCAATTGGACATGCCTCATGAGGTACCGCGATACATAGGTGGATATCCGCCAGTTTTGCCATGTTTGAATTTGGCTTGCCAGTCATGCTGATGATTTGAATATTAAGGCGCTTTAACACAGGGAAAAGAGAAAGGATCTCTTGCGATTCACCCGAATTAGAGATGGTTAGGACAATATCGCCGGGCGCAATCATGCCTAAATCACCGTGAGCGGCTTCACCGGGGTGGACAAAAAAAGCTGATGTACCTGTGCTGGCTAAGGTCGCAGCAATCTTGTTGCCAATATGGCCAGATTTACCCATTCCCATTACCACAACTTTGCCGTGTTTATTGGCAAGGATAGTGTCGCAAGCTTGGTCAAAATCACGATTAAAATATTGAGACAGTTGGGTGAGTCCTGCTATCTCAGTATTGAGTACATTTTGCGCTGCTTTTTGGTAGTCAAATTTTACTGTCATGTGAATCTCCTTATGCACCTACATTGAAAAAGAGATAGCTTTGGTAGGCAACAAATATGGCAAAGAGTATCCCACCTTCTATTCGGGTGATCTTTTTCGATTTACCTAGCGCCATAATGACCAATAAAACGGAAACGCCGAGCATGACCCAAAAGTCACGATTCATGGCATTCTCGTTAAGAAAAGAAGGGTGCAATAAGCCCGGAATGCCCATAACTGCCAGTATATTGAAGACGTTGGAGCCAATAATATTACCCACCGCCATATCATCTTCGCCTTTCATGACCCCAGCTAATGAGGCCGCTAATTCTGGCAAGCTAGTACCGATGGCAATGATGGTCAGTCCAATCACAAGATCGCTCATGCCAAAATACTTGGCAATATAAACGGCATTATTGACTAATAGATTTGCCGCCAGTGGCAGTAAAATAAGGCCTACAACGATCCAGAAAATGGCTTTTTTGTTCTCGACGCCGTCAGGGACTTCAGACTCTTGCTCACTGAGCATGTTATCGCCAACGTGTTTCTCTGTTCGAGAAATGTGTAGCATCGCCAGAATGAACGCAACAAACAGCACAACAAGTAATACACCTTCGGTAAAACCAAGGTAGTGATCCCACATGATGCCACCGGCAATCAAGGTGACACCTATCATCAGTGGCAACTCGCGTCGTAATATACCTGAGCTAACGATTAAAGGCTTAACCAGTGCGGTGATACCCAAAATAAGTGCTATGTTGGCAATGTTTGAACCGAGTACATTACCGACAGCGGTATCCGTTCGACCGTCTAAAGCTGCAGTGGCAGAAACCATCATTTCTGGAGCAGAAGAGCCCATGGCAAGAATGGTCATACCGATGACCAAGGGAGATATTCCAAAATTTCTAGCTAATGCAGCTGAACCGAATACCAGTTTATCGGCACTCCAAACCAGCATGATTAAACCAACGACAAGTAGACAAATCGCTACGATCATTTGTGTGCTCTTTATTAATTGGTACGAGTTAAACAGTGATTTTGACGTTAAGCTGTCAAAAAGGGAAGATTTTAGACGAATTATTTACACACAAGTCTGATAAAATTCCTATGATTAAGTCGACCAACTGTCTGATATATTCAACTTTTTTGATATTGGATGGTTTTCAGGTCACAACAAGGAGTGTTGATGCTCGAAGCTAAAAACAAAATTACATTAGATAAGGTGACATTTTCTCGGGGTTCCAGAGTGGTTTTTGACAACATCAGTTTGTCGATTCCACAAGGTAAAATCACCGCGATAATGGGACCTTCGGGTATAGGTAAAACCACCTTGCTCAAACTTATCGCAGGGCAAATTCCGCCAGATAGCGGTGATATATGGTTTGAGCAACAAAACATTCCCAAGCTTAGCCGTGGTGAGCTTTATCAAGTTCGTAAGAAAATGAGCATGCTATTTCAATCTGGGGCACTGTTTACTGACCTGAATGTTTTTGACAATGTCGCGTTCCCGATTCGTGAACATACTCAGCTATCGGAATCTTTCATTCGTACTATTGTGCTCCTTAAATTAGAAGCGGTCGGATTGCGAGGCGCTGCCCAGTTAATGCCTAGTGAACTATCCGGAGGCATGACCCGAAGAGTAGCTCTGGCACGCGCCATTGCATTAGACCCTGACGTTGTAATGTATGATGAGCCTTTTGTGGGGCAAGATCCGATCACTATGGGAGTGTTGGTTGAACTGATTAAAAAGTTAAACCAAGCATTAGGCGTAACTTCAATTGTGGTGTCGCATGATGTGCCTGAGTTAATGAGCATTGCAGATTACGTGTATTTGATCGCAGATAAAAAGGTGATTGCAAGCGGTGAGCCAGTTGATATTGAACAAAGCCAAGATCCGCGCGTACAACAGTTTTTACATGGCAGCGCTGATGGCGCTGTGCCGTTTGCATTTCCGTCAGCACCATTAGAAAGGGATTTATTTCAACGATGATATCTTGGGCTATCAATAAAGTTGCCGACATAGGCGCATCAGGGATCAGAGTTACCCGCTCTTTTGGGCGAGCAACCTTGATGCTGTTTGGTGCTCTGGTGGCTAAACCGCAGCCAATGAAAAATATACCGCTATTGTTTAAGCAGCTCTATTCTGTAGGCGCTCAATCACTGGTGATTACTTTGGTTTCAGGTTTATTCATCGGTATGGTGCTGAGTTTACAGGGCTATGTTGTGCTGGTGGATTACGGCGCTGAAGGAAGCTTAGGGCAAATGGTTGCGCTTTCTTTATTACGAGAGCTTGGTCCGGTTGTTACCGCATTATTGTTTGCAGGCCGAGCAGGCTCTGCATTGACCGCCGAAATAGGATTGATGAAAGCAACGGAACAACTTTCAAGTCTGGAAATGATGGCGGTCGATCCATTAAAACGCATTATCAGCCCTCGATTTTGGGCCGGCGTTATTTCAATGCCATTGTTGACGATGATTTTTATCGCGGTGGGTATTTTAGGCGGACACATTGTTGGCGTGGATTGGAAAGGAATCGATCACGGCAGTTTTTGGTCTGCAATGCAGTCATCAGTAGAGCTGGGACGAGATATAGGTAATAGCGTAATTAAATCATTGGTGTTTGCTGTAACTATAGTTTGGATAGCGCTGTTTAATGGTTATGATGCTGTCCCTACCTCAGAAGGTATCAGTCAAGCAACGACTCGCACTGTAGTGCATTCTTCTCTAGCTGTATTAGGGCTAGATTTTGTTTTAACCGCATTAATGTTTGGAAGTTAAGTATGAATCAATCAAGGAAGTTAGAATTGTGGGTTGGTAGTTTTATCATCTTAGGCATTGTAGCGGTGATGTTTATGATATTTAAAGTGGCTGATGTAAAGTCGCTAGGAAGCCAAGATAGTTATAAACTTAAAGCATCTTTCGATAATATAGGCAGCCTAAAAGTACGTTCTCCGGTAAAAGTAGGTGGAGTAGTGGTAGGTCGAGTGTCGGATATCACGCTTGATACTGAATACTTTACGCCAGTGGTCACTTTGACTATTGAAGAGCGTTTTGGTCACTTTCCAGATACTTCAAGTGCGCATATCTTAACTTCGGGTTTAATTGGTGAGCAATATATTAGCTTAATACCGGGTTTTATGGATGATGACGCTGAGATACTCAAGGATGGCGATCTGATAGAAGACACCAAGTCAGCCTTGGTACTGGAAGATTTGATCGGGCAGTTTATGTACAGCGTAGGCGATAATTCAGGGAAATAACCATGAAAATTATGACAAGACTTATCTTATTGATGGCGATGTTGTCTTCCTCAATTGCATGGGGTGACACTGTGGATAAAACCCAGCCTTATCAGATGATGGAAATAGTGGGCAGTCGTACTTTTGATAGACTTAAAAATGAACAAGCCCAACTTAGAGAGTCTCCAGAGCAATTAAAAGTGGTGGTTGAAGAAGAGCTAATGCCTTACGTCAACGACCGTTATGCTGGACTTAAAGTATTAGGTAATTACTTAAGAAAAGCTGACAAGGGTGAAGTGGCTGACTTTTTGGTCGCATTTAGAGCGTACTTAGTAACGGCTTATGCGCAGGTGTTAACTCAGTATAAAGATCAAGAGATCAAATACACACCGCCTCGCAATCTTCGCGATGATCAACGCATTGTGTCTATCCCTGTTGAAATTATGCAGGCTAATCGACCTGCGATAAAATTAGAGTTTAAGTGGCGTAAAAACAAAAAAACCAATGAGTGGCAAGCGTTTGATATGGTGGCAGAAGGCGTCAGTCTGTTATCAAGTAAGCAATCGGAGTGGGGCGGCAAAATACGTAAAGATGGTCTGCCAGCCGTCACTCATGAGTTAGCCACTTTAGCGAAAACACCAATCCATTATGACTCTGCTAAATGATGAGTGATAAAGCGGTTTGGACCATGATTGATGATCAGCATGCCATGCTAAGTGGTGTGCTCAATCGAAACTATATTCCGCAGCTATGGCAGCAAATAGCACAGTGGCAGCCAAAGGTTGAACGACTAGATCTCGACCTAAGTGCCGTATTAAGTACAGATTCTGCGGCAATGGCGCTGATTCTGCACATAATTGACCATGCAAAAAATTGTGACTGCCATATAATGTTGCGATCTGTACCTAATAAACTGCTTACTTTATTTGAAGTGAGCAATGCAATGCCATTATTGGTAGAGCACATAGAAATCGAAATTGAGGGTGAAAGTGGATAGTACACAAGTTAAAGAACTGCTCGACGAAGCGTTGCAGCTAGCAGAGATTCATGTAAAAGGAGAGGGTAGCCACTTTGAAGTGATTGCTGTTGATGCTTCTTTTGAAGGAATGAGCCGTGTTAAGAAGCAGCAGTTTATTTATGCGCCGCTAACGGATTACATTCAACGCAACGAAATTCACGCACTATCAATAAAAGCTTTTACTCCCGAGGAGTGGCAGCGTGATAAAAAACTAATGTCGCTTTAAGGACTAATAATGGAAAAATTTCGAGTAACTGGCTCTTCAGCGCCTTTAAGCGGTGAAGTGTCAATTTCTGGCGCAAAAAATGCGGCGTTACCTATTTTGTTCTCGGCTATTTTGGCTGAAGAACCTGTTGTTTTACACAACGTACCAAAACTACGTGACATTAATACTAGCCTAGCTTTGTTACAACAATTAGGTGTTAAAGCATCTCGTGATGGAGATACGACCACTTTATTTGTTGATGCTTCAGGTATTAATGAATACTGTGCGCCCTATGAGTTAGTAAAAACCATGCGTGCTTCTATTTGGGCTTTAGGTCCTTTGGTTGCAAGGTTTGGTGAAGGTCAAGTCAGTCTACCTGGCGGCTGTGCTATCGGTGCTCGCCCTGTTGATTTGCACATTCAAGGCCTAGAAAGCCTGGGTGCAAACATCACTATTGAAGATGGCTACGTAAAAGCAAAAGTGGATGGCCGCTTACAAGGCGCTCATATCATCATGGATAAAGTGAGCGTTGGCGCAACGATCACTATCATGAGTGCGGCGGCGTTAGCTGAAGGTACTACGGTTCTTGATAATGCTGCACGTGAACCTGAAATTGTCGATACGGCTGATTTCTTGATTGCGCTTGGTGCGAAAATTACCGGTGCAGGTACTGATACCATCACGATTGAAGGTGTTGAACGTCTTGCCGGTGGTGAGCATACTGTTGTTCCCGATCGCATCGAAACCGGTACTTTCTTAGTCGCAGCTGCTGTGTCTGGTGGTAAAGTGGTATGTCATAACACTCGTGCTAACTTACTGGAAGCGGTATTAGCTAAGCTAGAAGAAGCTGGCGCTAAGATTGAAACGGGCGAAGATTGGATTTCTGCGGATATGACGGGCGACAGAGAGCTAAAAGCGATCACTGTTCGCACGGCGCCATACCCAGGTTTCCCAACGGATATGCAAGCGCAATTTACCCTGCTGAATATGATGGCCAAAGGCGGCGGCGTAATCACAGAAACTATCTTTGAAAATCGCTTTATGCACGTTCCTGAATTGCAACGCATGGGTGCTAAAGCTGAGATTGAAGGTCATACCGTGATTTGTGGCGATAGCGAAGGTTTAAGTGGCACACAAGTTATGGCGACTGACCTACGCGCTTCGGCAAGCCTAGTTATTGCTGGTTGCATTGCCAGCGGTGAGACGATTGTTGATCGCATTTACCATATCGATAGAGGTTATGACCGAATTGAACATAAATTGAGTCTGCTTGGCGCCAATATTGAAAGGTTTAGCGACTAATCACATTTAGATTCTATTTAAGACCGAAACCTTGTGGTTTCGGTTTTTTTATTTGATAGACTGTTAACTTCTCACTTTCTTTGTCCAGCAAGCCTGAGCTATGAAAGAGAAAATAAGAGACTTAGTGAAAAACTAGGCTTTATACAATGATACTCTCGATGTGCATTATACCCATCACTTAATTTTGGCGATGGGAATTACTATTGAGAATAACAATTAAACAGCGAAGGTTATCGCTAGGAATTACATAATGATTGCTTTACTGCGCATGTTTTTGGTCTTGATTTTTGCCATATTGATGTTTGTGTTTGGCTGTGGCTATTGCCTATTTAGCCCAAGAAATCCAAAGCACGTATTTACCTTTGGTCGTTACTTTGGTGCAATGCACCGCGTATTTGGTATCAAGCTAGAGCTTAGACTCCCAGAAGATGCTTATAAGCGAGACCAAGCAACTTATATTGCTAACCATCAAAACTCTTGGGATTTATTTACCGTATCTTCTGCCGTTACGCCAAATGTTGTGACTGTAGGTAAGAAGAGCTTATTGTGGTTGCCTTTATTTGGTCAATTGTACTGGTTAACAGGGAATATCCTGATTGATCGTGCCAACCGTTCTAAAGCTAAAGGCACTATCGATCAAGTGGTCGATAAAATGAAGCAAACGCGTTTATCCGTGTGGATGTTCCCTGAAGGTACTCGTTCTCGTGGTCGAGGCTTATTACCCTTCAAAACGGGTGCTTTTCATACTGCAATTGGTGCTGAAACACCGATTATTCCGATTGTTTGTAGCACCACGCAAGACAAGATAAAACTGAATCGTTGGAATAACGGACATGTAATTATCGAAATGCTACCTGCTGTAGATACTTCTGAATACAGCAAATCAAATGTCCGTAAATTGGCTGAAGTTTGCCGTAACCAAATGGAAGAGAAGCTTAAAAGCTTGGACGAAGAAGTTGATGCAAGAAACGCCGCTGACGGTGTGAAAAACTAAGATTAATCACGCTAACGCTAAGTAACCGACCTACAATCGAGCATGTAAAGCAGCGGGCTTGATAGGTTATTTACTACAGGTTATTGGCTATAGGTTATTGATTAAGCTCGGCATCTCGTTCGGAAAAGATGTTACGAAGATAAAATTTAGACATTAAAAAGGCTAGTCACTGACTAGCCTTTTTACTTACTGTTCTAAAACTGATTAAGAGTTTTTAGATTCTACTGGCGCAGGTTTTAAGCCATCGTTGATATCTAAGATATCTTGTTCGCTTAATGTACCCACCGCTTCTTTTAATTGCAGTACGCTGATGATGTAGTTGTAACGAGCATCAGATAGGTTACGTTTTGCTTCAAACACTCGACGAGTGAAATCTAAAACGTCAACCACTGTACGTGAGCCAACTTCATAGCCTGTTTCAACAGCAGATAGTGCAGACTCTGCAGAAACTAGAGATTGCTCAAATGCGCGGATAGAACCTATGGTTGCATCAATGTTGTTGTTAGATGCACGTACCGTTTTAACTACTGAACGGTAAGACGCTTCTAAGTCTTCACTCACTGCAACATAGTCATATTCAGCTTGTTTTACCTGAGAGCTAACATTGCCACCCGTATACAATGGTACAGAAAGGTTAATGCCTAGGTTGTATTTAGTGTCATCAACATCAGTACCGCTGATTTCACCATTACCGTAGCCAGCATCAGCATTGAAAGTCAGCGATGGTAGGTGACCAGAGCTTGCTAAACGGATGTTGTCTCTTGCGATATCTTGGTTGATACGAGCTGCCAGTAAGCTAAGGTTTTCTTCCTGAGCTTGTTCTACAAGTGCATCGTTCGTTTTATCTGATTTAGAAGCAGAGAAACGTTTGATATCTAGGATATCTAGATTCTGGTGGCCAGTACCTGTGATTTCACGTAGTGATTCGTAGCTATTTACTAAAGCGTTTTTTGCGCTTACTTCTTCTGCGAGTACGCTATCGTATTCAGCTTGAGCTTCATGTACGTTAGTGATTGCAGATAGACCAACATCAAAACGTTGTTTTTCTTGATCGAGTTGACGTTCAACTGCGCTTTTCTCGGCTTGAACGAACTCTAAACTGTCTTTTGCTCGTAACACTTCAAAGTAGGCTGTAGCGGTACGCAGGATAAGATCTTGTTGCTTAGCCGCATAAGCAGAGTCTGCTTGGCGTGCTTTCTTCTCTGTGGTTTCAAGAGTAACCCAGCTTGAACGTTGATAAAGCTCTTGGCTTAAGCCAATGCCAGCTTGAACAGCGTTAGTTTTTGCTCCAGTGTAGCCTTCACCATAGTCATAAGAAGCGGTTAGGTTAATTTGAGGAAGCAAGGAACTGCGTGATGAAGTAATCGATTCAAAAGCTGCGTCACGTTGAGCCGCTGAACGTAACAGTTGAGGATCACTCTTTTTCGCTTGATTATAAACATCAGCTAGATTTTCTGCACTGGCTGATACAGACAGACCACACAGAGAAGCTGAGATAAAGATGGACAGCGCTTTCTTCATTGTCGTAACTCTTCCTGCTACTTAAATTTATATTTAATTGATTAGAATATAGGTATTGGTTTGAATTTGAACTGTTTTTACACAATTTTACACAGCATCCTATACAGTATCGTACAGGGTACTACAAAAACCAATAATATGGCTATTGTTACATGTTTTTGTTAAAAAAACACAGTTCATTATCTATTCAGGTAGTATTAATCTTATACATGATAATAGCTAAATATCTTAAAATAGCTTGTCATTCACCCCGTAAAGAGAATGCTTATGTCTAACCCTAGCTCTTACCCGACATTCCACAATAAAGATGTTGAAATTATTGAAAAAAAGACCTTATTTAAGGGGTTTTTCAGCCTGACTCAAGTGACATTTCGTCATCGACTATTTGCCGGGGGGTGGAGTGAAGAGATAGAGCGAGAGCTATTTGAACGCGGACACGCTGTGGCAATGCTGCCTTACGATCCAGTGACAGACCAATTGGTGATGGTGGAACAGATTCGTGTTGGTGCACTTGGTGATGCAAGGCCATGGCAGTTAGAAATTGTGGCAGGAATGTTGGATAAAGAAGGTGAAGACCCAATTGATGTGGCTAAGCGAGAGTCCGTTGAAGAGGCTGGCTTGGCCGTGAAAGCCATTCAACACATCAGCGGTTATTATCCTTCGGCAGGGGGTTGCTCTGAACGTCTAGAATTATATGTTGGGCAGATAGAAGCACCGCTATCCGGTGGTGTTTTTGGTTTAGAGTCGGAAGGTGAAGATATCCGCGTACATGTTCTAAGTAGAGAAGAGGCTTACGAACGAGTGAAAAATGGTACAATTGAGAACGCAGCATCTATCATAACGATTCAGTGGTTGATGTTGAATCATCAACAACTGAGAAAACAATGGTTAATCCAAGAAAAGTAAATTCAGAATATCATGTTGATTTTGCAGGCCTTATGCGTTTGTATGAGACTAATTATGCCAAATTAAACGCCTTGCTTCCTCGTCCTGCAGTGGTGGGAGATAAACGAACGTATCAAGTGCAAGATCAAGTTTATCAGATTAATATTTTGGAAATTACTCGTTATACCACTTTGGTGAACGTTTATCAGTGTGATGTATGTCCCATTTTTCCACTTCCAAGCATGACGGTACGTCTATATCACGATGCAAGGGTTGCAGAAGTATGTGCAAGTGAAAAAATGAGAATAGTGAATGCACGCCATGATTACCCAAATAAAAAAATGGTGCAAAAAGATGAAAAGCACCAATTGAATAAATTTCTTGGAGATTGGCTGACATTTTGTTTAAAAATGGGAATTAGTAGAGAGCCCCTGTTATGAGCTCAGCTTATAAATAATATTGGAAAGACTGATTGTGGAACCGCATATAGTTGTGACGGAAGAAACCGTCCAATTACTACAAATTACAGACACGCACTTATTCGCTGATGACGAAGGGTGTTTGCTAAGTGTGAATACAGGGTTGAGTTTTCAAGCTGTAGTGGATGATATTGCCGCGCACAACCTACCTTTTGATGCCATTATTGCCACGGGTGACATATCTCAAGATCATTCAGTCGCCTCTTACAATCGTTTTGCAAACGGCATAAAAAAACTGGTGAAGCCTTGTTACTGGTTACCCGGTAATCATGATCTACAAGCAAATATGGGCAAAGTCTTACCTTCTGAGCAAATCAATGAAGTCTCGCATGTATTTGCTGGAGACTATTGGCAATTGATCATGCTCAATAGCCAAGTTGAAGGTTTACCCCACGGCTACCTTGAGCAGCATGAACTTGATCTGCTCGATGAAAAATTGAGCCAGCATCCAGAACGCCATACCTTAGTGTTGCTACACCATAACTCATTACCTATTGGTAGCACTTGGCTTGATCAACACAAACTACAAAAAGCCGATCAATTTTGGCGTGTCTTAGAAAAGCATAATAATGTTCGCGCTGTATTGGGTGGACATGTGCATCAAGATTTTGAACAAGAGTGTCACGGTATAAAAGTGATTGCGACACCGTCAACGTGCATTCAGTTTAAGGCCAATACCCATGAGTTTGCTTTGGATACACTACCACCAGGTTGGCGCCATATACAGCTGCATAAGGATGGACGTTTAGATTCGCAGTTACATCGTCTTGATGAAGGCTGTTTCGTCCCAGATTTTGACGCGCAAGGCTATTAAATGACAATGCATAACAAACCCTCTTTGTTGCTTTATTTGCACGGCTTTAATAGTTCACCTCAGTCGCATAAAGCTCAGTTAATGAGAGAGTTTTGCCAAAATCATAGACCGGACATTCGCTTTGTTGCTCCGCAACTGCCTGTTTACCCAGAGCCTTGCATTCAAAGCCTACGCACTTTATGTGATGAATTGAGCCAAGAATATCAAATTGGTTTAGTGGGAAGTTCGATGGGTGGGTATCTATCAACATGGCTCAATAAAGAATATGGTTTTAAAGCCGCTTTAATTAATCCAGCGGCAAGACCTTTTGATTTACTGCAAGATTATTTAGGCCCACAATTCAATCCCTATACTGAAGAAAAATACATTCTAAAGCAGGAACATGTTGAGCAACTCAGAGCCATTGATGTTGCGAAAATTAATCAAACTGCAGATTTCTGGCTGTTGCAACAAAAAGGGGATGAAGTCCTCGATTATCGACAAGCTGTAGATAAATTTATAGGGTGCAAACAGACCGTAGAAGAAGACGGCGATCATAGTTTTATAGGGTTTGAGCGCTACCCAAGCGCGATAGTGGAGTTTCTTCAACTCTAATGTAAACCTTACGCTACAATTCATGATGTTTGCTTGATAACTGCACAATTGTCATGCTTTTTTATCTGGAAATCAGTGCAAACTTGACATAACCGCCACTGCGCCAGACTATGTAAAGCATTCAAGTTGTATCACGGTTAATTAACGACCAGAATCAATTCATCTGCCATTGCCGTTTTAACAATTTTAAGCATCTATAAGATTGCCAATTTCTCAATGATGAGAAGCGATGTTTAACAACGCCAAGAGTAAATTTTCAAATTATGACTGAACAATATAACGCTGGGGCGATAGAAGTCTTAAATGGCTTGGAGCCAGTCCGCCGTCGCCCTGGAATGTATACCGATACTGTACGTCCCAACCACCTTGGGCAAGAAGTTATTGATAACAGTGTCGATGAAGCGTTAGCTGGACATGCTTCCAAAATACAGGTCATCCTACATGCCGATCAGTCTCTAGAAGTGATTGATGACGGGCGTGGTATGCCTGTGGACATTCACCCTGAAGAGGGGATTTCTGGTGTGGAACTTATTTTATGTAAGCTGCATGCCGGTGGTAAATTCTCCAATAAGAATTACCAATTTTCTGGTGGTTTGCACGGGGTGGGTATTTCGGTTGTAAACGCACTATCGCAACGAGTTGAAGTCAACGTTCGCCGTGATGGACAAGTTTATCAAATCGCTTTTGAAAATGGCGATAAGGTCGAAGAACTCTCCGTTGTTGGTACCTGTGGTAAACGCAACAGCGGTACTAGTGTGCACTTTTGGCCAAACACTAAATATTTTGATTCAGGGAATTTCTCTGTATCAAGGCTGATCAATAACCTGCGTGCCAAAGCCGTATTGTGTCCTGGCCTCGAAATTACCCTGCAAGATAAAGTCAATAGTAAAGAGCACAAGTGGTACTACGAAAGTGGTCTCAAAGACTATCTTGCTGAAGGTGTTAAAGGTTACACAGTTTTACCGGAAACGCCGTTTACCGGTCAGTTCTCTAGTGAGATTGAAGGTGCTGATTGGGCCATTATTTGGCAACCAGAAGGTGGCGAATTAATTACTGAAAGTTACGTGAACTTAATCCCGACCTCACAAGGCGGTACGCACGTAAACGGTTTGCGCCAAGGTTTGCTAGATGCGATGCGTGAGTTTTGTGAATTCCGCAACTTATTACCGCGTGGCGTGAAGCTGACCGGTGATGATATTTTTGATCGCTGTTCTTATGTATTGTCGATCAAAATGCAAGATCCTCAATTTGCCGGACAAACCAAAGAGCGACTCTCTTCTCGTCAATGTGCTTCTTTTGTTTCTGGTGTCATCAAAGATGCCTTTAGCCTGTGGCTGAATGAAACCCCACATATTGCCGAGCAACTGGCAGAGGCGTGTATTGCAAATGCTCACCGCCGTATGCGCGCCAGCAAAAAAGTGGTACGTAAAAAAGTAGCATCAGGGCCTGCATTGCCAGGTAAATTAACCGATTGTACCGTACAAGATTTAGCTCGCACCGAACTATTCTTGGTGGAAGGTGACTCGGCGGGAGGCTCAGCTAAACAGGCGAGAGACCGTGAGTTTCAGGCCATCATGCCACTGCGTGGTAAGATTTTGAACACTTGGGAAGTTAGCGCCGATCAAGTGTTAGCTTCACAAGAGGTACATGATATCTCTGTCGCTCTGGGGATAGACCCAGACACTGAAAGCCTAGAAGGCTTACGTTACGGTAAGATCTGTATCCTAGCGGATGCGGACTCGGATGGACTGCATATCGCAACCTTACTTTGTGCTTTGTTTACGCGTCACTTCCGCTCATTGGTAGGGGCAGGTCATGTGTACGTTGCTATGCCGCCACTGTTTAGAATTGATTGCGGTAAAGAGGTTTTTTACGCTCTTGATGAAGAAGAGAAAGATGGTGTTATCGAACGTTTAAGCAGTAAGCGCGCCAAAATCAACGTACAACGATTCAAAGGTCTGGGTGAAATGAACCCATTACAGCTTCGTGAAACCACCATGGATCCCAATACTCGCCGTCTAGTACAGCTCACCATAGATGATGATGAACAGACAATGGAAATGATGGACATGCTATTAGGTAAAAAGCGTGCAGATGATCGCCGTCATTGGTTACAAGACAAAGGCGATATGGCTGAGGTATAAGAATGTCGAACGAGATTACATACGATGGCGTTGAGCAGTTACCGCTGCGCAAATTTACCGAAGACGCCTATTTAAACTATTCAATGTACGTGATCATGGATCGTGCATTGCCTTACATTGGTGATGGTCTAAAGCCGGTACAGCGCCGCATTATTTATGCGATGTCAGAGCTGGGTTTATCCGCTTCATCTAAATATAAAAAATCAGCTCGTACCGTTGGTGACGTACTTGGTAAGTATCACCCACACGGTGATTCAGCGTGTTATGAAGCTATGGTGCTGATGGCGCAACCATTTACCTACCGTTACCCATTGGTAGACGGTCAAGGTAACTGGGGTGCTCCTGATGATCCTAAGTCTTTTGCTGCAATGCGTTATACCGAATCTAAACTGTCTAAGTTTGCTGAGGTATTGCTGGGCGAATTAGGTCAAGGCACAGTGGAATGGCAACCTAACTTTGATGGTTCGATGAAAGAGCCTCAAATGTTACCGGCGCGTCTGCCTCATATCTTACTAAACGGTATTACTGGTATCGCAGTGGGTATGGCAACGGATATTCCGCCACACAACGTCCGTGAAGTAACCAACGCCACTATTGAGTTAATCGAAAATCCGAAAGCTGAGCTAGCGGATGTGATGCAATATGTGCAAGGCCCAGATTACCCGACCGAAGCGGAAATCATTTCCCCAAAAACGGATATCGAGAAAATTTATCGCACTGGCCGTGGCAGTATTAAACTGCGCGCGGTTTGGCATAAAGAAGGCAGTGATGTGGTCATTACTGCATTACCGCACCAAGTATCAGGTTCTAAGTTATTAGAGCAGATCGCCAACCAAATGCGCGCTAAAAAGTTGCCTATGGTTGATGATTTGCGTGATGAATCCGATCACGAGAACCCAACGCGTATTGTTATCGTACCTCGCTCAAATCGAGTGGATTGCGATCAGTTAATGAACCACCTATTTGCCTCAACCGATCTTGAGAAAAACTATCGTGTGAACTTAAACATGATTGGTTTGGACAAGCGTCCGCAGGTAAAAGGTCTTGTTCAAATACTAAAAGAGTGGATTGAGTTCCGCCGTTCAACGGTTCGCCGTCGCTTGCAGTTCCGCTTAGATAAAATCTTAGCTCGTCTACATATCCTTGAAGGTTTGTTAGCAGCGTATCTCAACATTGATGAAGTGATTGAGATTATTCGTACTGAAGACGACCCGAAAGCGGTGTTAATGTCTCGCTTTGAGCTTTCGGCGATTCAAGCGGATGCCATCTTAGATACCAAATTGCGTCAATTGGCGAAGTTGGAAGAATTTAAGATCCGTGGTGAGCAAGAAGAGCTAGAAAAAGAGCGTAAACAACTTGAGTTGCTACTAGGTTCTGAGCGTCGTTTAAACACCTTGCTGAAGAAAGAGCTCAAAGCCGATGCTGAGAAATACGGCGATGATCGACGCTCACCATTAGTAGAACGTGCTGAAGCGCGAGCGCTAACGGAAAAAGACTTACTACCAAACGAGCCAATTACGGTGGTCTTGTCTGAGAAAGGTTGGATTCGTCATGCTAAAGGGCATGAAGTAGACGCATCAACCCTCAATTATAAGTCCGGTGATAAATACTTAACCTCGGCCAAAGGTAAGAGTAATCAACAAGCAATATTCTTAGGTTCTGATGGACGAAGTTACTCATTAGAGTCGCATTCTCTGCCATCGGCGAGAAGCCAAGGTGAACCGATTACCGGCCGTTTAAACCTATCGACTGGTACCAGTATTCGTCAGGTATTAATGGGTGATGATGAACAACTATGGTTAGTTGGTTCTGATGCAGGTTACGGATTTGTGTGTCGTGGTAGCGATTTACTCTCCAAAAACCGCAATGGTAAAGCGTTAGTGAACTTACCGCAAAGTGCTGAAGTCTTAACGCCAAGCCCTATATCAGAGTTAGACCAAGATGAGATCCTTGCGATCACAAACTTAGGTCGTATGCTGATGTTTGCCATTAAAGACTTACCACAACTGAGCAAAGGTAAAGGGAATAAGATCATCAATATTCCTTCAGCGAAAGCTAAGAGTCGTGAAGAGTTTGTCACGCAATTGCTAGCGGTGCCTGCCAATGCCACAGTGACCTTGTACGCAGGCAAACGTAAGTTAGGCTTGAAACCAAGTGATTTGGATAACTTTAGAGGTGAGCGAGGACGTCGCGGCGCTATGTTGCCACGTGGTCTACAGCGCGTCACTGCTATTGAAGTGCAAACTAACGAGTAAGTTCATTCAGCTTTGATAAGCTATAAAAACGGCCTGCAAATCATTTGCAGGCCGTTTTATTATGTATGAATCATTGTGTTGAGGATATTCTAGTGGCGATTATCGAGCACCCTGATTGTGGGTTAAGTGTCGATTATCTTCTCCGATCTTAATCGTCAGTTGTTTTTGTTTGCCGTCTCTTACGATCATGATATTCACTTTAGAACCGGGGCGAGCATCGGTGATGGCGTCCATAACGTTTTGACGGTTATCAGCCACCATATCGCCAATTTTAACTATGATGTCTTGTGGCTTTATTCCGCCAACATCTGCTGGGCCTCCAGGCTCAACGCCTAGCACAATAATGCCACCATTAAAGTTGCCAGCTAAAAGGCGATTGGTCATCGAACTAATATCTTGCCCATCGACCCCGATATAGCCACGAATGACTCGCCCATCAGCAATAATTTTGTTCATGATTTTCCACACCAATTTTTGTGGAATGGCAAACGAAATGCCGTAGGTTTCTAAATCCGTTGCTTGCTGAAAAGAGGCGGTATTAATACCAACAAGCTCTCCTTTAGAGTTAACTAAAGCTCCCCCTGAGTTCCCTTCATTGATTGCTGCGTCAGTTTGAATGAAGGCCTGACGTCCATCATTGCTGATGGAAGAACGTCCCGTTGCCGAGATAATGCCAAAAGTGGTGGTTTGCCCTAGGTTATATGGGTTGCCAATGGCTAATACGACATCACCGACTTTTGCTGAATAGTTAGGGTTGAGTGGAATAACCGGAAGATCCGACATCGATATTTGCAGTACCGCAATATCGGTGCGGCGATCTTGCCCTATCAATTGAGCACTGGCGACGCGACCGTCTTGTAGCGCTACAATAACTTGATCGGCACTTGCCACCACATGGTAATTGGTAATGATGTAGCCTTTATCGCTTACGATCACTCCAGAACCTAAACCTTGTGTTTTTAGCTTGCTGCGATCTTCTTCTGAGTATTGGCGACTGTAGATATTGACCACTGCAGGCGCAGCTCGCCTTACCGCCTTATTGAAAGACATAGGGCTAGGGGAGTTTTCGCTTTGACTTTGCTGAGTTGAAGTCGGAATTACTTTACTACGCAGACTAGGAACCACAACAATAACTAAAGCCGCAGCGAGTAATCCAAGCAGAACAGATCGTAATAAGAATCTCAGCATGATGGTCTCAATAAATGATGTGTGAGCGCAAAGCATAACACTCAATTTTAGTGAAGGAAAAGGGAAGCCCGCTAAGCTTCCCTTAAGGTATTAATGGTCTGCTCTAGCGAACAACCACTACCACTTTTCTATTGCCGCGCTGAATGTGTAGCGCAAGGATACCGTCCTGTTTTTCAGCAATTGCTCGGAACTCTCCAAGGTTCGCTACAGGTTGGCGGTTGACCCCAATAATGATATCGCCTTGCTCTATTTGATAAGAGGCCGCTGGCGAGTTTTCAGCAACCGAAGTGACTTTAACGCCTTGGTAGGCATCCGCTTTAGTAGTGTTGGTTAAAGCCGCGCCTTTTAGTCCAGCATGAAGCTGTTCAGCTTTGGTCTGCTGCGTCGGAGACTCACCTAAAGTAACATCAAATTTCTTGGTGTCGCCATCGCGAATAACCCCAAGAGTCACTTTTTTGCCTGCGCCTAACGTGGCCACTTTAGCGCGAAGTTCACTAAAGGTATCTATGCGTTTGCCGTTGACACTAACGATAACATCGCCTGCTTGTAGGCCGGCTTTATCCGCTGCGCTATCCGGCATCACTTGATTGACGAATGCACCGTGATTTGACTCGTAACCAAGAGCTTCAGCAAGCTCTGTGGTGATTTCTCCACCTTGTACGCCTAGCATGCCTCGTTTCACTTCACCAAATTCGATGATTTGATCGGTGAGGTTACGAATCATATTGGAAGGGATGGCAAAACCAATCCCAATGTTACCTCCATTCGGACCTAAAATGGCGGTGTTAATGCCAATGAGCTCACCGTTTAGGTTCACGAGTGCACCACCTGAGTTACCGCTGTTAATGGCAGCATCAGTTTGGATGAAGTTTTCAAGGTTATCTAGGTTTAGTCCACTGCGTCCCAGAGCGGATACAATGCCCGATGTGACGGTTTGACCTAGACCAAATGGATTGCCAATGGCAACGGTAAAGTCGCCAACTCGTAGTGTGTCAGAGTCGGCAAAGGTGACTTCTGATAAGCCTTTCACTTTTTTGGTGAGTTTTAACAGCGCAATGTCCGACATTTTGTCGCCACCGATAAGCTCAGCGTCATATTCACGACCATCGGTGAGCTGCACTTTAATGGTGTCGGCGCCATTGATAACGTGATAATTAGTGACGATACGCCCTTTTTCAGCGTCGATGATTACCCCTGAGCCCAGCCCTCTAAATGGGCGCTCTTGAGGTTGCTCTGCTGGAAGTTGGTCGCCAAAAAAGAAGCGAAAACTATCAGGGATCTGCTGTGTAGAGACTTGAGTACCTTCTACTGCAATGCTCACAACAGCAGGAGACACCTGTTCAAGCATAGGTGCAAGACTAGGCAATTCATGATTATCTACCTTTAAAGGTAGAGCTGCACTGGCGTGCAGCGGTGTGATGATTGAGCTTAAGCTTAAGGCTACAACAGATAAAGCAAGCAAAGGTCTTTTCATCATTAACTCCGTTTAGTTGATACTGAAGTTTGAGACATAAAAAAAACGAGCAAGTTCCATATCTAGAGTGATATCTAGAAATTCGATATAGACTTAAGCTTTTGAAAAGGCTTAATTAAGACGCTCTAATTGCTTCAGGGGCATCTAGAATTTCTTTCTTCTCGTCTTTTAACATCCCAGTAGCTCCGTTAGCGTAGTCTTTCGGTGGTACATTGGTTGATGTGCTGTCATCTTCTTTTTTATCTTTTGCTTCAATGTGTTTTGCAAACGGGTTGTCTTGAGTGGGTAGGTTAGGCAGCAAATCATTTGATGTATTTGCCATGTGTTCATACAACTTACGATACTCTTTCCCCATATTTTCCAGTAGCTGAGCTGACTCTGAAAAGTGGTCATTGATGTCTTGTCGTTGTTGCTCTAATGCAAACTTTGAAGTCTCAAGTGCTTTTTGTAGTTCTTTTTGTTTTTTGTATTGAGGCGTAGTGATACGAGAAATAATCACTCCAATGATGATCCCAACGAATAGACTGATGATCGCATAAATCCAAGGCATAGTATTTCCTTTTGTTAATCTGTTAACAATCTAGTTACTGTGTTCTTACACCGAAACATACCTCATGTTACTATGAGAACCTTATCCAATAAAGAATCTAATTGAGTTCATCACCCAAAATGACGCCTTTAGAAAAATATCAGCACGATATCAAGCACCACGGATTTCAGTTTGACCCTAAACAGCATAGGGCAGTTCAAGAATTTAATGACTTGTACGTACGACTGACAGAATTTACTCAAACTTCAAAGACAGCTCCTATAAAAGGTTGGCGCAGTTGGTTTAATAAAGCCGAGCCGGTGACTTCACCTAAAGGGCTGTATATATGGGGCGGGGTGGGGCGAGGCAAAACTTACCTCATGGACAGCTTTTATGACTTATATCCAAATCAACGCAAGATGCGAATGCACTTTCATCGATTTATGCATCGGGTGCACGATGAGCTTAAACAGTTAGAGCAACAAGCGGACCCATTGCAGTTAGTGGCCGATAAATTTAAGAGCGAAGCGGATGTTATTTGTTTTGATGAGTTTTTTGTGTCGGACATTACCGATGCCATGCTGCTTGGCACCTTGTTTCAGGCGCTGTTTGCTCGCAATATCATTTTAGTGGCCACCTCGAATATTCCGCCGCATCTGTTGTATCGCAATGGCTTGCAACGAGCTCGTTTTTTACCCGCCATTGAGTTGATAGAAACGCACTGCCAAGTGTTTGAGCTCGATAGCGACAATGACTTTAGAATGCGAACGCTGCAACAAGCGGAGCTGTATCATTATCCTTGTGATGCTAAGGCTAAGCAAAATCTAAACCGTTACTTTGAGTCATTAAGTACGGCCACAGCCGAAGGCGCGGAAACGGTGCGATGCATCGAAGTGAATCATAGACAGCTAGATGTGATTAATGCGCACAATGGCGTATTGATGGCCAGCTTTACTCAGTTGTGCCAAACCGCGCGAAGCCAAAATGATTATATTGAGCTATCCCATGAATACCACACCGTCCTATTATCGGATGTACCACAGATGAATGGTGCTAATGATGATGCTGCCAGACGATTTATTGCATTGGTGGATGAATTTTACGAGAGAAAAGTCTGTCTTATTATTACCGCCGCGGTGGCGTTGACTGAGCTGTATGCGGGAGGACGATTAGAATTTGAGTTCCAGCGTTGTGAATCTCGCCTAACAGAAATGCAAAGCAGTGATTATCTATCACAAGAGCATTTAGCTTAAGTGCCATTGCCTATAACTTGAATGCCCGTAGTAGGCTTGTATTAGAGTATCGCCGGTGAAAAAACGCTCAAAAACCTGTCGAATAGGATTGCGTTTTTGCTCCGCTTCGGTATAATCCTGCGACCCACCGTTACTGCTGGTGATTTTTATTATTAAAAATTTGCCAAAGAGTGCCACCACTCGAAGGGGTGATGACTGGGCTCTTAGACAGTGGGAGCAACCGCTCCTTATTAGTTTAATTTCAAATTAACGGGTTATTATTAGCATGAAAACATTCGTTGCTAAACCAGAAACTGTAAAACGTGACTGGTATGTTGTAGACGCTGAAGGTAAAACTCTAGGTCGTCTTGCAAGTGAAATCGCTTCTCGCCTACGCGGTAAGCATAAAGCTGAATACACTCCTCATTGTGACACTGGTGATTACATCATCGTTGTTAACGCTGAGAAAGTTGCTGTAACTGGTAACAAGGCTAAAGGTAAAGTGTATTACCGTCACTCTGAATTCCCAGGTGGTCTTAAATCTATCACTTTTGAAAAGTTGATCGATAAGAAACCAGAAATGGTTATCGAACTAGCTGTTAAAGGTATGTTACCACGTGGTCCTCTAGGCCGCGCAATGTACCGTAAGCTAAAAGTATACGCTGGCGCTGAGCACAACCATGCTGCTCAACAACCACAAGTACTAGACATCTAATCGGGGAATATGGAAATGGCAGAGAATCAATACTACGGCACTGGTCGCCGCAAAAGCTCAGCTGCTCGTGTTTTCATCAAACCGGGTGCTGGTAACATCGTAATCAACAAGCGTAGCCTTGATGTTTACTTTGGTCGTGAAACTTCTCGTATGGTTGTTCGTCAACCACTTGAGCTAGTTGAAATGTTAGACAAGCTAGACCTTTACATCACTGTTTCTGGTGGTGGTATTTCTGGTCAAGCTGGCGCTATCCGTCACGGCATTACTCGTGCTCTTATGGAATACGATGAAACTCTACGTCCTGCTCTACGCGCTGCTGGATACGTTACACGTGACGCACGTCAAGTTGAACGTAAGAAAGTTGGTCTACGTAAAGCACGTCGTAAACCACAGTTCTCGAAGCGTTAATCTTTCTTTTACAGAAAGGGCAATGCTCCAACTTTCGAGTTGGAATTGTGTCAAAAAAGCTCGGTATTATACCGGGCTTTTTGTTTTTCTAGCCCCGCAAAAATTTCATTCCGTTTAGTATCACCTTCGTATCCCGCTAACAAGATGTTTCAACTTTACCTCTTTTGTGACCTATGCTCTGATTTGCTTCAGAGATGTTGTAAAAAGGTAGCTTTATCTTGTCTTAAAGTAGTGTTTTCTTTATCATTTCCCCCACAAAAATAGAATCAAAGTTTTACTTTTTAAAGCCGTGCTCTGTTGCAGGGGTAATTCTATCCAAAGGAGCAAATGGGAGAATGTTGGATGAGCAATGCGCCACTAAATAATGGACGTCGCAAGTTTCTAACCGCCACCACGGCCGTGGTAGGTGGATTAGGAGCCGCAGCTGTCGCTGTACCCTTTATCAAATCCTGGAATCCAAGTGCTAGAGCTAAATCAGCTGGCGCTCCGGTTGAATTCGATATCAGTAAATTAGAAGAAGGGCAAATGGCCCGAGTCATCTGGCGTGGACAACCGGTTTGGGTTGTTAAGCGTGGACAGGCTACATTAGACGAACTTGATCAACTCACCGAACAACTGCGTGATCCTGATTCAGTAGAGGAACAACAACCTTCTTACGCACAAAATATTTATCGTTCCTTGAAGCCTGAAATCTTTATCGCTGTAGGTTTGTGTACGCACTTAGGGTGCTCACCAACTTATCTTCCAAATACGTTTAGCGAGCAAGTTAGTGGTGTTAAATCAGGTTTCTTCTGCCCATGTCACGGTTCAAAATTTGATATGGCAGGACGTGTTTTCCAAGGTGTACCTGCGCCTTATAACCTAGCAGTGCCGCCACATATGTATATGGATGACAATCTAATTATAATCGGCGAAGACGAAGGAGAGGCATAATGGAGGCTTTATTAGGCTGGGTTGAAAAACGCATTCCAGCTATGAATACCTATCGTAAACACATGTCAGAGTACCCTCAGCCAAAGAACTCAAACTTTTGGTATATCTTCGGTGCTTTGGCGATGTTGGTGTTGGTTAACCAGATTGTGACTGGCATTTGGCTTACCATGAACTATGTGCCATCAGCAGAAGGCGCGTTTGCTTCTGTTGAATACATCATGCGTGATGTGGAGTATGGTTGGTTGCTTCGCTACATGCACTCAACTGGCGCATCTTTCTTCTTCATTGTCGTTTATCTGCATATGTACCGTGGCCTTATTTATGGGTCTTACCAGAAGCCTCGTGAGCTAGTTTGGCTATTTGGCATGTTGCTGTTTGTGGTGCTGATGGCTGAAGCTTTCATGGGTTACATGTTACCTTGGGGACAAATGTCGTACTGGGGTGCTCAGGTAATCATCGGTTTATTTGGCGCAATTCCAGTGATTGGTGATGATCTAACGCTGTGGATTCGTGGTGACTATGTTATCTCTGGCGCAACCCTAAACCGCTTCTTTGCTCTGCACGTTATTGCGTTGCCTATCGTATTGCTACTGCTAGTAGCACTGCATATTTTGGCGTTGCACGAAGTGGGCTCAAACAACCCTGATGGTATTGATACCAAGTTGCCAAAAGGCACTATGGGTGATGATTACGAGTCGGAATTTAAATTCCACGAAGACTACACCAAGAAATACGACATTATAGATTCAATGCCATTCCACCCTTACGGAACGGTGAAAGATCTATTCTATGTGGGTGTGTTCTTGCTGTTCTTTAGCTATGTCTTGTTCTACGCACCTGCCATGGGAGGTTTCTTCCTTGAGCCGCCTAACTTTGAAGTTGCGAACCCACTTAAAACGCCGGAACATATTGCTCCAGTTTGGTATTTCTCTCCAAACTACGCCATTTTGCGTGCAATTCCTGACAAGTTGATCGGTTTTGTCTTCTTTGGTGGTTCGATTGTGGTGCTGTTCTTGTTGCCTTGGATTGACCGTTGTAATGTGCGTTCATTCCGCTATAGAAGCCGTGTGCATTTGATCAACTTGATCCAATTTACGATCTCATTTATCGGTCTTGGTGTGCTAGGTACGCTGCCAGCGACAGAGTTGTATACGAATCTATCTCGTTTGTTCAGTCTGGGTTACTTCATGTTCTTCGTAGTGTTGTTTATCTACAGCAAGAATGAAAAGACTAAGACGCTACCGACAAGGATCACCAAATAATGAAAAAGTTATTCATATTATTATTTGCGCTAGTGCCGGCTCTTGGATTCGCAGCAGGCGGAAACTTTGCTCTCGATAAAGCAAACAATGATATTCGAGACAAAGAGTCTTTGCAGCGCGGTGCTCAGACGTATATGAACTACTGTTTTGCCTGTCACTCAACGCAGTATCAACGTTATGAGCGTGTCGCCACTGATCTGGATATTCCAATTGATCTGATGCGTGAAAACCTGATGTTCGATTCTGAAGCGGTCGTTGGGGACTTAATGGTCAACAACATGCCCGCTGAAGATGCCGCAAAATGGTTTGGCGTAGCACCACCAGATTTGACGCTAACGGCGCGCGTACGCGGTGTGGATTGGTTGTACACTTACTTACGTTCATTCTATGAAGATCCAAGTCGTCCATTTGGCGTAAACAATGTGATCTTCCCGAGCGTGGGTATGCCTCATGTTCTGCAAGAGTTGCAAGGCGTGCCACAACCTGTTTTTGAAACTCATATGATTGATGGTCAAGAGCAGCAAGTAGTTGTGGGTGTGAAAGCGGATGCGACGGGAGAGTTAAGTCAAAGCGAATACGATGATACAGTTCGTGACTTAGTGAACTTCCTTGAGTATGCGGGCGACCCTGTGCAAGTTGAACGTGAAAACTTAGGTATCTGGGTATTACTGTTCTTAACAATTTTCACCGCAGTTGGCTACCTACTATATAAAGAATATTGGCGTGATATTCACTAATTGTGATACGATGTAACGCTGATTTCTGAAATGGAGGCATGTCGCCTCCATTCTTATATTTAAATTTACAATACCGGAGGGCTCATGGCTGTAGCTGCCAATAAACGTTCTGTGATGACTCTATTCTCAAGTGCTACTGATATGGCTAGCCATCAGGTACGTATCGTTTTGGCTGAGAAAGGCGTAGCTGTTGAAGTTGAGCTAGTCGACGAAGCGAATTTACCTGCTGAACTTGTAGAATTGAACCCATACAAATCTGTTCCGACCTTAGTGGATCGTGAACTGACTCTTTATGATTCAAAGATTATTATGGAATATCTAGATGAGCGTTTTCCTCATCCACCTTTGATGCCAGTTTACCCAGTTGATCGTGGTAAAAATCGTCTGATGATGTACCGTATTCAACGTAACTGGTACAGCGTAGCAGAGAAAATTATCTCTACTACAGGTGAAGAACAAGAAAAAGCTCGTCAAAAACTGCGCAACGATCTTCTAATGTTGGGTCCTCTATTTGCTGAAAGCGAGTACTTCATGAGTGAAGACTTTAGCTTGATCGATTGTTACCTTGCTCCACTATTGTGGCGTCTACCGACATTTGGTATCGAGCTAACAGGTCCTGGTTCAAAAGAGCTTAAGATCTACATGAACCGCGTATTTGAACGTGATTCATTCCTAGCTTCTCTTACTGAAGCTGAGCGTGAGATGCGTCTAGTTCGTTAATGGATATTTCAACAATGACTCCACGCCGACCTTATTTGCTTCGTGCATTTTATGATTGGTTGGCAGAAAACGATCTCACTCCACATTTGGTGGTTGACGCCAATATGCCGGGTGTTCGTGTTCCTGAAGAGTACATTCAAGATGGTCAAATCATCTTAAATGTCGCGCCTCGTGCGGTAGGTAACTTAGAAATTGGTAATGAAGCATTAACGTTTCATGCTCGTTTCGGTGGCCGTCCGCATTCAGTTATCGTTCCGATTTATGCAGTACAAGCTATTTATGCTCGTGAGAATGGCGCAGGGACGATGTTTGAACCTGAAGAAGCTTACGAAAATAGCAATATTGAAGCTGAAGAGACACATCTAGCACCTGCTGATTCGTTTTCTGTGGTAGAAGATACAGAAGAAGTCGTGGTTGATGATGAAACATCACCTGAACCTGATGACGAACCGCCTAGACCGAAAGGGCGTCCAAGCTTACGTGTGGTGAAATAGACCTATCGTTAGCTGTTGATGATTGACTCATCTTCAAGAATAATAAAAAGGAGCCGTTTGGCTCCTTTTGTTTTTTATCCGTCCAGCTTTATTCTGCTACGGGTTCTTCAACGATATCATCAGTCCGATCAATGATCACATCACCGCCCATTACCGCATCATCTTCTGCGATGGTGCCATCTTGAGTTGAACTGTCATCTTGAGCCTTATTCCCTTGAACCTCATTCTCTTGAGAGCTAGCTTCCGTCGTTGGCGCAGCTATGCTTGAAGTCGGTGTATTTTTCACATCATTAGTCGTGGTCGCCACATCGGCGATTTCAAAGCCGCGAATAACCAATTTTACACCGCTAACATTGCGCGCAGTTTCGGTGGCGATATCAGCACTTTTAGGGTCAACATAGCCAAATAAAAACACTTCACGGTTTTCTGTCACAACCTTAATCGAGATGCCTCTCAGCTTACTTTCACCGAGTAGCGCCGATTTTACCTTGGTCGTGATCCAACTATCTTGGCTCATTTGCGATAAATTGATGGTCGGTTGAATGCGCAGTTGGTTATACACCTTTTTGACACCAGGTATATCGGCAACACGCTTGCCGATCTGTTGGTGCAGTTCTTCGGTAGGGGCTTGTCCTATCAAAACGACTTTGCCTCTAAATGAATTTGCGGCTACGCGAACTTTACCTGCAAAAGGGGCTTTATTGCCTAGGGCAGCTGCTTCAAATTCAATATTGTTATCATCCCACACTTCACGAGCAGAACGATTGTCAGTGACGACTGAGGCATCGCTGACCAACATATTTGAGCAGCCAGCGGTCATCAAACATGCCATCAAAGTGATGATGTATAAAAAGGGTTTCCGAGTGTACAACATGGATGGAGATCCTCACTGGTATAAAATATTACTCAACGTGTTCGGGGAATAATACTTGATCGATAAGGTCACATAGACAGTGCAATGTCAGCATATGCATTTCATGAATGCGTGCCGTTCTATTGGAAGGGATACGAATTTCTACGTCATGTTCACCAAGTAGGCCTGCCATTTCGCCGCCATCTTTACCGGTAAGGGCAATGATAGTCATGTCTCTTGTTACCGCCGCTTCCATAGCTTTAATGATGTTTTTGCTGTTACCACTGGTGGATAGAGCAAGCAAAATATCACCTTGTTGACCGATAGCTCGAACTTGCTTTGAAAACACTTCTTGGTAGTGATAGTCGTTGGCAATCGCGGTTAAGGTAGTCATGTCTGCCCCTAATGTCATTGCTGGCAGGCTCGGTCGTTCCGTTTCAAATCGATTTAATAGGCTAGCGGCAAACTGTTGTGAGTTGGCGCTTGAGCCTCCGTTACCACAACAAAGAATTTTCTTACCGTTCAGTAGAGTGCTAACCATAGCTTGCGCAGCATGAGTAATAGCATCAGGCAATTCTTCTGCGGCTGCGATTTGAATTTGTATGCTTTCAGTAAAGCTCGCTTTTATGCTCTCGTGCATATTTATCCTTCAACAATTGCGTTTTGTATCCATTCAACTTTCTCAGGGTCGCTACTTAAAGAGATGACATCAAATCGAAAGTAAGTATCACTAGGAGACAAGTTATTTTTTATCAGCCACAACATAGCAGTTTTCTTTAGTTTTGACTGCTTTGAATGAGAAACCGCATCAACGCCGCTTCCATAATATTGTTGCTTTCGGTATTTGACCTCAACAAAGACAAATTCTTGTTTGTCTTGCATGATGAGGTCTATTTCACCACATTTGGCGTGGAAATTTTTCTCAATAAAAGTGAGGCCTTGCTTCGCGAGGTATCGCTGCGCCTTGGCCTCATATTGATGTCCTATTGCCAGTTTATTGAGCAGACTCATATTCAGCCCAGCTTAACTGGCGTTGCACAACACAACGATCATCAATGCTAAGGACACCGGTTTGCCCTTTAATTGAATGACTTGGACTTACCTTCATGTTTGGCAGAGCATTGATCAGACTATAAGCGTCCATACCCAGTGCGTGTAGCCTTTTTTGTTGGTTGTTTGATTTGCTCCAAATGCTTTGCATTTGTGCATTCAATTCTGCATTTGGCTCCGTTAGCATCGGAATATCGCTGTAAATAACGCCAGATAAGTTCTGCGAAGCACGCTTCACGCCAGTATTGCTGAGTGAGTTAGCATACAGTTTTGGCGGCGTTGCTTCTGGGTTAATGGCGACATTGATAAATGGTTTAATCAAGTTCAGCTCAGAATCCCCAGCTACGATATACACAGCGTCGATATCTCGGCGAGAACGTTCTTCTGATTCCATTTCTGTGTGCATAAGATTGTTCATTTGTGCAATACGTCGTTGGCTTGCTTGTAGGCCAAACACACTGTTTACAGCACGCTGCAGCTGATTTTTAGAGCTAAAGTAAGAGATGGCACTCTTAGTGTCGTTATTTTTGCTCCACTCGGCTTTAAATGCATCTGCCATGCGTCGACCATAGCTACCGCTTGGTGCAATCAAAAGTGGGTATTTAGCGCCTGTCTCTGCTAAGTGTCTGGCTGCTTCTTCTGCTTCTTGCTCTGGTGATAGAGTGATGTAACAGAAATCGGTACCGTCTAGAATATCTTTAGGGAAATTCAATGCCAGCATAGGGATAGGGCTAGAGCTATTTTGTTGTGCCTCTTGTAACTCTTCAATGGTATTACGCATTAGCGGTCCAACAATGAAATCGACATCTTGCGCTTCGAGTTGTTGCTGGATTTGCGAGGTGTTGTTTTTGTTGCTGTCGATAACCACGTATTCGGTCTCAGGAAGACGTGCTTCATCGTGCATCATTGCAAACACAAAGCCATCTCTGATCACGCTTGCTTGCTTAGCAAATTTACCGCTAAGAGGAAGAATTAACGCTGTTTTGTTTGGCTGGACAATTTCTAGAGCCAGAATGTCTTTAATTTCTTGTGGGGTGTATAAAGCCGCTGGGTGGTGAACATTGTTATCAATCCAATCTTGGAATGACTTTTGTAGTTTTGGCAAATTATGATTATACGTTTGGTTAAACATGGCCAGTTCACGCCAACCTAGCAGTTCAGGCTCAGTTTCAGCGATCGGCATTGCTTTAAGCTCATCGGCACTGACGCTGTTCATTAAGGCCCAAATTTGGTCTACGTTTTGTTGCTGTTGATCTTCTGTTAGAAAATCAGCAAGCATCACTTGCTCTCGCGCTGCATTTAAAGGTTGATATAAAGCTTGGTAGATATCAGAACGAAGTTTGTAGTAGTGTTGCCACTGAGATTTATCTAGGCGCCACTCATTACGGAAGTTCAATTGTTTGATAGCATCCGTTGGCTGATTATTATTTAGCAGTAATTGAGCTCGCGCTAATTGCCATTCAGCTTGTTGGGTCTCACTCATGTTTTGTTGAGCCAAACGCTGAATGATTCGGTTTGCTAAGCCGGTATTATTTTCAGATACCGAAGCTTTTAGGGACAGGATAAGCCAATCTATTTGTTCTGAACCATCAGAGCTATCCGCTTTGATCAGGTAGTACTCAGAGGTTTGAGTCGGTTGATTAAGAATATTGGATTGTTGCGCAACTTCTGGATCAGAGGGTGGGCTCGAACAAGCTGCAAGAAGCACAGACAATGCAATGGGAGTAAGAATGCGTGATACACTGTATCCAGATCGATTTTTTTGCGCCATGAGTTCTTTAAATTATTGTGGATTAATTACTTCTATATTAATCCCTCAAGTGACGGTAAACAAATGACAGATAACAATTCTTTTAATTCTTCGCCTGCAATTCTCTATATCGTCCCTACTCCAATAGGAAATTTGGCTGATATTACTCAACGCGCCGTCGAAGTTTTAAGCAGTGTAGACCTTATTGCAGCTGAGGATACACGTCATACGGGGCGATTGCTTTCTCATCTAAATATCGGCACACGTACTTTTGCCTTGCATGATCATAATGAACAACAAAAAGCGCAAGTATTAGTCGAAAAACTATTAGAAGGGCAGTCCATAGCCTTAGTTTCAGATGCTGGAACTCCATTAATTAGCGATCCTGGTTATCATTTGGTCAATCAATGCCGTAAAGCGGGTGTACAGGTTGTGCCTCTGCCGGGTGCTTGTGCGGTAATCACCGCTTTGAGTGCATCTGGCTTGCCGTCTGATCGTTTTAGTTTTGAAGGTTTTTTGCCACCGAAGAGCAAAGGGCGTAAAGATCGCTTTTTAGAGCTAGCGAAAGTAGAACGTACCTGTATTTTTTATGAGTCGCCGCATCGCATCATGGATTCATTGGCAGATATGCTAGATGTACTTGGCACAGAGCGTCAGGTGGTATTGGCAAGAGAGCTGACTAAAACCTTTGAAACCATTCAAGGATTGCCGTTAGGCGAGCTTATCCCATGGCTTGAAGAAGATGCGAATCGCATTCGTGGTGAAATGGTGATCTTAGTTCACGGTCATCGTGAAGATAGCAATGATGAGTTGCCAGATGAAGCGCGTCGTACTTTGGCTATTTTGACCAAAGAGCTACCGCTTAAAAAAGCCGCTGCTTTAACGGCTGAAATCTACAATCTGAAAAAGAACGCTTTATACAAGTGGGGTCTAGAGCATTTAGACTAAGCGCTATCGCTCAGCCACTTTGTTTGCGCCGCGTTTTTATTTGATTAGACATCTGTGATCTTTGTCAGTACAATCCGCTCCGGAGCTAACCAGATAGTCGCTGCTTCGTTGATGTCCTTAGGGAGACTGACGGAGGGGAGGAAAGTCCGGGCTTCATAGAGCAGGGTGCCAGGTAACGCCTGGGGGGCGCAAGCCCACGACAAGTGCAGCAGAGAGAAAACCGCCGATGGCCTTCGGGCACAGGTAAGGGTGAAAGGGTGCGGTAAGAGCGCACCGTGCGGTTGGTAACAGTCCGTAGCAAGGTAAACTCCACCCGAAGCAAGACCAAATAGGCTCCCACGTTGCGTTGCTCGCGTAAGGGAGCGGGTAGGTTGCTTGAGCCAGTGAGCGATTGCTGGCCTAGACGAATGGCTATCACCGCGCAAGCGGATACAGAACCCGGCTTATAGGTATGCTCCACCTTTAAAAAGAAGCCCCGCCATTATGGCGGGGCTTTTTGCTTATTTGTACGAGAGATAAATGCTCGAAGTTGCATGTGCTAGAAGATGCGCTCACCTCTTATTCAATAAATTTGTGCAAGTCATTGCACGATTTGTTTAATAATTTGGTGAATTTGTTGACTAACGCTGACTAAACCGGACTATTTCAGTACACTAATTCATAGTTATTTAATTAAATCGAGCCTTTGTAATGAGCGAAGCTTTTAAACACGTCTCCGTCTTGCTAGAAGAATCCATTGATGGTTTAAACATTAAACCGGATGGCACCTATATA
The DNA here is from genome assembly GCF_000496695.1 of Vibrio halioticoli NBRC 102217. GTDB lineage: Bacteria > Pseudomonadota > Gammaproteobacteria > Enterobacterales > Vibrionaceae > Vibrio > Vibrio halioticoli. Next base: position 299,398 of record NZ_BAUJ01000003.1, read on the forward strand.
GATGGTACTTTTGGTCGCGGTGGTCACAGTCGCACCATACTCTCTCGACTGGGTGAAAATGGTCGCTTGTTTAGCATCGATAGAGATCCGCAAGCCATTGCTGAAGCCGCAAAAATTGATGATCCTCGATTTACTATTATCCATGGTCCATTTTCTGGCATGGAAGAGTACGCCAAACAAAGAGACCTAGTGGGTCAAGTCGATGGTGTTCTGTTAGACCTAGGTGTTTCGTCACCGCAACTTGATGATGCTGAACGTGGTTTTAGCTTCATGAAAGATGGTCCGTTGGATATGCGTATGGACCCAACTTCGGGGATTCCTGTTTCAAAATGGTTGATGGAAGCGGATATCGAAGATATTACTTGGGTTATTCGTGAGTTTGGCGAAGACAAGCACGCTTGGCGCATTGCTAAAGCGATAGTTGCGTATCGTGACAACGAAGAAAACGAACCTTTACTACGTACCGGTCAATTGGCGAAACTTATCTCCGATGCTGCGCCAAAGAGTTTTAAAGAGAAAAAACACCCTGCCACTCGTTCTTTCCAAGCATTTCGTATTTATATTAATAGTGAGCTTGATGAAATTGCCACAGCATTAAATGGGGCAAAAAACATCTTAGCGCCTGAAGGCCGCTTGTCAGTTATTAGCTTCCACTCTTTAGAAGATAGAATGGTAAAACAGTTTATCCGCAAAGAGAGTCGTGGACCGCAAGTTCCGCATGGTATTCCGATGACCGAGGAGCAGATCCGCGCACTGGGTAGTGCGGATATGAAGCCTGTCGGTAAAGCGATTAAACCGTCAGTTTCAGAGCTAGATATTAATATTAGAGCCAGAAGCTCAGTGCTAAGGATTGCTGAAAAACTATGAACGAATTAGAGACATCGATTCAGCCTAGCGTACCGCCACTAGGTAAGATCATTGTGCGCGACCTATTTACCGCAGGTCGTGTGCCTTTGCTGTTATTGATTACTCTCTTTTTTAGTGCAATAGCAGTGGTCATGACCACACAGATGACGCGTGATGTTATCTCGCAAAAAGATCAGGCGCTTGAACAGCGAGAAACACTTGATGAAGAGTGGCGCAACCTTATTCTTGAAGAAAATGCGCTTTCTGAACATAGCCGAGTTCAAAAAATTGCCACCTCTGAGCTTGATATGACACGCCCAGACTCCGACAAGGAAGTTATAGTTAAACTGTAATGAAATCGATCAAGAAAAAAACAACCCAAGCCATCAAAAAGCGTATTCCTAAAATTGAACCTGATAAGTTAGCCCCTGCTGATACTCGTATTATCAAGTGGCGTTATCAGGTGGTTCTAGGGTTTATTTTGGCATTGCTGGGTGCACTGCTACTGCGTGTTGCCTACATTCAAGTCATAGAACCGGATTCACTCATCAAACAAGGTGACATGCGTTCGGTTAGGGTGAAAGCCCTCCCTTCTGCTCGTGGTATTATTTCCGATCGCAATGGCGAACAGATTGCAGTCAGTGTGCCAGTGGAAGCTGTGTATGCCGATCCTCGTACCATCTTTGATAAAGGTGACGCACTACAAGATGTACAACGTTGGCATGCACTTGCCGATGTATTGCATCTTGATCGTGAAGCCTTAATTCACCAGATAGATAAAAACAAAAAACGTCGATTTATCTACTTGCAGCGCCAAGTTAGCCCGGCAATGGCTAAATACATTAAAGAGCTAAAGCTAAAAGGTGTTGGCTTACGTGATGAGTCTCGTCGTTATTATCCTACCGGTGAAGTTAGTGCTCATGTGGTGGGGGTGACCGGTATTGATAGCCACGGTTTGGAAGGCGTTGAGAAAAGCTACGACAAATGGCTTTCTGGGCACGATGGTTCACGTAAGGTGCGTAAAGATAGAGACGGTCGAGTTGTTGAAAATATTTCAATGACCAAAAGTGAGCAAGGTAGTCCGTTGCAGCTCACTATAGATCAACGTTTACAAGCGATCTCTTACCGCGCGATCAAACAAGCGGTTGCCGATCATAGAGCAACATCGGGCAGTGTCGTGCTGATTGATGTTAAAACGGGTGGCATTTTAGCCATGGTGAACTCACCGTCCTATAACCCGAATACTCGTGACCAATTGCAGTCCTTTAGAATGCGAAATCGCGCGATTACTGATGCCTTAGAGCCGGGTTCATCGGTGAAACCTTTTGTTGTTTTGGCGGCCCTGGATACTCATACCGCAGATCTGAATACCGTGATTGATACGGGTAATGGCATTATGCGTGTTGGTGGTAGCCGGGTACGCGATAGTGTTCGAGTAGGTAAAGCCAATCTTGCCACCATTTTGAAAAAATCCAGTAACATTGGTGTGACTCATTTGGCATTGAATATGCCGTTAGAATCTTTATTAGGAATGTACCAATCTGTTGGTTTTGGTTCAGTTTCTGGGATCAATCTCGTGGGTGAAACTCCTGGGTTATTCCCGAGTCGTCGTCGCTGGTCTAAGTTTGAAATCGCTACATTAGCGTTTGGCTATGGCTTATCTATTACACCTGTACAGTTAGCGCATGCTTACGCAACTTTGGGAAGTTACGGCAGTTTCAAACCGTTACATATAGTGAAAAATGCCAAAGACCTTCCATCAGCGAAACAGGTCGCTGATCCGCAGAACGCTCGTGAAGTGTTAAAAATGCTGGAAGGGGTGACTCATAAAGGTGGTACAGCGACCCGAGCTGCAGTTCCTGGTTATCGTGTTGGCGCTAAAACGGGTACTTCGCGTAAAGCGAATGCGGGTGGTTACAGTGATGAATATGTAACAATTACCGCAGGTGTTGCCCCAATTAGTAACCCAAGAGTGGCGTTAGTGGTCGTCGTCAATGAGCCACAAGGTGATGACTACTACGGCGGCTCTGTTGCGGCTCCGGTTTTTTCTGAAGTATTAAAAGGTGCGTTACAGATTCTGAATGTACCGCCTGATGCGAACACGGATTAAGGATTGGTATGAAGGTTCAATGTACTTTACAGCATTTAGTTCAGCCTTGGCTGAGTGAGTTAAGTGATGAGTTGGCGCAAATAACCGTTGCTAACTTAGAGCTGGATAGCCGAAAAATAGAGGCCGGTTCTACCTTTATTGCTATCAAAGGTCATACGGTTGATGGTCGACGTTTTATCGATAATGCGATTGCCTCTGGAGCAAGTTTGGTGATTGCGGAAAGTGATGCCGATACCGCGCACGGCAGTGTGCAGTGGCGAGCGCAAACTCCCGTGTTATACCTTGATGATTTAGGTGTGAATTTATCCGCATTGGCACATCGTTTGTATCATTTTTCAGGCATGGATTTAATTGCCGTTACGGGTACTAATGGTAAAACCACTATCACGCAAATTATTGCGCAGTGGTTGGGCTGCATTGGTCAGCAAGCAGCGGTGATGGGCACCACAGGTAATGGTTTTCTTGCGAATTTAAAAGAGGCCAAAAACACCACAGGCAGTGCGATTGAAGTGTGCAAAACGCTGGCGCAATTGAAGCAATCTGGTGCACAGGTAACGGCTTTAGAAATCTCATCTCATGGCCTCGTTCAGCATCGTATTAAAGCGCTGGCATTTGCAGTAGGGATATTTACTAACCTTAGCCGAGACCACCTTGATTATCACGGCAGTATGGCTGAATACGCTAAGGCTAAATTGAGCTTGTTTACCGAGCATGACTGCAAATATAAAGTCATTAATGTCGATGATGAAGTGGGCAAGCAGTGGTTAACTCAGGTGCCAGATGCAATCGCAGTTTCACTACTAGAAAAGCCAACCACAGAACGTTTTATGTATGCCTCTCACATTGCTTATTCAGAGCAGGGTATTGATATTACTTTTGAGAGTTCTTGGGGCGCAGGCGTATTGCGCGCTCCTTTAATTGGCGAGTTTAATGCTTGCAATGTCTTACTGGCTTTTACCGCTTTGTTAAGCCTTGGCCTTAACATCAAAGACTTGCAACAAACCTCTACTCAGTTACAACCTGTTATTGGGCGTATGGAACTCTTTCAAACCGCTGACAAAGCTAAAGTTGTAGTCGATTATGCTCATACTCCAGATGCATTAGAAAAAGCATTGTGCGCACTTAAGGTTCACTGCCAAGGGCAGCTGTGGGCTATTTTAGGTTGCGGTGGTGATAGAGACACAGGTAAGAGACCTATGATGGCGAAAGTGGCTGAAGATTTTGCTGATCGAATGATCCTTACTGATGATAACCCTCGCAGTGAAAGCCCGGCGCAGATCATTGCTGACATGCAAAAAGGCGTTTTAAATCAAAAGTCTGTCGTTATTGAGCGTGATAGATTTAAGGCTTTGTCCTATGCTATTGAGAACGCGGCAGCCAATGACATTATCTTACTTGCAGGTAAGGGACACGAGGACTATCAAATCTTAGGAGATAAGACTATTCATTATTCTGATCGTGAATCGGCGATGACCTTGTTGGAGCTAGTCAAATGATAGCAACTCAACTATCGGATATCGCGCAGGCTGTTAATGGTCGTGTTATTGGCGATGATCTCACTATAGCGTCCGTTTCTACCGATAGTCGCAATATCCCTGCACAAGGTTTATTTGTGGCTTTAGTGGGGGAGCGTTTTGATGCCCATGACTTTTGTGAACAAGCGGTAGCACAAGGCGCTGTGGCATTGCTGGTGGACAGAGAACTACCACTATCTATTCCTCAACTGCTTGTGGAAGATACCAAGATTGCTTTAGGGCAATTAGGTGCTTGGAACTTAGCGAAGTTAACTATACCTAAAGTGGCTATTACTGGCAGTTGTGGTAAGACGACCGTTAAAGAAATGCTGACCTCTATTTTATCACTAAGAGGTGAGACGTTAGCTACTGCAGGAAACTTTAACAATGATATCGGTGCTCCTCTCACCTTGTTACGTGCTAATTCAGAACATGAATTTGCGGTGATTGAACTCGGTGCAAACCACGAGCATGAAATCGAATATACCGTCAATTTGGTTCAGCCTGATATTGCTTTAGTCAATAATGTTGCCGCTGCACACCTTGAAGGTTTCGGCTCTATTGAAGGGGTAATGAAAGCCAAAGGCGAGATTTTTTCTACCTTAGATGAAAAAGGGTTAGCTCTGTATAACCTAGACAGTCAAGGTGGCGAGTTATGGCAATCTCTATTACAAAACCGACGTGTTCAAACCTTTTCTTTAGATAATTCGCTAGCGGAATACTATGCCACTGGCATTGTTATTGATGACAACGGCTTAGCGAGCTTCCATCTGCATACGCCTTTCGGTATGGCTAAAGTCAATCTTAGCGTGGTCGGTAAGCACAATGTCGCCAATGCAGTAGCCGCCTCAGCAGTTGCGCTTAATATGGGGACGCCTTTAGCGACTGTTGTTGCAGGTCTAGAAGCAGTAGCGCAAATGAAAGGACGGGTTGCGGTTGAGCAACTCACCGATAACATACGTTTAATTGACGATAGCTATAACGCTAGCGTTCCCGCAATGAAGGCCGCCGCTGATCTCCTTAGCACTTTTAAAGGCAATCGCTGGCTGATTCTGGGCTTTATGGCGGAATTGGGTAAAGAAAGCCTTGAACTTCACCGACAAGTCGGTGAACATGCCGCAACATTTGGATTTGAGTATGTACTTACTTACGGCGATGACACTAAGGTAATTAGTGACGTTACCCATGGACACCATTTTGCGACTCACCAAAGTCTTTTGGATTTTGTCGAGCAACAAATCTCAAATCAACCACACATTCAACACACTTTGCTGGTTAAGGGCGCCAATAGCGCACAAATGAGCAAAGTGGCCGCTGCACTGAAGGAGAAACTTAAATGATTATCTGGCTAGCGGATCTATTACAGCCTTATTTTTCGTTCTTTCGTCTTTTTGATTATCTTTCTTTTCGTTCGATCCTCAGTGTTATTACAGCATTAGGGTTATCGCTATGGATGGGACCTAAATTAATTCGACACCTACAACTACTGCAAATTGGTCAAGTTGTACGTCACGATGGCCCAGAATCTCACCTGAGTAAACACGGTACGCCAACTATGGGCGGGGTGATGATTTTGGCCGCCATTAGTATCACCGTATTGCTATGGTCAGATTTAACTAACCCGTATATTTGGGCTGTACTAACGGTATTGCTTGGCTATGGTGCGGTTGGTTTTGTAGATGATTACCGCAAAGTAGTGCGCAAAAATACCGATGGTTTGATTGCTCGTTGGAAATATTTTTGGCAGTCAGCCATTGCTATCGTGGTGGCCTTTGCTTTGTACGCGCACGGTAAAGACACCGCCGCCACTCAGCTTGTAGTGCCTTTTTTCAAAGACATCATGCCGCAACTTGGCCTGTTTTATATTGTACTGACTTACTTTGTGATTGTGGGTACCAGTAATGCGGTTAACTTAACCGATGGCTTGGACGGCTTGGCTATTATGCCGACTATCTTAGTGTCAGCCGGTTTTGCCATTATTGCTTATGCCACAGGTAACGTGAATTTCGCGCAATACTTACACATTCCTTATATCCCAGACAGCAGTGAACTTGTGATCTTCTGTGCGGCGATTGTGGGTGCTGGTTTAGGCTTCTTATGGTTTAACACTTACCCTGCACAAGTCTTTATGGGCGATGTAGGCTCGCTTGCCCTTGGCGGAGCACTTGGCACCATTGCGGTGTTAGTGCGTCAAGAGTTTGTGTTGGTGATTATGGGCGGCGTTTTCGTTATGGAAACTCTTTCGGTCATTCTACAGGTTGGCTCTTATAAGTTACGTGGTCAACGCGTTTTCCGTATGGCACCTATTCACCATCACTACGAACTAAAAGGCTGGCCAGAGCCTCGTGTTATTGTACGTTTTTGGATTATTTCTATCGTACTTGTGCTGATTGGTCTTGCAACATTGAAGGTACGTTAATCCATGCAACAGTGGCAAAAGATACAAAATGTCGTCGTTATCGGGCTTGGTATTACTGGGCTGTCTGTAGTTAATCACTTAAAAAGAGTTTCGTCACAATTGGGGCGCAACCTGAGCATTAAAGTGATAGATACCCGAGAAAACCCCGCCGGGCGAGATAAACTTAGCGATGACGTGCCACTGTTTTGCGGGAGTTTAAATCAGCAATGGCTAGATAACGCCGACCTGATTGTAGCTAGCCCGGGAATTGCTTTGGCAACTGCTGAACTGCAACAAGCAGCTAAACTGGGCGTGCCCATTGTCGGTGATATTGAGCTGTTTGCTTGGGCGACCAACAAACCCGTGTTAGCGATTACCGGCTCTAACGGTAAAAGCACAGTGACGGATTTAACGGGCGTGATGGCGAATGCCGCTGGGGTTAAAACCGCAATCGGCGGCAATATTGGCGTTCCTGCGTTAGATTTGCTCGAATCTGATGCGGATTTGTATGTACTGGAACTGTCCAGCTTTCAACTTGAGACAACCTCTAGCTTAACGTTGCAAGCGGCGGCTTTTCTCAATCTATCTGAAGACCATATGGATAGATATGAAGGCATGCACGATTATCGAGATGCTAAATTACGGATCTTTGATAACGCTAAAATTAAAATTGTGAATGCAGATGATAACGCCACTTACCCAGACAAGCGCCAAGGCTTGCTAGCGTTTGGTATTGCGCAAGGTGAATATTATCTGTCAGATCATGCTAATCAAACGTGGCTCACCAGTCATGGACAACGCCTGCTAGCGACGGATGAACTGTCTATTGTGGGTCAACATAATATGCTTAACGCCTTAGTGTCAATTGCATTACTTGAAGCGGCTGATATTGATGTTAAGCCTGCTTTAGGTGCATTGAAATCTTATGTCGGACTGGCGCATCGTTGTCAGGTAGTCAGTCGTAATGATGGCATTACTTGGGTGAATGACTCAAAAGCCACCAATGTTGCCAGCACCTTAGCCGCACTAAATGGTTTACGTATTACGGGGTGTTTGTACCTATTGCTAGGTGGTGACGGAAAAGGTGCCGATTTTAGTGAATTAAAACCTGCGCTATCTGCACTGCACGCTGAGCTGTATTGCTTTGGCACAGATGGCAAACAGCTGGCTTTGCTCTCTGAAAACAGTGTTTACTTTGAAAGTATGCAAGAAGCAGTGCAGGCCATTCGACAGAAAGCTAAAGTCGGTGATATGGTGATGCTTTCTCCGGCCTGTGCTAGCTTAGATCAGTTTGCAAACTTTATGCAGCGCGGAGATATCTTTACTCAGCTCGCTCAACACAGTGATGAGCAGCAGGATGCAATTTAAAAATAGAGATCAGGAAAAAGTGAAAAAATTACGTTGGCTGTCTCGATTTCATGGAAAGGAATCGACTCCTACTTTAAGTGATGAAGCGATAGCGCCTTCTGATGAATTGAAAAATGTTCAACAGCCTTCAGCTTTACCTGTTCTTTACGACCGACAGTTAGTATGGCTGACCTTTATACTCATGCTTATCGGCTTAGTGATGGTGACATCAGCGTCATTACCTCTGAGTTATACCCACTTTGGTACTCCCTTCCATTTTGCAATACGCCATGCGTTTTATCTTGTTTTAGCATTGGGCGTTATGGCTGTTGTGGTGCACATTCCAACCAAACTTTGGTTGAAATACAGTATGGCACTGTTGATATTAAGTCTGTTTTTGCTACTCGTGGTGTTGGTCGGCGGTAAATCGGTGAACGGGGCATCGCGTTGGATTCCTTTAGGACCGATAAACTTCCAGCCAGCAGAGTTGGCAAAACTGTCATTGTTTATTTTTATGTCCAGCTACTTATTCCGTAAGCAGCAAGAAGTAAGAGCCAGCTTTTTTGGTGGCTTCTTAAAACCTTTCCTTGTATTTGGTGCGCTTGCACTCCTTTTATTAGGACAGCCGGACTTAGGTACTGTGGTAGTAATGCTAGTGACTATTTTTGGCATGCTCTTCATTGCGGGCGCTAAACTATGGCAATTCTTGGCGATAGCCTTTGCTGGGGTGCTAGCAGTATGTGGTTTGATCTTGGCTGAGCCGTACCGTATGAAGCGTGTTACGTCATTTCTAGACCCTTGGGAAGACCCATTTGGTAGTGGCTATCAGCTTACTCAATCCTTGATGGCATTTGGTCGTGGCGAATGGTTTGGTCAAGGCTTAGGTAATTCAATTCAAAAACTGGCTTACTTACCTGAGGCGCATACCGACTTTGTATTTGCGGTGATGGGTGAAGAACTTGGCTTCATTGGTGTCACTTGCATCTTGTTCCTCATTTTTGCCTTGGTATTCAAAGCGGTATTCATTGGTAAACGCGCTATTGAATCGGGCGATGTATTTAGTGGCTACCTGTCTATGGGCTTTGGTATTTGGTTTGCCTTCCAAAGTGTGGTCAATGTGGGTGCGGCAGCCGGTATGGTTCCAACCAAAGGTTTGACGTTGCCACTGATCAGTTACGGTGGCTCTAGTTTGATCATCATGTCTATCGCGGTAGGCATAGTGATCAGAATTGATCATGAGTATCGACTGCAGGATTACCAGCAGTCATTAACACAAGATGATGACCTACAAGGTAAAGCGCAAAAATGACCACTGAAAAGAAACGACTTTTAGTCATGGCTGGCGGTACTGGCGGACATGTTTTTCCAGGCCTTGCTGTCGCTAAATATCTACAACAACAAGGCTGGGAGATCCGCTGGCTGGGGACAGAAGATCGTATGGAAGCCGAGCTTGTGCCTAAGCATGGTATCGAGATTGATTTTATTAAGGTCAAAGGACTTCGTGGTCAAGGTTTAGCTAAACTGATTAAAGCGCCATTTCAGATCATTAATGCCATTGCTCAAGCAAAGGCACACATAAAACGTTACCAACCGGATGTGGTGTTGGGTATGGGTGGCTATGTTAGCGGCCCAGGTGGTATTGCCGCTCGTCAATGTGGTATTCCATTGGTTTTACATGAACAAAATGCCGTAGCAGGTTTAACGAATAGTTGGCTAGCTAAAGTTGCCAGTAAGGTATTCCAAGCTTTCCCTGGTGCATTTCCAACGGCTGAAGTTGTTGGTAACCCGGTACGTACCGATGTGGTTGCGCTGGAAGATCCTGCGACACGATTGGCTTCTCGCACCGATGATATTCGTATTTTGGTGATGGGTGGCAGTCAAGGTGCTCGAATTTTAAACCATACCCTTCCTGAGACTGTAGCAGAGCTTGGTCAGGGATACAGTGTATGGCATCAGGTGGGCAAAGATAACCAAGTTGATGTAGAAACTCGTTATCAAAATGCGGGTGTCACACAAGTTAAAGTGACTGAATTTATTGATGATGTAGCGGCGGCTTATGCATGGGCAGACGTCATTGTGTGTCGCTCTGGCGCGCTAACGGTATCTGAAATATCAGCGGCAGGTTTAGCGGCTATCTTTATCCCTTATCCGCACAAAGATAGACAACAAGCACTCAACGGAGACTATTTAGTTGATGTTGGGGCAGCTAAGATGATTGAACAACAAAATTTGTCAGCGATTAAGCTAAAAGACACTATCCAAGAATTAGATAGAACCTCACTACTAGAGATGGCAATTAATGCACGTCAGGCGGCTAAGCTTGATGCAGATAAAGTAGTGGCTGAAGCCATTATTACTTTAACTAAATAGCTTTAATTGACGAGCCTTAATTAACTAGATTTGAGCGAGCAGCGTTAAGTGAGCGAGACTAATCTCGAAGAATACTGAGCAAGAGAATATTATGGTAATTGAACACAAACAAGATTTAGCCCACATCCGAGCTATGATTCCAGAAATGCGCCGCGTGCAAAGCATCCACTTTGTCGGTATCGGCGGTGCTGGTATGAGTGGTATTGCTGAGGTATTGCTAAATGAAGGCTATGCTATCTCTGGCTCAGATATTAATCAAAATCTCGTCACTGAACGCTTACAAAGCAAAGGGGCCACAATTTTTATTGGTCACGCTCAAAGCAACATTGAAAATGCCAGTGTAGTGGTAGTCTCTACGGCAATAGACCAAAGAAACCCTGAAATAGTCGCCGCTCAAGCGCTACGTATTCCTATTGTACGCCGTGCTGAAATGTTGGCAGAAATTATGCGTTATCGCCACGGCATTGCGGTTGCAGGCACCCACGGTAAAACCACGACCACAGCATTAGTGACGCAAATTTATTCAGAAGCTGGTCTTGATCCAACGTTTGTCAATGGTGGCTTAGTAAAAAGCGCAGGCACCAATGCACGTTTAGGTTCAAGTCGTATTTTGATTGCTGAAGCCGATGAAAGCGATGCGTCATTTTTGCATCTGCAACCTATGGTCGCCATTGTTACTAACATCGAAGCTGATCATATGGATACTTATGGCGGCGACTTTGAAGTACTCAAACAAACATTCCGTGATTTCTTACATAAACTGCCTTTCTATGGTCAGGCCATTATGTGTATTGACGATCCTGTGATTCGTGAAATGCTGCCTACCATCAGTCGTCAGGTGATCACCTATGGTTTTGCCGATGATGCTGACGTTAAAATCGTCAACTACCGCCAGCAAGGGCAACAAAGTTACTTTACGGTGAAACGTGAAGGTAAGAGCGATCTTAATATTACGTTGAATATGCCAGGTAAACACAATGCGCTGAATGCATCAGCAGCCATTGCAGTTGCAACAGAAGATAGCATTTCTGATGAAGCTATTTTATCTGCATTACTTGCCACGCAAGGCACAGGTCGTCGATTTGAACACCTTGGCGAATACGAAACAGGTAACGGCACTGCCATGCTGGTGGATGATTACGGTCATCACCCAAGTGAAGTCGATGTCACCATAGATGCGGCTCGCGCTGGATGGCCTGATAAGCGCTTGGTGATGATATTCCAACCTCATCGCTATAGCCGAACTCGCGATCTTTTTGATGACTTTGCTAACGTACTCGACAAAGTCGATGTGCTGTTAATGCTAGATGTTTATTCAGCAGGCGAAGAACCGATTGCAGGGGCTGATAGTCGCTCATTGTGTCGAGCTATTCGTGGTCGCGGACGCATCGATCCTATCTTTGTTAAAAAACAAGATGATTTGCCAAATGTGCTTAGCAACTTGTTGCAAGAAGGGGACCTTGTTCTTACTCAAGGTGCAGGTGATGTTGGAAAGGTTGCCAAAAAACTGGAAAAATTTGCCCTCAATATCAGAGCAATGCAAAAATGTTAGTTTCCTGACCGAAATATCTCTTATTGTTATGGAAAGATCATGTCGGGTAAGTATAATCTAAAAGTAGATATACTTGCCCGTGTAGGCATATGCGCAGTTAATTAGGAAGTCGACGACATTATTAAAATGGAAGCTACATTAGACGTCGAAACCGAATTCAAACAAAAACCGAAGTTTAAATTTTCTTTGGTAGATGCGAGTTTTTTACTATTCGTTGTTATTTTGATTGTTTTTGGTATTTATTCCACCGTTGCATGGATGCGAGATAGTGGACGCTTACCCCTTTCTCAATTTGTCCTTGAAGGTAATTTAGAATACGTTCACAACTCTGACGTACAGAGTGCTTTGTCACGTATTCAGCCATTTGGCACCTTTATGACTCAAGATGTCAATCAACTGCAACACGCGGTTGAAGATCTGCCTTGGGTTGCCAGTGCTGCTATTCGTAAGCAATGGCCAAATACCATCAAGGTTTTTGTAATGGAGCATCAACCTGCTGCTATCTGGAATGGTACTGCACTACTAAACGATAGTGGGCAGATCTTTGATGCAGACCCGGGTACTTTGCACGAAAAAGACCAAGATATTGTTAAGCTTTATGGCCCAGCAGCCAAAAGTGAAGAAGTGCTAAATACTTGGCGTGATTTAAAGCCTAAATTCGAAGATCTCGGATTAGAAATCACTTCTGTTGTTCTCAATGACAGACTGGCTTGGCAGATTATATTAGATAATGGTATTCGCCTTGAATTAGGCAAAGATGCATTAAATGAAAGAATAAAACGCTTTGTTGACCTTTATCATCATATGAACGAGAAGGTTCAGCAAATCAGTTATATAGACTTGAGATACGATACTGGAGCCGCCATTGGCTGGCTTTCCGACGAGCAAAGGCATAGAGAGTAGTAATGACCAAGGGTATGGATGATAATCTGATTGTTGGTCTGGACATCGGTACAGCGACTGTTTCAGCGTTAGTAGGCGAAATTCTTCCAGACGGCCAGATCAATATAATTGGATCTGGCAGTAGCCCATCCCGCGGAATGGACAAAGGTGGGGTTAATGACCTCGAATCTGTAATCAAGTCCGTTGAACGAGCAGTGAATCAAGCTGAGCTAATGGCTGAGCACAAGATTAGCAGCGTATATCTTTCTATCTCTGGTCAGCATATAACCAGCCGTATCGAAAAAGGTATGGGGGCGATTTCTGATGAAGAAGTGTCTCAAGAAGATATGGACCGAGCTATTCATACAGCTCGTTCAATCAAAATTGGTGAAGAAGAGCGTATTTTACACGTAATTCCACAAGAATTTAAAATAGATCATCTTGGCGGAATTAAAAATCCGTTAGGCTTATCTGGTGTGCGTATGGAAGTGAGCGTACACATGATTTCTTGTCACAATGATATGGCAAGAAACGTAATTAAAGCCGTGGAGCGTTGTGGCTTAACAGTTGAACAATTAGTCTTCTCTGGTCTTGCAGCAAGTGATGCAGTGATTACCGAAGATGAAAAAGAATTAGGCGTGTGTGTTGTTGATATCGGCGCTGGCACTATGGATGTTGCACTTTGGACCGGTGGCGCCCTGCGTCATACAGAAGTGTTCTCCTATGCAGGTAACTCTGTAACCAGTGATATCGCGTTTGCCTTTGGTACGCCAATTAACGACGCAGAAGAAATCAAAGTGAAGTATGGCTGTGCCATGAGCGAGTTGGTCAGCAAAGATGATACCGTGAATGTTCCTAGTGTAGGTGGTCGTCCATCTCGTAGCTTGCAAAGACAAACGTTATCTGAAGTGATAGAACCACGTTATACTGAACTTATGGGTTTAATCAATCGAGCGATTGAAAACGCACAAAATAAAATGCGAGAAAGTGGTGTTAAGCATCACCACATTGCGGCCGGTATTGTATTAACTGGCGGCGCTTCCCAGATAGAAGGTTTAGCTGAATGTGCCGAGCGTGTATTTGGTAACCAAGTTCGAATCGGGAAGCCGACAGAAGTAAAAGGCTTAACAGAATATGTGAAGGAGCCGTACCATTCTACGGCAGTTGGTTTATTGCATTATGGCAAAGACAGCAGTTTTAATGATGATGGTGAGTATTCAGAACCGAAACAAGCCTCATCTATTGCTGGATTTTTTACCAAAATGCGTAATTGGATACAAAAAGAATTTTAACCTGGCTAGACAGGAAACGGAGAAAGCAGATGTTTGAACCGATGACGGAAATGAATGATGAAGCCGTAATTAAGGTCGTTGGTGTTGGCGGTGGCGGTGGTAATGCCGTTGAACATATGGTTCGTGAGTCCATCGAAGGCGTGGAATTCATCAGTGTTAATACCGATGCACAGGCACTTCGCAAGGCAAGCGTAAGTTCCGTAATTCAAATTGGTACTGATATTACTAAAGGCCTAGGTGCTGGCGCTAACCCTCAAGTTGGCCGTGATTCAGCTCTTGAAGATCGCGAAGCGATCAAAGGGGTGCTGGAAGGTGCTGATATGGTATTCATCGCTGCTGGTATGGGCGGTGGTACAGGTACTGGTGCAGCTCCAGTGATTGCAGAAATTGCAAAAGAACTGGGTGTATTAACGGTTGCAGTAGTAACAAAACCATTTGGTTTTGAGGGTAAGAAACGTCTAGCATTTGCTGAGCAAGGCATTGAAGAGCTTTCTAAGCATGTTGATTCCCTAATTACAATTCCTAACGAAAAACTGCTTAAAGTATACGGTCGCAATGTGACACTACTTGAAGCATTCGGCTATGCTAATGATGTATTGAAAGATGCAGTGCAAGGTATCGCAGAATTGATTACTCGTCCTGGCATGATCAACGTCGACTTTGCGGATGTTCGCACCGTAATGTCTGAAATGGGTCAAGCAATGATGGGTAGTGGCGTATCTACTGGTGAAGATCGTGCAGAAGAAGCAGCAGAAGCGGCAATTTCTCACTCTCTACTAGAAGATATCGATTTAGCGGGTGCGCGTGGCGTGCTGGTTAACATCACTGCTGGTATGGACATGCGTCTTGACGAATTTGAAATTGTTGGTAACACAGTTAAAGCATTTGCATCTGACAATGCAACTGTTGTTATTGGTACATCTCTAGACCCGGATATGTCTGATGAGTTCCGTGTAACTGTTGTTGCAACAGGCATTGGTAATGAGAAGAAACCTGAAATCACATTAGTGACAGGTTCAACTTCTAAGCCAAAAGCTACGGTAACTCCTGAGCCTCGCGTTGTTGCGAAAGCGGAATCAGAGTTGAAGGTTCAGACTACGGTTAAACCAAAACCAGAGACTGTGACTTCTCGTCCTGCGACAGGAAGCCAACAGCACGCAACTAAAGCTGGTCAAACAGAAAGCGCATTGCTAGACATTCCAGCTTTCTTACGCAACCAAGCCGACTAATTGCTCATTTTTTGACAATTGGGAAAAAACTGGTAGGATGTGCGACCAAGCTGGAAACAGCGACAGAATTTGCTTTAAATGAGAGGTATTGCATGATTAGGCAGCGTACTTTAAAAGAGATCGTTAAAACAACCGGAGTGGGTTTGCACTCTGGGCGAAAGGTCACACTAACGCTTCGCCCTGCAGCAACAAACACTGGTGTTATATACCGTAGAACGGATTTAGAACCTGCAGTGGATTTCCCTGCGGATGCTAACTCTGTGCGCGACACCATGCTTTGTACCGCTCTTGTAAATGATGACGGTGTGCGCATCTCTACTGTTGAGCACCTTAATGCGGCTCTTTCAGGCATGGGCATTGATAATATTATTATCGAAGTTGATGCACCTGAAATTCCAATTATGGATGGCAGCGCGAGCCCATTTGTATACTTGCTTCAATCAGCAGGTATCGAGGTTCAAAACGCAGCTAAGCGCTTTATTCGCATTAAGAAGCCAGTTCGCGTAGAAGATGGCGACAAATGGGCAGAACTTGTTCCTTATAATGGTTTCCGTCTAGATTTTGAAATTGAATTTGAGCACCCTGCGATTGATTCAGATGAGCAACACATGCTCTTTGATTTCTCGTCTAAATCTTTTGTAAAAGAGATTTCTCGCGCTCGTACTTTTGGTTTCATGCGTGATATCGAATATCTTCAATCACAAAACTTATGCTTAGGTGGCAGTTTTGATTGTGCCATCGTTCTTGATGAATACCGTATTCTTAATGAAGACGGCCTGCGTTTCTCAAACGAGTTTGTTACGCACAAAGTATTGGATGCTATCGGTGATATGTACATGTGTGGTTCACCCATCGTTGGTGAGTTACGTGCATTCAAATCAGGTCACGGTCTAAATAACCAACTTCTTCGCGCAGTACTTGCTGATCAAGAAGCTTGGGAATGGGCAACCTTTGAAGAAGAAGCAGGATCACCTGTTGCTTTTGCTGAACCAAACATGGTGTTGGCATAAGCGTTTAGCAAGCTAAACCAAATACAATTAAAAAAGCAGCCTAGGCTGCTTTTTTTGATCTTGGTGTATCGCTTTATTGTTCTATCTCTTTATTCTTATACCAATCG
>NZ_BAUJ01000002.1 GCF_000496695.1 Vibrio halioticoli NBRC 102217
TCAGTTCATCTCAAGCATTTTTCCGGCGCTATTCCTGAACACTTACTTAGTGTGATTGGTATGATGCATTGGCGAATAACGCAACACTCGACTAATCTTTCGGAAGTGATTGATTTAACGGGTGAGAGGGTTGTAAGCAAAGTGAAGCCAATAACATTACCTCTGTTTTACAGCATTGCGTTGTTACTTACCTGCAGCAGTGTCCAAGCGAGCAACTTCTTATGTTCGGCAACTCAAGAGTCCTTTGATAAGCCCGCATTGCTAGGAGAAGAGTGCCCGATAGGGGTGTCTCTATGGGGCAAAAGCAAACCCATTTATGCCAAATCCACATTCTGGATCCAGTGCGGCTTTTTCCCCGAAGAACTCACCTTAGAGCAAGTCAATCAAATCTACCCCAACGTCTCATCTTCCATTTGGAACAAAGCCGAAAAGAAAGGCAAACGCTGCTTAATCGGCCCATACGATGACTTTGCTCAAGCCAGTCTTGAGGTGACTCAATTAAGAACCGTCAGTGGTTTTGAGAAGTCGTTTATTCGGGAAGTTGAGAAGTAGAAGGTTGATAAATAGAAGGGTTAAGAAGTAAAGAAAGCGAAGAGGCAGGTAATAAAAAAGGATGGCATAGGCCATCCTTTGTCGTTATGCGCAAAGCGCGATCATCTCATCGTAACAAACTCTTCCGAGCCCGTTGGATGGATTGCGACTACGGCATCAAAGTCAGCCTTAGTTGCGCCCATCTTCATTGCGACTGCGAAACCTTGAATCATTTCATCAACAGTGAAACCAATGCCGTGTAGACCAACAACTTGTTCATTGTCGCCAGCACAGACTAGTTTCATTTTGCATGGTTGACGGTGCTTAGTGACAGCAGAGTACATAGCGGTAAAGCCAGAGGTGTATACCTTAACCTTGTCTTCGCCGTATTGCTCGATAGCTTGTTGCTCAGTAAGACCGATAGTACCGATTGGTGGGTGGCTAAATACCACGGTAGGGACTAAGTTGTAGTCCATTTTCGCTTCTGGTTTGTTGTTAAACAAACGCTCAGAAAGTTGACGGCCCGCTTTTACTGCTACTGGTGTTAGTTCAATGCCGCCTTCCATAATGTCGCCAACGCAGTACACGCCTTTAACATTGGTTTCTTGGTATTCGTCAACTTTGATGTAGCCGCGCTCGTTGGTTGCTACGCCAGTGTTGCTTAGGTTTATAGCATCGGTTGCAGGGTGACGACCAATTGCCCAGATAAGCTGGTCTACATTGTGGCTGCTGCCGTTTTCTAGGTGCAGAGTTAAACTGCCGTCCGCTTCTTTTACCACTTCTTTAGGAACAGAGTGTGTATGTAGCGTTGGACCTTCTGCGGCCATCACTTCTGTTAGGGTATCGATGATCATTGGGTCAAAGCTACGTAGAGGAGACTCTTTACGTACAAACAGGTCAGTTTGAGTGCCTAGAGCGCTTAATACGCCTGCAATTTCTACTGCAATGTAGCCTGCGCCAACAACCGCAACACGTTTTGGTTGTTCGTTTAATTCAAAGAAACCGTTTGAGTCGATGCCGTACTCAGCACCTGGAATGTTAGGAATCGTTGGACGACCACCTACGGCAATCAGGATATGATCAGCGGTGTATTGTGTACCGTCTACTTCAACAGTTTTAGCGTCAATGAATTTAGCAAAGCCTTTGATGACATTTACTTTGTTGTTGCCCAATACACGGTCATAAGATTGATGAATGCGACCTATGTATGCTTGACGGCTTTCGATAAGTTTTGACCAGTTGAAGCTTTTTAGCTCAACGTCAAAGCCGTAATCTTCAGCGTAAAGGTTGATAGCTTCCGCTACTTGCGCGCCATGCCACATTACTTTTTTAGGCACACAACCTACGTTTACACAGGTGCCACCAAGGTCTTTTGCTTCGATTAGAGCAACTTTGGCTCCATACATAGATGCACGGTTTGCTGATGCAATGCCACCGCTACCACCACCAATACAGATATAGTCAAAGTGAGTTGTCATTAAGTTCTCCAGAATTCTTGTAATCTTTATCGTTATATTGGGTGAATTTACTCGGGTACAACCCATTCAACCTTAAAATGCCCTGTCGCAGGGGCGATCGCTTGCTTCAATACTGGTAACAGAGCTTGCATTTGGCTTTCTAGTTTCCATGGCGGATTAATCACAATCATGCCTGATGCTGTCATGCCGCGCTCGTTAGTATCAGGAGATACCCCAAGCTCTATCTGCAATATGTTACGAATACCTAGGCCTTTCAAACCTTTAAGCATGTCGTCGATATCGTAGCGATTAACTACAGGATACCAGATTGCATAAATGCCTGTAGCCCAACGCTTATAACTTTGCGCGATAGCTTGTACTACATCGCGATATTCTTTGGCTAGCTCGTAAGGAGGGTCGATAAGCACCAGTCCGCGACGTTCTTTGGGTGGTAAGCTGGCTTTTAGGCGTACAAAACCATCGTCTTTGAACATGCGAACTTGGCGGTCACGATGAAATTCTTGTAGCAATAACGGGAAGTCGCTTGGGTGCAGCTCAGTGAGAACCATGCGGTCGCCACTGCGAATTTGTGCACGAGCCACACGAGGAGAGCCAGGGTAGTATCTAAGCTCGTCACCGTCGTTTAGGCTGCGAATAGCATCGAGATAACCAGTAAGTTCTGCAGGTAGGTCACTTTGTTGCCATAATTTGGCGATGCCTTGTTTGTATTCACCGGTTTTTTCTGACCACTCGTGGGTCAAATCGTAACGACCTACACCGGAATGAGTGTCGTGATAGACAAAAGGCTTGTCTTTCTGCTTTAAGGCATCAAGTATAAGGCTTTGAACAATGTGTTTTACCACGTCTGCATGATTTCCAGCATGAAAGCTGTGACGGTAGCTGAGCAAGGTGACTCCCAAATGAGTAGGTAATGATCAATTCATATTATACTCGACTATTGAATTTTGCATAAGTCGCCACTATCTAAAGAACAATAAGCCGGAAAATTAAAAGGAACACCTATGTCGAACCCACTTCTCAATATTGTGGATCTGCCACATTTCTCAGAGATCAAGCCTGAGCATATTAAACCTGCGGTTGAAAAGGCTATTGCTGACTGCCGTCAGAAAACAGAGGAAGTATTGAAAGACAACACTCACCCAACTTGGGAAAACGTATGTGTGCCTATCGATGAGGTAGATAACGTTCTTTCACGTTTATGGTCACCAGTAAGTCATTTAAACTCAGTTGCGAACAGCGATGAGATTCGTGAGGCTTACGAGAGTTGTCTACCGATACTTTCTGAATACGGCACTTGGGTTGGTCAACATAAAGGTTTGTATGAGGCTTATAAAGCAATTAAATCGGATGCAAGCTTTGAACAATTAAGCCAAGCTCAGAAGAAAACAATCACCAATGCATTGCGTGATTTTGAACTGTCTGGCATTGGTCTTCCTGCTGTTGAGCAAGGTCGCTATGGCGAAATTAGCAAGCGTCTATCAGAGCTAGGCTCTAAATTCTCAAACAATGTACTTGATGCCACTATGGGTTGGAGCAAGCACATTGAAGATGTTGCTGAGCTAGCAGGTATGCCGGAATCAGCGCTAGAAGCAGCACAGGCTGCGGCGCAAGCAAAAGGTCTTGATGGCTACTTGTTAACGCTAGAGATCCCTTCTTATGTTCCAGTGCTAACGTATTGTGACAGCCAAGAACTGCGTAAAGAAATGTACGAAGCATATTGTACTCGTGCCTCTGATCGCGGTCCAAACGCAGGCAAATGGGACAACACTGAAATTATTGCTGAAGAGCTAAAACTGCGTCATGAAATTGCTCGTATGTTAGGCTTCTCTACCTTTAGTGAGCGCTCACTAGCCACTAAGATGGCTGAATCTCCAGAACAAGTTCTTGGCTTCTTAAATGACTTAGCCACTAAAGCGAAACCTCAAGGCGAGCGTGAAGCGGAAGAGTTGCGTCAATTTGCAGAAAAAGAATTTGGCGTGACTAAGTTAAACGTGTGGGATAACGCTTATTACAGCGAAAAACAAAAACAGAAACTGTTTAGTATTTCTGATGAAGATCTACGTCCTTACTTCCCTGAAAGCAAAGTTGTTGCGGGTCTATTTGAAGTGTTGGAGCGCGTTTTTGGTCTTGTAGTGCAAGAGCGTCAGGGTGTGGATGTTTGGCATGAGTCTGTTCGCTTTTTTGATATCAAAACCAAGCAAGGTGAACTAAGAGGTAGCTTCTACCTTGATCTTTATGCTCGTGAACACAAGCAAGGTGGTGCATGGATGGATGACTGTCGTCCTCGCCGCATTACTGAAGCGGGTGAACTTGAAACGCCAGTGGCTTACCTAACTTGTAACTTCAACAAACCTGTTGGGGATAAACCCGCTCTATTTACTCATAATGAAGTCGTGACTTTGTTCCATGAATTTGGCCATGGTATTCACCATATGCTGACTCAAGTAGATGTTGCCGCGGTTTCTGGCATCAATGGTGTTGCTTGGGATGCGGTTGAGCTACCAAGTCAGTTCCTTGAGAACTGGTGCTGGGAAGAAGATGCTCTTGCCTTCATCTCTGGTCACTACCAAACAGGCGAACCATTACCAAAAGAAATGCTGGAAAAAATGCTAGCGGCGAAGAACTTCCAATCCGCTATCTTTATTTTGCGTCAGCTTGAACTTGGTTTGTTCGACTTCACTTTACACACTGATTACGATCCTGAGATTGGAGCTCGCGTACTGGAAACTCTTGCAGAAGTTAAGAGCAAAGTCTCCGTATTCCCAAGTGTAGAATGGAACCGTTTCTCACATGCATTTAGCCATATTTTTGCTGGTGGCTACAGCGCTGGGTACTACAGCTACCTATGGGCTGAAGTACTGTCTTCAGATGCGTACTCTCGTTTTGAAGAAGAAGGTATTTTCAATACTGAAACGGGTCAAAGCTTCCTAAACAACATCCTTGAGATGGGCGGAAGTGAAGAACCAATGGAGCTATTCAAACGCTTCCGTGGTCGTGAACCAAAAATTGATGCGCTACTGCGCCACGCAGGTATCGACGCTTAATCGCGTAATGTTCTTGTGATTATATAGCCACCTCAATTGAGGTGGCTTTTTTATGGGTTTACGTTTCTGTTGATTGGGTTTTGTAAGGAGATAAGGGTTTCGGTGGATTGCACTTCATCGATAGCTTGTAATTTATTAATCAGTACATGTTGTAATTCTTCAATGGATCGACACATGAGTTTGACAAAAATACTGTAAGCGCCAGTGGTGTAATACGCCTCTACCACCTCATCCAAAGCATTCAATTTTTCTAATGCTGAGTGATAATCTTTGGCCGCATTCAGGTTGATACCGATAAAACAGCACACGTCGTAGCCGAGCTTTTTGGTGTTGACGATAACCTCTGTTCCTTCAATAACCTCGGCAGCTCTCATCTTTTCGATTCGCACATGTATGGTGGCGGGGCTAACATTAAATCGTTTGCCCATTTCTGCGTATGGAGTACGCGCATCTTCCATTAATGTTTTCAAAATGTCTTTATCGAGCTGATCTAGCATCGGGTTATTGTTCATTAACGTTCCTTAAGAGACAGAGATAAGTAGAATGCGGTAAACTAGGAGCATCTTAATACCAATGACGATGATTGGTATAATCAAGGTCTATAGGCCCCTAAACTTTAGAGAGATGATGTTGCAGATTCAACTTCTAGCGCAGTCCGAAGACAAACAACGACAAATTCAAGCCTTAGCTGAGCGTTGGAATTTACAACACGATCCTGATAGTCAGTTTGCACTGCAGTTGGGTGAACGTCTAGAGCTAAAGAAGCTTGATGAAGCAAAGTTGGGTGCTATCTGTGTCGATTTTGTCACTGGAGCAGTAGCGCACCGCCGTAAGTTTGGTGGCGGTAAAGGTCAGGCAATAGCAAAAGCGGCAGGGCTGAATAAAGGAGCAATGCCAACGGTATTAGATGGCACGGCTGGCTTAGGCCGTGATGCGTTTGTGCTGGCGTCTTTGGGATGCAAAGTGCAGATGATTGAGCGTAATCCGGTTGTCGCGGCATTGCTTGATGATGGTTTAGCTCGAGCTCAGCAAGACCCTGATATTGGCGGGTGGATGAGTGAGCGAATGTCTTTACTGCACGCTTCTAGCTTAGATGCGTTATCGCAATTGGCGCAAGATAATGAATTTCAGCGCCCTGATGTTATTTACCTAGACCCTATGTA
Source organism: Vibrio halioticoli NBRC 102217 (assembly GCF_000496695.1). Lineage (GTDB taxonomy): Bacteria > Pseudomonadota > Gammaproteobacteria > Enterobacterales > Vibrionaceae > Vibrio > Vibrio halioticoli. The sequence continues at coordinate 6,217 of NZ_BAUJ01000002.1, forward strand.
TCCGCATCCCGAGAACAAGAAAAAGAGTGCTCTGGTTAAAAAAGAGATGCGTGTATTTCAAACATTAGTTGGGGCGGACCAAGATGCGGACGGTTTGCTTGCTCCAGCATTGCAATTGGCGACTAAGCGAGTTGTGGTGAAAAGGCCGGATTATGCGCAGTGGTTAGATGGAGTCAAACCGAGTATGGCCATTGAGACCAAGAAAAATCGTTTTGATGTGTATGTCATTTCATCAATGAAATAAAAAATAATAGCATTCCCATTGCTAGGAATGCTATTGCTGTGATTAAAGGCGATATTTGAGTATATCGCCGTTAGGTACTTTTAGCTTTTTAGCGGTACAACCAATAGGTCAACAGGCACTTCGTGAATCATATGGCGAGTGTTAGAAAGCAATTTTCCCCAGAAATCTTGGTTGTGTCCACACACCACCAAATCAAATCCTTTTTCATCAATCGCTTCAGAGAGTTCATCGACTAAATCTCCGCGACCGACCAATATACCGTCTATCGGATAATCAATTTTGTCACCCAGTTCTTGCAACTGTTTAGTTGAGTTTTTAGTTGAGGCGACTTGGCTATCCATTAAGTTTACTTCAATTAAACCTGTGTAGATCTCGGTGTAGTTGATATCGATATGGATGAAAGAAAGCTTGGCATCAAGTGCCCTTGCAAGGTTTGCCGCTCGATTGGCTAAGTACTCACTTTGCTCTCCTAGGTCGAGGGCAACAACAATATGTTTGTAACTCATAATCGGCTCCTTGTTAAAATGATAAATAATGTGTCTATAATTTTATTTTAGCAGGGAGTGACACTATTTTTGTCTCAGTGATCTTAAGTTGAGCTTTTAAACGCACAAAATAAAGAGAATGTTGATTTAGGGCAAAGTCTGGTAACGTATATTCATACCAAATCGGTAGCATATTCGCTTAAACAACACATAAAGCTAATAAGAAGAGGAATGTCTTATGCTGTCACAGCAGATGGTCGAAAATTTAAACGAGCAAATAAACCTAGAATTTTTCTCATCCAATCTATACTTACAAATGAGTGCTTGGTGTGAAGACAAAGGTTTCGATGGTGCAGCAGAATTTATGCGCAAACATGCCGTTGAAGAAATGGAACATATGCAGCGTCTATTTACCTATGTAAGTGAAACGGGTGCATTGCCTATTCTTGGGGCTATTGAGGCGCCAAAACACGAATTTGCGAGCTTAGGAGAAGTTTTCCGCGAAACTTATGAGCATGAGTGCATGATCACTGAAAGGATCAACAAACTTGCTCATGTGGCCTTCACAAGCCAAGACTACTCAACGTTCAATTTCTTACAGTGGTATGTGGCAGAGCAACACGAAGAAGAGAAATTGTTTAAAGGGATTTTAGACAAGCTAGAGTTGGTTGGTGAGAACGGTCAGGCATTGTTCTTTATCGACAAAGACCTAGCAACAATGGCTAAAGAAGGTTCATCCTCTATCATGGATACGGCAGCTGAGTAATTTGTTGTTACTCGCTTAAACAACCGGTTCTCATTGGTTGTCTTGTCGTCTCCCAGAGGAAATAGGGAGGAATAAAGATGATCAGTGGGGATTTGATTATTTTTGCGCTTATGAGCGTCACTGCGGTTAATTGCGTGCGTTACATTAGCACTTTAAGAGCACTTATTTTTGTTATGCGTGAAGCGCACCCATTACTGTATCAGCAGGTAGATGGGCGTGGGTTTTTTACCACTCAAGGTAATGTAGTGAAGCAGTTTAGGTTGTTTAACTACTTAAAAAGTAAAGAATACTCTCAACACCATGATCCTGTGTTTGTCGGGAAGTGCGACAAAGTGCGTGAGCTGTTTATACTAAGTTGTGCTTTGCTTGGGGTGACATTATTGGCCGCCTTTAGCGTGTAATCATTATGCTGAGCATTGCTCAAATAAGGTTTCGAATCGCTAATAACACAAATCTTGTTTGAAAGTCTGCCTTGCATCTGGGTAGAATGTGCCAATTAAGAAGGGTATGCGATCGTTCGCATGCCCTTTTGTTGTTCTAACAGCCCGAGATATAAAAAATGAGTGAACACTTTGATGTCGTGATTATTGGTGCCGGTGCCGCAGGTTTAATGTGTGCAGCAGAAGCCGGAAAACGGAATAAACGCGTGCTGGTGGTCGATCATGCCAAGAAGCCGGGCCGTAAAATCCTCATCTCTGGTGGCGGACGTTGTAATTTCAGTAACTACGATGTCTCTGCGGCTAACTTTATTTGTAGCAACCCGCACTTCGTAAAATCGGCATTGTCGCAATACACCAATTGGGATTTTATCTCTATGGTAAGCAAGCACGGCATTGAATTTGAAGAGCGTGATCATGGACAACTGTTCTGTGTGGATACTGCCAAAGATATCGTCAAAATGTTGTTAGCAGAATGTCCTCCTGCATGGGTTCAATTCCGCTATCAAGTGGCAGTGACAGAGATTGAACAAGCAGAACAAGGCTTTACCCTTTTGGCTAATGGTGAGCCAATCCGCTGCGACTCTTTAGTTGTGGCAACGGGCGGCTTATCTATGCCCAAACTCGGAGCCACCCCATTTGGCTATCAAATTGCTGAGCAGTTTGGCCTAGATGTGATACCGACCACCGCAGGCTTGGTGCCATTTACCTTGCACAAACAAGACAAGCTGGATTTTAGCGAACTCTCTGGCATTGCTATCCCTGCAGAAATCACCGCCGAAAATGGCACCGTTTTCAAAGAAGCATTGCTGTTTACTCATCGTGGTCTGTCTGGCCCTGCGGTACTGCAAATCTCCTCTTATTGGCGCGCAGGACAAAAAGTGACCGTCAACCTTGTGCCAGAAGCCGATATCGCAGAGTTACTGGCTCAAAGTCGAGAAAGCCATCCCAACCAATCGCTGAAAAATGTCTTAGCCAAAGTGCTGCCTAAGCGCCTGATTGAAGTATTGATGGAGCGTAAGCTATTTACCGATAAGCCACTAAAGCAGTTGAACCATAAAGAATACGATCAAATCATTGAGGCCCTAGAAGGCTGGCAAATAGTACCTAATGGCACTGAAGGTTATCGCACTGCGGAAGTCACTTTAGGTGGCGTCAATACCGATCATCTGTCCTCTAAAACTATGGAGTGCAAAACCATTCCTGGTTTGTACTTTATCGGTGAAGTGATGGATGTGACTGGTTGGTTAGGAGGGTTCAATTTTTGTTGGTGCTGGAGCTCAGGTTATGTAGCTGGTCAGCATGTGTAATTATTTTTGATGTCATTGAAATGAATTAACCCGGAGTTATATAACAACTTAGTGGGTTAATTCTTGATAACGTTTTTCTGCGCGTTGCATTCTCATCTTTCGTTGCTCAACGTGCATTTTTAGCTCGTTAAGCGCAAGGTTATTGGCTTGTTGTTGGGCTGGGTTTTGACGGTTCATGTCGGCAATTTTGTGCATGAATTCAGCGTGTAATCTTTGGTAGCTGATTTGTGCGTGTCGATACTCTTCTGCCCAGTAATGGGTTTCTTTTAAGTACTGAGTGATCTCTTCTGAAGCTTTATCGCTGCTATTTGGTGTTTTCTTCTTTAGGATTTGTATGGCACCTAAACTTACGCTGGAAACTGCCAATACTGAGTACATCAAAACCATCATCGCGAAACACCTCATATTACAACTTTGCGCGGATGGGCATTCTGCCATTGATTAATCTTTAATCAAAAGGGTTGTCGAGTAATGTTATTTCTCATTTTTATGCGCATTGAGCATAAGAGTCTTGAATGAGTTCATCTTTATACTGAGTTTACGTGAGACTCAGCAGTTAATGTTCATCTTAACTTGTTATATTTGGTGTACTTTTAGTTTATTAACAATTGTTTCTATGGCGTTGTAATTGGGGGGGAATGTTCGTACTCTGCTCAGTTACGTTGTTTGTACGATAAAAATGGATTGCACTAGGGAAGGAATCTGCGCAATTTGCGACAACCCTAAAGTGAGAAATATGCCTAAATTAAATCTACACCGACCTGATCACACTTCATCACTCAGTTCAGATCTCGACTCCTCACTGCGTAATGAGGCTCTGCAACCTCACTTTGAGCCTCCAACGACAAAACTGACCAAGAGTCCTTATTTAACAGAAAAAAATGTTCAGCGACGTTGGGCGACTCTTGATAATGATGACGCACAGCAGCACCTGTTGGATGAGCATACCCAGCAGCACATGTTGACGTATGCGAAGAATATTGAGCACTTTATCGGTACGGTAAAAATGCCAGTGGGTATGGCGGGCCCTTTGCGTGTGAACGGGCTATTTGCTAAGCAAGATTTTTTGGTGCCTTTGGCAACCACTGAAGCAGCATTAGTCGCCTCATACAACCGAGGTTCACAACTGTTGACCGCCGCTGGTGGCGCTAGTGCGATGCTACTTAATGAAGGTGTTACTCGTACACCGGCTTTTGCTTTCTTTGATCTTAGCCAAGCAGGGCAATTTGTGGCTTGGGTTGTGACTCAGTATGCCACCTTCAAATCTATTGCCGAGCAAACCACCTCTCATGGGAAACTAACGGATATTAGCGTTAGCATTGAAGGTAATCATGTGTACTTGGTGTTTGAATTCCTAACGGGTGATGCATCGGGGCAGAATATGGTGACTATCGCCACCAATGCGGTACTTGAGTATATTTTACAGCATACGCCGGTTGAGCCTGAGCATGCGTTTCTTGATGGTAATCTTTCTGGCGACAAAAAAGCCAATGCGCAAACCTTGCGTAGTGTGCGAGGCAAAAAAGTGACCGCAGAAGCGCATATTCCAGCAGCTCTTATTGAAAAGTACCTACATACGACGCCTGAAAAAATGATGCAATTTGCTCAAATTACCACTGTGGGCGGTGCGCTCAGTGGCACGATTGGTATCAATGCACATTATGCCAATGCATTGGCTGCTTTATACATTGCTTGTGGTCAAGATGCTGCGTGTGTTGCTGAATCTGCGGTGGGTATGACAAGACTCGAAGTGGATAAAAATGGCGACCTGTATGCCAGTGTTACCTTACCCAACTTGATGGTGGGTACCGTTGGTGGTGGTACAGGCCTGCCAAGTCAGAAAGCCTGTTTAGATTTAATGGGATTACATGGCAATGGTAAATCGCAAGCATTGGCTGAGGTAGCTGCCGCTCTTTGTTTAGCGGGTGAATTGTCTATTGTGGGCGCTTTTTGTGCTGGGCACTTTTCTCGTGCCCATCATAAATTAGCGCGTAAATAATCGATAAGCGATTAAGTCTGTCGTTGCTGAGGCGGACGTTTTGCTCGTTTTAGTTGCTGGATAATCAGTCCAGCAACTATTAATACTAAGCCAAATAGGGTAGAAGGATGAATTTCCTCGCCTAAAATATTGGCCAGCAACAACAAAGAGATAAACGGCGAGATAAAAATTAGGTTACTAATTTTTGCAGTGTTTTGAGTCGCTTTGAGTGCGCCCAACCACAATACAAAAGTGATCCCCATTTCAAATAGACCAACATAAGTGACGGCCAACCATCCTTTGCTGCTCATTTGCCAAGTGGCACCCTCCCAAATTGATAAAGCGATAGCCAGTGGTATTGCCACTAAAAACCCAAGCAATACCGCCACCACAGGGTCAGCTTTGTTTTTGGCGTTTAAAATCCAATATCCAGCCCACAATAAAGTAGATAACAGTGCTAATGCGACACCTGCTGGGCTGGAAAAGTGCATCCCTAAAATGTCCCCTTGGGTGGCAATGACCACTACTCCCAGGTAACCAAACAGACAAGCTAGCCAATCTTGAGGGCGTATTTTTTGCCCTAAAAAGAGAGCGGCCATTAATGTCAGTGTAATAGCCCAACTGTAGTTTATGGGTTGAGCTTGTGAGGCAGGTAAAAGGTCATAGGCTTTAAATAAAATAAGATAATAAGCCAGAGGGTTAATCAGCCCTAGCATCAGATAATAAAAAGGATTCGCCACAAAAGTGCGGACAATGAGGTGGGTTTTGTTTTGCAGTATGCACACGATTAGCAGTGCGATTGCTGAAACAATACTGGCACAAGTTAGCATTTGAATTGGCGTGAACTCGGCTAACGTCAGCTTAAATGCGGTTGCAACCGTTGACCAAAGTAATACGGCACTGAGTCCTAAAATAAGAGCTTTACGTTCATTCATTAAGGGCTTTAAAGCTCCAGCAAGTTGAGGGAATCAAACAGAGCTTAGTCTATAGATTTTGTGGTTATGCGCCAATCTTCAATTGAAGTGGCTAGATAGTAAAGTAACAAGATGAGGTGCTGTTGATGTATTTATTCACAGTTATGCAACTTCAATAAAATTGAGCGTATTTCAACAAAGACAAGCGTTGATGTATAAAGTAGACTTGTTGGTTCGTTTGCAACTAGATTTGCGAGCGTGGTAGGGAGGTGTGCTTGAAGTTAATGGCTTTTTGTCATATCTCTCTGAAATATGAATTCAGAGATAGAACATAGATATGAGCGTTAAAGAACCCCTAGAACAAACCTCACAAGACACTACCCATTTTGGTTTTAAGACCGTTGCTAAAAATGAAAAGGTAACTAAAGTGGCCGAGGTTTTTCATTCGGTTGCCAGTAAATATGACCTGATGAACGATTTGATGTCGGGTGGTATTCATCGCTTATGGAAACGTTTCACTATTGATTGTAGTGGTGCACGTTCAGGGCAGAAGATACTTGATCTCGGTGGCGGCACTGGAGATCTTACCGCTAAGTTTTCACGTATAGTGGGTGATACAGGACATGTTGTTCTAGCTGATATCAACAATTCAATGCTGAATGTCGGTCGTGACAAATTAAGAAATACTGGCGTGGTAGGTAATGTTCATTACGTGCAAGCCAATGCTGAGGAATTACCATTCCCAGATGATTACTTTGACTGCATTACCATTAGCTTTTGCCTACGTAATGTAACGGACAAAGACAAAGCTTTGCGCTCAATGTACCGAGTGCTTAAGCCCGGTGGTCGTTTATTGGTACTTGAGTTTTCTAAACCAATCTTCTCGCCACTTTCTAAGATTTACGATGCCTATTCGTTTCACATCCTACCGAAAGTAGGGGGCATCATCGCCAACGATAAAGAAAGCTATCGTTACCTTGCTGAATCGATCCGTATGCACCCAGACCAAGAAACATTAGAAGGTATGATGCAAAACGCAGGATTTGAGCAAACCACCTATTACAACCTAACCGGTGGCATTGTTGCTTTGCACCGTGGTTACAAATTTTAGTGGAACACTTTAATGCCCATTGATTCTTTAGTAACAGCAGCTGTTGAGTTTTCTTTTAATTCGCTGATAAAACAGCAACCTGAAAGTCAAAAACAATTAGCTCGTATGAAAGGCTCGACTATTCGTTTGAATTTAAAAGAGCTGAATAAAAGTCTGATTTTTGTTTGTAGCCAACAAATTGATGTGTTGGCAGCATTTGAGGGGACTCCGGATTGTGAGTTGACCTTAAGTCTTACTGCGCTACGCGATTTACAGCAACAGGCCAACATTAACGAGCTCTTTAAACAAGACAAACTGTCTGTTGCTGGAGATATGCAAGTAGGGCAACAGTTTGCGACTTTGATGCAGTTGAGTAAGCCAGATATAGCAGAGATTCTGTCTAAGGTTGTTGGTGATGTTGCCGCTCACACGCTCGTGTCAGGAGCAAAAAGCGGACTGTCATTTCTACAAAGTAGTGCGCAAAAACACACCACTCACCTTAAACACGTTATTACTGAAGAGTGGGAATTAGCCCCTTCACCGTTGGCGGTAGCCAACTTCTGCGATCAAGTGGACGATGTGCAAGCTAAGTTAGTTTCTCTTGAGCAACGCCTAGCGCGTTTAACGGAGAGCCAGCAATGACTCCTTCTGAGCTAAAGCGTTTATACCAGATTACTCGCGTTAAACTTGAATATGGGCTCGATGAGCTAATACCTGAGCATGATCTGGCTAAGTTTCCTCGCTTAGCTCGCAAGGCACTGTTTTGGATAAAGAATAAACATCCAGAAAAAGAGTTAGGTCATCGTCTGCGTTTGGCATTGCAAGATCTAGGTCCGGTTTGGATTAAGTTTGGGCAAATGATGTCTACACGCCGCGATCTATTTCCTCCGCATATTGCCGATCAACTGGCACTGCTGCAAGATCGCGTAGACCCGTTTGAAGGGCATTTAGCAAAGAAGCATATTGAGCTTGCTTTAGGTGGACCTGTAGAACAATGGTTTGATGATTTTGACATAGAATGTTTGGCATCAGCTTCGATTGCGCAAGTACATACTGCTAAATTAAAAGATTCTGGACGGGAAATTGTTCTAAAAATTATTCGCCCAGATATCCGCCCTGTTATTGATGCCGACATTAAGCTGATGTTTCGCATGGCGAAATTATTAGCAAGAGCGGTTCCTGAAGCGCGTAGGTTGAAACCTGTCGAGGTAGTTGCAGAGTATGAAAAGACCTTAATTGATGAGTTAGATCTACGCCGAGAAGCCGCCAATGCAATGCAACTGCGCCGCAATTTTGAAAATAGCGAAGAGCTGTATGTCCCTGAGATTATTCCTGATCTGAGCAGTAAAAATTTGATGGTGTCTGAACGCATCTATGGCATTCAAGTATCCGATATTGAAGGGTTAAAAAGCAACGGCACTAATATGAAGTTGCTCGCTGAACGTGGTGTGACCGTCTTTTTCACTCAGGTTTTCCGAGACAGCTTTTTTCATGCCGATATGCACCCAGGCAATGTCTTTGTGCAATATTCACATCCAGAGAATCCTCAATGGATTGGTTTAGATTGCGGTATTGTCGGAACACTTAACGCTGATGATAAGCGCTACTTGGCTGAAAACTTGCTGGCCTTCTTTAATCGAGACTATCGAAAAGTGGCTCAACTGCATGTCGATTCTGGTTGGGTGCCTGCCGATACCAATGTGCAAGAGTTTGAGTTTGCGATTCGCATGGTGTGCGAACCTATATTTGCCAAACCACTGTGTGATATTTCGTTTGGCCATGTTTTGCTTAATCTATTTAACACAGCTCGTCGTTATAATATGGAAGTGCAACCACAACTGGTGTTGTTACAAAAGACCTTGTTGTATGTTGAAGGCTTAGGGCGACAGCTCTATCCGCAACTTGATTTATGGGCGACAGCGAAGCCATTTTTGGAAAAATGGATGGGACAGCAGGTGGGTCCACAAGCTGTGGTGAACTCAATTAAAGAGCGTGCACCATTTTGGGCGGAAAAATTACCCGAATTGCCTGAGCTACTTTATGACAACTTGAAGAGTAGTAAGAATTTGTCTCAAAAAGTCGAGAATTTATATGAGGGATATCGACAAACGAAGAGACAACACGCTACTGGCCAATTTATGTTTGGAATAGGGGCTACATTTATCGTATGCTCGTCCATACTTTACGTTAATGATAACCCTTTGATTTCTTCAGGGGTTGGTGGTTTAGGATTGCTGGCTTGGATATTAAGTTGGTTTACCTACCGTAAATGATTATTTATATAAAAATAGATACAAGGGTTATTACACATGGGTGGAATTAGTATTTGGCAACTTTTAATCATTGCAGTGATCGTAGTTCTATTATTTGGAACTAAGAAATTGCGTGGTATTGGTGGCGATCTTGGCTCGGCAGTTAAAGGCTTCAAGAAAGCGATGTCTGAGGAAGAAGCAATCACTAAAGATGCTAAAGAGTCAAACGATGCAGATTTTGAAAAGAAAAATATTTCTGAGCAAAAAACTGCAGAGCAAAGCACTGAGAAGCAAAAAGATAAAGAGCAGGTTTAATCCGTGTTCGATATTGGTTTTTGGGAGCTGATACTCATCTCCGTTTTGGGGCTGATTGTCTTGGGGCCTGAGCGTCTCCCTGTCGCTATTCGTAGTGTGGTTCGCTTTATTAATTCAGCAAAATCTATGGCAAATAATGTCAAAGATGAGTTGGATCATGAGCTCAAAATTCATGAACTTCAGGAAAACCTGAAAAAGGCAGAACAATTGGGGATGAAAGATATGTCTCCAGAGTTACGCCAATCTGTAGAAGAGCTAAAAGAAGCTGCACAAAGTGTTCAGCAACCCTACAAGTCTTCAACAAGCACCAAAGAGTCGTCTTCTCCTAAGTCACAAGATTAATCAATAGGGGCACTGCCGCCCCTTTTGTCATTTATAGAGGTTTCTATGTCTTCGGTTGATTCCAACCAGCCATTGATGAGCCATCTGATTGAGTTACGCACTCGTTTATTGCGCGCAATTAGTGCAGTGATGGTGGTGTTTCTATGCCTGATTTATTTTTCGGGTCATATCTATGAGTTCGTATCGGCTCCTTTAATTGATCGTTTACCCGAAGGGGCAACGATGATTGCAACGGATGTCGCGTCACCGTTTTTTACGCCACTTAAACTGACTTTAATCGCTTCAGTGTTTCTCGCCGTTCCGTTTATCTTGTATCAAGTGTGGGCCTTTGTCGCACCAGGGTTGTATAAGCATGAGAAACGCTTAGTGATGCCACTGTTGTTCTCAAGCTCACTGTTATTTTACTGTGGTGTAGCATTTGCCTACTTTGTGGTATTCCCGCTAGTGTTTGGCTTTTTTACCGCGATATCGTTAGGTGGGGTTGAGTTTGCGACGGATATCTCCAGTTATCTCGACTTTGTTCTAGCGTTATTTTTAGCGTTCGGTATCGCATTTGAAGTACCGGTCGCTATCATCTTGCTGTGTTGGACGGGAGCAACAGACGTGCAAACACTAAAAGCCAAGCGACCTTTTGTGGTTGTGGCCGCTTTTGTAATTGGCATGATGCTAACGCCGCCCGATATTATCTCTCAGACCTTGTTGGCTGTGCCAATGTTGCTGTTATTTGAAGTCGGCTTGTTCTTTGCGCGCTTCTATACTCGAAAAGATGAGGACGAAGAGCAAGCAGAATAGACTCTGCTTTCTCTTTCACTGAATAAATCACAAAAAATCCCCGTTGGGGATTTTTTTATAGGTTGAATAACTGCACTGCGTTTTGGGTAGTGAGTGCATCTACCTCTATCAGGCTCAACTCTCTCAGGTCGGCAACTCGCTGTGCGACTAACTGAGTGTAAGCGGGTTCATTGCGCTTGCCTCGGTGAGGGACAGGAGCAAGGTAAGGGCAGTCGGTTTCTAGTATTAGGTATTGTAAGTCCAAGTGCGGAATGACTTTATCCATACCGCCATTTTTAAAGGTCGATACGCCGCCAAGCCCTAAATGAAAGCCAAGCTCATTGATGGCTTTTGCTTCTTCGACACTGCCACCAAAGCAATGGAATACGCCACGCAAAGAACCGTCTTGTTCCTTTTTCAGCAGACTAAGTGTTTCCTCAATAGAATCTCTGGTATGGATGACGACCGGAAGGTCGCGTTCTTTAGCCCAGTTTAGTTGGGTGGAAAACGCATACTCTTGTTCTTTACGAAAAGTTTTGTCCCAGTAGAGATCAATGCCAATTTCACCTACCGCAATAAAGTTGTGTTTATCAAACCAACTTTCTATTTCAGTTAAGGTTTGCTTGATGTCTTGGTTTACATAGCATGGATGCAATCCCATCATCGAACGGCAAATATCAGGGTAAGCCGCTTCGGTGGCTAGCATAGGTTGAATAGACTCTAGGTCGATATTGGGCAGTAATATTTGATTAATCCCAGCTTGCAGAGCGCGCTCTACAACTTGGTCTCGATCTTGGTCAAATTCACTGGCATAAATATGGGCGTGGGTGTCGATCATGGATAAACATCATTTGTTGGCTATTTGTGCTCCAGTATATGTGCATTCGTTCTATTTTTCATGTTCTGTGCGTTCCTAGTGGAATGGTTAATGTTATGATTTAGCACAGTTGTTTCATACAAGGATCGAACCATGTCCGCACTTATTCAAAGCCCATTTCCTGCGCGTAGAATGCGCCGCATGCGTAAACATGACTTTAGCCGTCGTTTGATGGCAGAAAACAAAATTACCGTTGATGATTTGATTTACCCAATGTTTATTTTGATGGGTAAAGATCGCCGTGAGTCAGTTGAATCTATGCCGGGCGTTGAGCGTCTTTCTATCGATCTCATGTTGGAAGAGGCAGAAAAACTGGCTAATTTAGGGGTTCCTGCCATCGCGTTATTCCCTGTAGTAAACCAAGATGCAAAAAGCCTGTGCGCTATTGAGGCGTATAACTCCGAAGGTTTAGTGCAGCGCGCGGTGCGTTTGCTGAAAGAGCATGTACCGCAAATTGGTGTTATTACCGATGTTGCTCTTGATCCTTATACAACACACGGACAAGACGGCATCATTGATGAAGAAGGCTATGTGCAAAATGACGAAACTACCGCAGTTTTGATCAAGCAGGCACTTTCGCATGCAGAGGCGGGTGCTGATGTTATTGCTCCTTCAGATATGATGGATGGTCGCATTGGTAAGATTCGCGAAGCGTTAGAAAAAGCCGGGCTCATTCATACTCAGATCATGGCTTATTCTGCCAAGTATGCGTCTAACTACTATGGCCCATTTAGAGATGCGGTCGGCTCTGCGAGTAACTTAAAAGGCGCAGATAAAAAGAACTACCAAATGGACCCTGCAAATAGCGATGAAGCGTTACATGAAGTGGGGCTGGATATTGCTGAGGGTGCCGATATGGTCATGGTTAAACCTGGTATGCCGTATCTAGATGTGGTTCGCCGAGTGAAGACTGAGTTGCAAGTTCCGACATTTGCTTACCAAGTGTCCGGTGAATATGCAATGCACAAAGCAGCCATTCAAAATGGCTGGTTGAAGGAAAGAGAGACGGTTTTAGAATCGCTACTATGCTTTAAGCGTGCTGGCGCTGATGGTATTTTAACTTACTTCGCTAAAGACGTGGCGCAGTGGTTATCTGAAGATCAATAATCGCACAGCAACATCATGATTTAGGCCCTTTTTAGGGCCTTTTGTATATGTAGAGGAGGCGACATGTCTATTGTCATCCGTGAAGGTTCATTGGCTGAAGCTTTGCAGGTCATGAACTCGATTTCTGAATTTTCTAAACCAGAGAGTCTCGAAACTCTTAACTTGCGTTTAAACAACAAAAAATCGCTGATTCTTATTGCAGAAGAGTGTGGGGTATTGCTCGGCTTTAAAATAGGTTATGCGCAAGATGACGACACCTTTTACAGTTGGCTAGGTGGGGTCAATGCTGAGGCTCGCGGTAAAGGTGTTGCACAATTGCTGTTAAACGAGCAGCAACGTTGGGTGAAAGAGGCGGGATATTGCTGGCTAACCGTTAAGTCACAAAATCAGTTTGCGGCCATGTTGAGGCTACTACTGAGAAATGGTTATTGGATTGAAGAATGCGAACCTTATCCAAACCCTCTCCATAATCGACTCTATTTTAAAAAAGCTCTATAGCGTAAAAAATGCACTACTCTATTAAGGTTGTTTGTTGCGCAAGCGCGCTGTTCAATATTTCCTCATGAAAATCTTTGTCCACACACGCCGATCAGGCAAGGATCTTTTAAATGATCGCTAGATCTGATTTAAGTTATTGATTTTTAATAATTAAAAATCAATAAAAGCAACTTTATCTACAGGCTTTTTAAGTTCGCAAATAATTTGCACACACACTTATCCACAGGCGAGTCTGTTGATATTGGTAATATTTGTTAGTGTGATTCAAGGGTATCTAGATAAGCGGAGTGACTCGTGGCATCCTATAGCAAAGTTATACCAATTGTTGTAAGTAAGTGATTGGTATTATCCCTCCTTCTACCTAAGCTGGACACCAATACATGGCAACTATCCCCGAAAATTCGCTGATACTCATTGATGGCTCTTCATACTTATATCGAGCATTTCATGCATACCCTGGCACCATGAGTAATGGTGAGCATCCAACCAATGCCGTTTATGGCGTAATGAATATGCTCAGAAGCATGATGCGTCAATTCTCTAGTGAGCGTATTGCGGTGATCTTTGATGCCAAAGGTAAGACATTCAGAGATGATATGTATCCAGAATACAAAGCGAATCGTCCGCCAATGCCAGACGATCTGCGATCTCAAATCGAACCTTTGCACAACATGATTAAAGCCATGGGCTTACCTTTGATTTCCATCACCGGGGTAGAGGCTGATGACGTGATCGGCACTTTATCTGCCGCAGCATCGAAGAAAGGCATGCCTGTGCTGATCAGTACTGGCGATAAAGATATGGCGCAGCTGGTGGATGAAAACGTTACCTTAATCAACACCATGACCAATGTGGTATCCGATAGAGAAGGGGTGATTGAAAAGTTTGGTATTCCGCCTGAGCTGATTATCGATTATCTGGCTTTGATGGGAGATAAGGTCGATAACATTCCTGGCGTGCCGGGTGTGGGTGATAAAACTGCTACTGCTCTTTTACAAGGTATTGGCGGGCTTGACGATATTTACGCAAACCTTGATAGCATTGCCGCACTGGGTTTTCGCGGTTCAAAAACTATGGCCAAGAAATTACTCGAACATAAAGAGTCGGCTTACCTTTCTTATCGCCTAGCCACTATTAAGCTAGACGTAGAGCTCGAAGTGACTTTAGATGATTTGGTTAAAGCGACGCCGGATAAAGATTTACTGATTTCTCTATATGGCAAAATGGCGTTTAAATCTTGGTTAAATGAATTGTTAGAAGGTGGCACTGGTGTGGTTGAGGCTGATGAAAAATCAGGTCGAGCCATCAGTGGTGCTGGGGCGAAAAAAGACATTACACCGACCATTTCTGAGAAAGCCATCACGATTGATCGCAGTAAGTACCAAACTATATTGGATGAAGAGAGCTTTAACACTTGGCTAGAGAAGCTAAAACAAGCGGATGTGTTTGCCTTTGATACGGAAACGGACAGCCTAGATTACATGGTGGCTAACCTAGTGGGCTTATCCTTCGCCACCGAAGAAGGTGAAGCCGCTTATGTTCCGGTTGCTCATGACTATTTAGATGCCCCAGCGCAACTTGAGCGCAGTTGGGTGCTAGAGCAACTTAAGCCACTGCTTGAAGACCCTAAACAGGCAAAAGTGGGGCAGAACCTAAAATACGATGCTTCGGTACTCGCTCGATACGATATCGACATGCAGGGCATTGCCTTTGATACCATGTTAGCGTCTTACGTCTACAACAGCGTGGGCGGCAAACATGATATGGATAGCTTGGCACTGCGATTTTTGCAGCATCCATGCATCTCTTTTGAACAAATTGCCGGTAAAGGCAAAAAGCAGCTCACCTTCAACCAAATCGACTTAGCTGAAGCTTCACCGTATGCGGCAGAAGATGCCGATGTGACGCTACGACTGCACAATCATCTGAATGCATTTTTAGAACAGAACGAAAAACTTAACTCTGTTTATCAAGAGATTGAAATCCCACTCATACCGGTACTTTCGCGCATTGAGCGTCGCGGGGTATTGATTGATGACATGCTGCTAGGGACTCAATCACAAGAAATTGCCCAGCGTCTGGATGAGTTACAAGCAAAAGCATTTGAGCTGGCAGGTAAAGAATTTAACTTAAGCTCGCCAAAACAGTTGCAAGGAATTCTATTTGAAGAGATGGGATTACCTGTCATCAAGAAAACACCTTCTGGCGCACCATCAACCAATGAAGAAGTGTTGCAAGAGCTTGCCTTGGATTACCCACTGCCGAAACTGATTCTTGAGCATCGTGGCTTAGCGAAATTGAAGTCTACTTACACTGATAAGCTGCCGAAGATGATCAACCCAAGTACTGGACGTGTGCATACTTCATATCATCAAGGTGTGACCGCAACCGGACGTTTGTCCTCGACCGATCCTAACTTGCAAAACATCCCTATTCGTAATGAAGAAGGACGTCGTATTCGTCAGGCATTTGTGGCCCCACACGGTTGGAAAATTCTGGCGGTCGATTACTCGCAAATTGAGCTGCGTATCATGGCACACCTTTCGGGTGATAAAGCGTTACTGGAAGCCTTTAGAACTGGTAAAGATATCCACGCAGCCACCGCTGCCGAGATCTTAGAGGTCGATATAGACCAAGTCACTAGTGAACAACGTCGCCGTGCTAAAGCGGTTAACTTTGGTCTTATCTATGGCATGAGTGCCTTTGGCTTAGCCAAGCAACTGGGCATTCCGCGTGGCGAAGCTCAGCACTATATGGATACTTATTTTGAGCGTTACCCTGGCGTAATGCAGTACATGGAAGAGACTCGCAGCCAAGCAACCGAGCAAGGCTATGTCGAAACCTTGTATGGACGTCATCTATACCTGCCAGAGATAAATTCTCGTAACGGTATGCGTCGTAAAGCGGCCGAACGTGCGGCAATTAACGCACCGATGCAAGGTACGGCAGCAGATATCATCAAGAAAGCGATGCTGTTAGTCGATGAGTGGATCGAAAAGCAACAAGGTGAACCTAAGGTTCGTATGTTAATGCAAGTACACGATGAACTGGTTTTTGAGGTTCGTGAAGATGTATTACAAGAGATTGAAAGTAACATACAGGATTTGATGGAGTCTGCGGCTACATTGGATGTCCCGCTAGTGGCTGATGCAGGCCATGGTGACAATTGGGATGAGGCCCACTAGGCGATTATTTATACATAATAGGTTGTTAGTGAGATGTGTATCACTTAATGCAACCTTTTATTGCCTGTAATTTAAACAACAATAGGTTAGGTGGATTTTTTCAAAGGAAAGTTTTTTTTTGAAAAAAAACTACAAAAAGTGTTGGCATTTGTTCTCAGATCGGGTAAATTTATCTGTGTAGGGTACAGAGGTAAGATGTTCCATCTTTCAGACCTTTTGTTTCACGTTATTAGAATTTATATAAATTCATACGCCTCAGTCGGTATTTGACTGAGGCGTTTTTTATTGCCTAAAAGAAACCAATAACCCTTATCTTATAAGGGGTTTACCCTTTTTGCTTTTCATTAAACTCCACTAATTTCTGCCTGTATTACTTAAGCAAATATTAATCCGTCTTTTATTTGTACTGATCTTTCAAAGTGTTGAAAAACAATAAAATTAGCATTTTTATGCTAAAAACTGCCCAGATCACTCAATAAGTATTCTGTAATTTAGAAACAAAAAACGCGACCTATATTAAGGGTCGCGTTTTTGTTTAGTGTTTATTTAGCAGATAGGTGATGGCGCTACTCTTGTTCAGGTGCGCTTTGTTCATCATCTTGTTCAAGCTGTGCAAAAGCCGGTGCAAACCAGCTATCTAATCGAGCTCGTAATTGTTCGACACCAAGCCCTTTTAGAGACGAAAATACTTCAACATTAACATCACCACCAAAACCAACAGCATCTTGGCGGATTTTAAGTAATGTTGCTTTGCGAGCGCCACTTTTTAGCTTATCAGCTTTCGTTAACAGCACTTGTACTGGAATACCTGAATCGACAGCCCAAAAGATCATTTGTTGATCAAGGTCCTTCATTGGGTGACGAATATCCATTAATACCACTAAGCCCTTTAAGCATTGGCGTTTTTGTAGGTACTCACCCAAGCTTTTTTGCCATTTCTTTTTCAGTTCTAGAGGTACTTGGGCAAAGCCATATCCCGGTAAATCGACAATGTGGCAGTTTTCATCCACTTTAAATAAGTTGATGAGCTGTGTACGACCAGGGGTCTTACTGGTTTTTGCAAGTGCGCGTTGATTGGTTAGGCGATTGAGCGCACTAGATTTTCCCGCATTTGAACGACCAGCAAATGCGATTTCGATGCCTTCATCTTCAGGAAGGTGACGAATATCTGGGGCACTAGTTATAAAATGCGTATTTTGGTAATGAATTTTTGCGCTCACTGTTAACTCCATCGCGACTTTGTGTAGTCGACTGATTACTTTTTTGTGAATTTGTGTAAAATAACCGTGTTCGGCATTAGTTCGCCTATTCTAGCACGACAAAAGGCGACACCTATGGCTTGTTCAACTTTTCGGGTACTTTTATTCAATCTAGAACATAAAAACTGAGCATACCTTAGCCACGGAAGCTCAAATTATTATAATGGAATGTCATGAAGAAATTAGCGCTAATAGTAACTCTTTTTGCTAGCTGCTCAGTATGGGCTGCAGGTAGCATAGAAGCAGGTAAGCAAAAATCAGCAACATGTGCGGCGTGTCACGGTGCTGATGGAAACAGTCCTGTTGCTCTATATCCTAAATTGGCTGGTCAACATGAAGGCTATCTTACTAAACAACTTAAAGATTTTAAGTTGGGAGCAACCAGTGGTGGTAAGCAGGGGCGTTATGATCCTGCGATGAGTGCCATGGCTATCCCACTATCTGAACAAGATATGGCTGATATATCTGCTTATTATGCCTCTTTACCTACGTCAGAGAATACCACTCCGGAAGATGTTGTTGAGCAAGGACAAGAGTTATACCTAGCAGGAAATGCTGAGCGAGGAATTACCGCTTGTGTGGCGTGTCATGGCCCAAGAGGTAATGGTACTAGCTTATCGGGTTTCCCTAAGATATCTGGGCAGCATGCTGACTACATTAAGCTGCAGTTGCAAAAGTTTGCATCGATGGATCGTAACAACGACCTTAACGAAATGATGCACGATGTATCCAAAAAGCTGACCGAAGAAGAAATTGACATATTGTCTAAATATGTCGGTGGTCTTCACTAATCAATCTATTTATTCAAGGTGTTGTTACTAAAAACATGCCTTACTAAAGATATAGAGACTCGCTCTGAGTCTCTATGTCTTAAATGACTTACCTCTTATCATTTCCGATATCTAGCTCACATAATTCAATCCACAGTTATCTTTATTCATTGATTCGCTTAAGCGTTATTAAGGCATTGAAAAGTAAGCACTATAAATCTAATTTGTTGAAAGTGTGATCCATTCGTATTGTTTAGTAATTGCACATTTTTATATCAGTAGTAGAGTAGTGTAGGTCGAAGGATGCGATGATTGAAGTTTTCAATCTTACTCAGGATGAGTAAAGGAAAGCACCGCCTTGGGCGACTTTGGGTAAACAATGGATGGTTTTTTTTCTCATGTTGAGAACCCTGATAGGAATGGCTTAGGATTAGCCCAGCAAATGGATATTTGCTACGGATTTCAAAAATCATCAGGACGATGAATAACAACATTTGGGCACGGAAAGCATTAATAACAAATGGAATTTTGCGAGCGATAGGGTGACCTATCGCTTTTTTATTTTCTAAATATTGTTAACACTCAACGTCTGCTATAGATATACAGACTTGCTGTGCGTGGCTGCGCGCCGTTTTGATGTTTGAGCCTATTTCCGCTACAAACAGAAAAAATCCACGAAATTGCAGATTTTTTCTACACTCTTTCTTCATATTTTGTTAAGTTGCGCCTCTTACGCTAAATAGGCATCTTGAATGTTAGATTGTCCACTTTGTCATCATGATGACATCCAATTTTATTGGGAAGATAAGCGCAGGCAATATCTGCAATGCCAGCGCTGTAAGCTAGTATTTGTTGACCCCAATCAGAGATTAGATTCAAGCCAAGAAAAGGCGCATTATGATCTACATGAAAATGACCCTTCTGATGCAGGTTACCGCAGATTTTTATCTAGAGTTCAGGTGCCACTTGTTGAACGTATAGGTCATCATAAGCAAGGGTTAGACTTTGGCTGTGGTCCTGGTCCAACGTTATCTTTAATGATGGAAGAGGCCGGTCACCATGTAGACTTGTATGATCTCTACTACTATCCAGATAGCAGTGTACTGAATAAGCGCTATGACTTTATCACCGCAACCGAAGTGATAGAGCACTTATATAAACCCGATGAGGTTTGGGCGCAGTGGATAGAAATGTTAAAACCAGGTGCTTGGCTGGGTTTGATGACCAAAATGGTGCGCGGAGTCGAAGCCTTCGCTACTTGGCACTACAAGAATGACCACACACATGTTGTGTTTTTTAGCAGAAGCACCTTTGAGTTTTTAGCTGTCCGAGACAAGCTAGAGCTAGAATTTATTGAAAACGACGTAATTTTATTGAGGAAGTCGAGCAATGAGTCGACATAAGAAATCGAGAAAACCAGGTTCAGTTGTTGAAGTAGAACCAACTGTAACTCGCAACCGATCAACATCGGATGTGGAAGGACGCCTACGCAAGAAACTGAAAAAGCGTAAAGGCCAAAAAGCCGGTAATCGCCACTCGGTAGAGAATGAATCAAAAGATAGCTCGGGACGCACTAAGCGTGATCCTCGCCTTGGTTCAAAGAAGAAAATCCCATTAATTGTGGAACCTACCGTTAAGCCAACCAAGCAACAGCGTAAATACACAGCTGAGCAAGAGTTGGATGCGTTAGAAAATGATGCACAATTGAATGTGTTGCTTGAGCGTATCGAGAACGGTGAATCTCTAGGCGGCGGTTTACAAGCTTACGTTGATCAGAAACTGGATCGTATTGAAGTGTTAATGAACCAATTAGGTTTGTTAGAACCAGAAGACGAAATTGAAGTGCCGGTTGAACCAACCAAGAGCAAGAAGCCACGTACTGAAGATGAGCTACTTGCGTCATTTGAAGATCTAGATTTGGGCGATTTCAAGGACTAAAAATCAATGGATATGGCTGTGTTGGCTTCTATCGGAGCTATCATCATCCTTGGATTAGCTGCTTATGCTGCTTATTTACTGATAAAACTAAATAAGCAGAAGCAACTTATTCAGCAACATCGAGCACTGGCTGTTGCTAAGCGCAATGCGAAGATTTTTGAGAGTGTTGATACCTTGTGCCTCGCAGGCATACAGGGTCAATGCGATCTTTCTGAGCTGAGTATTCGTTTGTGCAACATTCTGGACTATGTGCAGGGTGAGCAGCGTATCGACGTGGCAACGCGTTATCCCGCGTTGAGTGAGCTGTTTCAGGTAGTGAAAGATATGGCTCGCGGTGATGAGCGCCAACAACTGGCTAAGCAAGAGCGCATGCAACAAAACTTAGCCCGCCATAAAGCTGAAACTCGTTTGAATGATGACATTATTACAGAGTTGAAAGATTTGCAGAGTCGAGTTGCTCCACTCAATCAACAGATTTCGATTCAAATGAAATAGCATCTATTATTGGCGTGATCTAGCTATCAAATATTTATCGCTCTCTATGATACTTTTTAGCTATAAAAAACGCCTCTTTATAGCTGTGGCATAATAACCCCCTCTCTTAGTTGTTCTTAGGATATCCATATGTCTAGCCGACAAATTATCTGGGATCAGAGTGTATTGGATAAATACAATTACTCTGGACCTCGCTACACCTCTTACCCAACGGCCGTGGAATTTCACGAAGCATTTACTGTTGCTGAGCTAGACATTGCTTATATGCAATATCCAGAACGACCTTTATCTCTGTATATTCATATCCCATTTTGTCACAAGCTTTGCTATTACTGTGGCTGTAATAAAGTGATTACTCGCCACCAAGAAAAAGCCGATGATTACTTGGATGTACTAGAGTTTGAAATTCGCCAACGTGCCGCTTTGCTCTCACAGCGAAAAGTGAACCAATTGCACTTTGGCGGAGGCACTCCAACCTTCTTAACTAAGCCACAAA
The DNA here is from genome assembly GCF_000496695.1 of Vibrio halioticoli NBRC 102217. Lineage (GTDB taxonomy): Bacteria > Pseudomonadota > Gammaproteobacteria > Enterobacterales > Vibrionaceae > Vibrio > Vibrio halioticoli. The sequence continues at coordinate 27,746 of NZ_BAUJ01000002.1, forward strand.
TCACTCGCCTAATGACAGTGATTTATGATGAATTTAACTTTAATGCCGATGCCGAAATTAGTATTGAAGTTGACCCGCGTGAGATAGAGCTGGATATGCTCGATCACTTGCGTGACAGTGGCTTTAACCGTTTAAGTATAGGTGTACAGGATTTCAATAAAGAAGTGCAAAAAGTGGTCAATCGTGAGCAAGATGAAGAGTTCATTTTTGCTATGGTCGCTAGAGCCAAAGAATTAGGTTTCCGCTCAACTAACTTAGATCTTATCTATGGTTTGCCGCTACAAACTGCCACATCTTTTGCGGAAACAATGCGTCAAGTGCTCACCATGCGTCCAGGTCGTTTGTCAGTCTTTAATTATGCGCACATGCCACAATTGTTTGCGGCGCAACGTAAAATCAAAGATGAAGATCTTCCTGTCGCCTCTGAGCGTATGTCGATTCTGCAACAAACCATTGAGACACTGACCTCTGAAGGCTATCAATTTATAGGTATGGATCACTTTGCGCTTCCAGAAGACGAGCTGGCAATTGCTCAGCGCAATGGTGAGCTGCACCGAAACTTCCAAGGTTATACCACTCAAGGTGATTGTGACTTAATTGGTTTTGGGGTGTCGGCTATCTCTATGGTGGGCGATACTTATGCGCAAAACCAAAAAGAGTTGAAGCTGTATTATGCGCAAATGGAAGAGAAGCGTCATGCTTTATGGAAAGGTGTTTCTTTAGACAGTGATGATCTTATTCGTCGCGAAGTGATTAAACAGCTTATCTGTAATTTCACTCTGAATAAGAGCGATATTGAACAACAGTTTGGACTTACTTTCGATAAGTATTTTGATGAAGACTTAGGCTTGCTACAAACCTTCGTGACCGACGGTTTAGTGGAAGTGTCTGACTCAGAAATTCATGTGAATTTACGTGGTCGTTTGTTGATTCGAAATATCTGTATGTGTTTTGATAAATACTTCAGAGCGAAGGCGCGTCAGCAACAATTCTCACGCGTAATCTAATTCGTAATTCTAATCTATTCATTACAAAAAAATCAGGGTAAGAAGCCTTCTTACCCTGATTGATTGCATGTTATTCCATCGAGACAAATAGCTCTCGACCTTCCTTCTTCACTCTAGCTTCACCGGTCACCGCACTTCTAGAGACGTTATTTACTACAATCCTTTCTCCGCGCCATCCATATTGATACAGATAAGGTCGAATGTAGTGATAGCGTAAATTAGACGAATTAGTAAACGATCTTGAGCCAGTTTTATCTAGCATATATTGGGTCATTTTCTCTTCATCCACACTGACTGTGACCTTATCAAACGCTTGTGACTGACGAAGATAATGGTGTGGATCGTGCTCTTCTAAAATATGGGTAATCACACTGCGGTTAAACGCATAGTGGTAATTGTAGCTATGCATTTGGTATGAAAACGGTATAAACAAACTGATCAGAGTCAGTACTCGCCAGTGTTTATTGACAATTAACAACACTAGCATTGCCATTCCAATCGGCAATGTGACCCCTGAGCGCAATGGTACATCGACCCCTAGCGGCACAACGCTGGCATACAATGACACCACCACGATCAATACTATCGCTGTGTATTTGAAGCTCTTTACCAGTGCCCAGATAAAGGTCAGTGCAATGGGAACATAAAATAACGGGCTTAGCTTAGCTAAGTACTGCACTTCATAGTTAAGGTTGCCGGCACTTTTAGCAATATTTGCCAGCAACGCAGATAAGCTATTGGACGGCGTTTCATGTCGCCAGCTAACAAAGTGAATCAGAGAGGCATGCTCGGTAAATATTGAGGTGTATAGATACACTAAACCATTGGCAACTGCGTACCCTAATACATAACCTACAATCCAAAAACACAGGAATTTGCAGATATCGACATAGCTAGACTTACCTAGCTCGGCCACAAACAACAGTGGCATTAAAAAGTAAAAGGCCGGGTAGGTGGCGAAGAGAAAAATACCGGCTACAACCAACAACAGCTGACGATTGAACTTATCTTTGTAACAAGCAAACAATGCCAACATAAAACAGCCTGGAACGAGAGTCATTGGCCATTTGAGTAGCATAGTAAAAGACGGGACATTGACGATGAGCAAGGCAACAGCAATGGCTAACCAGCGCTCCTTTTTAACACCCATTACGACTTTATAGGCAAAGATAAAGATAAAGAGGTTGGCTAAAGAAGCGGCCACCACGGCGGGCAGTTCCTTTAATACGCCATATAAAGCAAAGTTAATCCAACGCCCTTCGGTAACAAATTTTTCGCTGTAACCGTCCATATACGGTAAGGCATCATGTGCGATATTGGCCGACATAGCTAAGTGTAAATTGAAGACCGAAATACCGGCAAAAATCACAATTAGTAGCCACTGTAGAACAGATAATAGGTCTAGATGACCATCGTCGTCATATAAGCCTTGTAACAAAGTTGGCATTGAGACCCCTTCAGTAAATATTTTCTTATAGCCAAGGTAGTTAATTGCCATTGAAACGCACACGGCTAGCGCCTGCCCAACGTAAACATGCAATCCAACATAATGGACCAATATAAATAAAGCGCCGGTTGAGCAGGATAAGGAGGCTAAATTCACCACACAAAAAGGGATGAATTGACCGCCTTTTTTCTCACTGTTGAATACGAAAGTACGATTTAATGCATAGCTGATTAGCATGCCAATAAAATACGATAAAACCGAAGAAACTAAGTAGCGTCCAGACAGCTCATAAATAGCCATAAATGCTAAATAAGCGGCGATGGTATTTACCCCACCGACCAAAGCAAAGCGAATTTTTTGGCGTAGATCTGAATACAACAGATTACTCAACAGTTGAGTTGTTTTGGTCAACATCGTGTTCTCGGTTTTTCTTGATGATATACAGTGGGCGATCTTTCGATTCGTTGTAAATACGTGCGATGTATTCACCTAAAATGCCAATAGAGATCAATTGCACTCCGCCGATGAACAAGATCGCAACCAGTAACGATGCCCAGCCAGATTCCCAATGGTCGGTCATTAAGCGAATGTAAACAGAGTAAAGCATCATCAACATCGCCACACCCGAGCACATAAAGCCCATCATAATGGAGAGTTTTAGTGGTTTGACGGAGAAGGATAAAATGCCATCAATGCCAAACTTCAGCATCTTAGTGAGTGGGTACTTGGATTCACCAGCAAAACGAGCGCTACGCTCATAATTAATCGAGGTTTGATTAAAGCCAATCCAACTGACCATGCCGCGAATAAAGCGTGATTTTTCCGGCATCGCAATTAAGTGATCAACCACTTGGCGATCCATTAAGCGAAAGTCGCCCGTATCGAGAGGGATTTTTACTTCTGATAAGTAGTTTAATAAACGGTAAAACCATTTTGCGGTGATGAGCTTAAATTTAGATTCACCATCGCGGCTTGCGCGGGTGCCATACACCACATCAAAACCGTCTTCCCATTTGGCAATCATGTCTTCAATGAGTTTAGGTGGATCTTGCAAATCGGCATCAATTAACACGACAGCATCACCTGTACTGACATCTAAACCGGCACTGACCGCTTGCTGGTGACCAAAGTTTCGTGAAAAAGAAATAACACGGATATTGTCATGAGCCTTATTGTGTACCAATAATTTTGCTTCCGTATCGTCAGCACTGCCATCATTCACAAAGATCAGCTCAAATTGATAATTAGCAATACTGCTGGTGACGGACAGCAATTCTTGCACTGTCGTATCAATGACTTCACTCTCGTTATAACAAGGTATAACTATCGAAACCGTTTTATTCATAATTCACCCAAACTTTATCACGCAGGTCTCCGCTGTTACTTATTAACGGTGAGTTATTAACATACTCATAGCCGTATTAAGCTCAGCGGTTCATATAATCAAAAACGATTCTATAAAAAAATGCGCAATTATGGATTAGTACAATCTTACATCTAATCATTAGCTATTAAATAAGCAGTCAAATGTAAACAGCCAGCAGCTTAACGATCTGTATGTTTACCGACTGGTTGCGATAGTGTTAATGTTTTTGCGTATGCAGTATGGTTTAAGCAAAAAATGCTAGATAGAGAGAATAAACGAAGGGCTAGCTAGCGTTGTGAGATAGATGAAATAACGGTTGTTTTTGGGTTTTTGGGTTTTTGGGAGTGAAAGTAGTCACCAGAAGATGACCACTTTTTCCTAGCGGATGATGAATGTAGAGGATTAAGTCATGCTCAACTCTTTTAGCTTGCGAGTGAGGGTATTTCTTCCCCAACCCAGAACTTTAGCCGCATCTTGCTTATGCCCATTGGTGTGGTTAAGAGCCACTTTTAATAAGATACGCTCAAACTCTGGCAGTGCGTGTGCGAGGAGCTCGGTTTCGCCTGAAGCTAGCGCAGAACGAGCCCACATCTCTAATAGTTCTTGCCAATCAGATCCTTCATTGCTCGATGCTAGACTGCGCTCTTCGACTAATTCCTGCGGCAAATCGGCCGGTAATATTTCGCTGCCACTTGCCATGACGGTTAACCAGCGGCTGGTATTTTCTAACTGACGCACATTTCCCGGCCAGCTAAGTCGAGTTAATATTTCGGTCGCTTCTTTAGAGAGGGTTTTCACTTCCACCGCTAATTCTTCGGCGGCTAAGTTTAAAAAGTGTTGAGCCAATTTAGCGATATCTTGCTTGCGTTCTCTAAGGGCTGGAATGTGCACTCGAATCACGTTTAAGCGGTGGAAAAGGTCTTCGCGAAAATCCCCGTCTTTTACTAATGACTCAAGGTTTTGGTGAGTGGCTGCAATGATTCGTACATCCACTTTTATCGCGGAATGTCCGCCCACGCGGTAAAACTGTCCATCGGCCAGTACGCGCAATAAACGAGTTTGGATTTCGAGCGGCATATCGCCTATTTCATCAAGAAACAATGTACCGCCATTGGCTTGCTCAAAGCGCCCTTGGCGCACGCTATTCGCACCGGTAAATGCGCCTTTTTCATGCCCAAAAAGCTCTGATTCTATTAAGTCTTTTGGAATGGCCGCCATGTTTAGGGCAATAAATGGATTTTTACTGCGAGGACTGTGCTTGTGCAAAGCGTGCGCAACCAGCTCTTTACCTGTCCCCGATTCGCCATTAATAAGCACAGAGATTGATGAGCGAGACAGACGCCCTATAGCGCGAAACACTTCCTGCATGGCAGGTGCTTCACCAATAATTTCAGGGGTGTCCGTTTGCAGGGTGTTGGCGGCATTGTTGGTTTGTTTTTGATCGTGACTGTGAGTAATGGCGCGATTGGCCAAAGCTAGCGCTTCATCAATATCAAAAGGCTTAGGTAGGTATTCGAAAGCCCCTTCTTGATAAGCATTTACTGCCGCATCAAGATCGGAGTGCGCCGTCATTATGATGACAGGTAGCATAGGGTCGGCTTTGTGGATTTGTTTAAGTAGTTCTAAACCATCCATGCCAGGCATGCGGATATCGGAAATGATGACATCCGGCACTTCACGCTCTAGTGCTAAAAGCACACTCTCGGCGTCAGCGAAGGTTTCACATTTGATATTAGCGTTAGATAAGGTTTTTTCTAGAACCCAGCGTATAGAACTGTCGTCATCGACGACCCATACATAGCCTTTACTCATAATTCTGTCTCCTAGCGCTGTTTTCTAATAATCTAAAATGGGTAGATAAATAGTGAAGGTGGTTTTTCCGGGCCAACTGTCCACATCAATTTTGCCTTGGTGCTGGTCTATGAGATTTTGAGAAATAGACAATCCAAGCCCCGTTCCCCCTTCTCGTCCACTGACCATGGGGTAGAACAAGGTATCTATCAGCTCGGGTGGAATGCCCGGTCCATTGTCAGTCACTTCAATTCTGGCCGCCAGTTTGATGCGTTTACCGTGAATGTTTACTTGGTGTTCTGTACGAGTGGTCAAGGTGATTCGGGCGTCCTCATGACCTTGTAAAATCTGCGCAGCATTGCTGACGATATTTAGCAGTGCTTGTTCTATCTGCTCGCTATCGATAGCGATATCAGGAAGGCTAGGGTCATAATCTCGCTCAATACGAACATTCTCTCCAAGCTCTAGGCTGACTAACTGACGCACCTTTTCTAAGATAACGTGAACATTTTCCGGCTCTTTGGTACCGAGCCTTTGCGGCCCAAGCAGTCGATCCACTAAGTTTCTTAGCCTATCGGCCTGCTCAATGATGATTTGTGTGTATTCACGCAGTGATTCTGAAGGCAACATTTTTTCGAGTAATTGCGCTGCACCACGTAATCCGCCCAACGGATTTTTGATTTCATGTGCAAGGCTGCGTACCAATAGCTTGGCTGCTTGTTGCTGAGCGTGTTGGTTCAGTTCTTGATTGAGCCTTCTTTGTTGCTCTACTTGACGAAGCTCAACCAACAGCATGACTTTTTTGTCCCACGAAATAGGGCTAATGGTGAGTTCAAGCAGCAGTGGTTTGCCATCGATAACAAAGGTTACGCCGCTGTCAGTTATTCCTTGCCCAGAAATAAGGGGCTGTTCAAAGACTGAAAAATCTATCGAGGAGTGTTCAACCATCTCAGGTAGATGCTGATGAATACACCGATTTTTGCTTTGCCCAAATAGCTGTTCGGCCGATGGGTTCAAGTAGCAAACGGTCAACGATTCATCGAGCAACAAGGTGGCTGTAACAAGTTGCTCTAAGACAGTTTCAGCTAATGGTTTACTCACAGAAAGTCCTTTTTAGTGCGTAGGGTCAATTCAGTTAAATTATTGCACAAATTTGGTGCAATGAGAGCTTATGAATGTAGTTATTCGCCCATAATCTAAATGATGCAAAAACCTTGCCGTTTTTGGTTTTATTGAGGCTTAATTTGTTACAAGCCTGTGTTCAGAAATAGTGCAGACAAAATGCTTTCTGATGAATACCAATCACACT
>NZ_BAUJ01000001.1 GCF_000496695.1 Vibrio halioticoli NBRC 102217
TTTTGAAGTCAGTATTCATTGAGCCGTTCTTAGGAACAAAAAAACTTTAATTGAAGAGTTTGATCATGGCTCAGATTGAACGCTGGCGGCAGGCCTAACACATGCAAGTCGAGCGGAAACGAGTTATCTGAACCTTCGGGGAACGATAACGGCGTCGAGCGGCGGACGGGTGAGTAATGCCTGGGAAATTGCCCTGATGTGGGGGATAACTATTGGAAACGATAGCTAATACCGCATAATGTCTACGGACCAAAGAGGGGGACCTTCGGGCCTCTCGCTTCAGGATATGCCCAGGTGGGATTAGCTAGTTGGTGAGGTAATGGCTCACCAAGGCGACGATCCCTAGCTGGTCTGAGAGGATGATCAGCCACACTGGAACTGAGACACGGTCCAGACTCCTACGGGAGGCAGCAGTGGGGAATATTGCACAATGGGCGCAAGCCTGATGCAGCCATGCCGCGTGTATGAAGAAGGCCTTCGGGTTGTAAAGTACTTTCAGTCGTGAGGAAGGCGTTGAAGTTAATAGCTTCATCGTTTGACGTTAGCGACAGAAGAAGCACCGGCTAACTCCGTGCCAGCAGCCGCGGTAATACGGAGGGTGCGAGCGTTAATCGGAATTACTGGGCGTAAAGCGCATGCAGGTGGTTTGTTAAGTCAGATGTGAAAGCCCGGGGCTCAACCTCGGAACCGCATTTGAAACTGGCAGGCTAGAGTACTGTAGAGGGGGGTAGAATTTCAGGTGTAGCGGTGAAATGCGTAGAGATCTGAAGGAATACCAGTGGCGAAGGCGGCCCCCTGGACAGATACTGACACTCAGATGCGAAAGCGTGGGGAGCAAACAGGATTAGATACCCTGGTAGTCCACGCCGTAAACGATGTCTACTTGGAGGTTGTGGCCTTGAGCCGTGGCTTTCGGAGCTAACGCGTTAAGTAGACCGCCTGGGGAGTACGGTCGCAAGATTAAAACTCAAATGAATTGACGGGGGCCCGCACAAGCGGTGGAGCATGTGGTTTAATTCGATGCAACGCGAAGAACCTTACCTACTCTTGACATCCAGAGAACTTAGCAGAGATGCTTTGGTGCCTTCGGGAACTCTGAGACAGGTGCTGCATGGCTGTCGTCAGCTCGTGTTGTGAAATGTTGGGTTAAGTCCCGCAACGAGCGCAACCCTTATCCTTGTTTGCCAGCACGTAATGGTGGGAACTCCAGGGAGACTGCCGGTGATAAACCGGAGGAAGGTGGGGACGACGTCAAGTCATCATGGCCCTTACGAGTAGGGCTACACACGTGCTACAATGGCGCATACAGAGGGCAGCCAACCAGCGATGGTGAGCGAATCCCAAAAAGTGCGTCGTAGTCCGGATTGGAGTCTGCAACTCGACTCCATGAAGTCGGAATCGCTAGTAATCGTAGATCAGAATGCTACGGTGAATACGTTCCCGGGCCTTGTACACACCGCCCGTCACACCATGGGAGTGGGCTGCAAAAGAAGTGGGTAGTTTAACCTTCGGGAGGACGCTCACCACTTTGTGGTTCATGACTGGGGTGAAGTCGTAACAAGGTAGCCCTAGGGGAACCTGGGGCTGGATCACCTCCTTATACGATGATTACTCACGATGAGTGTCCACACAGATTGATGGTTTATTTTAGTTAAAGTACTAGAGCTTTAATTAATGACTTCGGTTATTGATTAAAGCTTTTTGCTTTATGCTCTTTAACAATTTGGAAAGCTGACGATAAGTAATTGATTTATTACTTATCAAATTTAAAAGTTCTCAAATCCTATATCTTTAAGATGTAGGTACCAACACACATTCAAGTGTTCTTGGGAATAGCATCATTGCCTGATGTTATTCAAATTTGAGTCCGGCAAAATCGATGTTTGCTTCTGCTTTTTAAAGCGGAAATGAACAATAGTTATCTCGCTCATAATAAAGAGATAACGCACCTTGGAAACGTCATACTACGTTGTAGCAAACGTATTGCGTTAAGCAAGACCCTTTGGGGTTGTATGGTTAAGTGACTAAGCGTACACGGTGGATGCCTTGGCAGTCAGAGGCGATGAAAGACGTAATAACTTGCGATAAGCCCAGATTAGGTAGTAATAACCATTTGAGTCTGGGATTTCTGAATGGGGAAACCCACGTGCACAAGCACGTATCATTAACTGAATACATAGGTTAATGAGGCAAACCCGGGGAACTGAAACATCTAAGTACCCGGAGGAAGAGAAATCAACCGAGATTCCGAAAGTAGCGGCGAGCGAAATTGGATTAGCCCTTAAGCTTTTAATGACACAGACGAAGGCTCTGGAAAGTGCCGCAATAAAGGGTGATAGCCCCGTAGTCGACATGTCATTTTGAGTGAAATCGAGTAAGGCGGGACACGTGATATCCTGTTTGAACATGGGGGGACCATCCTCCAAGGCTAAATACTACTGACTGACCGATAGTGAACCAGTACCGTGAGGGAAAGGCGAAAAGAACCCCTGTGAGGGGAGTGAAATAGAACCTGAAACCGTGTACGTACAAGCAGTAGGAGCGCCTTAGAGCGTGACTGCGTACCTTTTGTATAATGGGTCAGCGACTTAATTTTAGTAGCAAGGTTAACCGAATAGGGGAGCCGTAGGGAAACCGAGTCTTAACTGGGCGTCGAGTTGCTAGAATTAGACCCGAAACCAGGTGATCTAGCCATGGGCAGGTTGAAGGTTGAGTAACATCAACTGGAGGACCGAACCGACTAATGTTGAAAAATTAGCGGATGACTTGTGGCTAGGGGTGAAAGGCCAATCAAACCTGGAGATAGCTGGTTCTCCCCGAAAGCTATTTAGGTAGCGCCTCGGACGAATACCAATGGGGGTAGAGCACTGTTAAGGCTAGGGGGTCATCCCGACTTACCAACCCTTTGCAAACTCCGAATACCATTGAGTACTATCCGGGAGACACACGGCGGGTGCTAACGTCCGTCGTGGAGAGGGAAACAACCCAGACCGCCAGCTAAGGTCCCAAAGTATAGCTAAGTGGGAAACGATGTGGGAAGGCTTAGACAGCCAGGATGTTGGCTTAGAAGCAGCCATCATTTAAAGAAAGCGTAATAGCTCACTGGTCGAGTCGGCCTGCGCGGAAGATGTAACGGGGCTAAGCTATACACCGAAGCTGCGGCTGCATACTTTGTATGCGGGGTAGGGGAGCGTTCTGTAAGCCGTTGAAGGTGGTCTGTAAGGGCTGCTGGAGGTATCAGAAGTGCGAATGCTGACATGAGTAACGATAATGGGGGTGAAAAACCCCCACGCCGGAAGACCAAGGGTTCCTGTCCAACGTTAATCGGGGCAGGGTAAGTCGACCCCTAAGGCGAGGCCGAAAGGCGTAGTCGATGGGAAACGGGTTAATATTCCCGTACTTCTTATAATTGCGATGGGGGGACGGAGAAGGCTAGGTGGGCCTGGCGATGGTTGTCCAGGTTCAAGTATGTAGGCGGAAAGTTTAGGTAAATCCGGACTTTCTCAACGCTGAGATACGATGTCGAGCTGCTACGTGCAGTGAAGTCATTGATGCCATGCTTCCAGGAAAAGCCTCTAAGCTTCAGATTATAAGGAATCGTACTCCAAACCGACACAGGTGGTCGGGTAGAGAATACCAAGGCGCTTGAGAGAACTCGGGTGAAGGAACTAGGCAAAATGGTACCGTAACTTCGGGAGAAGGTACGCTCTTGGCGGTGAAGTCCCTTGCGGATGGAGCTACTAGGAGTCGCAGATACCAGGTGGCTGCAACTGTTTATTAAAAACACAGCACTGTGCAAAATCGTAAGATGACGTATACGGTGTGACGCCTGCCCGGTGCCGGAAGGTTAATTGATGGGGTTAGACTTAGGTCGAAGCTCTTGATCGAAGCCCCGGTAAACGGCGGCCGTAACTATAACGGTCCTAAGGTAGCGAAATTCCTTGTCGGGTAAGTTCCGACCTGCACGAATGGCGTAATGATGGCCACGCTGTCTCCACCCGAGACTCAGTGAAATTGAAATCGCTGTGAAGATGCAGTGTACCCGCGGCTAGACGGAAAGACCCCGTGAACCTTTACTACAGCTTGGCACTGAACATTGACCCTACATGTGTAGGATAGGTGGGAGCCTTTGAAACAAGCACGCCAGTGTTTGTGGAGGCAATCTTGAAATACCACCCTTGTATGCTTGATGTTCTAACGTTGGTCCCTAATCGGGATTGCGGACAGTGCCTGGTGGGTAGTTTGACTGGGGCGGTCTCCTCCCAAAGAGTAACGGAGGAGCACGAAGGTGGGCTAAACACGGTTGGACATCGTGTGGTTAGTGCAATGGCATAAGCCCGCTTGACTGCGAGAATGACAATTCGAGCAGGTGCGAAAGCAGGTCATAGTGATCCGGTGGTTCTGAATGGAAGGGCCATCGCTCAACGGATAAAAGGTACTCCGGGGATAACAGGCTGATACCGCCCAAGAGTTCATATCGACGGCGGTGTTTGGCACCTCGATGTCGGCTCATCACATCCTGGGGCTGAAGTCGGTCCCAAGGGTATGGCTGTTCGCCATTTAAAGTGGTACGCGAGCTGGGTTTAGAACGTCGTGAGACAGTTCGGTCCCTATCTGCCGTGGGCGTTGGAAGATTGAAGGGGGCTGCTCCTAGTACGAGAGGACCGGAGTGGACGAACCTCTGGTGTTCGGGTTGTCATGCCAATGGCATTGCCCGGTAGCTAAGTTCGGAATCGATAAGCGCTGAAAGCATCTAAGCGCGAAGCGAGCCCTGAGATGAGTCTTCCCTGGCACTTTAAGTGTCCTAAAGGGTTGTTCGAGACTAGAACGTTGATAGGCAGGGTGTGTAAGTGCTGCGAGGCATTGAGCTAACCTGTACTAATTGCCCGTGAGGCTTAACCATACAACACCCAAGGGGTTTTGTGGACTCAAAGTAAGAACTTTGAATGTGTGATACGAACTTTTAAATAACAGTTTTCCGAATTTTAAAATTTTGCTTGGCGACCATAGCATTGTGGACCCACCTGATTCCATGCCGAACTCAGAAGTGAAACATAATAGCGCCGATGGTAGTGTGGGGTTTCCCCATGTGAGAGTAGGACATCGCCAGGT